>CAZQHN010000001.1:0-304305 GCA_964593745.1 uncultured Gammaproteobacteria bacterium
TAGTTTATTATGAAATCTATGGAGAAATAGGCATGGCCATACAAAGAGAAAAAAGACTAAAGAAATGGTCTAGACAATGGAAATTAAATTTAATTAATAAAATTAACCCATCTTGGCAAGATTTGTACAATGATTTATATAAATAGACCTTAGATTCCCCGGCCAAGCCTGCCTGCCGGCAGGCAGGCCGGGGAATGACACAGGATAAGTTAAAAAATAACAAAAAGATCAAACCGGGGAATGACACAAAACAATTTTATGAATAATACAAAGAATAAGTCAGGACATGACGCAAAACAAGTTTATGAATAATACAAAGAATAAGCCGGGGAATGACACAAAGCAGGTCAAGGAATGGCAAAAATAAAGTCTAGGTGATGACATAGGAAATTTTAAGGGGTTGGGTGAGGGGCTGATTTTTAGTCAAAAAAGGGGTTTTTCTTAATATATTGACATATTTTTGATTATATGCTATAGTATTGAGCATATTCATAAAAATTAATAGATATGGAATTTCATGATTTTATAAATTTAGTGGCCCGCAAACGCAAAACCATCTTTGGTATTATTGCGATTTTTATATTATTGGGTATTGGCGTGGTTGCGGTGCAACGCTTTAAATATAGCTCTAAGTCTCAATTGTTAGTTGTGCAGGAATACAATAAAACAGTTGACGCTTATACAGCTTCTAAATCAAACGAATACCTATCTAGCGTATTAGCTAGCGTGGTATCTTCTAATTCTTTTTTTACTAAAGTATTAGAAACTGGTTTTGAAATTAATGCTAGCTATTTTGGTGAGACACCAAAAGAACAAATGAAGCAATGGGAAAAAACTATTAATGCTAAAAGCATTAATGATTCTGGTATTATTGCCATTACTGTTTATCATCCTAATCGTGCGCAAGCCGAAAAAATTGATCGCGCAATTAACCATGTGTTAATGACTCAACATACTGCCTATCATGGTTCAGGCGAGGCAGTTAAGGTTAGGTTAATTGACCAACCAATTACTTCTAGTTTTCCAGTTAAACCAAATATTCCTTTAACAATTGGTTTGGCAATTATTTTAGGTTTTATTGCTGGTTTGGTTTATGTTTATTTAACCCCCCAAAATAGTTTTTTTAATGGAAACTACTATGGTCAAAAAGCAGTTTACTCGCCTAATAATTTAATTAAGCAAAATGATTTAATTGGTGAGGGCGGTTATAATGATGAGTTAGTTGATATGTCAACTGAGGAAATTATTCGCCAAGCTAACATAAAAAACATCCTTAAATAACTTTTAGTTTATAAATCTACCATAAAGCTTGACAAGTATCAAACTTCATGGTAGGATTGTGGATTAAAGAAAAATCAGAAAATAGTAGTAAATAAAAGTTTTTTGACAAAAAAATAAACAAAATTATAAATAATAAAATAGGAGAATTTAAATTGAAAAATTTATTAATCGTTTTATTCTTTTTCTTCTTTGTTTCTTCTTTATTTGCTCAATATGTTGAGCAGAAAAAAGAAAAACAGGAAGAAGTTCAACAGAGGACCGAAACCGTCGAAACTAAGGATTCGGTTGTTACAAGTTCTGAGAAGCAGGTTTTCCTAAACACCTCTAAGGAGGAGGTTAAGGAAGTAAAGGTTAATTATAAGTATAAAAAACTTAATAACCTCAACTCAGAAGACAATATGAAATATTGGTACCCAGTAAGTCAATATGAAGGTTATCTAGGGTACGTCCACTTAAAAAATATTCCTTTTGAAGTTAACGGTGGAAATTTTTACGTCGTAGTCAGACAGAACCCAAACGTTTTTGACAAACTAAACCAGAATACAAAAACCTGGGGGTTATATGCCGAAGGTGGTCAATATCAAATTAAGATAGATGAAAAAAAAGATTTGACCACTGATATTAAGGTTCAACAAATCGGCGGAGGTATTTCTTTTGCAATGACTCGTAACAAACCGGGTTGGAACGCTTTTGTTTTCAACTTTGGTGTTACGCAGGAAATTGAAAATGGAACATCTGGTCTTTTCGAATGGCGCCAGACAGATATTCTAATGTCGGTCACAGGCTGGATTGATTTAACCCGTGCAAAAGATAAGACATTTTTTTCCAGAAGTAATTTTTCTTTCTTTTGGAAAAGGCCTTTGTCAACTAGGCAATCTGCTCTTTATCAGGGCCAGGTTGCTAAGAGAGAAATCTGGGATAAGGAAACAATCGGTTGCGAATTTCAGCAGACAATGCTGATGTTTTATCTGACCGACAACCTCGGAATGCACATGGGACTTAATCTTGGCTACCAGCATTTTTCAGCTGGTCCCCAGGACTGGTATTCACCCGGAGCATTTATAGAGATTCATAATAAGTATTATAAAGTTGGTCAATTTCTTTTGACCCACAGTATGAAGCCACACGACAGGAGCCAAAGAGGTAGCTATACAACCATTAAGTTTAGTGTTGACGCTGTTCAGCTGGCAAAATCAATTTTCTTTTAATTAACAAAAACATTTAAAAAAATAAAAAACAGGAGATAAAAAATGTTTAAAAAAAACAAAACATGGATTACCATAGCTTTAATTGCTGTGGTAGTTGTTATTCTGGCTATTGTCATCGGAAGAGGCAGTGGTACAGATAATCAGCAAATTCCGGTTTCGCAGCAGGTAACAACAAAAAACCAGGTAAGCGAAAGTGATATCGCTCCGGAAAAACTTGAAAATTCAGGCGATAAAGTAAATCCATCAGAACCGGATTATTATCCCGGCGGCCCACAACCAACCGGAGTTTATAAAAACGGACAGGGCGGATATAACTTCAATGTTTCCAAATATGATTTAAAAGATGATATAAAAGGAGACTGGGGTGTTACGAAAACGGGTACTTATTACTGCTTGAAAGGATTAATTGACGCCGGCAATATAAAGAAAAATCCGGCTCAAATAAAAATTGCAGGCTATTTCAGCAAGGATAAAAAGGACCGCTGGAGATGGATGGATGTGATAGTAAAGAAGTTTGATGATAAAGAATATTATACATTCGACAATTCGTCTGGTCCGGTATCTGATGTTAATGACAATATTTTGTTCTGCTTCTGGTATTACAAGACAGTGTTTTTTTACCCCCACGAAGGAGTTAAAACCAACGCACTTGCAGTAGCCAGTGATTACGCACTTTAATATTAGATTATATGATTATAGAAATAGGAAGTCACTTCGGTGCCTTCCTTTTTTCGTATTTTTTACATACTCTTGACAAATTATTTGTTTTATATTAAGATGAAGTATTAAAAATAAGAAATATAAATTAAATAGGAGATAAAACATTGAAAAAATTATTTTTATTGCTCTTTTTATTACTAATATCAATTCCGGCTTTTGCCCAGGTCCCGTATGACTCCCTTTATGGCGCCTGCCCTGAAGGAGTTTACTTTAGGGAAGACATAATTGATTTGTGCTCCAGACAACCGGTCGAAAGTATCATGATCGGCGGTTCGGTTACTAATTGGGTTATGAAGGAAGCTAAGCTATATGGCGACCCAAATAATCCATCTGCACCAAGATATTATGTTCTTAAGACTACAAAAAATCTCAAGGTCGGTAAAACCGTAACTATCTATGCACAGGTTGACAAAGAAACTTGGCTACCCGGTGCTTTAGAAGGCTTTGATGTTTTCTGCGATGAAGACATTATAGACAACGGTCAAACCGGAAAGGATAAAGGGTTTAACATCAGAGTTAAAGTAAATAACAATATTCGTTTTAACTTTGGTAATTAAGAAACCGATGAATTATTAAAATTTCGTCGCAAATAGAAATTTTTTCTGATTATTTTTTATCTTGCGGAAAGGGTAAATCGTGGGTGGCACTAAAGCATTTAAATCAGAATTAGAGGTAACTAAAAGTTACCTCTTCTTTTTTTGACTTTGAACTATTTTTATGGTTTATTATAAGTATGATAATGGCTAAAAAACATTATAATTTTATTGAACCTGGCAAGGTGATTGTGGCTAGTTTAGCTATTGCTGGCATAGCGCTCTTAATCTTATCCCAAGTGGTGAGCGAGCACGGCGCTATTTTCCTTAGTGCGTCAGCTTGCTTATTTGCGGCGTTCACGCTTTTTCCTCAACTAGGGCTTTATTTAACCATCTTGGCTCTGCCTTTAATTAGTTGGGATTTTTATGTTAAGGGTTTAATTATTCCAGCGGTTGATTTGGTGGCAGTTATTTCTTTGGGAGGTTTTTTATTTAGATCCTTGTTAGACAAATTATTTAATTCTCAAGCTAAAGTAAAAATTGTTTTACCGTTTGTTAAATATTTTTCTATTTTCTTAGCCATTGGTTTAGTCTCTAGTTTATTAGGGCGTTATCCAGGAGAAAGTCTGTGGTATACAGTGCGCTGGATTTTATTTTTTTACTTAGCTTATTTAGTGGTGCCATTTAATATTATTAAAACTCCAGAACGCCTACGCATTAGCTTGCGCTTATTAGTTACTTCCGCCTCAGTTGTGGCTGTTATGGGTTTGATTTCATTATTATTACAAGATTGGCAAAATACTTTTGTTCGTATTCAACCCTTACAAATTTTTAATATTTACCCCATTGGTCAAAATCAAAATTTGATTGCTGAGTTTTTAATTATTGCTGTTTTTTTTGTTTTGGCTTTGCGCTATTGGCCAGGCAAAGTTTTGCGTAATAAATTAATTATTCTGTTAGCTATTGGTTTGGCGTTAGTAGCTTTAGGAACTTTTTCGCGTGCGGCTTGGCTTGGTTTGGCCATTGGCTTTGGTTTATATTTTATTTATGAAACTAAAGAATTTCAGCGTCGCTATATTATTCCGGCTCTTCTGTCTTTAATTTTTATTATCCCGCTAGCTTTTTACATGGTTAAATTGCAGGGTCAATTTTCAATTGGTGTTAGTTCAACAGAAAATCGCTGGCTCTTAAGTCAGATTGCAGTTAAAGCTTGGCAACAAGAACCATTCTTGGGCCAGGGTTCAGGTATTTTTTATCGTTTAGTAGAAGAAAATATTCGTTTTCGTGCTAAGTACGGCGATCCACTTGATTCGCACGGCGTCGGACAGAAAATTTTAGCTGAAAATGGTGCTTTAGGTATTTTTAGTTTTGCGGCTTTTTGTTTAGCAATTTTTTGGAGTTTACATAAAGGCGTGGTGTATTTAAAAGGTAGAAAAGAATTTCACTTGGCTTTGCTTTTATCTTTAGGTGCTTTAGCTGGTTTTGTGTTTCAACTTTTTAATACGTCTTATTATAAAGGTAAATTATGGCTACCGATTGCTTTAGCTTTAGTTACTATGAATATTTTTACGACTAAGAAAAAGTAGTTTATGACCAAAAAATTTCACATTGTTCATATTATTCCTACCTTAGACATGGGTGGCGCTGAGCGGCTGCTGCTAGATATTGTTAAACGAGCTGACAAAGAAATTTTTTCTTTAACTGTGATTTGTTTTGTGCGCGGCGGCGTTTGGGCTGAGGAAATAAGACAAGCTGGCGCCGAATTAATTATCTTAGAGAAAAAAGGTAAATTTGATTTGTTTAATCTAGTAAAATTGTGGCGCGCGCTTAAGGTTACACAACCCGATTTAATTCATACCCATTTAGGTGGTGATATTTATGGTCGTTTCTTCGGTCGATTTTTAAAGGTGCCGATAGTTTCTACTGAACATAATTTAAATAAAGATGAGGGCGGGCTAACAAAACTGCTTAAGCGTTTAACTGCTTCAGCCGCCTCCTTAATTATTGCTGTGTCACAAGCTGTGGCTAAAGATGCTAGTCAGCGTTATAAAATAGCCCCTGATAAAATTAAAGTTATTTATAATGGTTTAGATGTTTTACGGTTTAAGTCAGTAGAGATTTTTAAAACTTTACCAATAAAAATCGGTGCTGTCGGACGTTTAGTAGAGCAGAAAAATTTTTCAGTTTTAATTAAAGCTTTAAGTTTATTAAAAACTAAAGATTTTACTTGTACGATTACCGGCGCCGGTCCGCTCAAGGATAAATTACAAACCGAGATTAATGATTTAGGCTTAAACCATAAAGTTTATTTACCCGGCTTAACTAATGATATTCCTGAGTTTTTGTCTCAACTGGATATTTTTGTTGCGCCCTCGGCCTGGGAAGGTTTAGGCATTGCGGCCTTAGAAGCCGGAGCCAGTAGCTTACCAGTCATTGCTTCAGCCGTTGATGGTCTAACAGAAATTATTGACGATGGTTTAACTGGTTTATTATTTATTGCTAATGATGCTACTCAATTAGCTCATAAAATTGATTATTTAATTGAGCATCAGGCCGAAGCCCGGACCTTAGGTAAAAACTTAGCCAATAAAGTTATTAAAAATTTTGATGTCGTTAATATGGTGCGTCAGTATGAATTAGTTTATCATTCACTGCTTAAATAATATGAGGATTATTCAGGTTAATAAATTTAATTATTTACGAGGCGGGGCAGAAAAGTATTTTTTAGCTGTGACTGATGAATTAAGACGCCGCGGGCATGATGTAGCGGTTTTTTCTATGCAGCATCCGAAAAATATACCTTGCCCCTGGGATAAATATTTTGTCTCGCGCGTTAGTTTTAATGAAGGTAATTTTTGGCAAAAGTTAATTGGCGCCGGTCGCACACTTTATAGCTTTGAAGCTAAAAGAAAATTTAAGGCCTTGGTTAAGGAATTTAAGCCAGACATTATTCATCTTCATAATATTTATCATCAGCTTTCACCCTCGATTTTAGCCATCGCGCGACAAAATAAAATTCCCGTGGTGATGCATTTACATGATTATAAATTAATTAGCCCGAATTATCAGCTGTATGCACGAGGGGCTGTTTGCTACGCTGGCACGGCGCCGCATTATTTTGGTTGTTTTTGGAAAAAATGTTTTCGCGATTCTTATTTAGCTAGCTTGTTAGTTAGCTTAGAGATGTTTTTTCATCATAAGGTTTTTAAATTATATGAAAAAAGCATCAAACGCTATATTGCCCCCAGTCGTTTTATGAAAGATACTTGTGTGCGCTTTGGCGTGCCCAGTAATTTAATTACTGTTTTATATAATTTTATTGATCAAGCGCCTAAATTAGAAAATAAAACTAAAGATTATTTATTATATTTTGGTCGTTTGTCAGAGGAAAAAGGCGTGGAAGTTTTATTAGAAGCTTTAACTAAATTAGAAAGTAAACCATTTTTAAAAATTGCTGGCACTGGACCAGAAGAAGAGCGACTTAAAAAAATGGCTAAGCGTTTAAAATTATCTCGTCAGGTAGAATTTTTAGGTCATTTAAATGGTGCTGAAATGTCCTTGGTTTTAGCGCGCGCTAAAACCGTGGTTATTCCTTCGGTCTGGCTGGAAAATATGCCTTTCTCTATGTTAGAAGCTTTGGCTTTTGGCAAAGTGGTAATTGCTTCTAGAAGTGGTGGTTTAGCTGAATTAATTACTGACGGGGTTAATGGTTTTTCTTATTCAGCTCATGATAGTACTGCTTTAGCACAAAAAATAAATTCTCTAGATAAAATTGATCTAACTAAAATTAGTCAAGCGGCCATGAAAACAGTTAAGAATTTTACGCTTGATAAGCACGTTGATGATTTATTGTTGCTTTATGAAACCAGCCTTAAATAAAAAAATTTTTCTTATTATGGTTTGTTTAGTGGCGCTTTATCCAGCACCAACTTTAGCTAAAGATACCTATCCTAAGTTAGCTAACTATTTTTTAAAATATTATCAAAATATCACTTCCAGTGAATACGAACAATTAAAAAAATGGGATTTATTAGTGATACCTAATGAAGTTAGCCTGTCTAATACAGGCTTTATCAATGATTATAAGTTTAATCGTTCGAGTAATTTAGTTTTAGCTTATATTTATCCGGCGATGTCTTTAACTTTATCTCATACTTTATATAATCGTATTAATCAAGAAAATCTTTGGCTAAGAGATCGTTATGGCAATATGTTACAAATTTGGGCCGGGCTATACGCTGTTAATTTAACTAAATCGGCTTGGCAAGAAATGAATTTGAATTTTGTGCAAGATAAAATGAATGAAGCATCATGGGACGGAATTATGTATGATACAGTTGATTCTAATATTGAACGCTATAGTCGTAACGGTATTGATATTAATGGTGATGGTCAGGAAGATTCAGCCTCGGTTTATAATGCGGCTTGGCAAAGAGCCATGGCTGATTTATTTTTAAAAACGCGGCAACGTTTAGGTAATAAATTAATTGTCATGAATGGACAATCAGATGAAATTTATCAACCTAATGTTAATGGTCGAATTTTTGAAATGTTTCCTACGCCCTGGGAAGGTAATGGTAGTTGGCAAGCTACTATGTATCAATACTTGCGTCGCTTACCACCAAAAAATAAACAACCTAATATTTATATTTTAAACGGTAGTACTAATAATACTGGGCGCTGGGACGACTATCGCAAGGTAAGGTTTGGTTTGGCCAGTAC
Organism: uncultured Gammaproteobacteria bacterium; assembly: GCA_964593745.1. Lineage (GTDB taxonomy): Bacteria > Patescibacteriota > Patescibacteriia > Patescibacteriales > Patescibacteriaceae > Patescibacterium. The sequence goes on from CAZQHN010000001.1 coordinate 8,465, forward strand.
TTTATTGGGTGATGGTTATTTTTCTTTTGATTATGGTGATCAGCGACACGAGCAATTATGGTGGTATGACGAATATGATTTGGCTTTAGGTACAGCTGAATCATCGTATTATAATTTATTAGCTCCGGAAGATGATTATGTTAGGGCTGGGTTATGGCGTCGTGATTTTCACAATGGCGTAGCGATTGTTAATTCAACTAATAAAACTCAGCTTTATATTTTTAAACAAGAGCAATTTGAAAAAATTAAAGGTTCGCAAGACAGAAACATTAATGACGGCTCAAAGGTTAACTATGTTAGATTGGTGGCTAATGACGGTATTATTATGCGCAAGGTTAAGCAAGATATTGTTGATACGGTTTTTTCTAATGGTAATTTTGTTCGTGTCTTTGATAATTTAGGTGCCCAAAAAATTAATGGTTTTTTTGCGTATCGTGCTGATGTTTCACCTAACTCAGCGGTTTATTTAGGTGATTTAGATAATGATGGTCAGCGCGATCGGGTGAGTGACCAAAACGGTACTTTAGTAATTGCCCGCGGTGGCAAAGCGGTAATTAAATTAGCGCCTTATGGCAATAATTTTAAAAATAAATTAAGTTTGGCAGTTTATGATTTTAATAAAGATGGCTTTAAAGAAATTATTGTCGCTCCCAGTACAGGCGGAGGCTCTCATATTAAACTTTATTCAGCCACTGGCAAATTATTAAATGCTGGTTGGTTTGCGTTTGATAAAAATTTTCACGGTGGAGTTAATTTAGCCGCCGGCGATGTAAATAATGACGGTCAAGGTGAAATTATTGTGGGCGCAGGCAAGGGGATGACTTCTACGGTTAAAATTTTTACTGAGCAAGGTAAGGCGATTGGTTCTTTTATGTCTTATGCTAGAAATTTTCGCGGTGGAGTTAATGTGGCTGTAGGCGATATTAATCATGATGGTCAAAATGAATTGGTGACCGGCGCTGCGACTGGCGGACCACATGTTAGAGTTTTTAATTATTTAGGACAACTTAAAGCTCAGTTTATGGCCTTTGATCCTAAATCTGGTACTGGTATTAATGTTGGTATCGCTGATGTGGATGGTGATGGTCAGCAGGAAATTCTTGCTGGCACAACTAATTTCTAATTTAAAATTATAAAATTAAAAATTATTAAATTACCCCTATGCCAAGAAAAATTATTTCTAAACAATCAGTGAGTATGGCGCCGCCCCAGCCCATGGCTAAAAAAATTATTATTGAAAAACTCAATTTTATTATTGAGCCTTTTAAAGCGCGGCATCGTAGACATTACCACGACAGTCATTTTCATTTTTGGGCTGATCTTTTACTGGCTGGTGTTCTAGTAGGTTTAGTAGCGATTGTAGTTTTATTGGTTTTTTGGCAGCCTAAAGCCGCTTTTAATTTAAGTGGTCATTTTTCTAAGGCTCGTTTAATGAGTGGTCAAATTGAAGAATTGGTTATTAGATACGGGAATGAAGAAGACGAAACTATTACTGGAGTAAATTTAAAATTGGACTTACCTGATAATTTTATTATTCAATCAGTTGAGCCAGCAGAATTATTTAATGCTTCAGCTAACACTTTTACTTTAGGTGATTTAAAGAAAAATGATAAAGGTGAAATTAAATTACAGGGCTTAATTTTTGGCCAAATAGGGGAAAGGGAATTTATTGGTTTAAATTTGACTTATCAATTTAAAGGTCTTAATAAACAATTGTTAGATTCTATTGTATATAAAATCGATGGTTCTGTTTTAGAATTAAAACTCGAGGTGCCAGAAGAAACATATCAAGCGGTCGCCTTCTTTGGTAATGCTGAAATTAAGAATACTGGACAGGCTGATTTAAATAATTTAGCTTTGTCTTTTCCTGAGGCGGGTTGGGAAATAGTGCCGAATGATTTTACTTTAACTGATGGGCGTTTAATTTTACCAACCATCTTAGCTGGGCAAACAATGAAAGTTGATTTTTTGGCCACAGCTAAACAGTCACCCGGTACCAGCGCCTTAACTGTTAAGGCCTGGTGTTTGATTAATGATAAAATTTTAGAACAAACCGAACAATCTAGAATGATTAAGATAGCTGAGCCAAGCCTTGGTTTGGTAGCTAATTTTATTAATAAATCCTTAGTTGGTAATCAAGCGACAGTTACATTAAATTTAAAAAATACCGCTGAAGAAGAGATTAGTAATTTGTCTTTAGCTTTTATTAGTAAACGCGAAACCATGTCTGTGGTTAGTCTTAGCACAACAGCGGAAGATTTTATTACGGTTAATAATAGTTTAACTTATAATAAAAATTTAGCTAGTCAGGAAGAAGTAAATCCGACGATTGTTATTCAGCTTGAAGCTAAGGGTTTTAATTTAAATGATTTTTTGAGTTTAAATATTAAGGTAGCTTATAAAATGGGTGGGAAAGATTTTAATTATTTTATGGCCTTACCTAATCTAAAAATGAATTCTAATTTAAGCGTTAATTCAGCGGCTTATTATTATGGACCGCAAGGTGATCAGCTGGGGATTGGTCCTTTGCCTCCTCAAGTTGATATCCCCACGACTTATTGGGTAATTTGGGAAGCAAATAATTTAGGTAATGATCTAAGTAATTTTGAAGTCTCAGCTGATTTACCAGTTAATGTTGTGTGGTTAGACCAGAAAAGCGTAGTTGAGGGTGATGTTAGCTATTCGCCTGTTAGTCGCCGGGTTTTATGGCAAGTTGATAAAATAGGCCAAACTGGAGGCAATTTCAGGGTTAGTTTTGCTATTAGTTTGGTGTCTCGTAATCAAGATATTGGGACCGAGCCAGTTTTACTATCTAATATAAAATTTCAGGCTCAGGACTTATACACAGATGATTTAATATCTAAGAATTTGGCTAATATTACAACAAATATAACAGAAGACCGCCAAGCTGCAGGTAAAAGCATAGTTGAGCCTTTAAAATAGCTTTAAAATAAGGATTTTTAAAATAGTCAGGCCTAGCTAAAGGCTTGACTATTTTTTGTTAATATGGTAAGGTAGAGTATTAAAAATATATAAAATTATAGGGTTTTTAGACCTTTTTTCAAGGTTAAGGGCCTAAGTCTTTATTTAAATAAATTCAAGTTTAATAATATGAAAAAAATTATTTTTTCTTTAGTCGTCGCTGCTTTAATAATTGGTGTCTTAGCGCCTATTCCAGGAGCTGATAGCCGAGTTAAAGCTTACCACTCTGGTAGTGCAGTTTATTATAATGATTACATTGTAGTTGGCACAGCTAATAGTGGTCTTTTAGAAATTTTTAAAATTGACCAAGCTGGCAATTTACAAAAATTTGTTAACTTAAAAGCTTACGACCAGCGTTTTGGTACAGAAAAAGATTTTTATGATGTGATGTTGCGCGCGGAAAGTGGCCGTCTTTATGCTTATGCCGTTGATGGTCGAGCGCTTTATAAATATGACATTAGCGATCTTAAACAAGCCCAAAGATTAAAGCGGGTGGAAGATTCGAGCTGGGATTGGTTTGGCGGCCTAACTTTAATTGATGGTAAGGTAGCGACTATTGGTTCTCGCGGCGTTAAAGTTTGGAATAGTGATTTAGCCGTGATTGATTCTTTTGCTTTAGTTAATAAGGGTGATAAAACCAATACTTATAATATTACTCCAGCTGGCAGTGATAAATTCTTATTTAATATCTTTGATAACAAAATTACCATTTTTGATTGTGAAAATCGTGCTGCTTTTACTACCGTGCCTTTAACTTTTAATTGGGGGAGTGATTGGTATAAACGTTCAGTTTATAATGACAAGATTGATAATATGATTTATGTAGTTGATGATGAATCAGTTAAGAAAATTAATTTTAAAGGTGAGATTGTTAAAAGTTTTGATCATACCGGTCCCTTGGGTTATGACGTAGTTGCTTCGGCTGACGGTGGTTATGTTTATTTTTCTGATGGTATTGGTGTAGTTAAATTACGTAAGTCAGATTTAAAAGTCATGGCCTATACTTATACAACTGATTTAGGCATGGGTAATGGTTGGTCTATGGGTTTACAAACCGTTAAAACTGATAATGGTGAAAAACTTGTTGTCTTTAATAATACTTCAATTATTGTTTTAGATTCTAATTTAAAGCCTATGAAGGCTAATAGTAATCAGGTTGTTTTTGCAGCCGCTACTTTAGAAGACCCATTTCCAGAAGTGAGTGAAGCTTTATTCTTAGCGATTGATAAAAATCGCGCTGCGGCTGATTCAAAAGTTATGTTACGCGGTGGTGGTTATGGTAAAGATGAAACTATTGTAATTGATTTTGGCGGTGTTCAAACTATGGCTGAGGCTAGTGCTGATGGTCGTTTTAATCAAGAATTAACTGTGCCTAAACTAAAAGCAGGATCAGTAGATATTAAGGTTTCTGGCATGAGTACAGCTTATACTTATAGTCTTGGTTTTAAGATTGAATAACTAATATTAGCCAAAATTTAGTTATTTATTAACTGAAATATTGACAATATACAATATATATATTATAATTACGAATTAAATATATTGTATAAATTATTATGAAAATTATTTTTATTGGACAAAAAGGTCTGCCTTCATTAAGCGGCGGCGTGGAAAAGCACGTGGAAGATTTAGCAGTTCGTCTAGCTATGCGCGGACATGAAGTTTTAGCTTATACTAGACCTCATTATACTAATAAAGACTTAACTGATTATAAAGGTGTTAAGTTGGTTAGCTTACCAAGTTTAAAGACTAAAAATCTTGATGCGATTACTCATACTTTCTTAGCTTGTTTAGACTTGATTCGTCGTCCAGCTGATATTATTCATTTTCATTCGATTGGTCCATCTTCTTTAATTTGGTTAGCTCGCTTAATTAAGCCTAGTGCTAAAATTATTGCGACTTTTCATTGCCAAGATTATTATCACAAGAAGTGGAGTTTAGTCGCTCGTCTTTACTTAAAGTTTGGCGAATGGATGGCTTGCCATGCAGCTGACACTACCATTACAGTTTCTCAATCGTTACAGGATTATGCTCAAAAGACTTATAGTGTTTTAGCTGATTATATTCCTAATGGTGTTGGTCAGGCAGATATTAAACCAGCTCAAGAAATTGCTAACCAGTGGGGCTTAACTAAAGATTCTTATATTATTTCAGTGTCTCGTTTAGTCCGTCATAAAGGCTTACATTATTTAATTAAAGCTTTTCGTAATGTGGCCACTGATAAAAAATTAGTAATTGTTGGTGAAGGAGCTTTTACTGATGATTATGTTAAAGAGTTGAAAACTTTAGCTAAAGATGACGAGCGTATTATTTTTACTGGCGCTCAACATGGTGATGTCTTAAAAGAATTATTATCTAACGCCTATCTTTTTGTTCAGCCCTCTGAATCAGAAGGTTTATCAATCGCTTTATTAGAAGCTATGTCTTATGGCAAAGCTTGTTTAGTGAGCGATATTAGAGAAAATAAAGAAGCGATTAATAATACTGGTATAACTTTTCGTTCCAAAGATGTAGTTGACTTAGCAGTTAAACTTAACGAATTATTACTTGATCAAGTTAAGGTTAAGGTTTTAGGTAACTTAGCTCAACAGCGCGCCCATAGCGAATATAATTGGGAAAACATTGTGTCTGCGACTGAAGAAGTTTATGCCACTCAGTTAGCCACGGCTTTAGCTCGTAATTTTAAGCGCCAAAGTATAGCCACTAGAATTTCTACCTTACTTTAAATCTATTTTTTGCCCCGTCAAATGACGGGGCAAGGGTGTGGATTTAAGACTAGAAAGTTTTTTCACAATTAAATATTTTAATTAACTAAAACATAATAGGAGATAAAAAAATTGAAAAAAATAAAAAATTTATTCTTCACGGTTTTGCTAACCGCAATAATAGCAATTTCTTTTCAGGCCTGTCAGATGGACGACCTGAATCCAATCGAACCCGGGGTAATTAACTCGGATATATCCTTTTCTATGAAGGATGAAATGACAGGCGCGATTATCGGAGATACAGCCGGTGTCAATCAGGCAATCCTATTTATTGGGAAAATAAATAACCCCAATATTAGTATTGCTCGTTATCTTTATATATGGGGTGACGGCTCTCAGAATGACTCTGGCATTGGTAATGCCATGACAGAGGTTCATAAATATTATAATCCCAATAGTTATTCCGTGACTTTGCGGGCGTGGGATGCGGCTAATAATTTTTATGAATATACTGGTATAATCCATATTGTTTTATACCAGGGTACGGTGCGCCCAATATTTAAAGTTATCTCGGCCACTCAGGTTAATTCCACAACCTGGGATTATACACTCGGCTTTTTGCGTGCGGCTGTTGAGTGTTCCCCAAGCTCTAGTCCGTTTTTCGTTGACACAATAAGTAATTGGACTCCGGAATCAATGAGTCCAACAGATACAACTTTGGATGGGTATTATAAGAAAGAGAAGAGATTTGTTAACGGTACACATGATGCATTTACTTACGGAGGCTATTGGCCAACATGTTATGCATCAATCGCACCACGACTTCCTTTCTGGTCTAATATTTATTATGTAGACAATGGTCCGAATGACAGAAAAATGCATGCCATATTTTCTGGTGGTGTTGCCTTGACGATCGGCAATCCCCCGACACCAAATCCTTTGCCTGGTACAGCTGGAGATTCTCTGAATCTTACGACAAGATTTGGTGTATCGGCAAATAAGGATACGATATACGTTTACTTTTATAAGCCAGGGTGTAGCTCATACACCAATGCGTACTGGGTTAACAACATAACCGGTATGAATAATAATCAGACCGTTTATGAAACACCCAATTATAGCGACTGGTGGTATGCAAAGTTTTTAAAAAGCGCCTTACCAATAAATACCGCTCTCACATTCCGTTACGGGTCTTCATCCGGATTGGCTAATATGAGCTCCAGTTACTTTTGGAATCCTGTACAGCAGTGGCTCGAGGTATTCATTTCCGTTATAGGCGACGGACCGGTCGGAAAAATTGGTGTGAAGAACTATCAACACCAATAATTTGCTCCTTTAGTAATTTTAAATCCTCGTAATTTGAGGTACTAACCCTTGTTATAACAATAGCAAGGGTTTGTTTTTTTATTTTAAAGTTTTATGCTAAGCTAGGATTATGAAACTTTATATTAATACAGCTAAAAACGACTTAATAGTTATTGAACTTAAGCAAGGTCAAAAAGTTTTAGCTAAAAAACAGATTAAGGCTTTACATAAACAAGCGGAAAAATTATTGCCAGCGATCAATAATTTACTTAAAGCTAATAAAAAAACCCTAAACGATTTTAAAGAAATTGTGGTAGAAAATAGGGGAGAGGGGTTTACGGCTTTACGGATTGGTGTAGTGACAGCTAATGCTTTGGCATATGCTTTGGATGTAGTTTTAAGTACGACCAGCCAAGCAAAAGTATGTTTAGCTCAACCGAAATATAGTAAGTCACCCAGTATTACATGGCAGAAGAAAGATACATAAAATTGTTAATAAAAATGAATTAGCTTTTAAGCCACCTGTGCATAACTAAGCAGGTGGTTTTATATTTGACAAAAATAATAAGTAATTATTATAAAATTTTAAATTATTTAATTTGGTTGACCCGTGTCATAAAATGGTGTAAAATTATAGTGTAAAGGGGAAAAGTGGGGAATTGTGGATAAACTCTTAATAACTAAACAAATGTTTATTGGTGAATACAATCATACTTTAGATGACAAGGGCCGCTTAGCTATCCCAGTTAAGTTTCGTACGCTTTTAAAATCCGGCGCCGTTGTCACTAAGGGTTTAGATAATTGTTTGGTAGTTTATCCCAAACTCGAATGGGAAAAAATGGCGACTAAAATTTCTAGTTTGCCGTTTAACAAAACTCATGATCGTTCTTTAGCGCGTTTTATTTTAGCTGGCGCTAGTGAGGCTGATTTTGATAATCAAGGCAGAATTACCTTACCTGAACATTTAAGAAATTTTTGTAAGTTAAACAAGAAAGCAGTGGTAGCGGGTTTATATAATCGTTTGGAAATCTGGAATGAAGCTAGTTGGAAAATTTATAAAACTAAAACCGAAAAACAAAGTAATCAGGTTGCTGAGGCGCTAGGGGAGATAATTTGAAATTAAAATGTATAGTCATACTCCTGTTCTCTTAGAAGAAGTAATAAAATATCTTAATCCGCAACCAGGAGAAATATTTATTGACGGTACTTTGGGTGGCGGGGGGTACACTTTAGAGATTGCTAAACTTGTCGGTAAAACAGGAAAAGTAATTGCGCTTGATCTGGATGAAACTGCCATTAAACATGCCAAATTAAAAACTGCCCGCGAGGGCTTAGACAATATAAAATTTTACCATGCAAATTTTAAAAACTTTTCAGAAGTTATTGACAAAGAATTTAGTCAATCACCGTTACGCCACTTGGCTGGTGTTGTCCTTGATTTGGGGTTATCATCAGCTCAACTCGAAGATAGCACTCGAGGATTTTCTTTTCAGAAAGATGCTCCGTTAAGCATGGCCTTTGGTTCTTTAATAGATAGTCGGCGCACAGAAGCTATTGTTAATTTTACGCCGGTCAGAGACTTAGCCAAAATCATCCGAGACTTTGGCGAAGAAAAATTTGCTTTATCAATTGCTCGGTCAATCGCTTCTGCTCGTCGAGTTAAACCCTTAACCACCACCTATGATTTGGTTAAGGCGATTAGTCAGGCAGTGCCGGCTTCTTATAAGCGAGCTAGAATTCATTTTGCCACTAGAACTTTTCAAGCTTTAAGAATTGCGACTAATGAAGAATTAAAAAATTTAGAAATTTTTTTAGAAAGTTTGAAAGCAGTTTTAACTTCACCGGCCAGAATCGTCATTGTTTCTTTTCATAGCCTAGAAGATAGATTAGTTAAACAATTTTTTAAGAAAGAAAGTCGTGATTGTCTTTGCCCACCAGAAATTCCAGTTTGCGTTTGTGGACATCAAGCTTGGTTAAAAATTTTAACTACCAAAGCTATTAAGCCTAGTGTTAAAGAGATTGAGTCTAATCCTCGAGCCCGTAGCGCTAAATTAAGGGCCGCTCATGTTATTTGATTAATTTAATCTATTATTAAGCAGGAAAAATAAAAATAAAAAAATCCATATGACCCAAAATGCCGTCATAACAAAATCAGTCTTTCTATCGCGTGTTAATAAATTTTTATGCTTAGGTGTTATCTTGGCTTTATTGGGTCATTTTTTAATTGCTAATGATTTATCTATTAAAGGTTTTGCTTTTAAGGATTTAAAAGTTAAGGCCGATCAACTAGAGATTGATCGTCAGGTTATGGAAAGTAAAATTTCTAGTTTAGCGTCTTATCAGGCGATTAATCCTCGGATTGAAGCTTTGCAGTTTGTGGCTGCTGACACTATTCATTATATTAGTTGGGATCAATATATGGTGGCCATAAAATAGTCATCTTTTATATGATGATTTCAAGTCGACATCAACCAATGATTGGTGAAAAAATTAGTAATAGCCGCATCAACCTTGTTGCGGTGTTTGTTTTTTTATTAGCTCTAGGTTTAATTGGCCGTTTAATTTATTTACAAATTTTTGCCCACGAACACTATTTGGCTTTAGCTGAAGATCAGCATAAAACATCCTATGATCTTTTACCCCAAAGAGGTAAAATTTTCATTCAAGAAAATGCTTTATTAGCTAGCTCTGAGCTTTATCCCTTAGCGGTTAATAAACAATTTGCTTTACTTTATGCTATACCTAATAAATTAGGCGATACCGAACTAGTGGCGGAAAAATTATATGTTTTTTTTCATGAAAAAAAAGTCATTGAAGAAGTTGATTTAGCTATTAAAAAAAATCGTGAAGAAAGGTTAAAAGGAGAATTGTCTATTGTAGATAGTTTGCCTGAAGTTGAGCGTTTATCCGCCGAGGCAGAGATTAAGGCTGCTCATGCGGCTTTAATGCTTGATCCAGTGTTTTTAGATAGCGAACAACAACAAAGAGAAGAGATGATTAAATCACGACATCAAGAAATTATTGATAATTATTTAAATATTTTAAATAAAGAGGGTGATATATATGAACCATTAGAAAAAAAATTAGATGAAGATATTTTGAAAAATTTTTATATTTTTATGTCTGATCGAACTGATTTAGTGTTGGCCGATCTTGAGCTTAAAGATAATAAAATTTTAATTATTAAGGAAAATAATCAGGAGCTAAAACTAGAAGGCTTTGGTTATTCAATGGTGTCTTATCGATTTTATCCAGAAAATAATATTGGTGCTCATGTGTTAGGTTTTGCTAGCTATGAAGATGAGTTGCAACATGGTCGTTATGGTTTAGAGGGATTTTTTGACGATGAATTATTTGGTAAGTTCGGTTTAGTTGAAGCTGAGCGCGGTGCTGGTGGTTTAGTTATTATTAATAATCGTCAAGCTGTTAAACAAGAAGATGGTGCTAATTTAGTTTTAACGATTGATCGCTCAGCCCAATTTACAGCTTGTCGTTTATTAAATGAAGCTGTGGCTAAACATGGTGCGGCTGGAGGTAGTGTAATTATTGTTCAGCCTAAAACCGGTGCCATTTTAGCTATGTGTTCGGCGCCTGATTTTGATCCTAATAATTATCAAGCCGTGCCCGATATAAAAGTTTTTAATAATCCAGCAGTTTTTAATCAATATGAACCAGGCTCGGTTTTTAAGGCGATTACTATGGCGGCGGCCTTGGATACGGAAAAAGTGACACCCGAAACAACCTATCAAGACGCTGGGCAAATTATGATTAGTGGTTGGCCCAAACCAATTAAAAACTCTGATTTTGATACCCAAGGCGGGCATGGTACCACTAATATGATCCAGGTTTTAGAAAAATCATTGAATACCGGAGCAATTTTTGCTATGCGTCAAGTTGGTCATCAAATTTTTGCTAATTATGTTGAAAAATTTGGTTTTGGTGAAAAAACCGGCCTTGAATTAGAAGGCGAGTCAGCCGGTGATATAAAAAGTATTACTGGCCTAAAAGTCAAGGAGATTTCAGCGGCGACTGCGTCTTTTGGTCAAGGAATTACCGTCACACCCTTGCAAATGGTAATGTCTTATGCGGCGATTGCTAATGGTGGTAAATTAATGAAACCCTATATTGTTAAAGAGATAATCTATCCTGATGGTCATCGTTCTACGACTCAGCCTTCAAGTGTGCGTCAAGTAGTGTCTGAAAATACAGCAGCGATTTTATCAGGTATGTTGGTTAATGTAGTAGAAAATGGGCATTCTAAAAAAATTCAAATTCCAGGCTACTATATTGCCGGTAAAACCGGGACAGCTCAGGTGGCAGCTGATAATACTAAAGGTTATAGTGGAAAATATATCCATACTTTTGTTGGTTTTGCTCCAGCTAATAAGGCTGCTTTTGTCATTTTAACTAAAATTGATAATCCGCGGGCCATGTATGCGGAAAGTACAGCTGTGCCATTGGCGCATGATATTACTAAGTTTTTATTAAATCATTGGCAGATTAAGCAAGATAGACCACTTGATGAATCAAAGAAAAAATGATAACTTTACTGATTATTTATGTTTAAAAAATTATTACAAAATATTTTAGCTTTTTTAGCTAGTCGCGTTATTTTAGCACGTCGACCAGAAATTATTGGCGTCACTGGTAGTGTTGGTAAAACCAGTACTAAAGAAGCTATTACCAAGGTGTTAGAAAATCATTGGCAGGTAAGAGGTGCTTATAAAAATTATAATAATGAAATTGGCTTACCTTTAACTGTGATTGGTGCGGTCAGCGCTGGTAGAAATTTATTAGGTTGGCTAAAAATTTTTCAGAAAAGTTTTCGTTTAATGGCTAAACAAACTAAAATTAATTATCCTGAGTTTTTAGTTTTAGAAATGGGGATAGATCGTCCGGGTGATATGGATTATCTTTTAAAAATTGTACGGCCAACTCGTTCAGTGATTACGAAATTAGGTCAAGCACATTTAGAATTTTTTAAATCATTGGAGCAACTTCATGACGAGAAGATGAAATTAGCTCGGGTTTTATCGCAGGCCGGTTGGATTATTTATAACTATGATGATGAAAATTTACGCACTTTGGTTAAAGCTTTGCCGCGTCAATCTTTGGGCTATGGTTTTAGTCAAGGAGCTGATGTAAGAGCTGAAAATGTTTCGACTTCACAAGGTAAAGCTGAAAGTGAGGCCGGAATTTCTTTTAAAATGGTTTTAGATGGTTCAGTTATTCCAGTTTTTTTGCCTGGTGGTTTAGGGCGGCCTTTAATTTATTCAAGTTTAGCCGCTGCGGCCGTAGCTTTGACTTATGGCGTTAATGGTTTAGAGATTGCTAATAATTTAAAAGCTATAAGACAACCAGCTGGACGCTTACAATTAATTAACGGTATAAATGATACTTTAATTATTGATGATACTTATAATTCTTCGCCTGACTCTGTGTTTGAAGGCTTAAGCGCGATTGCTGATGTATTAGCAGATAAAAGACAAAGAGTGTGGGCAGTTCTAGGTGATATGAAAGAATTGGGTGTTTTAAGTAATAAAGGTCATGAAGAAGTTGGTCAAAGAGTAGCGCAAAAAGCTGACATTTTAGTTGGCGTTGGTGAGCAAGCCAAGATTATCATTGAAGCGGCTAAAAAAATGGGCTTAGAAAAAACTTATCATTTTAATAATGCTTTAGAAGCCGCTGAGTTTTTAATTAAAGAAATTAAGCCTAATGATTTATTATTTATTAAGGGTTCGCAGTCAATGCGCCTGGAAAAAATTGTTAAGAAGTTAATGTTAGAGCCAGACAGGGCTAAGGATTTATTAACTCGGCAGGGAGAAGAATGGAAGGATAAATAGTTTAACTCACCACCAACTATCTTATTTAGCAAAAGAGCTCAACTCACCCCTAGCCCCTCTCTACCCCTGCGGGGTAAAGAGGGGGATTTTTAAATTATAAATACCCCTCTTTACGCGTTAGCGTAGAGAGGGGTTAGGGGTGAGTCGTGTCTTAGTAATTAAACTAATTTTTCGGCAACAAATCTTCCGGCAATACCCATTTACTAGCGCCTAAAGCATTACAGGCTTTGGCTTGATAACCAGCTTCTTCTTGCGAAATCGGTTCGCCGCCATAATTATAAGACCAGGCAATACTTTCCGAGACTGTGCCAGGAGTTGCTTGGCAACCGCCTAAATCAGAATAAGGGCAGGCATCAAAAGAAAATTTACCTTCTTCGCAAGACAATTTCATACGTTCTTCAGTAAAAACTGAACCAATAAAATCAACACAAGTACTTTTTGTGTCTATAAAATTACAACTGCCGCGCACCTTAGCTTTTTCTGTAGTTTCGATTAAGGGTTTAATATCGGCTTCGTAATCAATTGCTTCTGGATTATCAGATTCTCGACTACAGCTTAAACCAGTGGTTAATAAAATTGTTAACAAGGTAGTTAAGGTCAGAAGACTTTTAGACATAAGTTTAATTTAAATAATTAAAGAATCAATTTTATTAGCTAGTTCTCTGTCTTTATCAGTAATAACATCGCCAGCATCATGAGTAGAGAGTTTAATAATGACTTTATTATAAACATTGGTCCATTCGGGGTGATGATCCATTTCATTAATAATAACACTGGCTTTTGTTATAAACTCAAAAGCTTCTTTAAAATCCTTAAAGGTAAATTCTTTAATTAATTTGTTATCAATTTCTTGCCACATATATTTGTAGTCCCAAGGGAAACCGCCCCGTCATCCGACGGGGCGTCCGGTCGAATGACCGGGCGAACAAAACGTTTTATCTATTTAAACTTATTTTTCATTGTAGCCCTTAGGAGAATCGAACTCCTGTTACCAGGATGAGAACCTGATGTCCTAACCACTAGACGAAAGGGCCAAGATTTAGTTTTTATTAAAAAATTTTTTAAGTTTATTTCTTCCTGCTTTTGATTTCCAGTATTTTTCAAGTTTTCTTGCATCAAGAATATTTTGTGTCGTACCTAGGATTTTTACCATAAAATTACCAAAGTTTCTAGTGCTCTTTACTCTACATTTACGATGGTATAGATCTATTCTGTGATATAGGTTATTGGTAAAGCCAATATAGGTTTTATCTTTCTTCTCACTTATTAAAAAATAAATATAAAACATATTTTTTATTAAGGAGGGAAGAACCTGATGTCTCCGCTTCGGCGAGCGAAGCGAGACGAGCTAACCGTTAGACGATGGGACCATAAGTCAATTTGAAATTTAGAATTTGAAATTTTTTAGGCGCTAGCCTAAAACTTTGCCAATAAAGTCATTATAGCCTTTTAAAAATTCCTCAGCGGCCATAGCTTTTTTACCCTCTAACTGTAGTTGTTTAATAATTAAGGCATCAGTGCCGCATTGGATGGCTAAAGTACTATTATAAATAAAAGTTTTGCCGGGCCTATGCATATTAAGAGAAATAATATGCGGATCAACTGCTAAAATTTTTATTTTTTTACCATTAAGCCAAGTCCAAGCTGAAGGCCAAGGCGACATAGCGCGCACAAAACATTCTAGTGTTTTGGCTGGTTTTGTCCAGTCTATTAAACCATCTTCTTTAGTTAATTTACCAACATAATTAGCTAATTCATTATTTTGTGCTTCTGGTTTGATACGTCCCTCAAAATAATCAACTAAAGTATCGCCTAAGATTTGTGCACCAATGTCTGCCATTTTTTCTCCTAAACTGCCAGCGGTTTCATTATCAGTTATTGGCCAAGCTTGTTGTTTTAAAATTGGTCCAGTATCAAGCGTTTTATCCATTAACATTATAGTAACGCCGGTTTCAGAATCATGATTAAGAATAGGCGCTTGTAGTACAGCAGCGCCGCGATATTTTGGTAATAAAGAACCATGAACATTAATACAGCCGTATTTTGGTAAATTTAAAATTGTTTCCGGAACAATCTGCGCATAAGCAATCACAATCATGGCATCAAGCTGCATTTCGCGTAGTTGGTCAATGATTTGCGAAATTTTTTGCGGCTGAAAAACACTTAAGCCTAAAGTTTCAGCTAAAGTTTTAACCGGTGGGGGAGTAAGCTCAAGATTCCTGCCCGCTGGCATATCAGGTTGCGTTATAACAGTAATAATTTCAAAACGCTGATCGTTATGTAAAGTAGTGAGCGAGGGCAAAGCAATTTTTGGTGTGCCCACAAAAGCTAAGCGGTATTTTTTCATAATTAAACTGTGTGGATATTTTTTGCTTTATCAATAAATAAAATTCCATCAAGGTGATCGATTTCATGTTGAATAATACGTGCCATCATATCAACTGCTTCTACTACTTTTTTTTCACCAGTTAAATCAATAAAGGAACAGGTAATTTTTTTATGACGTTTAACGTCACCAAAAGTATTAGGGACTGATAAACAGCCTTCTTCGCCCCATTTTTTTAGCCATGATTTTTTAGTAATTTGAGGATTAAACATAGCTTGCGGACCAGATGGAGTATTGATAATGATCAGGCGAATATTATGACCAATTTGCGGCGCCGCCAACCCGACTCCATCATGCACAATCATTGCCTCTGACATATCTTGGGCAAAGTTAATTAAGCTAGAAATCTCTTTTAATTCTAGCTCTCGGGAGCGCTCACGTAAGCGCGGATTTGGATTTATCACTAAAGTTAGCTCTTGTTTCATAATTATGGCTTATTATACAATAAATTCATAAAAAATCAACCCACCCTTACCTTGTAAAATAAGCCCTAAGACAGGCAAGGCTAGTAAATTTTTGCTAAAATGTCTATATGGATAATATTAAAGAAATTTTAAATAATAAAACTTCGGGAACAAAACCGCCGGCCTACCCTTGGCAAGATTTAGCCTTAAAGATTGAACGAGAGCTTAAAGTACCTACTTTTAAACGTAATGCTGTTTTTAAAGTCTGTCGTGATTATCCGCGGTCAGTGATCGAGCGTTGTTTAGCTGATACTAAAGAACTATGTTTTAGTGGTGATAAGTGGCGCTATTTTTTTAAAGCGTTGATGGCTAATAAACCGGTTGATCGTACTGCATTAAACAATGACCAACTCCAAACGGCGCCTCATAAGACAAAAGTTTAGCTTCTAGGCCAACATCATCTAAAATACCTAAAAGTAAGGCTAAGGTTGATAAGTCTTCACATGCGACCTCATCTTTTTGTTTAGCTAACTCAATTAAAGAGATTTGATCTTTAGTTTTTAGGGTCTCAATTATTTTTTGATCAAATTTTTTACTTTTAGGTGAGTAGCCATGAGGTGATTTTTTATTAAGGCGATGAGATAAGTCAGCCGAAGCAATCACAGCAATTTTTTCCGAGTCGTCAATTATTAAGGGTTGTAAAATTTTACCCAAATCAATAATTTTTTCTAAATCTAAACTGGGGTCAACGGTTAAAGGCAAAATTTTCTGTTTTAAAGGTAGGTTTAGAAGTGATAGGGGAATGGCCGAACCATAATCTAAGCCAGGATCAGTAATGAGACGTATGTTATTTTTATTTTCTAAATGCTCTCTTAGTCTGCCAGCTAATAAAATGTCGCCATTAAAATCCCAGCGTGTCACTAAATCGCCAAACATTTCTAGGTTAGCCCTGAAGTCAAGACTGACGTTAAGTGCTAGTCCTTGCGGAAAAATATGACCTTGGGCACTAATGATAATAATAGTGTTAACTTGTCGAGTCTCAATAATTTTATATAAATCATTACCAGCCGGGAGAGTGGTAATAAAATGAGCCGTATGTTCTTGTCCAATATTTGGTGCCAACAGTGGACTATGTGGCATGACCGCCGCTAAACTAAGAGCCATAGTATTATTGTGCAGTAATTAGAATGCCGTCTTGATGTAAAGACAAAAGTTTAGTTGAAGCAAAAATCACATTGGTCCATTTATAACCTAGTTTTAAGAAAGTTTCGGCTGAATCAACTGGGCGTTTTAGGCCATTCTCAATAATATAAATAGCTGGTGAAGCGTTAGTTCTAACAATATCACCATCTAATAATTTTACTGGTTCAACGGTTTGGTATAAAGCTAACTCTTGAGCAGACGAGGGGGTAATTTTTTTATCTTTAAATCTGGTTTTTAATAAAATACTATCCCAAAGAGGCGCTTTAGTATTTTCATTTACCCAATAAACACCGCCTGTTTTTCTGTCTTGTAAAAGCGCTCCAGTCGGATAGGTTGAAGTAGTAGAAATTGGTGTGCCCTCAATATAACCACTTAATTCTGTTTCATAAGCTTGGATAATCTCCTCGGGGTTAAAGCCCATTTTTCTAAAAGCTTCAGGATTTAAAAAGCGTCGTTTATAGTTATCAACTAATAAGTAAATACGGCCATTTTCTGTTCTAATAATAGAATATTGCGAGAATTTGATTGGTTCGCCAGTTTCGTATTTATCTAGATCAGCTCGACTCACAATTTGAATGCGCGAAGGATTAAAGCGAGAAGTTAAGGCGCTTTTAGTTAAGAAGGCTCTTTTTTTACCATTTTCTATTAGCCACACTCCAGCTTCGCCATTGGCTTGCAATAATGAACCATTTAAGTAATCAAGTGTGAAATATCTTTGCCATAATTTCCAAAAATTATAATTGCCATTATAAACGTGCGGTGTGTAATTATATAAAGCCGCGGTGGCTTGATTTTGCGGCGTTACAATCATGGGGTCACGTCCGGTGTTAGTAATAGTATAAGTTTGCCCCATGCGGTAATGATAAAGTTGGGGATTATCCATGTAATCTCTAAATTGTAAAGAAGCGCTGTTAATCTGTTTCCAAAAACCACGCCAACGTTCATTACAACCACCACCATCAGGGCAACCATAACCTGTTGCCCAATCAAGTTGACTTTGTTTTGGCGCAGGATCTTCAATTAAGCCTTGTTCTTTTTGTAATAAAACAATTAAAAATTTTGGACTAATATGATTAGTTACTGCTCGATCATAGATAATTTGTGCGGCGGACATTAATAGACCATCAGGGTTAGTTGTTTGGTAAGTAGCTAAATAACTTTTACGAGCCGTTAAAAGAGTTTGAATCTCTACTTGCGTCATTGAATTTTCATCTAAAATCTCTTGGTCACTAATAATATAGTTGGCGTCAAAAGCGGCCTGAGCTTGAGAAGCTAGTAAAGTAAAAACACCAACAATAATAAATAATAAGCTAAAAAAATATTTAAATTTCATGTTAAAAATAACTAATAGTAAATTAGATTTTAGTCATCTTATTATATAATAAAATAACTTAATTAGCAATTACTGTTTTTTTGTTTATTTAAATGTTATAATTTATATTATATTATTTAAACATATGTTAAGAATTGATTTTTTAAATTCTAAAGGTTTTACTTTAATTGAATTATTAATAACCATTGCTATTATTGGCATATTAACTACTATAGCAATTATTTCTTTAGGTAATGCTAGAGTAAAATCAAGAGACGCTAAAAGATTTACTGATATAAAGCAAATCGCGACTGCTTTAGAATTATATTTTTCTGATAATGGTGCGTATCCTACTATTATAACTTCTAATCAACCC
Source organism: uncultured Gammaproteobacteria bacterium (assembly GCA_964593745.1). GTDB lineage: Bacteria > Patescibacteriota > Patescibacteriia > Patescibacteriales > Patescibacteriaceae > Patescibacterium. Next base: position 26,981 of record CAZQHN010000001.1, read on the forward strand.
TTACAATCTCCTGATGGGTTAACTACTTATATGGCTAACATACCCGCTAATCCCACGCCAAGAGATGATGGAGATTGTCCTAATTCTGATTACTCTTATACACCAGGCAGTAATAATAATTCTTATACTCTTGGGTGTTGTATATCTACCCCAATTAATAATGATAATTTATCAGGTGAATTAATTTATACACCATCTGGTTGGCTAACTAATAACTTTGCCTGTGGTACGGAAACAGTGTCTTATGGGGGTGATATTTATCACACTGTTCAGATTGGTACTCAATGTTGGTTGAAAGAAAATTTAAACATTGGCACAATGACAACAAGTCAAGCTGGGCCACCTTGTACTTACATAAAACAATATGTTAGGTCTTGTCAAAATAATGATTCTATAATTGAAAAATATTGCTATGGCAATACAGCGTCTAATTGTTTAACGTATGGCGGATTGTATGAATGGCAAGAAGTTATGGCTTTACCGTCTACTTGTGCTACAACTAATTGTTCAGGGCAAATCACAAGCCCGCATCAGGGTATATGTCCAACTGGTTGGCATATACCGACTGATACTGAATTTAATGTTTTAGAGTTATATACGGTAGCTACTATTGGTAGCTTAGCTAATCAATATGATTGTAATACCATCGCTACTGGTTGGGGAAGATGTGGTGATACAGATTTTGATACTTTAGGGGCTGGTAAATCATTAAAAGCTATTGGTCAGGCTAATGGTGATGATCTAGTTGGTTTTTCTGCTTTATTAGCTGGTTGGCGAGATGTTGCTGGTGTTTTAGATGAATCATTAGGAGAATATGGTTTTTTCTGGCAAGCTAACCAAGCCGGTAGTGATGCTTATGCTATTTATCGTGGTATAGCTGATAGTTGGGCTTCTACGGTTATGCGCAATAGCATGAATAAGGTTTATGGTGTTTCAGTTCGCTGTTTAAGAGATTAATTATTTTTATTAAATTTTTAACTCCTTGTTCTTTAATGAGCCAGGAGTTAATTTTTATTTATATATAAATTAGCTATTTTTTAAGTCACCGATTAGGCGAATAAGGAGTTATGGTAGGGATAGAGTAGAGAGCTACTTTACTGAAATCAAAATATTATCCTTTAGATCAAGTGTGATATTGACTTTATCGCCCTGTTTAACTTCGCCTTCAACAATTTTAGACGCTAGCTCATTTAAAATCATATTTTGGATAATTCGTTTTAAGGGCCGCGCGCCAAAAGTAGTGTCAAAGCTTTTATCAGCTAGCATTTGCTTAACATTTCTAGCAATTTTAATTTTAATAGCTTGATTTTTTAGTCTAGTTTCTACCTTAGCTAATTCTAAATCAACAATTTTAATAAGGTCTTCTTTAAGTAAACTTTTAAAGACAACAATTTCGTCAATCCGGTTAAGAAACTCTAATTTAAAATGTTGGCGTAGAATTTTATCTAATTTATCTTTCATTTCAGTTTGTTGAGCTAGTTTAATTTTTTCTGTATCTGAATTATCAGCAAAACCAATTGAATATTCACGAATAATTTCATTACCTAGATTTGAGGTCATGATAATAATAGTGTTTTTAAAATTAATTACTCGCCCCTTAGCATCAGTTAAGCGTCCGTCATCTAAAATTTGTAATAAAATGTTAAACACTTCAGGATGAGCTTTTTCAATTTCATCAAATAAAATTACACTGTAAGGTTTGCGTCGTACGCGATCAGTTAATTGTCCGCCCTCATCATAGCCAATGTAGCCAGGTGGTGAACCAATAATTTTAGAAATGCTGTGTTTTTCCATGTATTCTGACATATCAACTCTAATTAAGGCATTTTCATCATTAAACATAAATTCGGCTAAGGCTTTAGCTAATTCAGTTTTACCAACGCCGGTTGGACCAACAAACATAAAGGATCCCATAGGTTTTTTCTCTTCATTAATACCTACTCGAGAACGTCTAATAGCATGAGCCACGCTTTTAATGGCTTCGTCTTGACCAACTACGCGAATCGCTAAATCTTTTTCAGCGCGGGCTAGTTTTTTAACTTCTGATTCTAACATTTTGGCCACTGGAATGCCTGTCCAACGAGCCACAACTCGAGCAATATCTTCTTGATCAATTTCTTCCTTTAGTATTTTTTGGCCCGAGATATTTAAGCGATTTAATTCAGTTTCTTCTTTTTTGATTTTCTTTTCTAAATCTGGGATTTCGCTATAACGAATTTGTGCGACTTTAGTTAAATCGTCGCCGCGTCTTTCAATAGTTTCTGAGCTAGCTTTTAATTCATCAATCTTTGATTTATAAGTTCTGATGCGACTAATAATATCTTTTTCATTTTGCCAACGAGCTTGGAGTTGTTGCGCCTTAGCCTTAAGATCAGCTAAATCTTTATTAACTAATTTTAGCTTAGTATCATTGCGTTTATCGCGGATTAAACTAGCTTTGCTAATTTCTAAGCGTTTAATTTCTTTATTTAAAATATCTAAATCTTCAGGCGAAGAATCAATTGCCATGCGTAAGGCTGAGGTCGCTTCATCCATTAAATCTATGGCTTTGTCTGGTAAAAAACGATCACTAATATAGCGAGCTGATAATTTAACTGCGGCGACGATCGCCTCATCAGTAATTTTTACGCCATGGTGTAATTCATACTTATCTTTAATGCCGCGCAGAATCGCTATGGCATCTTCTTCAGCTGGCTCGCCCACATAAACTGGCTGGAAACGTCTTTCTAGAGCCGTGTCTTTTTCCACATATTTTTGGTATTCTTTGGTCGTAGTGGCACCAATGGCGCGAAAAGTGCCGCGGGCTAAAGCTGGTTTTAGCATATTAGCCGCATCAGCCGCGCCATCAGCTGAACCCATACCAACAATCGTATGTAGCTCGTCAATAAATAAAATTATTCGTCCTTCATTATTTTCAATTTCTTTAATCAAAGCTTTTAAGCGGTCCTCAAATTCACCTCTAAATTTAGCCCCAGCAATTAAAGAGCCTAAATCTAAGGAAATTAACTCTTTATTTTTTAAACTTTCTGGCACATCACCACTAACAATTCTTTGGGCCAAGCCTTCAATAATGGCGGTTTTTCCTGTGCCAGCTTCGCCTAGTAAAACCGGATTATTTTTTAAACGGCGGGAAAGAATTTGCATGACCCGTTTTATTTCTTCATCACGTCCAATGACTGGGTCTAATTTATTTTCCCGCGCTAAAGCCGTTAAATTTTGAGTATATTTTTCAATGACTTTAAATTTTACTTCTGGCTCTTGACTATCAACTTTTTTATTACCTCTTAACTTTTTAATAGCTTCTAAAAGATTATTTCTAATTAAACCTATGCTATTTAAAGTAATTTGTGCGTCAGATTTAATTTCTAAGATAGCTAATAAAAGATGTTCAGTGGAAACATATTCGTCTTGCATTTGACTAGCTTCCTTGAGCGAGCGCTCAATAATCATAGCCATTTCAGCTGTACCTTGAACCAAGCCAGCATTAGCGCTGACTTCGGTCTTGGGTAATTTTTCAATCGTAGCTTCAATTTTATTATGAAGTTCGTTGGTATCAATACCTAAACCATCAAGAATGGGCCTTACTAAACCATCAGTTTGTTCTAGTAAAGCTAAGAGCAGGTGAGAGGCATTAATATATTGTTGGCCATATTCTTGAGCAATGACCTGAGAGTTAATAATGGCTTCTTGTGATTTATGAGTAAATTTGTCGAGCATAAAAATGTTGTAAAATTTAGCAGTCTTACTGCTTGATTGCTAATTTACTATATAATACTTAGCCTTTTTGTGTCAACATTGCGCTTTAAATCAGCAATCAAGTATAATTAAATTAGATTAATTTAAGCCAAATTAGGTAATTTTTTAGTTATGCGCAAAGTCCATATTTTAGGCGTAGGAATAAGTGTTCTATCTAAAGACGAATTTAAGAAACAGATTCAGTTTTTATTAAATCGTCGAGCTGGTCATATTGTGACACCTAATCCAGAGTTTCTTCTTTTAGCTCAAAAAAATCAAGAATTTTTTTCGATTTTAAATCGAGCTGATTTAGCTTTGGCTGATGGTGTTGGTTTAAAATTTGCCGCTTGGTTAAAGGGAATAAATTTAAAACGTTATACTGGCTCTAACGTAGTATCTTTTTTGTTAAAATTAGCTTCTTTAAAACATTTGCGTGTGGCAGTTATAAATTGGCAAGGCGGTTTATCAACTGACGATGAAATCATTAAAGCAGTTAAAATAAATTATCCTCATCTTAGATTATTGGTTTGTTCAGTTGAGCGTCATGAACCAAAATATGATGTTAGTAAATTAAGAGCTTTTCAGCCCGATATAGTTTTTGTGACTTTAGGTGCGCCATGGCAAGATATTTTTATTCGTCGTCATTTATTAAGAGCCGTGCCTCAATTAGGCTTAGCTATGGGAGTAGGCGGTAGTTTTGATTTTATTACTGGTAAAATTAGGCGAGCGCCGAAATTATTACAATCTTTTGGTTTAGAGTGGCTGTGGCGTTTAATAATGCAACCTTGGCGCTTAAAAAGAATTTGGCAAGCGGTTGTAGTTTTTAGCTGGACAATTTTAGTTTGGCAAATTAGACGCTTTAAATATCGCCGTAATGTTGTCGGTTTAATTATTAATCAATTTAACGAAGTTTTGATTTTTAATCGTTTAGGCAAAAGAGATTATTGGGGTTTGCCTCAAGGTGGAATTAATCGGAGTGAAACGCCCGAGCAAGCTATTAAACGAGAAATTTTTGAAGAAACTGGCTTAAGTCACTTACAGATAATTGGTCGCTTTGATAATATTTGTTCTTATCTTTGGCCTAAGACTTATACTAATAGTGGTTATAAGGGTCAAAGACAAACTTTATTTATTTTACGTTATTTTGGTGATCGGCGAGCTGTTAGAGTTGATCGACTTGAGCACAAGGGTTATAAGTGGGTGAAACTAAAAGATTTTATTAATTCAGTTAGTCCAATTCATCGACCGCACTATGAATTGTTTTTAAAAAAATATCGGGAAGTAATTTATCAAAATGAAAAAAAATAATCACGAAGTCATAAAACAAGCTCAAATTAATGCAATAAAAATTATTTTAACTGGTGGTGGCACCTTAGGCTCGGTGACGCCATTATTAGCCATCGCTGATGAATTATTAACCGCCGAGCCTAATAAATTTTCTTTATTTTGGTTGGGGACTAGTCAAGGCGTAGAACGTCAGTTAACAGCTAATTATCCCATCAAATATCAAGCTATAGCCGCTGGCAAATTACGCCGCTATTTTTCCTTGAGAAATTTAATTGATGTTTTTGCCTTGGTGATTGGTTTTTGGCAAGCTTTATTTATCCTTATAAAACATAAGCCTAAATTAGTGATTAGCGCTGGTAGTTTTGTAAGCGTACCAGTGGTTTGGGCGGCTAAATTATTAGGCATTAAATCTTTAATTCATCAGCAAGATATTCGTCCAGGGCTAGCTAATAAGTTAATGGCGCCTTGCGCTTCAGTTATTACGGTAGCGTTTGAGAAAAGTTTAGCTGATTACGGCGCTAAAGCCCTATGGGTTGGTAATCCAGTTAGAAAAGAATTTAAAGACTATAAAAATTTAGTTAATAACAAAATTGACTTGCCGACTATTTTGGTTTTGGGTGGTGGGACTGGTTCTGAAAAAATCAATTTTTTAATCAGAGATAATTTAGCTACTTTAACTACGGTTTGTAAATTAATTCATATTACTGGTAAACATGATCGCAAACCTTTATTAAATAATAAAATAATTAATAATTATCAATGTTATGATTTACTAGATACGGCTCATACAGCTCAAGCTATGGGCCAAGCTGATTTAGTAATTGCTCGTGCTGGCTTAGGTACCTTATCTGAATTAGCCTACTTAGGTAAGCCAAGTGTTATTATTCCTATACCAGAATCTCATCAAGAAGATAACGCCCAATATTTTGCTGACAGTAAAGCTATTTTTCTTTTGAAACAAGACGAGCTAATTGATAAGATATTTTTATCAACCGTGAGAGATTTAATTTATAATGAACCACTAAGAAAAAATTTAGCTCATAATATGAGTTTAGCTATGAAGCAGGGAGCTAATGAAGTTTTAAGGGATTTAATAATAAAACTTGTTAATTAACATGGATTTTTCTAAAATCAAAACAATTTACATGATTGGTATTAAAGGCGTCGGCATGACTATGCTGGCGCAATTTTTAGCGCACGAGGGTTATGAAATAAAAGGGGTTGATACGGCTGAAACTTTTATGACTGATCAAGCCCTTGCTAAAGCAAGAATTCAAGTTTATGAAGGTTTTTCTAGCGATCATCTTAATGATCATTATGATCTAATAATTTATTCTACAGCTTATAATCAAGAGAATAATCTTGAATTAAAAACTGCTTTAGAAAAAAAATTAAAAATTGTTACTTTTGCTGAAGCCTTGGGAGCGATTTTCAATACGCATTACGGTATTGCCGTAGCTGGTTCACACGGTAAAACTACGACGACAGCTTGGCTTGGCTTTGTTTTAAATAAAATTGGTTTAGAACCGAATTGTTTAGTTGGTGCTCAAGTTCCGCAATTTGACGGTGCTTGTCTAGCTGGTAAATCAAATTATTTAATTATTGAGGCTGATGAATATCAAAATAAATTGCAATATTTTAATCCTAAGATGATTTTATTAAATAATATTGATTACGATCATCCAGATTTTTTTCCCACTGATGAGGATTACAAAAAAGTTTTTAAAGATTTTATTTTTAAATTACCAAAAAGTGGAGTTTTAATTGCCAACTATGATGATGAAAATATTAAGGAAATAATCACTAATAGTACTGATAAAAAAATTATTAGCTATGGTATAAAAAACAACGCCATATATCAGGCTTATGACATAACCTGGAACAATGGTAAGCAATTTTTTAAAGTAAAATTTAATGACGAAGCAGGGGAATCTGATTTAGGCACTTTTGCCACGATTATGCCTGGCCAGCATAGTATTTATAATGCTCTGGCTGTGATTGCGGCTAGTATTGAATTAAATGGAGAATTACAGTTAATTAGACGAGCCCTGGAAGAATTTTCAGGCACAGCTCGACGTTTACAAGTTTTAGGCGAATTTCAGGGTGCCATTATTGTTGATGATTATGCTCATCATCCAACAGAAATAAAAGCTAGCCTAGAAGCTATTAAGCAAAAATGGCCAGAGAAAAATTTACGCGTCATTTTTCATCCGCATACTTTTTCTCGCACCGAGAGTTTATTAGCAGAGTTTGGTAAAAGTTTTAAGCAAGCTAATGAAATTGTAGTTTTACCGATTTATTCTTCAGCGCGGGAAAAAGAGGGTACGATTACTAACGAGAACGTCGCCGCTGTTATTAAAAATAATTTAACGCAAAATCAAACAATAATGACTGTTCAATCTTTAGTTGAAGCAGAAAATTATTTACGAAAGACGACTAAAGATAATGATTTAATTATTTTAATGGGGGCAGGGGATGTGTTTAGGATTGGAGAGAAGTTGATTTTATAATCAGTTTTAATATTGTCGTGCCGGCCACAGTGTCGGCACCTTTGAATGAATGAGTTTGAAAAATAATAATAGCATTGAAAGACGCCGCAACAAGTGCGGCGTGACAATGCCCTTTATCCGGTTTTATAAATTAAGATGTTTTATTGTATAGTTAATTATATGATAATAGAAAAAATCCAAAATAATTATCCCTTAGCCCCTTTAGCAACCTTTAAAATCGGCGGACCGGCTGAATATTTTATTAACATAGAAACTAAAGAGGATTTAGAACAGGCTTGGCAATGGGCTAAAGAAAAGAACCTGGTCATTACTTTATTAGGCGGCGGTTCAAATATTTTAATTAGTGATCAGGGCGTTAAAGGCTTGGTTATAAAATTAAATAATCAAAAATTTAGTCTTGATCAAGAAAAAATTGTTTGCGAAGCTAGTGCGCAAGTTTGGGACATTGCGCAATTGGCGGCTGATAACAGTTTAACCGGTCTGGAATGGGCCATTGGTATTCCTGGCTCAATTGGCGGCGCCGTGCGCGGTAATGCCGGAGCTCACGGCGGTAGTTTTGATAAAGTTGTTTCTAAAGTAATAGTTTTTAATTCAAGTGATCATTCGTGGCAAGAATTTACTAATGAACAATGTGGTTTTGAATATCGTCATAGCATATTTAAAGACCAGCCAGCTTTAATTATTTGGGAAGCTATAATTCAATTAACCAAAGGTGATCATGAAGAAATTAATAAGGCCCTTATGAGTTATCGCCAATATCGTAGTGATTGCCAGCCTAAAGAACCTAGTGCCGGTTGTGTTTTTAAAAATTTATTTATTACTGAAATTGAACAAGCTAACCAAGCTTTAGCTGAGGAAATAAAATCTAAAAATTTAGTAAAAGGAGGTAAAATTGGCGCAGGTTATTTAATTGAATTAGCTGGTTTAAAAGGCATGATTTTAGGCGGCGCTAAGGTGAGCGAGCAGCATGCTAATTTTATTGTTAACTTTAATCAGGCATCAGCCCAAGATGTTACTGAGTTAATTAATAAAATAAAGGAGGAAATAAAAAATAAGTTTAATATTAGCCTAAATGAGGAGGTACAATATTTAGGTTTTTAAGTTGATTTTTATTCTAATTTAGGTTATAATAAAATTATCTTATTCTCAAATAATTTGAGAAATTTGTTTTTGTGCAATATTTAAGAAATTTATGATTTTTTTTCCAAAAAATAAAAAAATTGTTTTCATAAGTTTGGCAGTAATTATTATTGGTGCCCTAGTTTACTTTTTATTATCTAAAGATAAAGATCAAACTGAATATACAACGGCTGATGTTACCAAAGGAACTTTACTACAAACCGTTAGTGAAACTGGTACGATTACTCCAGCCAAAGAAATATCTTTAAATTTTTCTACCTCTGGCCAATTAACTAAAATTAATATAAAAGTAGGTGATCAAGTAAAACCAGATCAAGTTTTAGCCGAAATAGATTCTTCGTCTTTAAATATTAAACAGCAAGAGGCCATGGCTAGTTTAAATGTTATCCAGGCTAATATTAATCAAGCGCAATCTAATTATAATAATGCGCGCCGTGAATATGATAAGTTATCAGCTAATTTAGCTGAAACAATTGCGCAAAATAAAAAAACTTTGAGCGATTTAGAAGATCGTAGTTCAGGCACAGTGACAACTTATGAACAAGCTATCAATACGGCGCAAACTACTTTAGCTAATACTAAATCAACTTATCAAAAAGCGATTGATAATAAATTTTCTTCTTTAGAAATTACAGTTGATAATAAGTTAGCTAATGCTAATACGGCTTTAGATGCTATAGATCGTATTTTAAATAATGATGATTTGAAACCAACTTTAAGCGTAAAAAATAGTTCAGTTTTAAGCCAATTAAGAATTAGTTATGCTAGCGCAAGAAATTCTTTAATTACGGCTAATGGTGCTTTAGCCACGCAAAAAGGCGCATCTAGTTTAAGTAATTTAACTGTGGCTTATGATAAAGCGCAAATTGCTTTAAATAATGTTTTTCAAGCCATTAATTTAGCTTTTAATGCCTTAGAAAACACTATAACTTCTTCTACTTTAACCCAGGCTGAGTTAGATGGTTTTAAAGCGTCAATTGATGGACAAATTACAATTATTTCTAGTGCGGTGTCTAGCCTGCAGACAGCTAAACAAGCGCTAGATGATGCTTATTTAGCTTACGAGACTAATGTTTTAACCGCTGAACAAAGTGTTAATCAAGCTCAGACTAATTATGATAATGCCTTGTTAGTGGCGCGTAATGTAGTGGCAACTTCTAGTTTAAATCGTGATCAGCAATTAGCTACGGCTCAAACTAGAGTAGATAGCGCTTTAGCTACTTTAAATATTACCCAGGCTCAACTAGGTCAAGCTACGGCTAACTTGGATTTAATTAAGAATCAGATTGATAATAACACTTTAAAATCACCTATTACCGGAATTATAACTAAGATAGATTATGAATTGGGTGAGCAGGTAACCGCCGCTAAACCTTTATTATCGGTTTTAACAGATAATAATTATCAACTTGAAGTTGATATTTCTGAAACTGACATTGCTAAAATTAAATTAAATAATTTAGCAGATATAACCTTAGACGCTTTGGGGCCTAATAAAAAGTTTTCTGGTGTAGTTTATTTTATTGAGCCGGCTTCTACTGTGATTCAAGGCGTAACTTATTATAAAGTTAAAATTAGTTTTGATCCTCATGAAGAAAAAGAGGTTAAGCCAGGTATGACAGCTAGCGCGATTATTAAAACTAATCAACGCGACAATGTTTTAATAATGCCAGCTCGAGCCGTGGTGGAAAAAGATGGCCGGACTTTTGTTAGAATTTTAGATAATGAAATTATTAGAGAGCAAGATGTAGAAATTGGTTTATCAGGCGATGATGGTTTAGTTGAGGTAACCAAGGGCGTTAAAGAAGGCGATAAGGTGGTAACTTTTATTAAAGAAAATGGTAAGAAATAATTTTAAATTATTTGTATGTTGATTGAGGTCAGAGAATTGAAAAAAAATTATGTTAGTGAAGAGGTCGTGACTAAAGTTTTGCACGGCCTTTCTTTTGATATTGCTGAAGGTGAATTTGTGTCTATTATGGGCCCATCTGGCTCTGGTAAATCAACCTTGATGCATATCTTGGGTTTTTTAGATCGGCCTACAAGCGGTCATTTTAAATTTAATGGTAAAAACATAACAACTTTATCAGATGATGAATTAGCTCATTTACGTAATGAGAAATTAGGTTTTGTTTTTCAATCTTTTAATCTTTTGCCCCGTACTTCAGTGTTAGAAAATGTTAAATTACCCCTATTGTACGCCAAGCGTCCGCCAGCTGATCTTAATAAGCGAGCGCAAGAAGTTTTAGAACAGGTTGGACTGGGTCATCGTTTGCATTATTTTACTAATCAAGTTTCTGGTGGAGAAAAACAACGTGTAGCGATTGCGCGCGCTTTAATTAATAATCCAGCAGTAATTTTTGCTGATGAACCGACCGGCAACCTAGATTCTAAATCAGGTATTCAGGTAATGAGTATTTTACAAAAATTAAATGACGAGGGTCATACAATTATTTTAGTGACTCACGAAACTTATACTTCAGAACATGCCAAAAGAATTATTACTATGAAGGATGGTTTAATTGTTGGTGATGAACCAGTTAAACATCGTCGTTTAGCTAAAGAAGGTGTGGCTCTTAAATAGTCATGAGAAAATATTATTATTTAAATTTAATGAAGGGGGCTTTTAAGTCTCTTAATGCTAATCGTCGCCGCAGTCTTTTAACTATGTTGGGGGTTATTATTGGCGTAGCCGCGGTGATTATTATTATTGCGATTGGAGCTGGTGCTCAATCATTGATTATTTCTCAATTAGAAAATTTTGGTTCTGGTTTAATTGGTGTTTTGCCTGGTAAATCTGAAGAAAATGGTCCACCAGCTTCAGTTTTTGGCGTAACTATTACTACTTTAACCCTAGATGATGCGCGCGCTTTATCTGAAAAAAGTAATGTGCCTCATGGCGTGGCCGTGGCGCCTTTTACGCGCGGCGCCGGTCCAGTTAGTTGGCGCAATCAAAGTTATGATACTAATTTTAATGGCACGAGCGTAGATTATTTAGAAGTTGAGGGCGGGGAAATTGAGGCGGGAAGATTTTTTACTAAAGAAGAAGAGGAGGCCACAGCTAAGGTAGCGGTTTTAGGAAGCACTGTTAAAGAAGAGCTTTTTGGGCAAAGCGATGCTTTGGGACAAACTATTAGATTAAGAAATGCGGCTTTTACCGTGATTGGTGTTATGAAAGAGCGGGGCACAGTCGCTTTTCAAAATTATGATGATCAGGTGTTGTTGCCCATTACTACCATGCAAAAAGTTATTGCTGGTGTTAATCATTTAGGTTTGTTGCGCCTTAAAGTAGATAATGAAACTAATATTGATCAAACAGTTAATGATATTAAATTAACCCTGCGAGAGCGACATGGTATTAAAGATCAAACTGGCGATAGCGATGATTTTTCAGTACGCAATGCGCGTGATGCGATTGATATATTAGCCACTGTTACTGATGGTTTAAGATTTTTCCTTGGCGCTATGGCGGCTTTGTCTTTATTAGTTGGTGGTATTGGCATTATGAACATTATGTTAATTCGCGTTGTAGAACGTACGCGAGAAATTGGTTTACGGCAAGCTGTTGGAGCTAGACGGTTTGATATTATGTCACAATTTTTATCCGAAGCCGTGGCGATTACTTTAGCCGGTGGTATTATTGGTATTATTATTGGCGAAGTGGTGTCTTTTTTAATTGCTTTAGTTGCTCAACAACTAGGTTATGCTTGGCCCTTTTCTTTTTCTTTATTAGCTATCATTGTAGCAGTATCAGTTTCTATGGCCGTAGGTTTAATTTTTGGACTTTATCCAGCCGCTAAAGCCAGTAAGTTAGATCCGATTGAAGCCTTACGTTATGAATAGTAAAAAGTTAAAAGTAAAAGGTTAAATATGAAAATAATTGTTAACTATAAAAAATATTTAACTTTCAACTTTTTACTTTCCACTTTTGTTTTATGACTATTTTTTCCTCCATCAAAACTTCACTTAAATTAATGCGCGCGAATAAAATGCGCACTAGTTTAACTTTACTTGGCTTGATTATTGGTATTATGACTGTGATTGTGGTTTATTCTGCTGGAGAGGGTATAAAAGGTTTAGTGTTTGGTCAATTAGAATCTTTTGGCACTGATTTTGTACAAACTGAAATAAAAGTGCCGACTAAAAAAGGTGGTTCCGAAGGCGATAGCCAATCAGCCATGGCGATGGCGACTGGAGTTCAGGTAACATCTTTGACTTTAGACGATATGGCGGCGGTTAATAAGTTGACCAACATTGTCACTGGCTATAGTGCCATTCTTGGTCAAGAGCAAGCTAGTTATGGCAATGAATTAAGGCGGGCTTTTATTTTTGGTACTAATGCATCTTATTTAGATATTGATAAAACAAAAATTGCTCAAGGTAGATTTTTTACTGAAGCCGAAGATCTATCTTTGTCTCAGGTAGTAGTTTTAGGTTCAGGCATTAAAGAAAAATTATTTGGTGAGTCTGATCCGATAGGTAAGGCTATTCGTATCCGCCAAGAAAAATTTACGGTGATTGGTGTAGCTGAAGAAAAAGGCGCGGTAATGTTTATGACATTTGATGATTATATTTATATGCCGATTAGAACTTTACAAAAGAAAGTTATGGGGATTGATCATGTGATGTATTTTATAAATAAAATGGCTAAACCTGAGTTGGGCGATGCTACGGCTGAAGAAATTCGTGATCTTTTGCGTCGCCGACATGATATTACTGATCCAGCGCGCGATGATTTTCGAGTTTCTACTATGGCCGAAGCTATGGAAATTTTAGAAACCATTACCAACGCAATGACTTTTTTGTTACTGGCTATTGTAGCTATTTCTTTGGTGGTAGGCGGAGTTGGCATTATGAACGTTATGTACGTAGCCGTGACTGAACGAACCATGGAAATTGGTTTACGTAAAGCCGTGGGCGCTACGAGCGCTAATATTTTAAGGCAATTTTTAATTGAATCAATTTTATTAACTTTATTAGGTGGTTTAGTGGGCTGTATTTTAGGGGCTAGCTTAGCTTATTTAATTAGCTTAGCGGCCAAGGCTTTTGGTGTGAGCTGGGAATTTTCCATACCTTTGAGAGCTTTTGTGGTGGCTTTATCCTTTAGTGCTTTTTTTGGCATTGTGTTTGGTGTCACGCCGGCGCGGACTGCGGCCAAGTTAGATCCAATTGAGGCTTTGCGGGCCGAATAATTTTAAAATATAAAAAAAAGAATCTTCTTTGTTTGAAGATTCTTTTATAATTTATTTTTTAGCAGTCTTTACTACTAAGTTTATAAAGAATTTTTTGCATCAAATAAGCTAACAGTGTTAAAACTATAATAATTAGTAGACTTAAAAAAATATTTTTAATATCTAGCATAGCTATCCAGGCAATGCCAAAAATTATGCCAAAAATTAAAGAAGAATAAATATTAATTTTGCGATATATCCCTTTGGTTAAGTTAGTGACAATAACTTGTCCTTGGTCCAAGATTTGTACACCTCTAGCAAGTGCCAGGCCAATCATTAAGAAAATTACTGCGGGCTTATTATAGCTATTTTTTATTAAATCAGAAAAACTCGCATAAAATAAATTACCATAAGAGCCAAATTCATTAATTGATAAAGCGCTAAATAAAAAGCACAGCGCTAGACAAAAAAAAGATAAAATTCTAAACCAGATTATTAGCTTATTGATTATTTGTTTTTCCAAGGTGCTCTCCTTTTTTTAAATTATTTAATTTTGCTTTATTATGTTATAATATTTATGAATTTGTCAATACCCTATGTTATTAAGTAGTACTACTTTACCACCAGTTAATTATCAGCCAAAGTTTAGCTGGTCTAAATTATTTTCTAGGATTTTGTGGTTTATTTTTGGTTTAGGCTTAATTATTTTAATTATGGCTTTGCTATTAGTTGGTTTTAACTTAAAACCAATTGCTAGTGCTTATTCAGGCGTCACTAATGGTAAAACTGCTTTAGAAAAAGCCTTACAATTATCCCAAGAGACTAATTTTAATCAAGCTAATGAGCAGGCCAAAATTGCTTTAGAAAGTTTTTCTCAAGCCTTTGAGCAAGTTGAAAATATTAAGTTAGGCCCCTTAGGTTATTGGCCCTTATTTAATGGCTATAAACAAGACGCTGAGCATCTTACCTTAGCTGGAAAAAATTTAGCCTTAGCCATGGATCAAGCCACTGCTTATGGGTCTGATTTAGGTAGTATAATTTCTACTAAAAATAATACTTCTTTTTCTCAGCTACCTTTAGTTGAAAGACAAAGTCTGTTAGCTAAAATTTATACCTCGGAAGAGACTTTAATTAGTTTAGATAAAAAATTATTAGCTAGCTCTGAAGAATTAAATAAAATATCTTCTTTGGGTTGGCTAGGACCCTTAAGTACAAAATTAGAAGAGTTAAAAGATAAAATTGAAAAAAGCCGTTCTCTAATTGAGGAGGCTTCACCCTTGACTAGATTATTACCTTATCTTTTAGGTTATCCTAAAGAATCTAATTTTTTATTGATTTTACAAAATAGCGATGAATTAAGACCGACCGGTGGATTTATTGGTACCTATGGCATTATTAGTACTAAAGATGGTGATTTTGAGCGTTTTGAAACTCATGATATTTATCATTTAGACATGCCAGTAAAAGATAGAATTTCTGTTACACCACCAGAACCAATTAAAAAATATCTAGGCGTTGATAAGTGGTATATGCGTGATGCTAATTGGTCGCCTGATTGGCCTACGGCCGCAGAAAAAATTTCTTGGTTTTACAAACAAGAAAATTCTAAGTTAGATAAACCCGATTCCATTACTGAGTTTGATGGTGTGGTGGCTATTACACCAGAATTACTGACTGAGCTTATGACTTTAACTGGTTCAATTACAATTGATAATGAAACTTACACGCCAGAAAATTTTGTTGATTTATTGCAGTATAAAGTTGAAAAAGATTATGTTAATTTAGGCATACCTTCTTGGCAGAGAAAAGAAGTGATTGGTGAGATTGCTAAAATTATGAAAGAGCGTTTGCTTGATTTACCCTTGGGTCGCTGGCCAGACTTAATTAATTTAGTATCTCTAAACGTAGAGCGTAAAAATATTTTATTGTATTCACGTAATCCAGAGCTACAAAAAATAATTATTGAACAAGGTTGGGGAGGGGAGATAAGACATGACTGGGGAGATTATTTAATGGTAGTTGATGCTAATATGGCGGCGTTAAAAACCGATGCGGTAATAGATCGTCAAATTGAATATCAGCTAATCGAAGAAAATAATATTTTAAAAGCTAAGTTAATTATTCGTTATTCTCATAGTGGTAAATTTGATTGGAAAACTACGCGCTACAGAACTTATACTAGAGTGTATGTGCCTTTAGGTAGTCATTTAATTAAGGCCGCTGGCTTTAGCCAGGATGAGGTTATAACTGGTGAAGAGTTTGGGAAGACTTATTTTGGTGCTTTTTTATCAGTTGAGCCAGGTCAAATTGGCCAATTAGTGTTTGACTATGAATTACCTCAAGCTACCTTAGATAACATGAAAAAATACAATAATTATCGCTTGACAATTCAGAAACAACCTGGTCGACAAATAAACAAATTAAACGTTGACTTAAGCTTCAAAAATAAGATAAAATCCTATAGTCCAGCTACTTTCTATTCCGAGGCCTCAGATAGCCAAAATTTAAAGGCCAGCGGAGATTTAAAGATTGATCGTAGCTTTTTTGTGAATTTTTAAATTATGTTTATAAAACGTATAGGCATTGACCTAGGCACAACTTATACCTTAGTTCATATCCCGCGTCGCGGGATTGTTATTAACGAGCCTTCGGTCGTAGCTTTGTCTATGAGTGATAAGAAAATTTTAGCGGTTGGTAACGAAGCTAAGGATATGTTAGGTCGTACGCCTGGTAATATTGTAGCGATTAAACCTTTAAAAGATGGAGTGATTGCTGATTACCATACAACTGAAGCCATGCTTAGGTATTTTATTAATAAAGCTTTATCAGGTGTTCGCTTATTCCGTCCCGAAGTAATGGTAGCGGTGCCAGCTGGGATTACTTCCACTGAGCGTCGCGCTGTGATTGATGCTACTATCGCCGCGGGCGCTAAAGCCGCCTACATTATAAAAGAACCAATCGCGGCCGCGATTGGCGCTGATATTCCGATTGGTTCGCCTTCTGGCCATATGATTGTTGATATTGGTGGCGGAACATCAGAAATGGCAGTGATTTCTTTGGGTGGAGTGGTAACGTCTACTTCAGTTAGAGTTGGTGGCACTAAATTTGATTCTTCGATTATTGATTATATTCGTCGTAAGTATAATTTAGTAATTGGCGAACGCACAGCCGAAGAAATTAAAATCGACATTGGTAGCGCTTTGTATCTAGAAGATAAGTTAACTATGGAAATTAGAGGACGAGACATTATTACTGGTTTACCAAGAAATATTATCGTGTCGTCTGATGATGTGACTGAAGCTATTCAAAATGAGCTAGAGGCGATTATTGCCGCAGCTAAAAATGTTTTAAGAGAAACTCCACCAGAACTAGCCTCTGATATTATGGATAAAGGCATGGTTTTGTCTGGCGGTAGTTCACTTTTAAGAAATCTTGATCAGTTATTATATCGCACCACTGACGTACCAGCTTATGTGGCTGACGAGGCTTTATTATGCGTGGCTAAGGGCACAGGGATTGCTTTAGAAAATCTTGATTCATATAAGAGAAGTATTTTTGCCACTAAGTAATTTTCAATTATGTTAATCGGCATTGATGCTAGTCGAGCTAATCGCTCTCATAAAAGCGGCACAGAATGGTATTCTTATTATATTATTAGAGAATTAGCTAAGCTAGATACAGACAATCAATATATTTTATACACTGATAAGCCATTAGTTGGTGGTTTAGCTGACTTAACCTCAGATACAACTGAGGAGACTTTACCTTTAATAAAAAATAATTGGCAAACTATTAAAAGCCCTCATCATAATTTTAAAGCTAAGATTTTAAAATGGCCCTTTGGTTTTTTTTGGACGCAAGGCAGATTAAGCTGGGAAATGTTAATTAATCGTCCGGATATACTTTTTGTACCAGCTCATGCTTTGCCCTTAATTCATCCTAAAAAATCAGTGGTCACATTGCATGATATTGGTTTTAAGCGTGAGGGGAAATTATATGATCGGTCTGACATTGGTCCGGAACGCAGCACCTATCAATCAGTTTTAGATTTTCTAGTGCGCTTAGTGACTTTTAATAAATACGGTGCTAACACCTTTGATTATCTTGATTGGTCAACTAGGTTTTCTTTGCGCCAGGCTCAAGCCATTATTACTATTTCTAACTTTACCAAGCAAGAGTTAGTTGAGGTTTATCAAGTTAAAAGTGATAAAGTTAAAGTGATTTATAATGGTTATCCTGATAATTTGTATAAGACTTTAGTTAATCAAGCTCAAGCTGATAAAGTTTTGGCGACTTATGGTATAGTTAAGCCTTATATTTTTTATGTTGGTCGTTTAGAAAAAAAGAAAAATATCGCTAATTTAATTGAGGCTTTTAATATTTTAAAAACTAGATATAAAAATTTATCTCATAAATTGTATTTAGTGGGTGATGCGAGTTTTGGGTTTGATGATATAAAATACTCAATTCATTGTTGTGGTTTACAGACCCAGGTTCATACCACTGGTTGGGTAGCTGAAAAAGATTTGCCTTATATTTTTAATTCAGCGGACGCTTTTATTTTTCCTTCTAATTATGAAGGTTTTGGCATCCCTTTATTACAAGCCATGGCTTCAGGTACGCCGATTGTTGCTTCTCGAGTGGCGTCTATTCCCGAAGTGGTGGGTGAGGCTGCCATTTTATTTGATCCAACTAAACCAATAGATATGGCCGAGGCTTTAGCTAAAGTTTTAACTGATTCTAATTTACAAAAAACTTTAATTACCGCAGGTCAGGCTAGAGTTAAAAATTATAGTTGGTCAAAATGCGCTCAAGAAACATTAAATTTTATAACTAGTTTGACTTAATTTATGTTCAGCAATCAAAGAAAAATTAATTATTTTTTAAAAATTTCCCTTAGTTTTATAATGGTAGCTATTAGTTGCCCATTTTTTAGTTTTCCAACAGCTCAAGCTCAGTCAGGTAATGATTTTTCTACTAAATCAATTATTGTTAAGTTTAAAAAAGATTTATTTTCTCAAGAGATTATTTTAGATAATAAACAGACTGTTTCTCAAGCAGTTAAATTTTGGTCAGCTCGTCCAGAGGTTGAATATGCTGAGCCAAATTATTCAGTTAAAGCTAGTTTTATTCCTTCAGACGAACATTTTAGTAATCAATGGTATTTAACTAAAGTTAAGGCTAGCGAAGCCTGGAATATTAATGCTAAAAGTCCCACTATTATTATTGCGATTATTGATTCCGGGGTACAGATTTTACACCCTGATATTAAGCCTAACCTTTGGATTAATGGTGGCGAAATTAAACTTAATAATAAAGATGATGATAAAAATGGTTTAGTTGATGATATATATGGTTGGGATTTTGTTAATAATTTTTCCGATCCTTCACCTAAGTTTAAAAAAGGTTTTACTGAAAGTGGAGTGATTCATGGTACGGTGATAGCCGGCATTGCGGCGGCAGCAGGCAATAACCAGCAAGGCATAGCTGGTATAACTTGGCAAAGTAAAATTATGTCTTTAAAAGCTTTAGATGATCAGGGTAATGGTAATATCTCTGCAGTAATAAAATCAATTGATTATGCCGTGGCTAAAGGAGCTAATATAATTAATTTGAGTTTTGTTGGTTTTAATTATAGCCGTGCTTTAGAAGATGCTTTACGAAGAGCCCGACAGGCTGGTGTTATTGTTGTTGCTCCGGCTGGGAATGAACAACCCACTGTTCATGGCCTTAATCTTAATCAAACACCTGTTTATCCAGCTTGTTTTCGTGATCATGATGGTAAAAAATTAGTGATTGGTGTAGCCGCGACTGATGCAATTGATCAAAAAACTAATTTTTCTGGCTATGGCAGTAATTGCATTGATATTGTGGCGCCTGGTATTAGTTTTTATTCGACCTCAGTTTATGCGCCTGATAAATCTTCGGGTGGTAGATTTTTTAATCAGTTTTATGATGGTTATTGGTCAGGTACTTCTATGGCCGTGCCTATAGTGAGTGGAACTTTAGCTTTAATTCAAGGAACTAATCCAACCTTATCGCCGGCTGATTCAGTAGATATTTTATTAAAAACAGCTGATGATATAAATCAACTTAATCCAGAATATCTTAGTCAACTAGGTAGCGGACGAGTTAATGTCGCTCAGGCAGTTTTCGAAGCCGTTTTAAGAATTAAAAGACGCCGAGCTCAATTTGTTTTTGCGCCAGCCGATAGTAAGCCATCTTTATTAACCATAACTGATAGCGGTGGAAAAAAAGAAAAAGAATTTTATGCTTATAACAAAACCTTTAGTGGTGGTGTTAATTTAGCGGCCGGCGATGTTAATGGTGATGGTAATGGTGAAATAATTGTTGCACCAGCTAAGGACTTAGAAGCTGATATAAGGATTTTTAATCATGATGGCGTGATGCTAAGTCATTTTTTGGCTTACCCATTTAATTTTAGAGGCGGGGTGAACGTCGCCGCGGCTGATGTTGATGGTGATGGTCGAGCAGAAATTATTACCGCACCACAAAATGGTTTTGAACCTTTAGTTAAAATTTTTAAACCTGATGGTCGCTTGGTTAGCTCTTTTTTAGCTTATCCAAAAACTTTTAAAAATGGAGTTTCAGTAGCAGCGGGTGATATCATGAATGATGGTAAATTAGAAATCGTGACAGCTCCGGCTAAAGGCGGCATTCCGCAAATTAAGGTTTTTTCTTATCAGGGAAAATTATTAAGTCATTTTTTGGCTGCGGCCAGAAATGAAACTTATGGTTTTAATGTAGCGGTTGGGGAGTTTGATGCTAATCCGCGGCGTCGCCAAGTAGAAATTTTAGTTAGTCGTCAGAGCGGTTCGCCCCTCATGAGCCTGTATGACTTTCGAGGTAATAAACGTGGTCAATGGTCAACTTATTTAGCACCTTTTACCGGAAATGTTAAAATAATTACCATAGATTTGAATCGTGATGGATTTATCGATATTATTACTGTACCAGCCTCTGGGGGCAGTCCTCATGTAAGGATTTTTGATTACCAGGGTAATTTTCAGCGTTCTTTTTATGCCTATACACCAGATATAGATCAAGGTGTATCAGCGGCTGTTTTATTAATTAATAATTAATTATTTTTATGAAGCAAGCAATTTTTGATAAAAAAAATGTTTTAGTTATTGGTGGAGCAGGTTTTTTAGGCTCTCATTTATGTGACGAGCTAGTTAAGGATTCTAAGGTAATTTGTATTGATAATTTTTCTTCTGGTGATGAAAAAAATATCGATCATCTATTAGCTTATCCTAATTTTCGTTTTATTCGTCATGACATGAGCGAGCCCATCGATTTAGAAAGGTTTCTTGAATTACAGGAATTTAGAATTCAATTTCAAGGTATACAAGAAATTTATAATATGGCTTGTCCGACCGCTCCAATTCATTTTGAAAAAAATAGATTGGCTAATTTATTGGCCAATTCTTATGTAGTAAAAAATGCCCTTGACTTAGCTGTTAAATATAAGTCTAAAATTATGCATTTTTCTTCTTCAGTGGTTTATGGAGCGCGCAATGATAATAATAATTTAGTTAAAGAAGACGACATTGGTACCGTAGATATGTTATCAGATCGTTGCTCTTATGATGAAGGCAAGCGCTTTTCTGAAAGCATGGTTAAAACTTATGCTGATGTTTATAAGCTTGATGCTAAAATTATTCGTTTGTTTAGAATTTATGGACCACGCATGCCTCTAGATCAGGGTCATATGTTACCGGATTTTATTTCTAATGCTTTAGATAATAAAGATTTAGTGATTTATGGCGATGCTAATTTTGCCTCTTCTTTTTGCTATGTTAATGATTGCTTGGACGCTATTTTTAAAATGATGCAATCTGATCAGTTTGGTCCAATAAATATTGGTTCGGATCGAGATGTTCACGTGACTGATATGGCTCAGCAAGTCATTAACATGACAGGCTCTAAATCAAATATAATTTATGCTGAAAAAATGCTCTTTATGACACCCTTGAGATTACCTGATATTTCTAAGGCACGCGATTTATTAGGCTGGATGCCATTAATTAGCTTAGAAGCTGGCTTAGAAAAAACTATTAATGACTTAAGAGCTAACAAGGGGATTAAGCGCATTAACCCTGACTACACTATTTAATTATGAAAACAACCTGTGTTATACCAGCTTATAATGAAAGTAAAAATTTACTAGCGGTGATTGAAAAGTTAAAAACTAAAGTTGACGAAATTGTGGTAGTAGATGATTGTTCTACTGATG
This sequence comes from uncultured Gammaproteobacteria bacterium, assembly GCA_964593745.1. Taxonomy (GTDB): domain Bacteria; phylum Patescibacteriota; class Patescibacteriia; order Patescibacteriales; family Patescibacteriaceae; genus Patescibacterium. The sequence goes on from CAZQHN010000001.1 coordinate 49,081, forward strand.
ACACGTTAGAAATTTTAAATGGTTTGCCGATTAAGGTTTTGTCTCATCCGCTTAATCGTGGACAAGGAGCCGCTTTAAAAACCGGTACAATCTACGCTTTAGATAATGGAGCTGATGTTATTGTTCATTTTGACGCTGATGGTCAGTTTAGAGCTGAAGATATTGATCGTTTAACCGCTGTTATTAAACAGGGTGAAGCTGACATTGTGTTTGGTTCACGTTTTTTAGATAATACCACTAAAATGCCTTGGTTTAAAAAATATTTATTAATGGTTTTAGCGCGTTGGTTTAATCGTTGGTTTTTAAAAATTAAGTTAACTGATCCGCAAAGTGGCCTGCGTTCTTTTAATCGTCGAGCTGGTGAATTACTGGATTGGGAGCAGGATCGCATGGCACATTGTAGTGAAATTTTAGTAGCTGCTCATCGAGCTGATCTAAAAATAGCTGAGGTGCCAATTACAGTTTTATATAAAGATTTTGGTCAGCGTTTAAGCGGTGGGTTTAAAATTTTACAAGATTTTTTTATTCATAAACTTAATAAATAAATATGATTCAAGTTTTTATTGCCCTAGTTATAGTTTTATTTTTTTTATTACGTCTTGGTTGGCAATTTTATAAAGATCAAATTCCTAAAAATCAATTTATTTTTTGGTTGATTTTTTGGTTTGCGGTGGGCTTATTAGTTATTTTTATAAAAAGCATTGACCAACTAGCCTTGCGCTTAGGTTTTTCTAGCTCGGGCATACAATTACTTTTATATTTATCTGTGGCAATAATTTTTTATTTTATTTTCCGCTTAAGATTAAAGGTCGCTCGTTTAGATAAAGATATCACTAACTTAACGCGCCATGTAGCGTTGTCTTCGAGTAGTGAGAAAAAAAAATATGACGCCTAAAGATTTAATTATTAATTTTTTCTACTTAGTTTTTCTGTTAGCTTTAGTGGCTGGAGCAATTGTATTTTTTATTGAAGGTGATAGATTTGCTGCTTTTGCTATGTTTTTAAAGTCGGCTTGGCCTATAGCTTTTGTTTTAGCTAGTCTAGCTTTTAAATTACGTCTAACCCAGGCTGAGAAAGTTAGGGGAGATAAAACAGGCAATAATTTAAAAACTTTAAATTTATCATTTGGTGATAAAATGAAAAATGAGTTTATAGCTTTTGCCTTGGCTTTAGTGGTTTTACTTGTGGCGGCTTTATCTGAGTCTGGTGTTACCGCCGTAACTATTGTTCAGGCCATCTTTGTTTTAGCCATAGCTTATGCTTGGCAAAAATATATTTGGTTTAGAGCTCGATAATTTATGAGAGTGGCCCATATTATTTGTACTTTTCCGCCTTATAAGGGTGGTATGGGGAATAGTGTTTATCATGCCGCGCTACAACTTAGTCAGCGTGGTCATGAAAGTGTGATCTTTACGCCAGCTTATCCTGGTCTTAAGGCTGGTACAGAAATTTTAGGCCCCAATACCAAAGTTGTTAGACTAAAGCCCTTATTAACTTGGGGCAACGCTGCGGTTTTGCCACAATTATTTTATTTATTAAAAAATTTTGATATTATTCATTTACATTATCCGTTTTATGGCTCTTCTGATATTTTAATTTTACTAGCCTTATTGCGTCGTATTAAATTAGTTATTCATTATCACATGGATTCAGTGGGCACTGGTTTTAAGGGTTTATTTTTTAAATTTTATGCTTTTTGTTTTTTGCCGATTTTGGTTCGCTTGGCTGCAAAAATAACTTGTGCTTCTTTGGATTATGTTAAACATTCTCAGTTAGGTGATTTTTATATTAATCATCAGTCTAAATTTATTGAAATACCATTTGGCGTTGACCTTAATCGTTTTGCGCCGCAAGATAAAAGTCATGACTCATTTATTTTATTTGTTGGTGGCTTAGACAAACAGCATTATTTTAAAGGCGTTGCCCAACTTATTGAAGCTTTTAGTAAAATTTTGCCGTCTAATCCTAAAACTAAACTAGTTTTAATTGGTCGTGGTGATTTAGAAAAACATTATTATGACTTAGCTTATCAGCATGGAATTTCTAAAAATTTTCAAATTATAAATAGCGCATCTGATGAAGACTTAGCCCAATGGTATTGTCAGTCCAGGGTTTTGATTTTGCCTTCAGTTAATAAAAGCGAAGCTTTTGGCTTGGTTTTATTAGAGGCCATGGCTTGCGCTACGCCAGTGATTGCTTCTAACTTGCCAGGCGTAAGAAACGTTTTTAAAAATAAAGAACACGGCTTTTTAGTCAAACCCGGCGACGTTGACGCTTTAGTAGAAAAAATAAATTATTTATTGAATCATGCTGACCAAGCTGAAGCTATGGGTTTAGCCGCTCGTCATTATATTAGAGAAAGGTATAGTTGGGAAAAAGTCGGTGAGAGGTTGGAGACTATGTATTTTAGAATTTTATATGTCCCAGAAAAAATATCATGAAGCTTTGTTTAATTAACAACTTATTTGGCGAGCAAGCTCGTGGCGGCGCTGAAAAAATAATTAAACTTTTAGCTGAGACTTTGGTGTCTAGAGGACATGAAGTCGTTGTTATTTGTGGGGCTAATTGTTCAACAATAAAAATAACTTATTTAAATAAAATAAAAGTTTTTACTGTGCCGAGTAAATACGAAACACTTGCTGGTAAAAGTTTATTTTATCGCTTCATATTTCATTGGTTTAGTTTTTTTAATGTAATGGCAGCACGACGACTTAGCCAGATTATTAAACAAGAAGAGGTTGATTTAGTTTGGACTAATAATTTAGTTGGGCTTAGTTTATTGAGTTTTAAATTTTTAGGACCAGTTAAATTAGTTCATACTTTTCATGATATTCAACTTTTACATCCAAGTGGTTTAATGATGTATCAGAGGGAAAATGTTTTAACTAGTTTGCCAGCTAAAGTTTACCAGGCATTGATTAAATTTGTTTTTCCTAAAAAGGTTTTAGCTATTTTCCCATCACAATGGTTAAAATCGGTTTATGAACAGAATAATTTTTTACCTGAAAATAACTTAGTTTTACCTAATCCAGTAAAAACGGAAATTGCATCTAATTCGATTTTAGCTCATGATAAATTTACTTTTTTATACTTGGGTCAGCTAGAGTCGCACAAGGGCATTGAGTTGTTAATTAAAACTTTTTTACTTTTAGAAAATAAAAATAGCCAATTATTAATTGCTGGTCAAGGTAAGCTAGAGACCAATCTAAGAAAAAAGTATTCGGCTGATAATCTAAAATTTTTAGGACAAGTGGCTAAGCCAGAGTTAGTTATGTCTATGGCTGATTGTTTAGTGGTACCGTCTTTATGTTATGAAAACCTACCAACAGTTATTTTGGAAGCTTTAAATAATAATTTAGCTGTTATTGGTTCTAAATTAGGCGGCATTAAAGATATGCTTTCTGAGGAGCAATTACTTTTTACGCCCATTGAAGATGATTTAGTAAGAATTTTAAATTGGTGTTTAACTAATCAGGTGGCTTTAAAGCAATTAACTCAACAGGTTAAGCAAAAAATTAAGCTTATTACTGTAGACGATTATCTATTAAGAGTTGGAGAGAAGTTAAAAATTACTTTTTAGAAAAGACAAAAATAGTGATTTGTCCGTCGCCAATATCTTGAATACTGTCAGCTAAGGTGCTCGTCGCCGGAACTAATTTATTATAATCCCACCAATAAGAATTAAGGACAACATAAACTTTATCAACGCCGGAGATGTCTCGGGCTTGATTTATAATTTCAAGACTAGGATTTTCTACTAGAGATAAAAATGTTTGATATAAAGGTCCGCCAGTTGGTATGGGGTAATAAAAAATATTATTTTTATAATAGTTTTTAAAGCCAAACTCTCTTAAGGCCGCGGCGCTTACTTGCTGGTTGGCTAAAACAATATAAGGTTCACCTTGACTAGCTTGTTCGATCCATCTTACAGCTAAAATATCAGCTTTTGATGTAGCATAGCTATGACTATTATGATAGTGATCAAACCTTGGATAAGATAAATAAAGTACGGCCACAGCTGATAAAGTGATTATTATAAAAAATTGTTTAGTTAGATAGCTGGGCGCTTGTTCAATAATTAGAGCTATTTCTTTAAAACTACCCAAAATAAGAGGTAAGGCAACCAGGACAGCAGTGATGATAATTCTTAGAGGGTAATCTGATTTTTCATAATCAATCAAGAAATGAAAATTAATTAAAGTAGTAATTAAAGCAGAAATAATCAAGGCTATGGCCGGATAAGTAAAGCGGCGCTTTAGTTCTAAATTGTGTTTTTTAAAACTTAAATAAGCGCCCCAGGTGGTTAGACTTAAAATTATTAATCCCCATAGTCCTTGGTATAAATAAGTAAAATTAAGCCACCAATTTTTAGTCAGGGGGCTAATGGGCCGTAAATCATTTAAAAATTTTAAATTAGGAGTGGTTAAGGATATACCAGTATTATTATCTAAAGCCGTAAATATATAAAAGGCTAAGGGCAGGGTAATTGTCATGAGAAAAATTATAAACGAGTAGATTAAGCGATCAAGTTTGGTATTTTTTGTTAAGTCAGTTAAAGCTAATAAAATCGCAGGAATACCAGCTAATGGTTGAGTCACTAAAGCGGCTAAGGCGGCTAACCAAACAATTACTTTATCACCTTTATTTATTTGGGGCGTGGGCCATAAAATAACAATCAGTAAAAACAAATAAGCTAAACTTTGTGGCGTGGTAACAATAAAAATAGTCACTGGCAAACTAAGCATTAAAATTGCTGCTAAGCCCCAATTTTTAGTCTGGTCATGATGATGTTTTAGCCAGCGCAAGATAAGCCAGGGTAAAAAAATCATGGCCATGCCAGGTACTAAAATTTTTGACCACCACATAGTGCTTATGCCAGTTATGGTTTTTAGCACGATGATTAAACTATATTGTCCAAGATAATAAGGTGTTAGAGGTTTGATTTGTCCCAAGTTTTCAATGGCTTTAGTAGCGGCTTCATGGACAAAGGGATCAAACCCAAAACCTAATTTGTAAACTAAACTAGCTACACCTAATAATAAGCCGCTTTGCATAATAAGTCCTAGGGTTAGTAATTTTGATGAGGAACGACTTAAAATTAGAAGACACATAATTCCTAGGCCATAAGTCACTAAATACCAGTGGGGGATTATTTGCCAAGGAGTGATAATTGCTCGATCAGTTTGATGCGTCCATAAAAGCCAAGCGCTAAATAACCAAAAAAATATAAAGGCCGTAAAAGTAAGCCATTGGTTCAAGGGAAGATTTTTAAGAGTTTGTTTTAGATTGTAATCTTTATTATTTAGTGGATAATATTTTATTAACCAAATGATTATTATTAAAGATAAAATTAAGGTAAGGTAAGCTCCAGTTTGATTTAGACCATAACTAACATAAACCACAGCGCCGACTAAGGCGATGACCAAAGGAGAACTGATGATAAAAATAGTTAAACGTTGGTAAAATTTAGCCATATCTGTTAACTTAATAATAGCAAATAAAACAGATGATAAAAATCCCAGCTTCAAAAATCAAACAAATCATTAACCAACCTGAGTCTGAGCTTGATTTACATGGTTTAATTACCAAAGAAGCTTTAGTAGAATTAGACGCTTTTTTAATAAAAGCTGAGTCTTTAGGTTGGAGAAAAATTAGGTTAATTGTTGGTCAGGGCTGGAACTCACCTAATTATGAGCCGATTTTAAAGAATTTTATCACTAATAAGTTAAAAGAGTATGGTTATAACTATAAATTTGCTAGACTAAAGCAAGGCGGCAAGGGAGTAATTGAAGTAAAATTATATTGACAAGTATGTTAAAAAATGATTTACTAAGATATTATTAAAAATAAAAAATTATTAATTTTAAAACAGGAGGTTCTAAAATGTACATTGTAAATTTTATTATTAATCGTCTTAAAAGCGAGCAGAACGTAGATTTTTCTTTTAGTTTTTGGTCAGCTTATTTTAATTATGCTAATTATAAAAAACAGGCCAAGACAGATAAGGTAACGGTTATAAGAATCGATGAGTATAAACCTTTTATTGAGTCTTTGATTGAAGCTAAAATAAGCCATGATTATCAACGACCTTTAGATTTTGTTGCTGGTTGTTTTAGTAGATATGATTGGACAAGGGATCAGGTTGAAGCTTTGGAAATTAATGACACACAACAAACTATTAATGTAAAAATAGGTTATTGTGCTGATGGTGGCCTTACTAATAAAGAATGGAATTTAATGTATTTAATTGCCATGTCTACAATATTTTATTCTTATTTATTAGATGACGAGTCAATTAGACTGGAGCTCGAGTTGGGTAAAAAATCAACTCATCCGATCGTTAAGAAATTTATGAGTTGTATTAACGTTGATATTCCAGCTTATTTAATCTCTCAACCAGGTGATTATAAATTTGTCGGTTAAGATTAAGACGATTTTAAATAAAAGGGTTATATGTTGAATATAACTCTTTTAAATTTGAAAATAATGGTTGAGCTTGCTAACATAAATATAGCTATGACTTATTTTAAAATTTTAGGTAACTGGGTTTATAATTATGGCGTTTACGGGCTGTTAATTTTAGTGGCGGCCGGTTTTTTTGTTTTTACTTCCAGTTTTAATTATTTAAGCCAGGATCAGATATTTATTAAATGGTTATCACCTGATGAAACAGCTAATTATACAGTCGCCAAGCTATATGCTGAGACAGGTAATTTAACTATTTTTGAAAAATATAATTTATTAGCCAAAGATATTATTCATCCTAGAAGCTTTCGTTCTGATTGGGGCTTGATTAAACCTGTAAGCTTTTTAGGTTTACCTTTACTTTATGGACACTTAGCAGTTTGGCTAGGGGTTGAAATTTTACCTTATTTAACGCCTTTGTTTGGCGCCTTAGGTTTAATCTTTTTTTATTTATTAATCAGAAAAATTTTTGATGCTTCAACCGCCTTAGTAGCTACTTTGTTAGCTAGTGTTTTTCCGGTTTATATTTATTATGCAGCACGTAGCATGTTTCATAATGTTTTATTTTTATTCGCCTTAATAGCTGGTTTATATTTTTTAACTATTTGTTTACCTGTAAAGTCATCTGATAAATCTTATTTAAAACATAATTTATTTAGTTTTTTAGCAACTGTTTTAGCTGGTTTGATGATTGGTTTAGCTTTAGTTACACGGACCTCTGAGCTTTTATGGCTTGGTCCTTTGTTGTTAGGTTTATGGTTATTTAATATTAAAAGGTTTGGTTTTATTAGACCATGGCTTTTTCTTTATGGTGGGTTTATGGTTTTTCTACCAATTTTTTATTGGAATAATATTTTATATGGTTCATTTTTTTCCAGCGGTTATCCAGAACTAAATTCTTCTTTAACTAGTTTAACTCAAGATAGCTCAACTTTAGCCCATGAAATCTTAGGTGGTAAATTATTGGCCTTAAAAGCTACTATTTTTAAAATTGGGCAAACTATTTTTCATTTTGGTTTTAGTTTAAAACAAAGCTATAAGATGTTTCAGTCTTATTTTTATCAAATGTTTCCTTGGCTATTTTGGTCAGCTAGTTTGGGTATTTTAACTTTTTTGTCTTTAGGAAAAGAGTATAAAAAACGTCGTTGGCTTTTTTTAATTGGTTGGCTTGGCCTATCCTTAGTGTTAATAATTTATTATGGCAGTTGGGTGTTTTTTGACAATCCTGATCCTAAAAGTTTTACTATCGGTAATTCCTATACGCGTTATTGGTTGCCGTTTTATTTTGGTGCCATTGCTTTAGCTAGTTTATTTTTAGTGAAAATTACTAATTTATTAAAATACCCAGTAGCGGTCTGGGGAGTGCGTTTAATTGCTATAGCTATTGTAGCTACTTTATCAATCCAGTATATTTGGCTTGAGCCAGCTGAAGGCTTAAAAGTTTCTATTCAAAAACAAATTGAAGCTAAGGTAGAATGGTCTAAGGTGTTAGCTTTAACCGAGCCCAATGCTGTAATTATTACCCGTTATCATGACAAACTTTTTTTTCCGGAAAGAAAAGTTATTGTTGGTTTATTTAATGATAAAAACATGATTAAGGAGTATGCTAACTTAGTTAAAAAAATTCCGGTTTATTATTATAATTTTTCTTATAAACCAGATGATGTGGTGTATTTAAATAATGGTCTCTTAAAAGAATTTAATCTTAATTTAAATTTAGTTGAAATAGTGACAGATAGATTTAGCCTTTATCGTTTAATTGAAGTTAAGAGTGAAATAGAAACGGAATAATATCTAGCTTTATGGTATAATTAAACCATAATGAATATGGCTAAAAATAAAGCATTACGCGTTGGAATCGATGCTCGTTTTTATGGTCCTTTAGGCAAGGGCCTTGGTCGTTATACGCAAGAAGTAATTGATAATGTTTTGGCCTTAGATAAAATTAACGAATATGTAATTTTTTTAAATCATGAAAATTACGAAGAACTTAAAATTAATAACCCTAAAGTCACAAAAGTCTTAGCTGATGTGCGGTGGTATACCCTTAAAGAACAGCTAGTCATGCCGCGACTAATTAAACAAGCTAGATTAGATCTAATTCACTTTCCTCATTTTAATGTGCCGTTTTTCTGCGCCACACCTTTTGTCGTTACGATTCATGATTTAATTTTAACTAAATTTCCTACGATGCGCGCCTCTACTCTAGGACCATTATTGTATTTTATAAAAAATATTTTTTATAGATTAATTATTAAACGAGCAGTTAGACGGGCTAAAAAAATTATTGCAGTTTCAAATTATACTAAGCAAGATATTATTAACCAGTTTTCAGTTGAACCTAATAAAGTGTTGGTTACTTTAGAAGGAGTTGCTACTTTATCTGGTAAAGCAGATACAATTTTTACTAAAAATTTATCTACTAAAAAAACTTTAACCAATTATTGTATTTTAGAACCTTATTTGCTTTATATTGGTAATGCTTATCCACATAAGAATTTAGAAAGTTTAGTGCGAGTTTTTATTAATCTGAGGCGACAAATACCAGCTATGAAATTGGTTTTAGTAGGCAAAAGCGATTATTTTTATGATCGTCTTAAGGATTATGTTAAAGCTCTAAGGGCTAAAGGTATAATTTTTCCTGGTTATGTGCCTGATCGTGATCTTGATATTTTATTTAAACGCGCTCTAGCCTATGTTTTTCCTTCTAAATATGAAGGTTTTGGTTTGCCGCCTTTAGAGGCCATGGCTCGCGGCTGTCCAGTGGTAAGTTCTCAGGCTACTTGCTTGCCGGAAATCTTAGGTCAGGCCGCATTATATTTTGATCCAGCTAATGAAGCTGATATGTATGCCAGTTTATTAACTATTATTAAAAATGATAAATTAAGGCAAGAATTAGTTAGCCGGGGCTATGAACAAGTTAAAAAATACAATTGGCAAATCTGCGCTCAGCAAACTAAAAAAATCTATGAACAGGTCGCCCAATAACGAATTTAATCCACCAAAAATCATTGATCTTCGCCCGCAGGTTAAACGAGCAGTAACAGCTTGGTATGATTTAACAGCGGTGAGATTTTTGGCTTTTTTAATTCATTTAGTAATGAGATTTTTTATTGTTGTGGTTGGGCTATTATATCGTTTTCTTCGCTTAATTGGTTTGTTTATTGTTGATTTGTTTTTTGGAATAAAAAATATTTTTACGGATATAAAGTATGCTGGCACAGAAAGTGGTTTAATTTTAAAAAGATTTTTACTTGTTAGTCTTAATTTATTATTAGTCATTCCGCGCACTTTAGTGGTTTTTTTAAAGCGTAGTTTTAATTTAACCTCTAAAACCTTTAAGCAAGTTGATAGGGGAATAAAGCGAGAAACTAAAACTTTAGTTCGCCCTAGGGCGAAAAAACATTCTTTACTTTTTGGAGTGGTTAATTTTATTTTTATTTTACTTGTTTTAGCATCACCTTTCTTACTATATAATGTTTGGCAAAAATTTACCCCCGTACGTACTTTAGCTTTAGAGTCAACTAAGTCAGCTATTAGTAATCTTTTATTTGGCGCTAATTTAATCAGTCAGCAAGATTTTATCGGCGCTGAAAAAGTTTTTAATCAAGCAAGTGGTAATTTTATTCAAGCCCAAGAAAATCTAAAGGAAATTAATCATAGTTTATTAAATATAGCCTCGGTTTTGCCAAACGATGATTTTCGTTTAGCGTCTGAAAGCAAGTCTTTATTGGCGGCTGGTTCATTAGCTGCTCAAATTGGAGCTAATTTAGCTTCGGCAATTGCTCCAGTGGCTGATAAAAATACTATTTCTTTTCTTGATCATTTTAGTGCGCAAACTATTGAAGCCATTGAAGAAGCCGATACTTTAGTTAAGACTCTTAAAAAAATTAACTCTGATAATTTACCAACGGCTTATCGAGCTCAGTTTGCTAATTTATTATCTCAGGTTGAGCTACTAGGACCTAGTTTACAAGAAGCAGTTGATTTAGCTAATCAGGCGGCGATTTTTTTAGGTAAAAAAATTGATAAAAGATATCTTTTAGTGTTTCAAAATAACTCAGAAAAGCGTGGCCCAGGCGGCTTTATTGGTAGTTTTGCTTTAGTGGATTTTAGTCAAGGTAAGATGGTTAAACTAACTGTGCCTAAAGGTGGCAGTTATGACACTGAAGCTGGTTTTTATAAAAAAATTATTGCCCCAGAGCCTTTGTGGTTAGTGCAGCCTTTATGGCATTTTTGGGATGCTAATTGGTGGCCTGATTGGCCTAAAAGTGCTCAAAAATTAGAATGGTTTTATGAAAAAAGCGATGGGCCAACAGTAGATGGAGTTATTAGTTTAACCCCTAAAGTAATTGAAGAGATTTTACATGTTCATGGTCCGGTTGATATGACCAAAGATTATGGGGTAATTATTACCGCTGATAATTTTTGGGAAGTTGTACAAACTTTTTCTGAACAAAAGCCAGATGTTACCAAAGAGCCAAAAAAAATTATTGGTGATTTAATGTCTAAATTAATGACTGACTTGCCCCAGGATTTAAATACAGCCAAGGTTTTAGCCTTAGTGGAGGTTTTAGAAAAAAACTTAGATGAAAAACATATTTTATTTTATTTACACGATCAGTCATTACAATCTTCAGTTGAGCAGTTTGGTTGGGATGGTGCTATTAAAAATACTAATCAAGATTATTTATTAGTCACTTCAACTAATATTGGCGGACAAAAAAGTGATCGTGCTATTAAAGAAGACATAAAATATAGAACAGAAGTCTTGCCCGATGGTCAAATTATTGCTAATCTAACTATTAGTCGACAGCATACAGCTTATAAAAATCAACCTTTTATCGGTGTGCGAAATGTAAGTTGGATGAGAATTTATGTACCTCAAAATAGTCAATTAATTTCTTCTAGTGGTTGGCGTCAACCTGAACAATCTTATTTTGAAGAGCCAGAGAGCAATTGGCAGTTTGATTCAGATTTAAATAATGAGAGACAAGCTAAAGTAGAACCAATCAGCGGCACTAAAATTTATGAAGAAAATAATAAAACCGTCTTGGCTAATTGGTCGATGGTTGATCCAGGGCAAACCATTGTTTTAGAGTTAAAATATCGCTTGCCCTTTACCTTGACTTATACTGAAACACCTAAGGATTTAATTACAAAAATTAAAAATTATTTTTCTCCTCCAACCAAGCCGTCTTATAGTTTGTTGGTGCAAAAACAACCCGGCGCTACTCAAACGACTTTTACTTCTGACTTAGTAATTAATCAGGGTTGGCAATCGTTTTGGCATTATCCTAATGATTTACAGGTGACTAATCAGGGCTGGTCAATAACCAGAGCTTTGGAGACAGATTTATATTTTATTGTTTTGTTTGATAAAAAATAAAAAATTTATGGCAAAAAATAAATCAGATAATACCAATGTTAAGCGCCAGCCATCTCAAGTTGGCCAATTTGTGGCGCGCGATTTACCAACTGACAAGCAAGTAGATCGTTTTGATAAATATCTTAAGGGCGATAATAGTGAAGCCTCAGTCGATGAAAGTTTATCAGAAATTTATCAAGACGATGGAGGGCGTAGAGTTAATGTTAAACAAGTTGATATTAAACCCCAAAAAAGCTTTATTGTCCGCTTGGCTATTATTTTGTCCTATGTTTTAGTGTTGGCTGTTTTGGCTGGTGGGGTCTATTATTGGGTAATTAATCGTGGTGCCGATTCTACAGCGGTGGATTTGAAAATAACTGTGCCGTCTGGCCTAGCGGTTAATCAAGAATTTGAGTATGTGATTGATTATCAAAATAAAGAAAATGTCACTTTAACTAATTTAGAGTTAAGTGTTATTTATCCGACAAACTTTATTTTTGATTCTAGTTTTCCTCAACCAACTAATTATAATAATAAATGGCAGTTAGAAGACTTAAAACCTTTTTCTAACGGTAAGGTTAAAATTAAGGGACGTTTAATTTCCCCGCCAGGCTCTTCTAATATGATTTTTGCTGATTTAAATTATAAGCCAGCTAATATTAGTAGCGAATTTAAAAAATCAACTAGTCTTGATGTCATGTTATTGTCTTCGGGCTTAGAGATTACAACAACGGCGCCTACTAGTATTTTAGTTGGCCAGGAAGGTATTTTAAAAGTTAAATTTAAATTAAGTGAACAAAGCTTTTTAGACCATTTTACTATTCGTTTCCCATCTTTTGATAATTTATCTTTCCCCGACAGCAATTATGGCGAAAATGCAAAAATGTCTAGCCCTGGCGTATTTACTATTTCTAATTTAACTACCACAGAGCAAGTTTTAGATTTAAAATTTAAATTTACTGATAAAAAAGCTGAGCCACAAGATTTTAAAATTATTTTTGAGTATCAGCCCGATGGAGCAGATAAAGCCTATGTGTTTGAAGAAAAAACGCTTGCTTTAGAAATAATTAAAAATTCACTTGACTTAACTATTATAGCCAATGGTCAACCTTCTGACCAAGGGGTTGATTTTGGACAAACTATAAATTATACAATTTCTTATGTTAATAAGGGAGAGATTACCATGGCTGATGTAATTATTATGGCTGTACTAGATGGTGAAGCTTTAGATTGGAGAAAATTAAGCGATAAAAATAATGGTAGTGTCATTGGTAAAACCATTACTTGGACTAAGGAAGAAATTCCTGAATTAGCTTCTTTAGCTAAAGATCAGCGTGGTACAATTGATTTTTCTATACCAGTAAGAGAGGTTAACGAAGCTGGTTTAATAAGAAGTTTTGAGATTAAAAGCTATGCTCAATTTACAATTAGCGGTAAAACTGAAGATCTTGGCCAAGGCAATGAAAGTAATCGTTCCAATCAGTTAGTTGTAAAATTAAATAGCGATATAGCTTTAGATGAAGCGGTTAGGTATTTTGATCAAGATAATATTGCGGTGGGTACTGGACCCCTACCACCGCAGGTGGGTGAAACTACTACTTTTAAAGTTTATTGGACAATTACTAATTCCTTACATGAATTAAATAATTTGATAGTGACAACTAAGTTGCCTAATTATGTAAAATGGGACAATAAAGAACAAACTAATGCTGGAACAATTAATTATAATCAGGAAAATAATGAAGTCACTTGGACAATTGGTCGTTTACCAATTTCAGCTAATAACCTGGAGGCTGAATTTAGTGTGGGGATTAATCCTAGGACTACTGATCGAAATAAATTATTAATTATTGTGTCTGGTACTACTTTATCAGGAATTGATAATAGCACCACTTTTCCAGTCTCTCAAATTCTTAAAGCGCAAACAACTCGTTTAGAAAAAGATGACATCGCCAATACTAATGGCATAGTGCAATAAGTTTTAATGTTTAAATTAATTAAGCAAAGTAAAAATAACCAAGCGCGCCGTGGTGAATTAAAAACTCAGCACGGTTTGTTGAAGACACCTTTTTTTATGCCCGTGGCCACACAAGGCACAATTAAGTATGCTTCGACTAATGACATGAAAGCCTTAGGTACGCCAATCATTTTATCAAATACCTATCACCTAATGCTTCGGCCAGGAGAAAAGTTTATTAAAAAATTTGGTGGTTTACATAAGTTTATGAATTGGGGCGGTGCAATCTTAACTGACTCCGGTGGTTTTCAGGTTTTTTCTTTAGCTAGTGATCGGACTAAAACTGGTAAAAGTTTAGTCAAATTAACGAATAAGGGCGTGGAGTTCTCATCTTATGTTGATGGTAAGAAGTATTATTTAACTCCAGAAAAATCTTTACAAATTCAAACTGACTTAGGCGTTGACGTTGCCGTAGTGTTAGATGAATGCGTGGCCTTGCCGGCTAAAAGAAAATATCTTCAAGAATCAGTTGCCTTAACTGTTCAATGGGCTAAGCGAACTAAAAAATATTATGGAAAAATAAAGGGTAATAAGCCATTGTTATTTGCCGTTGTTCAAGGTGGGACAGATAAAAAACTTAGATTAGAGTGCGCCTCTGCCCTATCTATGGTTAATTTTGATGGTTATAATATCGGTGGTTTGGCAGTTGGTGAGAGCAATAAAGAGATGTATAAAGTTTTGGATTATTTAACTAAAGAATTACCGAATAATAAACCAAGATATTTAATGGGCGTTGGTTATCCAGAAAATATAATTGAAGCTGTGAAAAGGGGAGTGGATATGTTTGATTGTGTTATTCCGACGCGCGAAGGTAGGCATGGACGATTATTTATCTGGGACAAAAAAACTGCTTTTAAAATTAAACAATTATTAAATTCTAAAATTATTGCTAAAAATAATTTTTATAAAACTATTACGATTACTAATGCTAAGTATGTTAATGATAAAAACTTAATCAATAAACATTCTAAAGTCCCTGAATTAAGAAATTTAACTTTAGCTTATTTGAATTATCTGTTTAAAATTAATGAACCATTAGGTAAAAGATTGGCCACTTTAAATAATTTAGAATTTTATTCTAAATTAATGGAAGAAATTAGAAAAAATATTTAATTTATGAAAGCCAAAGGTTTTACCCTAAAATTTATTTTTTAAAATAAAAAAAGCGTTAGACTTTAGTTTTTAAATGCTTTTTAATTCTTATAGAAAAAGTTAACCTAAAAAAAGTTTGTCTAACGCTTATTTGATAACCGGGCTCACGTATAACCGCGACCGCTGACACGTAGTTAGTCGCCACTCCATTTAATACAAAATTTTGCACTAAAGACAGTTTACACTCCTTAAGAGATTCTTCCTGTAAATTACTATCAACTAAGATTCATTAAGGTGATTTATATCAAGGCCGTTTTGGCATGCATGCTATAGTTTTCTTTGCTTATCTTGACTATCTATAAATCACGTGATTGCTAGTGCTTAGACACTAGCCACTCTATGCGAAAAGATTTTTGACTATTAACTAAACGATTACCGCATTTAGAGCTCACTTGGCAAAGAACTGATAATATATTATATATTTTAAGCCCTATTGTCAAGCTAATAAAAAGATGACAAGATATAAATAACTACTAAATATAATAATATGCCTGGCTTTAAACTACTTAAGCTACTTGGGACTTTATTGGTTTTAGGTATAGTAGCTATTTTAATAGCTGTTTTTGTGTTTAAACAAAAACCAGCTAATCTATTAGATTTAGGCATTAATCTAAAAGATAGAACGGTTTTGATTTTTCAAAGAATTGGTACAAGTTTAAATTGGACAGCTGAAGAAAGAATTTATCAATATGGTGAATTTATTAAAGTGACTAGAGTTATTGACGGAGATACAGTTATTTTAGAAAATGGTGACAAACTGCGTTATATTGGCATTAATACGCCAGAGTTAAACTCAGCTGACAAAACCGAATGTTTTGCTTTAGAAGCTACCACTGAAAATCAGCGTTTAGTAGAAAATAAAAAAATTAGAATTGAAAAAGATGTATCTGAGCGTGACCAATATGGTCGTTTATTGGGCTATGTTTATCTTGAAGACGGGACCTTTGTTAATTTAGAATTGGTTAAAAATGGTTTTGCTTCAGCTTCATCTTATCCGCCAGATGTAGCTAAGGCTAATTTATTTAGAGAATTAGAAATGGAAGCCAGAATAAGACATTTGGGTTTATGGGGCAAGTGTCAATAAAATTAATTTCATGAAATCGTTTATTATTAGACAAAAATATTTAGATTTTTTTAAAGCTCGACAGCACGCGGTTATACCGAGTGCTTCTTTGCTTCCGGAAAATGATTCAACTTTATTATTTGTTAATTCCGGCATGTTTCCACTTGTGCCTTATTTATTAGGCGCCAAACACCCGAGCGGTAATTGTTTAGTTAATAGTCAAAAATCTTTTCGCACTGAAGATATTGATGAAGTCGGGGATAATCGTCATAATACTTTTTTTGAAATGTTGGGTAACTGGTCATTAGGCACAGGTCCCGAATCAGAGTCCGGGATGACATATTGGAAAAGTGAACAATTAAATTGGTGGTATGAATTTTTAATTGAGGAACTAAAACTTGAGCCTAAACGTTTATATCAAACAGTTTATGCTGGCTCAAAAGATGGATTAATACCTAAGGACACCGAATCAATTGAAATTATTAAACAAATTTTTAATAAATATGGAGTGGATGATGAAGATCGTATTTTTGAATATGTTGATAAAAACTGGTGGCAAAGAGGTGAGGCAGTAGGTGAGTTAGGTGGACCTGATTCAGAAACTTTTTATGACACGGGGATTGAACATGATTCTAAATTTGGCGAGAAATGTCATGTTAATTGTGATTGCGGAAAATATATTGAAATTGGTAATTCAGTTTTTATGCAGTATCAAAAAACTGTTAGCGGCTGGCAGGAGCTACCTAATAAAAGCGTAGATTTTGGCGGTGGTTTAGAAAGATTATGCATGGCCACACAAGCTAAACCTAATATTTTTCAAACTGATTTATTTAGTGAGGCGATTAAGAAAATTGAAGAATTATCAGGCTGTAAGTATGAAGATAATAATCGCGCTTTTGAAATTATCGCTGATCATTTAAAAGCGGCCGTCTTTATTATGGGCGATGAAAAAGGGATTGCGCCCTCTAACACTGATCAGGGTTATATTGTGCGTCGACTTATTCGCCGAGCCTTACGTTTTGCTAAGCAAATTAATATTAAAACTGAAAATTGGATGAAAGAAATTGCTGAAATTTATATTAATTTATATCAAGATATTTATCCGGAATTAAAAAATAATAAAGGCTTTGTGGTTGAACAATTAGGGAAAGAAGAAAGAAAGTTTAGTGCGACTTTAGAAAAAGGCGAAAAAGAGTTTTCTAAATTATCTAATAATATAACTAGCGAACAGGCTTTTAATTTATATCAAAGTTACGGTTTTCCAATTGAAATGACTATAGAATTAGCTCAGGAAAAAGGTATGACAGTTGATGAAGCTGAGTTTTATGAAGAATTAAAAAAACACCAAGACTTATCACGCACTGCTTCGGTTGGTAAGTTTAAAGGTGGTTTAGCTGATCATAGCGAAGAAACAACTAAACTACACACTGCCTCACATTTATTATTAGCTGCCTTAAGACAGGTTTTAGGTCCAGATATTTCTCAGCGCGGTTCTAATATTACGCCCGAAAGATTAAGGTTTGATTTTCCCTATGGTTCTAAAATGACTGAGGAACAAATTAAGCAAGTGGAAGATTTAGTTAACCAAGCCATTACAAAAGAATTGCCAGTCCACTTTGAAGAAATGGATTTAGCTAAAGCTCGAGAGATTGGTGCAACTGGTGTGTTTGATGCTAAATATGGTGATAAAGTAAAGGTTTATTTTATAGGTCATGAAGGTAATTATTTTTCTAAAGAAATTTGTGGCGGACCACACGTTGAGAATCTCAAAGAGCTTCATCATTTTAAAATCATTAAAGAAGAAAGCTCATCTTCTGGTATAAGAAGACTTAGAGCCATTCTTGATTAACCTATGTTAAATAGCTTAGAAAAAATTAGTCAAGAAAAAGAACCAGTGCCAGAAATTATAATTAGAATTTT
This sequence comes from uncultured Gammaproteobacteria bacterium, assembly GCA_964593745.1. Classification (GTDB taxonomy): domain Bacteria; phylum Patescibacteriota; class Patescibacteriia; order Patescibacteriales; family Patescibacteriaceae; genus Patescibacterium. Next base: position 67,066 of record CAZQHN010000001.1, read on the forward strand.
TCGTCATTCAATTAAAGAAGGGGAAAGAGAAAGTGATAAAACCACTCATTTAACTAAAGAGGGGCGTGATTTAGCGCGTGGTCAATATGATCCAACTTTAAAAAATGTTTTAGCCTTTGGCTCACCAACCAGAGAGCGTTCTCAGGAAACTGCGGCGTTGATGGCCTTTGGTAGCGAAGCAGAAGATTTTACCGCTATTAAAGAAGATGTTAATCAAGACTTAGCTTATGCTAGTCGTTTAGGCACTGATGCGCGACTAGATTTTAAAAATGGTGAAAAAACTATTTATAAACAGAGATTACGTGAAGAATTTTATAACCATAATTTTTTAAAATTCTTAGCAGAAGAGAGTGATGATTTTGCTAAACAATATGGTAATGAACAAAGTGCGACTTACTCGCGTATGGCCGGGCAGATCGCAAAAATAATTAATAAATACTATCTGGCGCTTGATAATTGGGCAGAAATTTTACAAGAAAATCCTAATAAGTATGATTCCTTAACTTTAGAGCGTTTTTTAGGCACACATCAGGGTTTAGGCGAGTCATTTTTAGCCAAAGCCATTACTAAAATAGCTGGGCAAGAAGAAAGAGATAATTTTATTAAAGCTTTAAATAATCATGGGTTTGATTTTACAGAAGGTCTAATGGTTGATATTAAGAAAGAACCTAGTGAGAAAATAATTAATATATTGTTTGCTAAAAAATTAGCTAATGGTGAAAAATATAACTTTACTGGTAATTTGACCGAGGCTATGTTACAGGAAATTATTAAAGAAGGTAATGTTTAGTTTTTGTTTTTCTTTAATATTAGCCAAATATTTACTAAGATAATAAAAATTACTAAATCCCTTGACACTATTTTGATTTAACTCTATAATAGTTTTACACGTAAAAATATTGAAATTTATACATTTTTACTACATTTTTTCTTAGGAAAAGTTTTGGTAAATTAGTTCCAGTTTAAAGCCTGGGACAGGGTTTGCCAAAATTTTTGTTGTTTTGAATGTCAGATAATAATTCTAAGGATTTTATTGAGATGGAAGGCGAGATATTAGAATTAATGCCCGCCGCCACCTTCAAGGTCAAACTAGAAAATGGCCATGAAATTTTAGCTCATCTCTCCGGTAAGATGCGGATGTTTAAAATTCGCATTGCGCCAGGCGATAGGGTTAAAGTTGAAATGAGCCCCTATGATTTATCTAAGGGGCGAATTACTTATCGTCTTTAAACCTGTCCTGTTGAATAACGTGGTCAAATTATTAAATTATATCAATGAAGGTAAAAGCTTCAGTAAGAAAAATTTGCAAAGACTGTAAAACCATTCGCCGTAAAGGTCGCGTAATGGTAATTTGTAAAAACCCAAAACACAAACAACGACAGGGCTAAAATAGCTTCAGAGTTCAAAATTTAAAGTTAAAAGTAAAATGGACCAATAACTTTAATCTACAAGACTTTAAATTTTTAACTTTCAACTTTTAACTTTTAACTTAAATTTTGTATGGCAGTAAGAATCGCTGGTATTATGATCCCTAATGAAAAGCGCGTGGAAATCGCGTTGACTTATATTTATGGTATTGGCCGTAAAACTGCCGGTAAGATTTTAGCTACCGCCAAAATAGATAAAAATACTAGAGTTAAAGCCTTAAAAGAAGAAGAGGTTAATCGCTTGCGATCTTTAATTGAAAAAGATATAAAGGTTGAAGGCGATTTACGTCGTGAAGTCGGTTCTAATATTAAGCGTTTAAAAGATATTAATTCTTATCGCGGCTCTCGCCACGCTAAGCACTTGCCAGTCAGAGGTCAGCGCACTAAAACGAATAATCGTACAGTAAGAGGCAATATTCGCCGTACAGCCACGTCTGGTAAAAAACCAGCGGCACAAAAGACTTAAAAAGTAGAAAGTTGCAAGTAGAAAGTAAAATTAATTTGACAATTTTACTTTTAACTTTCAACTTTTAACTCAAAATATGACTGATGAAAAAGATTTAAAACAAGAAGAAACTAAAAAAAAGGAAGAAGCTTTACAAGACGGAGCTACTGTTGACGGTGCTGTTGAAGTTGCAAAAAATAATGAAGAAGCTATTTTAGTTGAAGAATTGCCTGAAGAAATCAAAAAGAAGCTAGAAAAGCAAAAAGCAACTCGCACCACGCCTAAGGGTAAAAAGAAAAAGAAGGGTGAAAAAAAGCGCGTGTCTTCAGGTAAGGCTTTTGTTAGATCAACCTATAACAACACGGTTATTACTTTAACTGATAATGATGGCAATGTTTTATCTTGGGCTAATGCAGGGCTAGCTGGATTTAAGGGTCCTAAAAAAGCTACGCCTTATGCCGCACAAATTATTACTCGTATTGCCGTTGATAAAGCCAAGGAAGAATATGGTTTAGCTGAAGTTAAAGTGTTTGTTAAAGGCATTGGCACCGGGCGTGAATCAGCGATTCGTGCCTTAAATGCCAATGGTTTGAATATTACTTATATTAAAGATATTACACCGTTACCACATAATGGTTGTCGCGCACGTAAACCACGCCGCGTTTAATGAAAACACAGATATAATATAAACTTATGGCATTACCTAAAGCAGGCGGTTCATCCCGACCCAAAAAACAAAGTACTTATGGCTTACAATTGCGTGAAAAGCAAAAAGCTAAGGAAATGTATGGTTTAAGAGAAAAGCAATTTAAATTAACTTATTTTAAGGGTAAGAAAAAAGGTGGTGATGCCGGTGAAAATCTTTTACGTCTTTTAGAAATGCGTTTAGATAATGTTGTTTATCGTTTTGGTTTAGCTAAAACCAGAGCGCAAGCTAGACAAATGGTTAATCATGCTCAGTTTACGGTCAATGGTCAGAAAGTTAATATCCCATCTTTTATTGTTAGAATTAATGATGTGGTAGCTGTTCGTAAAAACAAACAACAAAAGAAAATTTTTCAAAACCTTGAAGAACGTTTGAAAAAAGTCACTGTACCAGGCTGGGTTAACTTTGATATTAAAGAAATGTCAGGTAAAATTTTACATGAACCCAAAAAAGAAGATCTTGATCAATCAATTAATAGTCAATTAATCGTAGAATTTTATTCACGCTAATTTTTAATCTTAGGGTATATATATGTCATATACAATTGCTTTACCCAAAAAAATATCTTTTGTCCCAGGCGAGGAAACTAATCGCGGGCAAATTATTGTTGAACCATTAGCCCCGGGCTATGGTACAACTGTCGGCAATGCTTTACGCCGTGTTTTATTAGCTTCTTTACCAGGCACAGCTGTAATTGGCGCTAAAATCGAAGGCGCTAGTCATGAATTTATGGCTATTCCTAATGTTAAAGAAGATATTTTGGAAATTATTCTTAATTTGAAAAAAATTCGTTTTAAGCTTGATGAAGGCGTCACTGAAGCTCGTTTAACTTTATCAGCTTTTGGTGAAAAAGAAGTGACCGCTAAAGAGATTGAAAAGCAAGCTGGGGTTGAAGTGGTTAACCCTGAGTTAGTGTTAGCTCATATTACTGATATGAGTGGTAAATTAAACATGGAAATTTTTGTTCGCCGTGGCCTAGGTTATGAAACGATTGAAAATCGCGAGGAAGGTAAAAAAGAGATTGGCTACATTGAGATTGACTCTATTTTTTCCCCAGTTTTACATGTTGCTTTAAAAGTTGAAAACGTTCGTGTTGGTAAAATGGTTAATTGGGAGAAATTAGTTTTAGATGTGCAAACAGATGGTACGATTTCTTATGAAGAAGCGTTTGGTTATGCTAATGACATTTTAATTAATCAATTTTCTAGCTTAAAAGATTTAATTAATAATCAATCAATCGAGACTGATGAAGTAGAGATGGTTAGTGAAGACGCACCTGAAGAACCAGTTGCGGATAATGAAAAAGTCTTAGAAGAAGTTTCAGGTGAAGAAGAGTCAGTCGAAGATAAACCTAAAAAGAAAAAATAAGCTTTATGCGTCATCGTAACAAAGGTAAAATTTTAGATCGTAAAAAAGCTCCGCGCGAAATGATGATTCGTAATTTAGCGGCTAGTGTTTTAATGTATGAAAAAGTTAAAACTACCGAAGCCAAAGCTAAAGTAGTCAAAGTCTTAGTAGAAAAACTAATTACCGTAGCAAAAAACGGTGACTTAGCAGCTCGTCGCCAGTTAATTAGTACTTTACCCCAACCTTTGGCGGTTAAAAAAGCCATAGAAGTTTTGGGCGAAAGATATAAAACTCGTCAAGGCGGCTATGTTAGAATGGTTAAACTAGGTGGTCGTGTAGGCGACGGTGCTAAATTAGTACAAATTGAACTTGTTTAATAATATGAATAAATTAGTTAGACAACTACATAAAATTGATGCTACTGATCAAACTTTGGGTCGCTTAGCAGTTAAAATTTCTATTTTATTGCGCGGTAAACATAAGGTTAGTTTTGAACCGCATAAAGATGAAGGCGATATTGTTGAAGTGATTAATGTTGCTAAACTAAAATTCAGTGGTAAAAAATTAGAACAGAAAAAATATTTTAGTTTTTCCGGTTATCCTGGCGGTTTAAAGACTAAAAATATGTCGGAAGTTTTTGCCAAGCAACCAGGTGAAGTTTTAAAACGCGCTGTTCGAGAAATGTTGCCTAACAATAGATTACGATCGGCTATGATTAAGCGTTTAATTATAAAGTAAGTATGATTGAAACTAAAGCCAAAACTAAACCCACACCTAAAAAGCCTGCTAAAGCAGTTGATTCATCTAAGCATCAATATTTTGAAGCTTTAGGTAAGCGTAAAACTTCTTTAGCTAGGGTTCGTTTGTATAAAAAGGGAAAAGGGTTAATTACTGTTAATAATTTACCTATGGTAGATTATTTTAAGGCACCTTTAATGCAGATTATGATTACTGAACCCTTAAAAAAGACTTCTTTAGACAAGGCTTTTGATGTGACAGCTAAAGTTAGGGGTGGTGGTAAACAAGGTCAAGCTGAAGCTTTAAGACATGGTATTGCACGAGCTTTATTGCTAGTTGATATTGAATTAAGGCCAGTTTTAAAAGCGCAACGTTGGCTAACTAGAGATGCTAGGAAAAAAGAGCGTAAAAAACCTGGTTTAAAGCGAGCACGACGCGCTCCACAATGGTCCAAGAGATAAATTATTTAGCGCCCGGTCATCTGATCGGGCGTTTTTGATTGCTAAACTCAGCTGAAAAATGATAAAATTAAAGCATTATGCCACTAGTTTTAATTTATGGTCTAGGTGCGTTTGGTTATGCTATTTTAAAGCACTTAGATCGTCCGCCGCGTTTTTATAAAATAGCGGCTTATGATAGAGATAAAAAATTAATGCAATCTTTGCGTCATCACGGACGCCATACCTTTTTTCAAACTTCTCAACCCGTATCTAAAAAGGTTGTTTTATTATCTGATCCAGCACAAGTTTTTCCTAAGGTGGAGGTTTTAATTTTAGCTGTCACCGCTAAGGCTATTCCTGAGGTAATTAAAAAACTTAATCGTTTACCTCGGACTAAGAAAAAATTATTAATTATTAACGTAGCTAAAGCCTTGGATGCGACGACTGGCCAAAGATTAGAGTTAATTATTAAAAAACATTTTCACCATCCTTTTCAGTATGTTTATTTTGCTGGCGGAACCATTGCTCATGATTTATATAATTTTTACCCTTTAGGAGCTACTTTAGCATCACGTTCTCCTAAAGCCTTAGCTTTAGCCGAAGAAATATTAAGTGCTCCAAATTTGCGTTTATATAAAACCAATGATGTAAGCGGAGTAGAATATTGCGGAGCGTTTAAAAATATTATCTCTATTTTTGCTGGTATTGTGTCTGGCTTAGGTTGGCCCTATGGTTCAGAAACTTTTTTCATTTCTAGATTTAGTCATGAAATAGAAAGATTCGTAGTTAAAGAATTAAAGGGTCAAGTTAAAACCTTTAGCATGAATAGTCAATGTTGGGGTAATGATTTATGGATGAGCTGTACTGGTAAAACCCGTAATCGAGAATTTGGCTACTTAATTGGTCAAGGTAAAACAGTTAAGCAAGCCTTAGCGATTATGACTAAAAAACATAAGAGTATAGAAGGTATAGTGACGATTTCTATTTTAAAAAAACTTTGTTCTGATTTTTCAAGTTACCCATTTTTATTAGCGATGCAAGATATTATTATTAATAATAAAAAACCAGCTAAAATTATTAAAAACTTAGTTGAAACTCATACGATTTAAATTTTATGCCCAGTGTAGTGAAAAACACATCTTATTTGACTTTAGCTTTGATCTTGCAAAAGATCATTTCTTTAACTTATTTTACAATTTTTGCTCGAGCTTTAGGTCCAGCTGATTTAGGAAAATTTTATTTTGCTATTTCTGTCACTTCAATTTTTTCAATTTTTATTGATTTTGGTTTAGGTAATGTGGTCACTAGAGAAATTGCTAAATTTCCTGATAAAGCTAAATCAATTTTAGGTAGCACCATCGCTGTTAAATTGCCCATGGCTTTATTAACCGCGCTGGCTATTTTTGGCTGGGCCTTAGCTTGGGGCTATGACCCTTTGACTAAACAATTAATTTATATTTCTTCAATCGTGATTGTTTTAGATAGTTTTACCGGAATTTTTTACGCCGTGATTAGGGGTTTTCATAATTTAAAATTTGAAAGCTTATCGTCAATTTTATTTCAGTTAATTATTCTAGTTTTAAGTTTAATTGTTATTAAAAATCAAGGTTCAATTCAATGGCTAATGTTAACCATGGTAGCCGCTAGCTTGTTTAATTTTGTTTATTCTTTAGTAATTGTTAAAGGAGTGTGGAAGCTTTCCACTAAGCCGTTATGGGATAAACAAATTATTAAAAAACTTTTTGCTATCGCTTTGCCGTTTGGCGTTTACGTTATTGTGCAAAGATTTTATACTTTTTTTGATTCAGTTTTATTATTTAAGTTAGCTGGCGATCGGGCAGTTGGTTTATACCAGGTACCTTTTAAAATTATTATAGCTTTGCAATTTTTGCCCTCGGCCCTAGTAGCTTCTTTATATCCCGCCCTAAGCTCTTATTGGCATAAAAATAAAGAAAAATTAATTTTAATTTTTGAGCAAGCTATTATTTATTGTTTAATTATTGCCATTCCGGTAAGCTTTGGAGCCATTGCTATGGCAGATAAAATTATTTTATTATTTAAAGAAGGTTTTGCGGAAACTGGTTTATTGTTAAAAGTTTCTATGTTAGCCGTTCCTTTTATGTTTTTAGGTTTTCCAGTTGGTTCATTATTAAACGCTTGTGACAAACAAAAACGTAACACAATTAATATGGCTATTACCGCTTTGGTTAGCGCTGGTTTAAATATTATCTTAATTCCTCGTTTAGGTGTTTTGGGCGCTTGTGTGACAACTTTAATAACTAGTATTTTAATGTTAATTTTAGGTTGGGTAGTTATTCCTAAAATTACTCACTTACATTGGCCAACTATTATTTTAGCCTTGGGACGAATTGTTTTAGTTGGTTTGGTTATGGCCTTATTAGTTAATTTATTAAAAGATAAACTTAATCCAGTGTTGACTATCTTTATCGGTGCCACAAGTTATTTTATTTTACTTTATGCTGTGGGCGGTATTAAATCTAAAGATATTAAATTATTTATATCTTCCCTTAAAAACAAAGATAAAGTAGTGATAGATTAAGATATATGAAAACGGTTTTATTAACTTTAGAATTTCCACCGGCCGTAGGTGGTGTAGAAAATTATTATGGCCAATTATCTAATACTTGGCCAGCCGAGTTAATTGTGGTTGATAATAGTGAACATAAGCTACTTAAGCCGCGAGCTTTTGGCTTAAAATGGCTACCGACTATCAAAACCATTATTACTTTAATTAAGCAGACTCAACCTGATTGGTTTTTGATTGGCGAAGTTTTACCTTTAGGCACAGCGGCTTGGTTAACTTCATATTTATTTAATTTTAAGTTTGCTGTTTTTCTGCATGGCTTAGATTTTTCTCTCGCCACACAAACTAGTTGGAAAAAATTTATAACTCGAAAAATTTTAAATCAAGCTAAACTAGTTATTTGTGCGAATAGTTATACCGCTGATTTAGTTATCAAGTTTTTAGGCAAGAATCATAAAGTAAGAATTGCCAATCCTGGTATTAAAACCGAAACGCCATTAGTTAGGTCGGAGTTATTGGCTAGTTTAAAAAACAATTATTTAGTTGAGGGTAACAAAGTTTTATTAACGATTGGCCGTTTAGTTAAGCGCAAAGGCGTGGCTGATGTTTTAACGGTTTTGCCTGAAATTTTGCAAGCTGTACCCAACCTAACTTATGTCATTATCGGCAACGGTCCTGAAGAAACTAAGTTTCGTCAATTAATGGCTGATCCAAATTTATCAGGTAAAGTATTTTTATTTACTAATACTTCAGAAGAAGAAAAATGGGCTTGGCTTAAGTTATGTGATATTTTTGTTATGCCTACTAAAGAAATTAAGGGTGATTATGAAGGCTTTGGAATTGTTTATTTAGAAGCCAATTTGTTTAATAAACCCGTTATCGCGACTAAAAGCGGTGGGGTGGGGGACGCTGTAATAAACGAAGTTAATGGTTTATTAGTAGAGCCTAATCAACCCCTAGCCTTAGAGCAGGCTATTATTAAATTAGCAACTGATGAGGAATTATGTTTTAAATTAGGGCATCAGGGTAAAGAGCGGGCGATTAATAGTTTTGCTTGGCCAAAAATTAGTCAACAAATTTTTAATTATCTTAAAGCTATAAATTAGTTTATGATTTCTATTATTATTCCTATCCATAACCAAGCTGATAAGATCGGGGCTTGTTTAAAAAGTATTCTTAGTCAGTCTTATAGAGATTGGGAATTAATTATTGTCAACGACGGTTCAACTGATAATTTGTCTGAAGTTTTAGAAAAAATGTCTAATGATTTATTTGGTAAAAATGTAAAAATTTTTTCTAAAGACAATGAAGGCTCAAATCCAACTCGTAATTTTGGTTTTGCTCAATCAAGCGGTGAGTATGTTATTTTTTGCGATGCTGACATTATCATGGAACCAAATATGTTAGAAATAATGTGGGATAGCCTAAAAGCTAATCAAAGTGTTAGTTTTGTTTATAGCTCTTTTAGGTATGGTAAAAAATTATTTAAATTATTTCCTTATAGTGAAGAACGCTTAAGACAAATGCCTTATATTCATACTACTTCTTTAATAAAACGCCATGATTTTCCAGGGTTTGATAATAATATTAAACGCTTACAAGATTGGGATTTATGGCTTACCATGGCAGGACAGGGTAAAAAAGGCGCTTTTATTGATAAAATTTTATTTACCGCTCAAGTTGGTCAAGGTCATTTTAGTCAGTGGTTGCCGAGTATAGCTTATAAATTATTACCTTTTTTACCAGCGGTTAAAAAATATCAAGCCGCGGTGCAAGTTATTAAAGCTAAACATGGTATTTTATAAAAAAACCATTAGTCTTCTTTTGATAGTTGTCATGATTTTACTTGGTGTTTTAGTGGTTAGCATAAAACAGCCAATCAAACATGATTTTATTAAAGCTATATTAGGTAATCAGGTTTTGCAACTGGAAATCGCTTCTGATTCCTTAGCTTGGTTTAATGGCTTAAGTCATCGATCAGGTTTATGTGAAACATGTGGTATGTTATTTATATTTCCTCAGGCTGAAAACAAAACTTTTGTTATGAGACAAATGAATTTTCCTTTAGATATTATTTGGTTAAATAACCAGATAGTAATTGGCTATGAAGAAAATCTTCAACCAGAAAAACAAGAACCTTATACGCAGTATAGATCGCCAGGTTTGGTTGATATGGTTTTAGAGGTCCCGGCTGGTTTTGTTAAAACTTATCAAATCACCCAGGGTGATAAATTATCTTATGAAGGAAGTTTCTAACAAAAATATTTTTATTTTTACCTTAGCTATTTTATTAGCCTTAGAGGTTATCTCTATTTGGGGTTTTATAAACCATTGGATAATGTACGGTGCTTTTTTACTCGTAGTAATAATCACTTTTTTTGTTAGTCTTAATAATTTAGCTTATGGTTTTATTATTTTGTTAACTGAATTAGTAGTTGGCTCTCAGGGCTATTTATTGTCTATTGGTGGTATTGAACATCGCTTATCTTTACGCATTGGTTTATGGATTGTTGTTATGTCAATTTGGTTAGTAAAAGACAGGCATAATATTTTTAAAACCAAGGCCTTAAAACCTTATTACTTTGGTTTTAGTTTATTACTGGTTGCTTTAGTGATAAGTTATGCCATAGCTTATTGGTCAGGTAATGATTTAGCTTTAATTGGCTTAGAAGGTAAACGCTGGGTTTATCTTTTGACAATTTTTCCAGCGGTTATGGTTTTTAAAGATAGATCTATAAAACAAAAATTATTTATTGTTTTATTAGCTGCTAGTTTATGGTTAGCTTTTAAAACTATAGTGTTATTGTTTATTTTTTCTCATGATATTGGCTTTAAGGAAACAATTTATACTTGGTTGAGATATAATTATTTAGGCGAAGTGACTAAGTTGCCTAATAATTTTTATCGTATTTTTTTGCAATCGCAAATATTTTCTGTTTTAGCCTTCTTTTTTACCTTGAGTTTATTTTTCAAAAATTTAATCAATAACCATTGGCGATTAAATAAAAAGACCTGGTTTTATGGTTTATTTACAGCTCTGTCATTAACATCTATTTTAATTAGTTTATCTAGAAGTTTTTGGCTTGGAGTAGTTGTGGCTTTTATTATTAGCGCTCTAGGAGCCTTAATTATTATTAAACCAAAGATTAAAAATTTTTGTTTAATTTGTTTATTTGGTTTAGGGGTGGGTTTAACCAGCTTAATATTCTTATTTATTACTATTAGTTGGCCCTATCCTAAAGCGCTTTTTAGTTTTAATACTTCGCTATTAACAGATCGAGCTAATACGTCTGAACCAGCCGCGGCTTCGCGTTGGGCTTTGTTACCGATTATGAAGCAAGTAATTATTGAGCGACCTATTTTAGGTTATGGTTTAGGTAAAACCCTAACTTATAAAACCAGTGACCCGCGCATTATTCAATCTTCTGCCACAGGTGAATATACGACTTATGCTTTTGAATGGGGCTGGCTAGATATTTGGTTAAAATTAGGTTTATTGGGTTTAATAGCTTATTTGATCTTTTTAAGCCTAATCATTAAACAAATATGGTTAAATAAAAATAGGCCAGCCATACTTTGGCCAGCTCTGGCTTCATTATTAGCTTTAATAGTTTTAAATATTTTTACACCCTATCTTAATCATCCTTTAGGGTTTGGTTATTTAGCTATCATAATGATTATAGCTCATCAAGGTCAAGATCAGGCTCTTGCCTAAATTTTAATTTTAATGTATATTGGCTGTTATATTTAACCCTTAAAAATTAAAGAGGGTTTATAACTAAAAACTTTATGGTGGATCAGCAAATTATTTCCGAAGAAGGTTTTCAAAAACTTCAAGAAGAATTAAATTATTTAAGCACATCTAAAAGACGAGAAATAGCTGATCGGATTGAAAAAGCTAAAGAGCTGGGTGACTTAAGCGAAAATGCTGAATATTCTGATGCTAAAGAAGCTCAAGCCTTTAATGAAGGCCGAATTTTGGAAATTACTAGTTTATTAAAAAATTTAACCGTTGTGACTATTCATGATAAGGATGAAGTTGGCATGGGTTCAAAAATCGTTGTGGAAGTAGATGGACAGAAAAAAGAATTTACTATTGTGAGTTTTAATGAAGCTGATCCTCTGGCTGGTAAAGTTTCCAATGAATCGCCCTTAGGCATTGCTTTTTTAGGTAAAAAAACCGGTGAAACAGTTATGGTTCATACCCCTAAGGGTGATATTAAATATAAAATAATAAAGATTGACTAATTTGTAAATCTTGCCTAATTGAAAAATTCAAGATATAATAAAAACAATTAAATAACTCCCTCCAATTTTATTGATGAGGGAGTTATTTTTTTACTTTAATTTAATATAAAAAAATGTTAATATATAGTAAAGTTCTAACCCCAATTTTAATAACCCTTCCAATGAAAACTCTCTATTTTAAAAAGCCTGGCTTTATTCTCCAGCATGGAGATTGCTTGACTATTTTGGCAAATATGAAACCTGAATCAGTAGATATGATATTTGCTGATCCACCATACAATCTTTCTAATGGAGGGTTTACTGTTCATGCTGGTCGAAGAGTTAGCGTAAACAAAGGCGAATGGGATAAAAGCAAAGGTTTTAAAGATGATTATGATTTTCATTATAAATGGCTTGAAGCATGTAAAAGAGTTTTAAAACCAAATGGTACGCTTTGGGTTAGTGGAACATATCACTCAATCTATCAATGCGGACATGCTTTACAATCTCTCGGCTATCATATTTTAAATGACGTTGCCTGGTTTAAACCTAATGCCTCACCTAATTTAAGCTGTAGGTTTTTTACAGCTAGCCATGAAACTTTAATTTGGGCAAAAAAAGATAAAAAAGCTAAACATTTTTTTAACTATAAAGCCATGAAAAATGGTAAATGGCCTGAAGATCAGTTAAAAAAGCCAGGGCTTCAAATGAGATCGGTTTGGTCGATTATTACACCAAAAAAATCAGAAAAAACTTTCGGCAAACACCCTACACAAAAATCTTTAGACCTATTAAAAAGAATTGTTCTCGCTAGCACAAAAGAGGGGGACATTGTTTTAGATCCATTTACTGGTAGTTCAACAACCGGCTTAGCGGCTTATATGCACAGAAGAAAGTTTATTGGCATCGATACTGAAAAAAAATATTTAGACCTATCCCTTAAAAGGTTGGTCGAGCTAGATAAAAATTTAAAAAGTATTGTTAATAAAAAATAATATGAAAGAGAAGGGTATTGGCGGTGGCAATACAATCACCGGATTAAATTTTGAAAAAGAAAAAGATATTCTCCATTTATTAAATAAACAAAAAGGTTACACAGTAAGGGGTAATACTATATTTTATAATGGAGAAAAAGTTGCTCAAAGCTACAGAAAAAATGCTTTATATAAGTATCTCGAATCTCGAGGTGTTGATTATAGAAAACATTTATCTAAAAAACTATTACCCGACGAAGCTCTTTATGTTATTGTAAATAACACTTTATTTATTATTGAAATGAAATTTCAAAAAGTTGCCGGGTCAGTTGATGAAAAATTACAGACCTGTGATTTTAAAAGAAAGCAATATGCTAAATTAATGGCACCTCTAAATATAGAGGTAGAATATATTTATGTTTTGAGTGATTGGTTTATGAACCCATCTTATAAAGATGTCTTGGATTATATAATATCAGTTGGCTGTCAGTATTATTTTAATTATTTACCACTACAAAAGTTGGGATTACCCGTACCAAAACTATAGTAATAAGAAAGTATAATAAGAGTTCTATTGACTAAATAGAGCTCTTATTGTATTTATGGAATTAATTTTTGACTATCAGTAATTTTTCCTGTAAAATTGAGCATATATTTATAAAAAAATGCCCCAAATAAAAGTCAGTGAAAGATCAGATCGTTTGGCTAAGTTAGAAGCTTTACGCCAATTAGGAATTGATCCCTATCCAGCTAAAACTAATCGCAACCATATGGTGGGCGAGGTTTTGGCTAAATTTAAGGATTTTAAAGTTTCTAAAAAGAAAGTTATTTTAGCTGGGCGTTTGCGCAGTCTAAGAACTCATGGCAATTTAAGTTTTGCTGATTTAGAAGATGACACTGGTAAAATTCAATTGGTTGTTTCTAAAAAAGAAGTTGGTAATGAGAGTTATAAGGTGTTTGATAAATATCTTGACGTTGGTGATTTTATTGAAGCCCAAGGCGTGGCTTTTACTACGCAGGCTGGTCAAGCTAGTTTGGAAGTTAAAGCTTGGAAGCTTTTAACTAAGGCCTTAAGGCCACTGCCTGATAAATGGCATGGACTGGAAGATAAAGAAGAAAAATTGCGCAAACGTTATTTAGACATCTTAACTAATGACGAGTTAAAAAATATGGTAGTCAAGCGTGCTCGCTTTTGGAGCTCGATGCGCGAATTTTTAGTAGAACGTGGCTTTTTAGAAGTTGAAACACCAGCTTTAGAAACTACGACTGGCGGAGCTGACGCTCGACCTTTTATTACTCATCATCATGCTTTAGACATTGACGTTTATTTAAGAATTTCCGCTGGTGAATTATGGCAGAAAAGATTAATGGTCGCGGGCTTTGATAAAACTTTTGAAATCGGTCGCATTTTTAGAAATGAAGGCATGAGTCATGAGCACTTACAAGATTATACGCAAATGGAATTTTATTGGGCCTATGCTGATTATACTAAGGGGATGGAACTAGTCACTGAATTATATCGTCATGTAGCTAAAGTTACTTTTGGCAAACTAAAATTTGATATTAATGGTTTTAAGGTTGATCTGGGTAAAGACTGGGAAATTTATGATTATACTTCAATCATTAAAAAGAAAACCGGCATTGATATAACTAAAACTAATTTAAAAGAGATTGAAGCAACTTTAAAGAAATTAAAAATTGACTATGATAAAAAAGGCTTTAATTTAACTAGGGGGATTGATAATCTTTGGAAATATTGCCGTAAAAGTTTGGGCGGGCCTGGCTTTTTAGTTAATGTCCCAGTCGTGATGGAGCCGTTAGCTAAAAGACAAGAGGATAATAAAGATTTTGTCCAACGTTTTCAAGTTTTAATAGCGGGTTCTGAATTAGGTAAGGGTTATAGCGAGTTAAATGATCCACTGGATCAAGCTAGTAGATTTTCTGACCAACAAAAATTACGCGAAGCAGGGGATGAAGAAGCGCAAATGTATGACAAAGATTTTGTGGAAGCCTTAGAATATGGCATGCCGCCAACTTGCGGGTTTGGCATTTCTGAAAGATTATTCTCATTTTTATATGGTCAACCAGTCAGAGAATGTCAAATTTTCCCTTTATTAAGACCGAGGGATTAATCCTTCGCTATAATTTTTATGTTAGATCTACATTTTATTAGAGAAAACAAAGATTTAATTAAAAAAAATTCAGCTAATCGTTTGGCTAAAGTTGAGCTTGATAAACTCTTTGCTTTAGATGAGGCTAATCGTGAATTACAAACTAAAATTCAGGTGTTAAGAGCCGAAAGAAATAAAACTTCAAAAACCAAACCGACTAAAGAAGAGATTGAAAAGATGAAAAAAGTTGGCACGGAAATTGCTAAACTAGAAAATAAACAACTTGATATCGAGGTGGCTTTAAAAGAACTTTTAATGGCGGTGCCTAATTTAACTCATCCTGAAGTTAAGGTTAGTCATAATGAAAATGATAACCCTGTTTTAGGTGTTTATGGCAAAAAACCAAAATTTAATTTTACCGTGAAAGATCATCTTGAATTGGCGACCGAACTTGATTTAATTGATTTAGAAAGAGGTGCTAAAGTCACTGGGGCAAAATTTCCTTATTTTAAAAATGAGTTAGTGCTCTTAAGTTTAGCTTTAAATCAGTATGCTTTAAGCATTGCCTTGCAGCACGGTTTTAAACCAATGATAACGCCTGATCTAGCTAAAACTGAAGTAGTGGCTGGTCTAGGTTTTAATCCGCGTGGTGAATCAAGTCAGGTTTATCAAATTTTAGACAATGACTTAAGTCTAATCGGCACGGCTGAAATTACTTTGGGTGGTTATCATGCTGATGAAATTTTAGATCTTAGCCAAGGATCAATTAAATACGTTGGCTTGTCACATTGTTTTAGAACTGAAGCCGGTAGTTATTCTAAATTTTCCAAAGGAATTTTTAGAGTTCATCAGTTTGAAAAATTAGAAATGTTTGCTTATGCTAGGCCAGAAGAGGCAGAAAAAATTCATAATGAGATGCTTGAAGTAGAAAAGGAAATTTTTAGTGGTCTAGGAATTCCTTTTCGAGTAATAGATCATTGCACGGCTGATTTAGGTACGCCAGCTTATCGAACCTATGATTTAGAAGCTTGGTTACCAGGTAAACCTAATGCTGAAGGAACAATTGGTGATTGGGCAGAAATTACCTCAACTTCAAATTGTACTGATTATCAAGCCCGGGCTTTAAATATTAAATTTATTGATGACAAGGGTGAGAAAAAATTAGTTTATACCTTAAATGGGACAGCTAATCCAGGTAATCGAGCCTTGATTGCTATTATGGAAAATTATCAAACTCGTGACGGCTCAATTGAAATTCCTAAAAAGCTACGTCCGTATTTACCGTTTAAGAAAATTTCTAAATAGTTTAGTTATTAGTTGAAAATTAAGCCTCGCAGGAGTTTACACTCCTGTAAACGGGTGCGGGGATGACATTTAATTATGTTTGAGCGGACAAAACATATACAATTAAGCGTTATTAAACAAATCGAACTTTTAGCAGCAAATTATGCTAACGTGGTGTCTTTGGCTCAGGGTATTCCTAGTTTTGATACGCCCTCGGCGATTAAACAACGTGCTAGCCAGGCTTTAAAAGCTGGCATTGTGGCTAAATATTCTTTATCGCCGGGTTTACCAGAATTAAGAGAATTAATTGAATTGTCTTTAGCTAATGAAGGCATGTATTATGATTGGCAAACAGAAATTATTGTGACGGCTGGTTCAATTGAAGGTTTAACCGCCACTTTATTAGCTATTACTATGCCGGGCGATGAAGTGATTATACCTGATCCAACTTATACTAGTTATAGAGAAGCGATTAGACTAGCCGGTTGCGAACCAATTTATGCGGCTTTGGATGAAGATAATGGTTGGGCATTAAAGATTAAAGAAATTGAAAAATTAATTACGCCTAAAACTAAAGCGATTTTTTATTGTAACCCTAATAATCCTACGGGTACGGTTTATGATAAGCAGCAATTATTGGCTTTGGCTAATTTAGCTGAACAACATAATCTATTTATTATTTCTGATGAAGTGTATAAAGATTTTATTTATGAACAAGTGCCTTATTTTTCTTTAGGTCAAGAAATAAAGTTTAGACAAAGATTTATTAGAGTCTTTAGTTTTTCTAAGGCTTACGCTATGACTGGTTGGCGCGTCGGCTATATTCATAGTGATGCTTCTATTATTAAAGAAATAATTAAAGTTCATGATTGTTTAGTAACCTGTGCACCAGTGGTGTCGCAATATGCGGCTATGGGAGCTTTGGAAATGGGAGGCGCGTGGGTTAATTATTTTAAACAAGAATACACTAAGCGTCGTGATTTAATTTGCGAAAAATTAGATGGCTTAAAAGATTATGTATCTTATGTTAAGCCAACTAGTGCTTATTTTGTTTTACCGCATTATAAAATTAATAAACCAAGTTTTGCTTTAGCGGTTGACATATTAGATAAAGTTCAAGTTGCGCTTGTGCCTGGTTCTGCCTTTGGTCCACAGGGTGAAAATCATTTGCGTTTAAGTTTTGGCCGTAAAATAGAAGATATTTCTGAAGCCATGACGCGTTTAGAAAAATATTTTAAAACTTTAACATGATAAGATATTTAGCAAAAAAAATTCTTCAATATTATTTATATCTTTGGGCCAAAATTACTTTATGGCGCAATCGACCTTTTGTCATTGCTGTGGCTGGTACTACCAATAAAACTTTTACTAAGCAGGCCATAGAATCGTTTCTAAAGACTAAAATTAGCCTTCAGGCTTTACCAGGCTTTAATACAGAAATAGGCCTTCCTTTGGCCATTTTAGGGCTAAAAAGTGGGTATAATTCCTATAAACGCTGGTTACCAACCATTGTTTTAGCACCTTTTCGCGCTTTTTGGCTAAAATTACCTAAAATAGCCGTATTTGAATTTGGTTCTAGCTATCCAGGTGATTTAGCTTATTTAACCAAAATTGCCCCGCCTAAAATAGTAGTAATTACTTCTATTACCCAACGTTATTTAGAACAGTTTGGCGGCATTGATAAGGTAGCTAAAGAATATGAAATTTTAGTTAAAAGCGTAAAAAGGGGATTGGTGGTTTTAAATTTTGATATTCCAGAAGTTAAGCGCCTACAAGCCGTTAGTCAAGTTATAACTAATTTTTTTGGCGTTAGTGAAAAAGACGCAACTCAACAAAAAGATGTTTGGTTAATAACTAATTTTAAAACCACTAACCAAGGTATTAGTGGACAATTGGTTAGTGAACAACAAGTAGGTGACTTTAATTTGCCACGCTTTGGTCGTCATCATGCCTTAGCTTATGCCGCGGCCTCAGCGGTGTTTAATTATTTAATAGATCGTAAAGTTATATGAGCTATCCGTCGCCACATCATCGTTGGTATACGCCCAGTGTTGAACGACGCCGGGGAAACCCTTATTTTTCTAAGCGACAAATAGACCGCCTGGGTTCTTCTCGGGTAAAAAATTATTTAGCCCATATTCCGCCTCGGGTTTGGTTTTATTTTTTTGTGTTAGTTATCTTAACTTTTGTCTTACTGTGGTTATTTTTTATTTCTAATATTTTAGTCATTAAAAATTTAAAAGTTGAGGGTAATAATCTTATTAAGACTATAGAGATTGAACAATTAGTTCAAAAACAAATTAATCAATCACGCTGGTTAGTTTTTTCACAGAATCGTTTATTAGTTTTTAATAGTGCTGATTTAAAACAAACAATTAAAGAGCGCTATAATTTAGAGCAAATAAAAATTTCTAAAAAATTACCTAAAACCCTAATTATTTCTTTACAAGAAAGAACACCAGTAGCTGTTTGGTTTGAAGCTGAAACTTATCAAGAAATTGATAGCGCGGGCTGGATTCTTCTAACTACTAATGATGAAGTTGAAGGTCTACCAATTATCTATAATAACGGTTGGCCAAAAATTAATCATAATAAAATTGAAGGCGCTGATAAAGAAATTCTATTTGCTAAAAATTTATGGCCTGAATTTAAAAAACGTTTTCCCAATATTACAGTCAAACAATTGACTATTGATAATGACAGAAACAGCCTTAAATTATTATCTCTTAAAGGAGCTATGATTTATTTTTCAACCACTGATGATTTAATGACGCAACTTGATCGTTTAGATATTTTATTACTATCCGAGCTTAAGGACAGATTTGAAAAAGTTAATTATATTGATTTACGCTATGGAGATAAGGTATACTATAAGTAGCTTTATTTAAACTATATGGAAACAGCTTTTAAATTTTTATTTGCTTTTGGTGTTTTTTTGTTCGCTTTATTATCGGTTGGTGTTTTCTTACTAATTATTAAAATTATCCTTATGTTTCAGCCACAGGTTAATTTTATGGGTTTTGTCATATCTTAAAAATTAAATAAAAAATCGCTCTAAACAGGGCGATTTTTTAAATTATAATAAAAATGCTACAATAATTTTAGCTATGTCTAATAAAGTAGGTTTAGTTTTAATTATTATTATTTTAGGTTTAGGCGGTATATTTTTATTTTACCGTGATGATTTTAGTGTACTTAAACAAACCAGCCAAAATTTTATAACTAATGACCCCTCAATTGATTCTTTAAAAAGAGATGTTCAAAATATACAAGATCACATCTTTACTTCCGGTCCTTTGCGTAAAGACAATGGAGCTAAGGGTGACTTAACAGTTAGTGGGGTGATTGAGGAAACAAATAAACAAAGAGCGTTAGCTAATTTACCAGCTTTAAATGAATCAAGTTTATTAAATAAGGCCGCCGAAGCCAAGATTGATGATATGTTTAAAAATCAATATTTTGATCATATCTCGCCTGATGATAAAGGGCCAGCTGAGTTAGCTAAGTTAGTTGATTATAATTTTATTGTTATTGGTGAAAATCTAGCCCTAGGCAATTTTAAAAACGATCAAGATTTAGTAAATAGTTGGATGGAAAGTCAGGGACATAAAGAAAACATTTTACGCACTAGCTATGAAGAAATTGGTATAGCTGTACGTCAGGGTTTGTTTGAAGGTGATATGGTTTGGTTAGCTGTTCAAGAATTTGGTACGCCAAGTTTAAGTTGTCCTGTCCCAGACCAGATGTTAGAGCAAGCTATTAATAATAATCAACTAGAAATTACTAAACAAGAATTAAATATTAGTAATAAAAAAATACAGATTGATAACTTTGAACCTAAAAATAGCTCAGAGCATATTAGTCTAATTGAGGAGTATAATAGGTTAATAGAAACCTATAACATACTAGTTAGTGAAACCAGGTTAAAAATAGGGGAGTATAATAACCAAGCTAATAATTATAATAATTGTTTGGGCAAATACGCTCAATGATTTTTTTTAAAAAGACTAGTAATTTTATTAAATAATGCTTGACGCATTGTTTTGTTTTTAGCTAAATGGATTAAATTAGGTAAAATAGAAAGAAAAATTATTAAAGCAATAATAGGTAATAAGTATTTATCAACATTAGGAATAATGCTACCCAAGTAATAACCTAAAGCTAGTAAGCCAATTGTCCACAAAAAACCACCTAAAATATTATAAAACAAAAATAAGCTATAGCGCATTTTACCTACACCAGCTAAAATAGGAGCAAAGGTTCTAATTATTGGTATAAAACGCGCTAAAATAATAGTTTTTCCACCGTGTTGTTCAAAAAATACCTGAGCGCGAGTTATGTTTTCTTTAGAAAAAAATAAAGATTCTTCTTTTTTAAAAATTTTAGGGCCTAACCGATAACCAAAAGAGTAACCAACACTGTCGCCCGCTACGGCACTAATAAATAAAAGAGGTAATAAAATCCAAATATTAAGAAAATTTTGCGCAGCTAAAAAACCAGCGGTGAATAGCAAACTGTCACCCGGTAAAAAAAAGCCAATTAACAAACCAGACTCAGCAAACACCACCCCAGCTAAGCCTACATAGCCAATAGTTTTAATAAATGATATTAAATCAAACATAATTTAATTATAACAGATTAAACTAATAACGACCCCCTAAAAGGAGATCGTTGTTAGTTTGGTAAATTTTATTTAAAAATTATTGTCTTCATTGTTATCTCCGTCGTCATCATCTTCAGCAACAGAATTATCATTTTCAGAATCCTCCTGCTCCTCTTCTAAATTGTCATCGTCATTACCAAAATCGTTGTTGTTGTCGTTTTCGTCTCCATCATTAATGGAAACGTCATTGACGTTTAGTTCGTCAACCATAAGTTTTTTTTATTTATAGGCTGTTTATACACAGCAAGCCCTAAGGCCTATAATTAGGATACTATTTTAAAAATAAATCGTCAAGTCTAAAACATTGCCTTAATATAATAAAAAGATTAAGATTAAATTATAAATTATATATATGAAAGAAAAATTTAATTTCAATAAGCCAAAAAATAAATTAGAACTCTTAAACAAACTTAATGAAGGTGTGGATAAAATAGCTCAACAAACCAATGAACAATTTGGTTTAGATTTATTAGATAACCAGGGAGTAATTAATTCCAGTCTTTTTAGTCAACCATCTCAAAAAAAAATTGATTTTATTAATCAACGTGAAAGATATTGGGCAAAGGTTGATGACCCAGATGCTAGAAAATCTTTTGCCACTTTCCATCATTTAGAAAGCCTTGATGAAGTAGCTTTAACCAAAGCCATGTTTGATCGTTGGCGAGATGAAAAAGAAAACGGGAAAAGTACCATGCTAGAAAAATTAACTACCATAATTTTTCGTAAAGCCTTAGGCAAGGAATACTTGGTCATGCGCTCAGCAACCTATGATGATTATGCTCATGGAGTTGATAATGTTATTATTAATACCAAAACCAACGAAATTATTTGTGCTTTTGATGAAGTTCATAGTCGTAAAGCAGGGGATAGGTTAGTGGAAAAAAACCAAAAAATTATCAAACAGGCTCAAACAGGAGGCACGCAAATAGACGATGCGGTTAAAATGGTTGATGGTAAGTTAGCGCCTGCTCAATATAAAAATGTGCCAAATTTTTATATAACGCTTGATATAGATGAACTCAATGAAGCTTTAGATAAAATTAACTGCCAAACTATAAATCAAACATCAGATTTTGAACAAAGTTTATATATTAAATTTACTTCTGCAATTATTCAGCAATCTGAAATGCTTTTACAGCAACCTAATATACCAGATATTATAAAACAAAGATTACACCAGGTTTCTCAATTTTTTAAAACACAAAAATAGGGGAGAGGCTTAATCTTTAATTAAAATTTTTATTATAATAGGTATAAAACTACCTTATGACTTTAAAATTTTAAAGTCATTTTTAAATTGACATAATTTTTAATAGTGTTATACTTTTTAAAACTCAGTAAGTTCATTGAAAGGTAAAAAAATGAAAAAAATAAATTGGCAATACTTTATTGACCCAGTTTCCACTGAATTAAGTCAATATTTAATTCAAACAGCTATGGAGCACCCTGTTCTTAAAGCTGATATTGAAGAATTATCAATCAGCTATAAAGCACAACTGTTTCCGGTGTATAGGGTGGGTAAAGGGTTTTTTAACTTAATCTACCAAGGTCGCAAGAGTTATCTTAAGATCTACGGCCATAATTTACGCTTTTTTAAACGAGAAGGTAATGATGGCCCAATTCATTTAATTAATAATCAAGCGTTAAAGTCAGCTACTAAGCGCTCGGTTAAGAAAAAGATAAAACTGCTAATAGGTAGTAAAAGAACCTAAAAGGTATTTTAATTAAAAATTAAGGCTCTGGAATTAATATTATCAGAGCCTTAGATTTTATTATATTATGTCGTATAAGTTATATTGTGCGACATATTATTAATTAAAAATAGAGACTAAAATGTATTCCCCTAGTAGACTTGACTAATAAGCTAAAAAATAATAGAGTTATATTAACGTTCTTTTTTTCATTTAATACCCTAAGTAAGCCGACTTACAATTACCCACCATATAACCTTAAACAACCCTCTTAAGACCAATAGACAGGCTAACAACACCAAATATAGTTGTAAGCGGCTTAAAATTTTAAAAACCCTTTTCTCGTAAAAGGGTTTTAATTTTATAAAATTTTAATTAATAAACCATTTCTCCCCCCCAATTTTTCATTAAATCAATTTCTTTATTATTCTTATCAATAATCGTTCTAGCTAAATCTTTAATTTCTTCTCGGCTTGATTTATTTAAAGCTAATTCAGCAATTTCAATCGCCGCTTGATTATGTAGAGTTATTTGTAGAATTAATTCTTGGTCAAAATTATCCCCTACTTTATTATTTAAAGACGAAATTATATTAGCTAATAGGGTTTCTGCTGGAGCATTAAGACAGGCTTGATGAGCTTGATTATATAAATAACAAGGTTTAGTACTTGATAAAGCACGATACTTAGCGCTTAGATTTGAACTTACCGTACCAAAACAAAAACCAACCCAAAAAATTATTAAAGCTACAAATAAACCAATCATTAATTTTAATAACCAGCCAAGCCAACATACCTGAGTATTGCATTTAGTAGAACAATTCAGTGGGGTTGTAGGCGCGGTTTCCTTAATAGTTTTTTTTATTTTGGTTTTAGTTCGTGTTTTTGTTTTCGGCATAGTTTTATTTTTTATTTAATAAAGTTTTTTAATTATAACAAACTATTGCATAAAATAAAAGCTAATTAGCTTCTAGAGCCTTAATTTTTTCTAAGTATTTTGAATAGTTGGAAAAACTTTCATGATCTTTATTGTACAATTGCCTATTATGGTCTAAGTCATAAATAATAAAAGAGTTAAAAGTTGAATTTTCGGGCAAGCTCTCATCTTGAACAAAGTAAGTCGCTAAACAACTTCTTTCTAAAGGACTAAAAAATACCTTAGGCTCAGTTACTCTTTGACCCTTGGCTCTAATATCATTGGTAATTATTTGTGCTTCAGTAAAACGAGACGAGCAAACTTTTTGCTGACTAGCTATTTCCTCAGCTGTTAAAACCTGAGTTTTAAACCAAGGAATAAATTCTAGCCAACTAGGCCTTAGATAATAGCCATAAGCAGTTAAGCCTAATAAGATGATAATAATTAAGATAATTAACTTTTTCATATAATTAAGTTATAATTAACTTATATATAATATAATAATTAAAAACATATGGCAAAAAAATTAGTTAACGCTGTTAAGATAGTCGGCTTACTGACTATCGTTGGTGCGGCTATAACCAAATTATCCCCTCTTTTGAAAAATGCTGATCCTAAAATTAAAAAGAAATTTGTTAGTATTTTAAAAACCTTAGGAGAGCTAAGGGATGAAATTACGGAATTGGGTTCTTTAGCAGCTAAAGAAATAAAAAAGAAAAAATAATTAATTTTTAGTAAAAACAAGCTTATAAAATGAGGCTTGTTTTTATATTTGACAAAAATTAAAAAAAATGATATAAAAGATAAACAAAAAATGTTCATTAAATCAAAATAAATAAAGCATGATTAAAAAAAAAGAACAGGAAATTCTTTTCCAAGAAGTAGCTAAAAATAAAATAGTTTTTGGCCAACACGATGAAACAAGAAAAGTCTTTTCTCTATTTATGGAAAAGGTAGATGTACCGGAAAACATTGTTTTAAACTTAATTGACATAAGTCTTAATTTTGAAGCTTATTTTGCAAAAGCAGAAGTCATGTCAAAAGATTTTAAAAATAAAATTATTGTTGTCGGAACATCTGACATAGGCTTATTAGCCAAGCAGATGCCTTATGAAAAATTAAGAGGTGTACTATGTAATAAAAATAATGTGATTTATGCTGTAATACCTCTTTTGTTAAAAGATTTTCAATCCGCCGCGAATTCTTTAGTGTATTTTGATGTCAAAAAATAATAAAAAAACCTTAATTTTTTTAAAAAGAATGTAATAAACAATACATTCTTTTTTTTATTTCCAAAAAATAATAACTTCTTTTTTTATGTCTTTAATTGGTTCATGATAACCAGTGGGATAAGCTCTAATGGCCTTAAATAAAAGATCTTCATTATATCTATAATTTTCTCCTCTTTTTGTGCCTGGGTCATTAGTAATAAATTCTTTAGTTATTGGATCATAACCTTTTATAACTAACATATGCCTTTCTGGTCCAGGCGGAGTAAAATAAGGATTATTTAATTTTTGTCCATCCATCGGCGCTAAAACTATATGGCCTTTATTTAACTCATTAATTAAATCTCTTACTTTTATCCCCTGCTTTAGCTCAACTTTATCATACTGAAAATAATCTTTAAAAATCCTATTAATTACATCTTCTAAAGCAATATCACGATATTCACCATAATTTTTTTGTTGATAATCAGATAAGTCAGTAATTTTTTGCCAAGCGGTTAGCTTGTTTAAATTTTTATCTTGCGCCCAATAAATCGCCATTAAAGCTGAGGCTTCTTCACAACCATCTTGTTGACGCTCGTCTTTCCAGTCGCCCAACGGAGCTTGTGAGGTAAAAGGCACTTTATTATCAATTAACGTATCAATGACTAAATCTTTTTCAACTTTATCTTCCCCGACATTCTTTATCTCTGATTCAATAATTTCATTTACCTGCTCAACTGACTCATTATTAGCTAATTCGGAAGTATTTTTTTGTGCAACAAAAAAATCATCTACCACGCTTTGCGGTATCTCCCAAATAAAAAAACCAACTAGTAGCAAGGCCATTAAAATTAAATAGCGCCACATATTAAAACCTTATAATTGGATGATCATGACCTAAGGATAATCTTTTTTGTAAATAAGATAAATGACGATGTTTGGTAGCGGCTAATTTCCGACGACTAAAACGCCCGTTAAGATGACACAACATATCCGCGGCATAACGTCCGCCTAAAAAGTGGGGTAAAATAATATAATCCGCCCCCAAATTATACAATTTTAAAGCATCTTTAATGCTATGAGCCACCATCATAATAGTAGCTTTTTTATTACTACGACGCACTGTTTCGACAATAATAGTGTTAGCTTCTAAGGTAGGAATGGTTGAAATCGCTAATTCTAAATTTTTAAAATTAAATGATTCAATAAAATTTATGTCTGTAGCGTCGCCGTATTCAACTTTTATGCCTTCACTAGCTAAATCTTGTGTAATTTCTGGGTCATAATCAACTACTAAAAATCTTTTTTTATTTTTAGAAAATATCTCAACAAAATCATAACCAATTCTATTACAGCCAAACAAAACAATAGGGTAATTATATTTAGTGGTGGCTTTTTCTTTAACAATTTTCTTTTCAAAAAACGATAACCAAGGCTCTAAGATTTTATAAAGCTTATCAGAGTAAATAATCATGTAGCTAGAAATAAAAATAGTAATTAAGCCTATCATAGTAACCAAAGACAATATTTTAGGCTCTAAATGACCAAATTTAACTCCTAGGGCAATTAAAATTAAAGAAAATTCACTAATTTGAGCCACGGTTAAACCAGTTTTTAAAGCTGTCTTTTTTCTATAACCAAATAGGCCCATGATCAACATTAAAATAATTGGATTGCCAATTAAAACAAATAAGGATAGTAAAATGGCAATAGGTAGAGTTTCAATAATATCAGTTAAAGCCATTTGCGCCCCTAGCATAATAAAAAAGACAACAATAAAAAAGTCTCGCAAGCTAACTAGGCGTGCACTTATTTCATGCCGTGAGGGTAAAACCGCTAAACTAACACCGGCTACAAAAGCTCCAGTTTCTAAAGAAAAACCAGCTAGTTTAAAAATCGCCGCTATTAAAAATCCCCAACTTAAAGAAAAAATAAATAATAGCTCTTGAGAATGAGACAAAAATGAATTAAGCGGTTTTAATATTTTATGACTTATAAGCCAAGTCATAAAAGCTAAGATTACTCCCTTAAATAAAGTAATAATAATGGTTAGCCATGAATGATTTGGCGTGGATAAAATAGGAATGGAAAATAAAAGTATTAAAGCAACTACGTCTTGTACCAATAAAAAACCAATAGAAATTTTAGCATATAATGAATCAAGTTCTTTTTTATCAGAAATTAACTTTAAAATAATAATTGTGCTAGAAAACGCTAAAGCAATCCCGACGTAAGCTGAAATTATAATTGACCAACCTAATAATAAACAAACTAAAAAAGTGGCTAAAAAAGTAAAAACTACTTGACCCAAACCTGTGATTAGAGCAATTTTACCAAATTGTTTAATAACATGAGGTGTTAAATTAAGGCCAACAGTAAATAAAAGAATAGCAATCCCAATTTCACTAAAAAGATTAAAAACCTCAAATGATTTAATAAAATTAAAAACAAAAGGACCAACAATCAATCCCGAAATAATATAACTAACAATTAGTGGCTGTTTTAAGACTCGTATTATGATGGCGACTAAAGCAGCTACGGAAATAATAATACTTAGCTCAAAAAACATTGTAAAATTATTTGTTAAATCAGAAAAAATATTTTCCATACTTTTTTATTATACCATAAAATAATTAAAAAATTAAAAAAAGACAGCTTTAAATCTGTCTTTTACAATTAAACTAAATTTAATTTAAGGTAAATACTCTAATGGATTAACTGGAATACCATTTAAACGTACCTCAAAGTGAAGATGTGGGCCAGTCGTTAAAGAACCAGCGCCTGGTGTGCCTGGCATAGCACCTGATAAACCAATAATTTGACCCTGGGTCATATATTCATCTTCTTTAACATAAATTCTAGAAACGTGACCATAAACAGTAGCCAAACCATCAGCGTGAACCAACATAATATAACTATAGCCCATGCCCCCATCCTTAGCTCGGCCAACATAACCCGAGGCCGCCGCTCTTAAAGGTGTACCTTGAGCAGCCCTAATATCAACTGCGGGATGTTCAAAAATATAACGAAAAGGATATTCTGGATCATGAAAATAAGCAGTAATAGTATTTTTTGGCACTGGCCAGATAAACCCATCATACTTCAAAGTAATTTTATTACCACTTTGCTGATTAATTTTTTCACGCATTTTTTTCTCTAAACTAACAATATCACTCGAAGCTGACTGCTGTTCTTTCTTAGCCTGACTTAATAATCTTTGATATTCTGTTTCAGACATTTTAGTTTGATCTAAAATATAGGACTTAGAATCTTTTTCCGAAGCTAATTCAACTCTTTGATCTTCTAATTGTTTTCTTAATTGTTTTAATTTCTCTCGATTAGATTCTAATTTTTCTCGATTAGAAGCTAAATCTTCTTTGGCCTGTCTTAAATCAGATAAACCATCAGAAATTTTTCCATTAATATCCTGTAAATATTTAATTTGATTAATGTATTCTGTTAAATAATTATTTAATAAAATAATTTCTAATTGCGAGCGATTACCCTCTTGACTTAAAAGTTTAATCGCTGAACTAAGATGAGTTTTATTGCTAGCAATAGCTTCGCTATTATGGCTAATTTCTAAGTCAGTTTTTTTAATTTCTAAATTAGTAGTTTCAATGTCAACTCTTACTTGATCCAGACTTAACTGAGCTTCAGCAATATGATTATCAATCATTGATAGCTGATTTTTTAAATTAGCTTGCTCAGTTTGTTTTTTAATAATAGCTTGACGATATTCTTCTTGTTTGGCTTTTAGGTCAGCTAATTGTTTCTTTTTTTGCTCAATCGAATAGTTTAATTCATTAATTTCTGAGCTAGCTGAGCTAGTTTCTTGAGCAGAGGCTATGGTTTGATTAATTAGCTGCCAAGTAACACCAAAAACAGCTATTAGAGCCGCTAAGCTAAAAATTATTAGGGTTTTACGTTTAAAAATCATGTCTAAAAGCTACTTTTATATCTAAGTAATTATATTATAACATATTTTATGAAAGAAGGCTAGAGGCAAAATTAATTCTTGCCATAGTTTCTTCTTTACCTAAAACAGCTGCGATTTCAAATGGTGAAGGACTATTTTGTCGGCCGCTCAAAGAGACTCGCATGGGCCATAGATAATCCCCTGGTTTATAATTTTCATCTTTTAACCATTTAATAAGTTCAGTTTCTAGATTATCTTTAGTCCAATTTTCTTCAGGTATGTTTTTTATTTTATTTAATATCTTTCCTAAATTAAGTTTAACCTCTATTTTAGTTAATGACTTCCAATATAAAAGCTCTGGTTCATAAACTAATTGATTTTGAAAGAAAAAATTAACTAAAGTCGGTAATTCAGCTAAAGTTTTTAAACGTGGTTGTTCTAAAGCTAAAACAGCTTTAATAAATTGAGGATGTTTTTTAGAGGCCTTAGTTTGGTTAAGCTCACTCTTAAGAAAAGGTAGAGCTAAAACTAATAATTCATCTAAGCTCTTCTGTCTAAGATAATAACCATTTAGCCAATCTAATTTTTCTTGATCAAAAATAGCCGGGCTAATACCTAGACCATCAAGTTCAAAATTTTTCTCTAATTCAGCTAAAGAAAAAATTTCTTGGTCAGTTTTTGGATGCCACCCCAATAAAGCGCAAAAGTTGATCAGGGCTTCTGCTAGATAACCTTTTTTAAAATAATCCTCAACAAAAACATCGCCCTGGCGCTTACTTAATTTACCGCCAGTTTTATTTAAAATTAAAGGTAAATGAATAAACTTTGGAACCTCCCAGCCACAAGCTTGATATAATAAATAATTTTTAGGTAAGGACGGTAACCATTCTTCGCCTCGAGTGACATGTGTAATAGCCATTAAATGATCATCGACCACTGAGGCTAGTTGATAGGTTGGATAACCATCTGATTTTAATAAAATATAATCTTCTAAATCTTCGGCTTTAAAAACAATATCTCCACGTAATTCATCGTGTACTACAATTTCGCCTGCTAAAGGCAATTTATGTCTAATAACATAGGGTTGACCTTGATTAATTTTTTGTCTAGCTTCATCAACCGGTAGATCTCTAAAGCGACGATCATAACGCGGCGGTTCATGACGCTCAATCTGTTGTTGACGCATTGCTTCTAATTCTTGGCTAGTCGCAAAACAATAATAAGCTTGACCTAAATCAACTAATTTTTCCGCTTGTGCTTTATAAAGATTTAATCTTTGGCTTTGGATATAAGGTCCATAGTCCCCTCCTTCATGTGGCCCTTCAGAAAATTCAATACCTAAGATTTTAAAAACTTTAATTAAATTTTCTACCGCGCCTGGTACATATCTTTTTTCATCAGTGTCCTCCAGACGTAAAATAAAATCACCACCCCATTTTTTAGCTAATAAATAACCAAATAAAGCAGTCCTTAAATTACCTAGATGCAAAAAACCCGTGGGTGAAGGCGCTAAACGCAAGCGGGGTTTATTAACTAATTGACTCATGGTAGGGCTTTAAAATAATTAATAATCTCTCTTTCTCCACTATAGCATTTCTGCCCATCCCAAAACAACGGTACGCCTAAATTGTTTGAACTCAAGCCACATTTTTGCCCAATGATGGGCAAAAGTTTATAAGCTACTTGATCAGACGTTATATCACGCGATACAAAATAAATTTTTTGTAAAACATTATTTTCATCAATATATTGTTTAACCACCGCACAATGAGGGCAAGTTTTAGAAATAAATAAAATATTGCCAGGCGGAAGACCAGCCACTTCTTCGGTAGATGGTTGATTATCTTGAGAACAACCTGATAAAACAATAACCAAAAACAAACAACTAACTAAAAAAACAATTTTTTTTAATTTATTTAAAATAATATTATTTAACATAACGACTAATATTAACAACAATACCTAGGCCAGCTAAAACGGCAATAATAGCTGAGCCTCCATAGCTAATTAAAGGCAAGGGCACGCCAGTCATAGGTAAAAAATTAGCAATTCCACCAATATTAAGAATGGCTTGACCAGTTAACCAAGTTATAATACCAATTACTAAATTACGCGCGTAAGGATCCTTGGAACGATAAATTATTATCCAGCCACGATAAAATAAAATAATAAATAAAACTATAATCGTGCCAGCGCCCAATAAACCTGTTTCTTCGGCAATCACGGCAAAAATAAAATCATTTTGTACTTCTGGTAAGTATAAAAATTTTTGACGACTTTCACCTAAACCACGGCCCATAATACCACCCGAACCAATAGCAATTAAAGATTGATTAACTTGGTAACAAGCTTTTTGTGTATCTTGTTCAGCATCAAATAAGCAACGGAAACGATTAAGCTGATATTCTTGCCCAGGCAAATTAACCATAACAATAAGGCCAATTAAGCCAGCTACAATAGACCAAAAAATATGTTTTAATTTGCCCCCGCCCACTAAATACATGGCAAAAGAAGTTAAAACTATAATAAATAAAGTACCAAAATCAGGTTGTTTAAAAATTAATAAAGCTATAATACCTAAAGACAAAATAAAAAACCAAAAATGATTAGCTATTTCATTTTTTTTCTCAAATAAAGCTGCTAAAAAAATAATAAAAAATAATTTAACAAACTCAGCTGGTTGAAGAGAAAAACCAAAAAAATTAATCCAACTTTTAGAACCGTTAATTTCTCTACCTAGACCAGGGAAAAACACTAAAATTAAAAAAACTATAGAGGCCAATAAAGCAATAATTGCCATAGGCCTTAAGCTTCGATAATTTAATTTACTCAATAAGAAAAAAAATACTAACCCAATAATAATGCTATAAAACTGTTTTTTAAAAAAGAAATAAGAATCATGATATGTATTATAAGCCGTGACTGACGAAGCATTGGCTAGCATGATCAAGCCAAAAATTAAAAGTAAACCGATAATAATTTGCAAAGTTTTATCAGCTTTAAGTTTTTCGGGTGATAATTCTAATTTATTATTTTTAAATAGTGATATAAACCAAGCTAACATGAAAATATATTTTAATGTAATCTATCTAAAAGAAAAATTACTAAACCAATGGCCGCTGAAACACCAGCAATAACCCAGGCGCGCATCACAATTTTGGCTTCAGGCCAACCGATCGCCTCAAAGTGATGATGAATCGGCGCTGATAAAAAAACTTTTTTACCACGTATTTTTTTAGAAACAATCTGAATAATAGTAGTTAAGGCCTCAAAAACAAAAATCGAACCAATAATAATTAAAATTAAAGCGCTATCAGTCAGTAAGGCAATAACACCCAAGGTAATACCTAGACTCATAGAACCTGTATCACCCATATAAAATCTAGCTGGGGTTACATTAAACCACAAAAAAGCCAATAAAGCACCAACGATTACAGCACAAAAAGCGGCTAAGTTAAATTTACCATTAACAAAAGCAATTACAGCATAAGCCGCAAAACTAGTTAATAATGCTCCACCAGCCAAGCCATCTAAGCCATCTGTTTCATTAACTGAAAAAGCCGTTCCGACAATCACAAAAACAAAAACTAAGATATAAGCCCAGCCTAAATGAAAATCACCCAAAAAAGGAATGGCAAAAGTATCACGCTCTAATTTAAAATAAAACCACAAAGCACCAATTAAAGCGATTCCCGTATAAATTAATAAGCGA
The DNA here is from genome assembly GCA_964593745.1 of uncultured Gammaproteobacteria bacterium. Lineage (GTDB taxonomy): Bacteria > Patescibacteriota > Patescibacteriia > Patescibacteriales > Patescibacteriaceae > Patescibacterium. Next base: position 99,421 of record CAZQHN010000001.1, read on the forward strand.
TGAGACATTTTTAAACCTCCACCTCCGGCTGTGCCCCTACCTTTAACATCTAACCAATCATCAATTAAACCAACTAAAGCCGAAGCCATTAAACAACCTAAAGGCAACCAAGTTTCAGTTCTAATTAAAAAATCAAGTTGTTGAAAGATTGGCCAGGGTAAAATTTTAGCTAAATAAAAAAAGCCTAAAGCCAATAAAGCTACTGTCACCCAAATTAAAACTCCGCCCATGGTTGGCGTGCCACTTTTAGCCGCATGTAATTTAGAAAAAATTGGTGTCGAGCCTGAATTACGAATAGTTTTGCCTAATTTATATTTATAAAGGATTGATGTCCAAAGCGGTGTTAAAAATAAGGCAACCAAAAAAGCTAAGCTCGACAAAAAAAGAATAATAATTATTTCTGATTCCATATTAGCTAAAATTTATAAGATACAAAAAATAAAGCGAGATCAAACAAAAAAGATTAACAATAATCGCTAAAGATAAAAGCATTAAAGATAAAATTTTGTCTTGACCCTTTAATAATAAGGCACCTAAAAAAGCATTAACTAATAAAGTTACCAAACCAATTAAAGGGGTAATAAAAACTTGGCTAGCGTTACCTACAAAGTCGATACCAAAAACAACATTATAATGTAAAACAGCTAAATCATCACCAATTAAATGAAATAAAACATAAGCTACTAACCAAACTAATAGGTTAATAACAACCGCTACAATGGTTAAAATAGCTGATAATCTACCAGTTAATAAAGAAGTAATAGCCTTTTTTAGCCAAGCTAAACTAAGATAAAAATAGCTTAATAGTTTAGAAAAAATTAATTTCATATAATAACTGTATCATATTAAGAGCTTATTTTAAACTCTGCGCTGTAAAGTTGCCTTATAAGATTCTAAAACTATTTTTACCGCATCTTTAGTCTGTGCTAAAGTCATAGTTCGACCAAAGGTAAAGCGCAGAGCCGAAGCCAGATAAGCCTGTTTATAGCCTAGGGACTTAATTACTGGCGAAGCTGATAAATCACCTGAAGCACAAGCCGAACCAACTGAAGCAGCTAAACCATTTTCATCTAAAGCCAATAACAAAGCATCACCTAGAACCTCAGGAAAGATTAAGCTAGCATGCATGGGCGAAATCGACTCTAAATCATTAACAGTTAAAAGAATTTTTTTATTAGCTTTAAGTATTTCTTTAATAAAATAATTACGCCAAGTTTTAATTTTTTTATTAAATAGTGAACGCTGTTTATCAGCGATGATCATGGCGCTAGTTAAACCAATAATACCAGGTACATTTAAAGTTCCACTACGTAAATTTCTTTCTTGATGACCGCCCCATTGTTGTGCTATTAATGGAGTAGCTTGTTTCACAAATAATAAACCAATTCCTTTGGGACCATAAATTTTATGGCCCGATAGACTCATTAAATCAACATGTAATTTATTAACCTTACAATCTACAACATTAAAAGCTTGAGTGGCGTCAGTATGAAAATAGATTTTACCTGGCCTATCCCCTCTTTTACGCGGCGACGTTTTAAGCCAAGTAGCATAACGATGTTGATTGATTTTTTTTATCATTCTACCTATACGATCAATGGCCTGAACACTACCAATTTCACTATTAACAAAACCAATCGTTACGAGTAAGGTATCATTGGTAATTTTAGTTGATAAAGTTTTTAAACTAACTAGCCCATTTTTATCAACCGGCAATAAATCTATTTTATAACCCTGTTTTTTTAATTGATTAAGCGGCTCTAAAATAGAGCTATGTTCAATTACTGTACTAATAATATGCTTACGTTTATCACTTTGATTTTTTAAAGCCTTAACCAAACCGACCAAAGCTAAATTATTAGCTTCAGTAGCGCCAGAAGTAAAAACAATTTCCGTACCTGAAGCGCCTAATAAATCAGCTATAACATAGCGTGCGTCTTCTACGTCTTTTAAAGTTGCTTGACCTAAAGAGTGAATCGACGCTGGATTATAAAATTGCTTATTAAAATAAGGCGCCATAGCTTTATAAACCATGGGGTCAAGTGGCGTAGTAGCACTATAATCAAGATAAATCATAGTCTTTAATTTTTTTTATTTTATAATCACTTTTGTCCCAATCTCTGTCCAATTATAAACAATTTCTGCGGCTTTTATGTCTAATCTAATACAACCATGAGAAACCGGTTTACCTAAATGATTAGCCCCCTCTTTATAACCATTAGGCCATTCGGGTAATTCATGAATACCAGCCCGCGTGCCTTTAATTCCCATCCAATAAGGCATCCATAAACCATAAGTTTTTGACCAGGCGCGTAAGGTTTTATTAGCAATTGAAAAAGTTCCTTTGGGTGTAGGCATACTTGGTTTACCAGTAGACACGGTATGCGTCCTAATGGTAATACCATTAAGTTGTTGATATAATTCCTGCTTTTTTAAATCAATTAAAATATTTTTAGTTAATTTTCTACTTTCTTTAGATAAGGGATCAAAGCCTTTGGCAATTTCTAAGCCATCAACAAAACCATCGCCGTCGGTATCGGGATTGTTAATATCGGTTTTAAATTGTAGCTCTTGTTCATCGATTAAACCATCTTTGTCCGTATCAACTAAAGAGGTTACAGCTTGAGCTGGCTTTATTAAAAACATTACGCTAAACAGCGCAAAAATAATTAAACATTGTTTCATATTATTAATATAGCAAATTATTTATAATAATAATAGTTTAGCTAGTCAAAATTAGTTTTATAAATTATTTAATATTAGCCAAATTTTTTTATATTTTTATAGACAGCTAATTAACAGTTAATTAACAAATAAAAACATTGCTTTAAATTCCATTGCCCTGTATTATAAAAATATTATGGCCTCCTCAAAAGAAGAATTAAAAAAACTTCCACCACAAAATCTAGACGCTGAAAATTTTATTTTAGGCTCTCTTTTAATTGACCAAAATGTTATTGTTAAGATAGCTGATATTTTAAATCCCGAAGATTTTTACAAAGAGAACCATGGTCAAATTTATAGTGCCATGCGAGAGCTATATGCGAAAAAAGAGCCGATTGATATTTTAAGCTTAACTTCAAAGTTAGAAGAAAAAGGTTTTTTAGAAAACATTGGCGGACGAACTTATATTGCTAATTTAGCCAATGCCGTAGGCACAACCTCTAACGTTGTCTATTATGCTGAATTAGTACAACGCAAAGCTACTTTAAGACGTTTGATTGCGGCGGCGGCTGATATCGGTGAAATGGGCTATAACGAAGATGAAGAGATTGATAAATTATTAGATGAAGCGGAAAGAAAATTATTTAATGTTTCACAAAAATTTTTAAAACAAGCTTTTCAACCAATTGATGATTTATTAAACGAAGCGTTTGATAGAATTGATGAACTACATAAGCAATCTGGTAAACTACGTGGTTTAACTACTGGTTTTGCTGATTTAGATAATTTGTTAGCTGGTTTACAAAAATCAGACTTAATAATTTTAGCGGCTCGTCCTAGCGTTGGTAAAACTTCTTTAGCTCTAGATATTGCTCGTCAGGCAGCTATTTTAAACAAAGCCGCCGTGGGGTTGTTTTCTTTAGAAATGAGCAAGGAACAATTAGTTGATAGACTGTTGTGTGCTGAAGCCGGAGTAAGTTTATGGAAAATGAGAACTGGTAAATTATCTGATCGTCAGGAATCTGATGATTTTTCTCGCATTGGCCAAGCTATGGGAGTATTAGCTGAAGCGCCGATTTTTATTGATGATTCTCCTTCAGCCAATATCATGGAGATAAGAACTAAAGCTCGTCGCTTACAAATGGAACACAAGCTTGAACTATTAGTCATTGATTATTTACAATTAATGGAAGGCCGCAGTCGTTATGGTGATAATCGCGTACAAGAAATTGCCGAAATCAGCCGTTCCTTAAAAGGCATTGCTCGAGAATTAAATATTCCGGTTTTAGCTTTATCTCAGCTTTCGCGAGCCGTTGAACAAACTAGGCCAGCTATCCCGCGTTTAGCTCACTTAAGAGAATCTGGTTCTATTGAACAAGACGCTGACGTAGTTATGTTTATTTATCGCAAAGCCGTAGATCGAGGCTATAATCCAGAGGAATTAACTGACAATGAAAAGCACACCGCTCAAATTTATGTAGCTAAACACCGTAATGGTCCAGTAGGCTCAGTTAATTTATTTTTTGATGAGGAAACAGTCAGCTTTAAAAATTTAGCTAAAAACGATTATGATATTCCACCAGAAGAACAATAGTTAAAAATAGTTAAAAGTTGAAAGTTAAAAGTTAAACTGCCTAACAGCAAGCAAAAAATAAAATTATAAAAATAGTTTAACTTTAAACTTTTTACTTTTAACTTATCGATATGTTTACAAAATTAAAACAAATTAAAGATTTACGCACCCAAGCTAAAACCATGCAAAATGCCTTAGCTGATGAATCAGTGACGATTGAAAAAAATGGTGTTAGTTTAACTATGAATGGCAATCTAGAAGTTACTAACTTAACCATAAAAGAAGATTTAACTCCGTCCCAAATTTCTAACGCGGCTAAAGACGTTATTAATGATACGATTAAGAGGGTTCAAAAAATCATGGCTAAAAAAATGCAGGATATGGGCGGTTTAAAAAACTTTGGTTTATAACATGCGCCTTCCCTCTCACTTAGAAAGATTAATTAGTTTATTTTCTCGCTTACCGTCAGTTGGCCCTAAAACCGCTGAGCGCTATGTTTTTTATTTATTAAAAAAACAACCAAATCTAATTGAAGATTTGGCTAGTGCTTTACATGATTTACCTCAAAAAATAATGACTTGCTCATTATGTAATGGTTTAAGTGAGCAAAACCCTTGTCTGGTTTGCCAAGATAAAAAAAGAGACCATAGTTTATTGTGTGTTGTTGCTGAAGAAAGAGATTTGTTTGCCTTAGAAGAAACTAATACTTACCAAGGTTTATATTTTGTTTTAGGTGGGACTATTAATACTATTGATAATATAGGACCAGAACAAATTAATATTTCTGGTTTGGTTAAACGTGTCAAAGATTTAAAGCCCAAAGAAGTAATTTTGGGACTTAATCCAACTTTAGAAGGTGAAACTACTAGTCTTTATTTAGCTAAATTACTTAAACCAGCTAATATAAAAATTACTCGTTTAGCCAAGGGCTTACCAAGCGGCGCTAACATAGAATATGCTGATGGCTTAACCCTGGGTCATGCTGTAAAATTTAGACAAGAAATTTAAACTTATGTACGAATACTTATTTTATAATTACACTCTATAAAGTAATGGATGTTAGGTTTAAAAAATAGCTTGCGAGTATTTTAAAAGAGACTTGTTATTAAAGTCTCTTTTTTTCTTTTAAAGCCCTGGTTTTAATTTTTGGTTTTTTGGGTAAATCTTTTAACTTATGTTTTATAATTTCATGCACCAGCTTTTTTTCATAATAAGTTAAAATTTCCTTTAAACCAGCTACTAATTTAATAGCGTGTAAAACATCTGAAAATCTAAACCAATCAAACCTTTGATGCTCTGATGACAATCTTATAATTGGCTTATCATTAAGGCTTAAAATATAGGTTCGGCAAACAAAGTCAAATTTTTCATAACGCATGAAAAATTCATTAGAATAAATAAAGTCGTTTTTCTGTTGCTTTAAATCAAGGTCAGTTTCTTCTTTTATTTCTCTTAATAAAGCTTCGACATCTGTTTCTAATTTACCATGCTTAATTTTTTTCCCGCCAGTTGGCACGCCCCAGGTTTGAGGCTGCGACCTGTCATTAGATGAGCGTAATAAAAATAATACCTTGCTCTGGTAAATAAGATAACAACTAACAGCTTCGAATTTAGCCTTAAAACCTTTGGGTTTAGTTAAATAAACGCAACCAACATGATTGGGTAGCATTTTACCTCCTATTTAATTTTCAAAAAACTTTTTAAAACACAAAACCGCTAAATCTATTTTAAACTTTACTCCTCGTCAGATGAGCTAAGTCTTAGACTTTAACGGCTTGTTAATTAAGCTATTTTTACAATCTGTACTTTGGTTTTTATTTGTCTATGACCAACGTTTTTTTTATAACGAATCTTATTCTTAAACTTAATCACGCTAACTTTATCAGTCTTAGTAGTAGATAATATTTTGCCTTCTGTTTTTTCGCCTAAACTTGGGCCACCAACTTCAATTTCTCCCATATCATTAAATAACATTAAAGTATCAAATTTAACCATTTCACCTTCGGCTGGTTTTAATTTTTCAATGGCTACAATATCTTTTTCCTTAACAATATATTGTTTACCGCCAGTCTTAATTACAGCTAATTTCATAAAATCAATTTAATTAAATCCTTGCGTAGGCGAGGATGTTCCAAAATATTAACCAATTTTAGGTCGCCTGTCAAGCCAAGAAAAAACAATAATAACCATAATCATAATCAAGCCCAAAACCACCAAACTCATAAATTTACCCTTACTTTGTAAAAATAAAGTACTTAAACCAAATAATAAAGAAGCTAGGGAAAATAGACAAACTGTCACTCTAGGGCTAAAACCAGCGTCTAATAAGCGAAAATGAAGATGCTGTCTATCAGAGGACTTAAACGGGTTTTTATGAGCCACTAAACGCCTAATGATTGTCCAAGCAACATCTAAAATAGGAATACCCATAATTAATAAGGCAATAGCAATTTTACCACCGGAAATAATAGATAAAACTCCTAAAATAAAACCAATTAGTAAGGCACCTGATTCGCCTAAAAATATCTTGGCCGGCGACCAATTTAAAATTAAAAAACCAAAACAAGCCGCCGCTAACATTAAAGCCGCAAAAGCAATATCTGGTTGATACCAGCGTGTAGTTATGGTAAAAAGAAAAATAACCATTGCGCCAACTGCCCCAATTGAACTGACTAAACCATCGATTCCGTCTAATAATTTTGTCGTATACATCATACCCAATAACCATAACATTGAAAAAATTATGATTAGCCAGCTATTAAAATAGAAAAATTCACCAAACGGATTAGTAATTTTTTCAATGCCTACTCCCCCAATCACGACTGACATAGCCGCTAAAACTGGAAAAATAAAGTGTTGAGCAGGAGAAATTTTTTTTATATCATCAATCACGCCACCAATTATTAAAATAAAAGCGCCAATTAAAACACCTAACCAATGCCTAACTTCTAGATCACCCGATAAAATAACTACTCGACCAGCGTATAAACTAATAACTAAGGCTAAAAAAATAGCTAAACCACCTAATAAAGGCGTTGGTTTAGCATGCTGGTGCCTGTCTTTATCTGGATAATCCAAAATATTATATTTTAAAGCTAGCTCTTTAACAATAATAGTTAAGAGCCAGGTTAAAATCAGTGTTGCGCTAAAAAAGACAAAATAATACATAACACCAAATAGCCTAAATTGCTTCAGCTTTAATAACCTCAATACTTAAATCATCATTAACCACCAAAGTATCGCGGCGCGCTACACCGCCTTCTAAAATTTTCGTAGCCATAGCGTCTTCCACCTTTTCCTGTAACAAGCGACGCAAAGGACGAGCGCCAAATTCTGGCTCAAAACCTAAATGAGCTAATTTTTCTACAGCGGTTTCAGAAATTTGAAAATTATAACCCTTACCCTCTAACATCTTAGCAATCTTGTTAAGCATTAAATGAGTAATAGCAATAACCGAAGATGGCTCTAAAGGTTTAAAGATAATCACCCCGTCAAAACGATTAATTAATTCTGGTCGCATGACTTTAACTAATTCCTCTTCTATTAATTTTTCTTTAATTACCTCCATAGTTTGACCCTCGCGTACACTGGCTTGAATAAAGGTTGAACCAACGTTAGAAGTGGCGATAATAATGGAATTAGTAAAATCAATCGTTCTACCTTGGCCATCAGTCAAGCGACCATCATCCATTACCTGCAAAAACAAGTTTAAAATATTAGGATGAGCTTTTTCAATTTCATCTAATAAAATTAAGGCAAAAGGCATCTTACGCACAGCTTCAGTCAAATAACCTTGGACATTTTCTTCTGGTGCGCCAATCATTTTAATCACACTGTCTTCATGCTGATATTCGCTCATATCAAGACGAATCATATACTCTTCTTTACCAAAATAAACTTCAGCCACAGTTTTAGCTAATTCTGTTTTACCAACACCAGTTGGACCTAAGAACAAAAAATTAGCAATTGGTCGCTTATTTTCTCTTAACTCAACTCGAGCTCGTCTTAAAGCGGCTGCTACCATAGCAACGGCTTCTTCTTGCCCAACCATGCGCTCGTGAATTTTTTCTTCTAAGTTAAGTAGACTCTGACTTTCATCTTGAGTTAATTTAGTCACAGGAATTCTAGTAATTTCTGTAATCACCTCAGCAATCGCCTCTTGGTCAACGGTTTTATTTTCTCGACGTGAAACCTTAACGGCGACTGATTCTAAGACTTCTAAAGCTTTGGCCGGCAAATACTTATCGTGAATATAACGCTCAGTTAAATTTACCACCTCAGCTAAGGCATGATAGGAAAAATAAACTTTATATTTATATTCTAAATAACTAATTTTACTTTCAATCATTAAAATAGCGCGATTAACATCAGGCTCATCAATACTCACCTTAGCAAACACCGAACCCAAAACTGATTTTTCAATATATTTAGAATAATTTTCATCAGTGGTTGAAGCTAAACAATAAATTAAACCGCGACTAACTGAGTCAGCTAAAACTGAGGCTAAATCTAAGCTTTCTTCTTCACCAGAAGTAATGCCCAATATTTTTTCAATATCTTTCATGTATAAAATTATATTACCAGCACGAGCTACTTCGTTAATAATAGAAATTAAGCGATCTTGCGCCTGAGCTGGAGTTGAGCCGCCAATTAAACGAGGAATATCAACCTCTAATAAACGCTTATCTTGAAAATTTTTAGGAACATTTTCTAGCACCATAGCCCGAGCAATTCCCCCAATAACGGTTTGTTTGCCAACGCCGATTGGTCCAACTAACAACATACCAAAACGCCCACTTTCAACATTATCAAAAAGTTGTTTAATCTCCTTATCGCGCGCTAAACATAAATCAACTCTCCCCCACTTAGCCGCTAAAGTCCAATCAAACGATACGCTATTTAATAAAGGCGTAGCTAAAGCCGTATAAGCTCGATCCATATTAGAGGCAGGCTTAAGTCGAGCTAAACGCCTAAACATATTATGCTGTGTCACTAATTGATGATTAGTTCTAAACCAGGCTACAGTATTAGCTAATTTAGTACGATCAATTTCTAGATCATAAAGTAACTCACGTAATTTTTCATCACGATCAAACGCGGGCATAATTAAATCAATCGCTCTAACTTTTTCTTGATTAGCATCCCAAGCAATGGTATAAGCTTCAATTAAAACTTCTTTACTTAAGGAATTAAAAACTGGATCGCCGCCTATTGCTTGACGAGCCTGCAAAAGATGTTCTAAGCCGGTCACAAATTTTGTGTCATTAATAGTTAAGCGAGAAAAAATCGCGCCCACTTCTCCACTAGTAAATAAAGCGGCCATAAAAATATGCAAGGGTTCAATTTGACCATAATGAGAATGTAAGACTGTTAAATAAGCTTGTTCAATTACCTTAGTTGCCAACTTATCTAGACCATCAGCCGTATTAATTTTTTTACCATGTTGTTTTTTTAAATTATTCCAATCTTGAGAAGCAACCGGCAACTGTTCATTAGCTTGATAAAGCGGGGGTTTAATTTTGTGATCATTTTCTTTGGCTCTAGTTAAACGATAAAACACATACATATCTGGAATTAAGCTCAGCCAGAATAAAAATAAAAGCCAATGTCTAGTCTGCCAAAAAGCCAAGCGCTCTAAAGCTTGTGGCGTCATAATAATAAAGGCATTAATAATATCACCCTGCTGATAAAGCCAAAAACCTAAAGCAACTAAACCAACTAAACCCAAAATATAACAAATGATATTAATTACTAAATCAACCACTGCCTTAGCGGCTTTAAGACGAATATAAGCTGGCGATAAAGCCAAGGAAAAATATAAAAATTTATCATAGTGAAACCCGCCCAGGCCAATAGCGCCGCAATTCGTACAAGGTAAAGTTTTAAGTCTACCTGTACCACTGCAAACTGAGCAGACTATTAAAGGTAAATTTTGTTTTGGAGAGATTTCTTCTGTCATGAAATTAGCCTACAGACTTAATTGAATAGTTAACTGATACAAAACATAAATTGGTATGATTAACCATAAAATAACTATGGCGATAACATAAACTAACCAAAAAGCCATAAGTAAACTACGCGCAATAATCTGTACTACGCGCATAAAAAAACTAATAATTACACCGGCCCAGTCATGCTGACCAAACATGGGCGTAAAAAGATTTTTTACCCAAATTAACAAACCAGTTATACTAAGTTGCCTTAATAGAAAATTACCAGACCATTTTAAAACTTCCCAAAAACCACGAGAATACCACCAAAAAGGAAAATACAAAAAATCCCAAACAAATTGGAAAAAAATCTTACCGCTATCAATTATAGCTGTGGTTAGGGTCATATTTAAATTATACCTAGTTTTTCATAAAAAAAGAAGCCTAGTCTATGGCTAAGTTGTTATGTTTATCAATTCTTGACAATATTTCATCTTCTTTGGTATTATAAAATTATCTAATATAGCCCTGCCGGGGCTGTTTTTAAATTATTTTTTAAATCATCCTGCTATCAATTAAACCTAAGATGATTCAAAATTAGCATAAATATGGACAAATTAATTAATTATCTTAAGGGCGTGATCGCTGAAGTAAAAAAAGTCACTTGGCCCACTAAGAAAGAAACCTATAATTATACCCTCTTAGTCATTGGTGTTAGCTTAGCCGTGGCGGTTTTTTTAGGTGGGTTAGATTATATTTTTAACTTTATTATTGAAAGAATTATTAATCGCTAAACCCTATGGCGAAACAAACTCTTAACCAAGGCCGACGCTGGTATGTTATACATACTTATTCCGGCTATGAAGAAAATGTGGCGGAAAATTTACGCCAACGTGTGGACTCTATGGATATGGAGGACAAAATTTTTAATATTTTAATTCCTAAGGAAAAAAAGATAAAAATTCACAATGGTAAACGTAAAGTTATTGAAGAAAAGATTTTTCCTGGTTATATTTTAGTAGAAATGATTGTGACTGATGATTCTTGGTATGCGGTGCGTAATACTCCAAACGTCACTGGCTTTATTGGCACCGGTAATATTCCAACGCCAGTTAGCGAAGAAGAAATTAAAGACTTACAGAAAAGAATGGGAGTTGAAGAGCCTAAATTCCAAATTGATGTTTCAGAAGGTTCACCAGTTAGAGTGGTTGATGGTCCATTTAAAAATCTTGAAGGTAAGATTATTGAAGTTGATCAAGGTAAAGGTAAGATCAAGGTGCTTCTATCCATGTTTGGCCGTGAAACGCCAGTGGAACTTGATTTCTTACAGATTAAAAAGATTTAAAAGTAGAAAGTAAAAAGTTAAAAGTTAAACGATTTTAATAATTTTACTTTTAACTATAATTGTATGGCTAAAAAAATATTAACAGTTATTAAATTACAAATTCGTGGCGGTCAAGCTAACCCTGCTCCACCAGTTGGCCCAGCTTTGGGTCAGCATGGTTTAAATATTTCTGAATTCTGCTCTAAGTTTAATGATAAAACTAAAGATCGTATGGGCGAAGTTGTGCCAGTGGAAATTACAGTTTATGCTGATCGTTCTTATACTTTCATCACCAAAACCCCACCGGCTTCGGAATTAATTAAAAAGTACGCTAAGATTGAAAAGGGTTCAGGCAAACCATTAACTGACAAAGTTGGCTCAATTACTGAAAGTCAATTACGAGAAATTGCTAAAGTTAAGTTACCTGATTTAAATGCTCGTGATATTGAAGCAGCTAGTAAAATTATTGCTGGTACAGCTCTTCAGATGGGGGTGGAAATCAAGAAAGATTAACACATTACGCGTCTTTATAAATTTATTAATTGTGGAAGAATATTAAGTAGAAAGTAAAAAGTTAAAAGTAAAATGTTGAAAATAATTTTACTTTTAACTTGCAACTTTTAACTTTTGTTCGTTATACCACGACAAACATATGACCAAAGAAAAAAGTTCAAAGAAACCATCCTCTGCTAAAGCTTCGGCTGGTAAAAAAACTACTAAAAAAGTAGCTGCTAAGAAAAAAGTGGCTTATGATTATGATAAAACCAAAATTTATTCATTGTCAGAAGCCATTGAACTAGTCAAAAAGTTTTCTAAGACTAAATTTGATGCTTCAATAGAAGCGCATTTTCGTTTGGGGATTGATACTAAAAAAGGTGACCAACAAATTCGTGCGGCTATTAGTTTGCCTCATGGTACTGGTAAAACAGTTAAAATTGCGGCTTTTGTTATGCCAGCTAATGAGAAAGCTGCTCGTGAAGCCGGAGCTGATCTAGTGGGCGGTGATGATTTAATTCAAGACATTAAAAAAACTGAAAAAACTGATTTTCAAGTAGCAGTCGCTGAACCAGGCTTGATGAAAAATCTAGCCGCAATTGCCAAAGTTTTAGGTACACGCGGTTTAATGCCTTCACCAAAAAATGAAACTGTCACCACTAATCCAGCGCAAACCATTAAAGAACTTAAAAAAGGTAAGATTAGTTTTAAAAATGATGACACAGCTAATATTCATGTAGCAATTGGCAAAATTTCCTTTGCTTCAACAAAGCTAGTGGAAAATCTTGAAACTGTTATTACTGCTATTAAAAAAGCTAAACCATCTGGCTCTAAAGGAACCTATATTAAAGGGGCCTCTATCTGCTCAACCATGGGTCCGGGCATAAAAATACAAGCTTAAATAAAAAAACAGAGAGAGGTTTAATCGCCTCTCTCTTTTTTATAAAATCTTAATAAGCTGGGAAAATTTTTTTTGGCTTAATAATTGATCTATAAATACTAATAGCTACGGGTATTGGCATAATCAAATAAAAAGCCGATAGTGGACTAATAAAAATGATAGCTATGTAAAATATATGAAAAAACAATACATAAAAAAAGTATTTATCATAAATCGGGAAGCTAACATAAACATGTTTGCCATATTTTAGCTCACTACGATAAGTTTTTTGATCTAAAATATTTAGTCTATGTACAAAAACATAGCTACCTAAGATAAAAAGACCAATGTCCACCAGGGAAAGCCCCCAGCTACCATAACTAAGATTAAGCAAATTGCCCCAAGCTAATAATATTAAGATTGAAAGAACAATAAATAATAATGAATACACAAACCAGTGGCTGGCTTCTACAAATTCCTTAACAAATTTTTTCATTATTTAATTTATTTTTTATTTTAAAAAACTCTATAAATATTTTTCCTACTATATACTAATTTTGTTATTTTGTCAAATATTAGTCTTTGACTTATTGGGTCTTAATGGTTAAAGTTATATTACAATAATTTAAATTATATGACACACTATCGCACCGAGGGCGTTTTATCTTGGGATGAATGTTTTATGCAAATTGCTAAAATCATTGCCCAGCGCTCTAAAGACCCTAATACGCAAAACGGCGCCGCTGTAGTTAATCCGGAAAATATTGTAGTCGGTTTAGGCTATAATGGCTGGCCCAGAGGGATTGATAATGACCAATTACCTTGGGAGCGTGAAGGCAAGTTATCTGATACTAAATATGCTTATGTCGTACATGCTGAAGAAAATGCGATTTATAATGCTAATCATGATACTAAAAATTGCCGTATATATTGCACACTTTTCCCTTGTAATGAATGTGCTAAAACTATCATCCAGAATGGTATTAAGGAAGTAATTTATGAAAGTGATAAATATCATGATAGCGACATCTGTATTGCTTCGAGAAAATTATTTGATTTAGCAGGAGTTAAATATCGACAATATAATTCAACTGAATAATATGAAAGAGCAACCGATTCAAAATGAATACCAGGAAAAAATAAAAAATCTTATTGAACTTTTAAGCGCTCTTAAAATTGGACCAGAACAAAAAGCAAATATCGCTTTGGTTATCATGGAATTAAAACCCGCTACGGAATTATATCTTTATAAAAATAATGACCCCGAAGACCTGGTCTGCGAAACTTTAACAAACTGCGGTTTAGAAGTAAGAAAAAAAGAAACAACAGAAAAATGCCTTAAATTTGCAATTGCAAAAGACCCTAATATTGCCGAACAATTATTAAAAATTAATGGTAATAAAGACCATGAACTTTATGGTCGGCTGATGGGTTATCCAAATACAGCTATCCAAGCTTTTTTAAATAAAGAAGATTTACTTGATCAAGCAACTGAAAATAGGTTATTGCAAAATAATGATGAAATTTATATGGGCTATTTTAAATTATCAAAAAATCACTACCAGGAAGAATTGGAACTCATGGAAACTTGGAATCAGGCAATTAAGGAGCATGCCCCATTAATTTATCAAGGTTTAAAAAAGGCTTTAGACAATAAATAATAAAATATGGTTGATAAAAAACGTTTAATTTTGATTGAAGACAACTGTTCACCAGAAGATAATGCGATGTTACAAGCGTTATATTCTAGGAGCTCGGCTAGCGTGACTGAACATTTAGAAAAAGTTAAAGCCACTGGTTCTGGTAAGTTCATGAGTCAATTTTACATTGGTTATGGTCATGGTAGTATTGGTGATTGCGGCTCCACCACTATTTTTATTGAAAATGTTTCAACTTTAGTTGCTAAAGCCATGCAAGATTGGCGACTTTATTCAGGCCAAGAAACTTCAACTCGTTATATTGACATGGCAGCGCAACCTATTATTGACCCTGTTGGAACAATTGAATCAAAACAAATCTTAGATGATTGGATGAAATTTTATATAACCAATCAAGATAAAGTTAAAGAACATTTATATAAAACTCACCCCAGACGGGCTGATGAAGATGAAAAGGTTTATGAACGCACAGTTAAAGCTAGAATTTTTGATATTTTAAGATCATTTTTACCAGCCGGCATTGCGACACAATTAAGCTGGCACACTAACTTACGCCAAGCCGCTGATCATTTAGCTTTATTAAGACATCATCCTTTAACCGAAGTAAAAGAAATAGCCGAAGAAATTTTAAAACAATTAAGTGAAAAATACTCCTCTAGTTTTTCTCACGAACTTTTTCCTCTGCAAGAAGATTATCGTGAACTATTTATTAAAAAATATTCTTACTACTTTAACCCTGACTCCCCTGCTTTTGAATTTTCTACCAATATTAAACATGAGGCTTTAGAAAAGTTTAAAGATTTATTAACCTTAAGGCCAATTAAAACTAATTTACCGTCATTCCTAGATGAATTAGGCGGTTGTTGGTGTGACTATTTATTAGATTTTGGCTCCTCGCGTGATGCTCAACGCCATCGTAATGGCGTTTTCCGTATGCCTTTAGTGACAACTCACTTTGGTTTTCATAATTGGTATTTAAATCAACTTCCGGAAGAAGTGAAATTTGAGGCGGAAAAATTAATTGCTTCTCAAATTGAAAGGATTGAAAAATTGGCTTGTTCGCCTGAAGATAAGCAATATTATATTGCTTTGGGATTTTTAGTTAGTTGTCGCACTTATTACTCTTTGCCTGAAATGATTTATGTGACTGAGCTTCGCTCTGACACCACAGTTCATCCGACTTATCGAGAAATTGCTCATAAAATGCATCATGCCTTAGCTAAAAATTTCCCTGATTTAGCTTTACATTCTAATTTATCAGACAGTGATTGGGATTTAAGACGTGGTGAACAAGACATTGTGAAAAAATGATAAATTTCAAATTAATCTTATGATCATCCTTGGTTTTGTTGGTTTACTGGCTTCGGGCAAAGGCGCGGCCACAGACTATTTAGTTAAAAAATATCAGGCTAGTCGTTATGGTTTTTCTGATGCTTTGCGCCAAATTCTAAAACGCATCTATCTTGAAGAAACTAGAGAAAATTTAGTAAACTTATCTTTTATTTTACGACAAAAATTTGGCGATGATATTTTAGCCCACACCATGTCAAAAGACATAGCCAATGACCAACATGAGTATATTGTGGTTGATGGCATTAGACGAGCCGCTGATATAAAATACTTAAAAGACTTGCCGAATTTTCATCTAATTAGCGTGGAGGCTGACCCTAAAATACGCTATGAAAGATTAATTAAACGTTCGCAAAATAAAGATGATCAGACAAAAACCTATGAGGAGTTTTTAAAAGATCATGAAAAAGAAACTGAAACTTCCATTGTCCCCCTAATTCCTTTGGCTGAATTTAAACTTGATAATAATGGCACGGAGGAACAGTTAGGCCAACAAATTGAGAAAATAATAAATAAATTAAAAAAATAAAAATTAAAATTATGAGTACTTTAACAACCGGTAAGTTCATTGTGATAGATGGCACTGATGGTTCGGGTAAAAAAACTCAAACCGATTTGCTTTATGACTATTTAAAAAACAACGGTTATCAAGTGGAGAAAATAAGCTTTCCTAGCTATGGCACGCCTTCAGCCTATTTTGTAGAAAGTTATTTGGGAGGAAAATATGGTTCTACTGCCAACGAGACCGGCGCCAAGCTGACTTCTCTATTTTATGCGCTTGATCGTTATGATAAAAAATTTATCATCAAACAAATGCTTAGTGAGGGGAAAGTTGTTATAGCCGATCGCTATGTCACGGCTAACATGGGCCACCAAGGCAGTAAAACTGATAACCAAGCTGAAATGGAAGAATACTTCCACTGGCTTTATGATTTAGAATATAATATCTGCCAAATACCAAAACCAGATATTAATGTTTTATTACATGTTAGTTCAGACATTAATGCTCAATTAATTACTGATCGCGGCAACACTAAGGATTTACATGAAAAAGATCCAGAGCATTTAAAACGGGCGGAAATGGCGTATCTTACCATGGCTAAACTTTTTCCTAAAGAAATGACTCTAATTGAATGTGTTAAAGATAACCAGATTATGAGTCGTGAAGAAATTCATGAATTAATTAAGGCAAAAGTCATGCCATTGCTAAAATAAATTGTAAATTATAAAAATCCTGTTAGTAAAAAACAGGATTTTTTAATAAAAAAACCGGTTATATTTCTATAACCGGCTAGTCTTTAATGAAGTAGGGTTCTTATCCTTTTAACGCTAAATTAATAGGGTCAAAAATTAACCTTTTACGAATTTTATTGAGAGGCCATTATTCCATGGTTACTGATATATTGCCAACTTCCGTTAAGTGACTTTTTTCTTAAATCAACATCGCTCCCAAGATAAAGAGTGGAATCTAGAGTAGTGCCAAAAGAAGCAAAATATATTGAGGGATTATAGGAAACACCCCAACTTGCTCCATTATTAGACGAAAAATATATTTTCCCGTCATAACAACTGACATAAACTACACCGTTTACTTGAATAACATTTGAGAAAGCTTGTGCAGCTGAAAAGGTGGTGCACCTTGACCAATTTTCTCCACGATTGGTGGAAATTAAAATTTGACCAGAATAATATAATTCGTTTTCACCAACACCAACCGCATAACCCATATTACCCGATATGCTTATAGCTCGAATTGTCACATCTTGAGTGGTTACTTTTCTCCAAGCTTGACCACCGTTCTCTGTTTTATAAATACAACCCAGAACAAAAAAAGCTGGGCGTTCAGCTGTTAAAGCAAGAAAACCAGTATCTTTAGAAATAAAATTAATCGCTCGATACATTCGATAGTTATTAGTGGCTGTATCGTTAATTGATGGTAATAACTCCCATTGCTGTGCGTTAATTTTTACAACAATAATAAACATTAAACAAAAAACAATAACAATGTTTTTCATTTTAATTTTTCCTCTCTCCTGTTTAAGGGATTTTATTTTATATAATTTTAAATTTACAATTTTTTATAAATTATTTTATATCATTTTTTAGTATTTTTGTCAATATTAAATCTAAAAATACCTAATTTATTAAAAAATATGCTAAAATAAAGGCATGTACGATATAATTATCGGGCTAGAAATTCACGCTGGCCTAAAAACTAAATCTAAGATGTTTTGTTCTTGTGCTAATGAAACATCAGTTCAACCAAACACCAATGTTTGCCCAATTTGTCTTGGACACCCTGGCACTCTACCCACAGTTAATAAAGAAGCAGTTGAAAAAACTGTTTTATTGGGTTTAGCCCTGGGTTCAACTATTAATCAGCACTCTAAATTTGATCGTAAGAATTACTTTTATCCTGACTTACCCAAGGGTTACCAAATTTCACAATATGATATTCCTTTTTGTGAAGGTGGTTTACTAGAAATTAATAATAAAAAAATTAAACTAACTAGAATTCATTTAGAAGAAGATACTGGCCGCTTGTCTCATCCCCCAGTTTCAGATGATTCTTTGGTTGATTTTAATCGCGCCGGCACGCCGCTTTTAGAAATGGTCACCGAACCAGTCATCCCAGATCCAGCCACTGCCAAAGCTTTTTGTCAACGCTATCAGCAAGTCCTACGTTATCTCAACATCTCTAATGCTGATATGGAAAAAGGTGAAATGCGCTGTGAAGGCAATATTAGTTTACAAACTAAAGGCACTTGGCAATATAAAGGTGGACAAATTATTGCTAAAGGTAAAAACAAATTAAACCCTAAAGTTGAATTAAAAAACATTAATTCCTTTCGTAGTTTAGAGCGCGCTTTGGAATATGAAATAAAAAGACAAGCTGAAGCTTTAGCTAAAGGTGAAAAAATCTTAGCTGAAACTAGAGGCTGGAATGAAGCTAAGGGCCAAACTGTTAGACAAAGAGTTAAAGAAACTTCAGCTGACTATCGTTATTTTCCTGAACCAGATTTACCAGCTGTTGTTATTGATATTAAGTGGCTAAAGGATATAAAAAGCCTAATGTTGGAATTGCCCTGGAAAACCGAAGATCGACTAAGAACTGAATACGGCTTATCAGATTATGATGCTAATGTTTTGGCAACTGATAAAAAATTAGTTAATTTTTTTGAAGATACTATCTCTGAATTACAGGCTTGGGTAAAAACTACTGGCGATACTTGGGAAAGACAGAATAAAATTTTAGCTAAATTGGTCACTAATTGGTTAACTAATGATGTTTTAAAATATCTTAAAGAAAAAAATGAAACGTTAGATAATCTAAAAATGACGGCAGAAAATTTGGCTGAATTTATTTTAATGCTTCATAAAAAAGAAATAAATTCCAGCGCCGCACAAAGAATTTTGGTTAAAATGGCTAAAACCGGTGGCGAACCAAAATCAATTATGGATAATATGGGCTTAAAACAAATTGATAACGAAGCTGAGCTAGTTAGCGTAATTCAAAAAATTATTAACGCTAAACCTGATCAAGTTGCTTTATATAAAAAAGGCAAAACTACTGTACTGCAATTTTTTATCGGGCAAGTTATGGCGGAAACGAAAGGCGCGGCTAATCCGACTGTTGTTAAAAAACTATTAGAAGAAGAATTAAATAAATAAAAACAGGTTTTAAACCTGACTTAAGTAAAGACAGATTTAAAACCTGTCTCAACAAATCTATGACCATTGCAATTTTCGAAACTAAACCCTGGGAAGAATTAATGATAAAAAAAGAACTAAAAGGTCAAAAACTTTTATTTTTTACCAAACCTATACAAGAAATTCCTATTAAAAAATATCAAACAGCCGATATCATTACCAGCTTTATCACTTCTAAAATCGACGGTAATATAATTAAGCAACTTCCTAATTTAAAATTAATTGCCACGCGTTCGACCGGCTTTGATCACATTGATCTAAAAACGGCTAAACAAAAAAGAATTAAAGTAGTTAATGTCCCAACTTATGGTGAAAATACCGTGGCTGAACATGCCTTTGCTTTAATTTTGAACTTATCGCGCAATGTTCATAAATCATATTTAAGAACTTTAAAAAAAGATTACTCGATTGAAGGCTTAAAAGGTTTTGATTTACAAGATAAAACTATTGGTATAATTGGTTGCGGTCATATTGGCCTACACATGATTCGAATTGCTCGCGGTTTTGCCATGGATGTTTTAGTCTATGATATTAACCGCGATAAATTTTTATCAGAAACTTTGAATTTTAAATACGCTAGCTTAAATGAACTTTTAAAAAAATCCGATGTTATTTCTTTGCATCTGCCTTACTGCCAAGCTACTCATCATATTATTAATCAAAAAAATATTAAATTAATTAAACCTGGAGCCATCTTAATTAATACAGCCCGCGGTGGCTTGGTTGAAACTGAAGCTTTAATTAAAGCCATAGACAAAAAAATTATTAAAGGCGTTGGACTTGATGTAATTGAAGAAGAAAATCTTTTACTAGAAGAACATCATCTAGCCCATAGAGAAAAAACTAACAGTAAAAACTTAGCCATTTTAATTAAAGATCACAAATTAATAAAAAAAGATAATGTCATCTATACGCCACATATTGCGTTTTATAGCCAAGAAGCAGTTGATCGTATTACTAAAACAACAATTGAAAATATAAAAAACTTTATTAAAGGAAAAATGCAAAATGAAGTTTGTTTAAGATAATTATGCTTAAAAAAAGTAATGGGTTTACTCTCATCGAACTCCTTGTCGTCATCGCTATTATCGGTGTTTTATCTACCCTAGCCATTGTGGCCCTAGGTAATCTAAGAACTAAATCAAGAGATGCTAAAAGAGTAGCTGATATAAAACAAATATCTACTGCCCTAGAACTATATTATGATGACCAAGGCTATTATCCCACGATTATCACCCCAGGTGAAGCATTAATCTCTCCCAGTGGAGAAACTACCTATCTTGCCCAAATTCCTTCTAACCCTACACCTAGAAACGATAGTGGGTGTAATAATAATGATTATAGCTATAGCTATTCTACGGAAACCAGTAAATATGCTTTGGGTTTTTGTTTGTCAACTGATATAAATAACTTAAAATCAGGTGTTAATCTAGCCACGCCAGAAGGCTTAGGTAATACTAATTTAGTTGGTTGGTGGAAACTTGATGAAGGTTCTGGCACTACTGCTTATGACTCTAGCGGATATAATAGGCATGGTACGTGGTATGATCCTAATGCTAATTACGCAATTGGTCATATTGGTCCCAGTGCTGGACAGTTTAATCTACTTTCTCTACAAAGTAACGCTTTACACACAGCATCATTTGCTTTAAATGGAGCTATTAATAATTCCTTTACTTTAAATTATTGGGTTTGGATAAATTCTTCTCCGCCCTACTCTGCTCTACCTATTATGTTTCAACAAGAATCTCAAACTCCATCTAATCATTTTATTTTAGTATATCAAGGAGGTGATACTCTACAATTTCAAACTACAGACGGATCAAATATAGTAGCTAAATCTGTATCAAATTATTTTTTAAATAATAAAGATAAATGGGTCATGGTAACCTTAGTTTTAAATTATAACGAAAGTTATATAGAATTTTATAGGGATGGTGTTTTTTTATCTAAACAAAGCGGCACAAATTGGCTGTTTCCTGGCAGAGCGAGCGTTAAGGGGATTGGTGGATATGGTTGGCCAGGTA
Source organism: uncultured Gammaproteobacteria bacterium (assembly GCA_964593745.1). Classification (GTDB taxonomy): domain Bacteria; phylum Patescibacteriota; class Patescibacteriia; order Patescibacteriales; family Patescibacteriaceae; genus Patescibacterium. The sequence goes on from CAZQHN010000001.1 coordinate 121,033, forward strand.
ATAATCAAGTATTATCTGGTAAAATAGATGATTTTAGAATTTATAGCCGCGCTTTATCAAGTGCTGAAATAGCTGCACTTTATAACATTTCTAAATAAATTAATAAAAACCTGCTTAGAAAAACTGATTTTTATTTTAAAAATTTTTTAGTTAATAAAAACATTTTCTTCTCATCTTTAGGTTTAAACCAACTTATCTCTCTCCCCTGTTTCTCCCATCTACGAAGCCAAGCTATTTGTCGTTTAGCAAATTGATTGGTAGCGATTGATAATTTTTCAATCATCTCATCACGAGATAATTTTTTTTGTAAATAAAGCGCAATAAACTTATACTCCAACCCAAAACTTTCTAGTCTTTTCCAACTTAAACCTTGTTTATGTAATCGCCTAACCTCTTCCACTATGTCATCACCCGGCTTGACCGGGTGATCTAATCTTATAATAATCCGATCTTTAATATTTTTTCTTAATGTTTCTTTACCAACTTCTAAACCAATAATTAAAAACTCAAAAGGTGGCTTTTTCTTTTTAAAACCGCTAAAATTTTTAGAAGAATTTAAAATCTCTAAATAGCGAATCAACCTTCGTTTATTGTTTTTTTCGCTATTGTTCAATCGCTCAAAAAATTTCTTATCAGTCTTTTTAATAAGCTTCTGAATCTCTATCAGTGTTAATCTTTCTAAATCTGTGCAATCTGCGGTCCGGGAGCGATGGTCATCTAACATATACCCATCAACAACCGCCTGTAAATAAAGCCCGCTGCCGCCTACTAAAATAGGCAATTTATGCCTCTTTAAAACGCCCAAAATGGCCTTGTAAGCAGCTTTTTGGTACTGATAGAGGTCATAAGACCTACGAGGGTTAATCACGTCTATAAGGTGATATTTTATAGCTGTTTTACCAGTCCCATATTCAGCCAAATCCTTGCCTGTGCCAATGTCCATGCCCTTATAAACTTGTCTACTATCAGCGCTAATAATCTCGCCGTTAAATTGCCGAGCTAACTTAACCGCGAGCTTAGTTTTGCCAGTTGCAGTTGGGCCTAAAATTACTAAAACTTTATTTTTCATCTTTTAACTCTTCTAATAATTTTTTTTGCTTTCTATTTAAATTAGTCGGAGTCTTAACAATTACTTCAACTAAATGATCACCTCTACCTCGACCGCGTAAATGCGGCACTCCCCTATCTTTAAGTATAAAAATCTTACCCGATTGTGTGCCCTCGGGTATTTTCAAAACCACAGGACCATCAACTGTTTCAATGTCAATTTTTGTACCCAAAGCGGCGTCTGGAAAACTAATAGTAATTTTAGAAGCTATATTATCACCCTGACGAACAAATCTATGATCAGCTTTAATATGAACTTTAATATATAGATCACCACTAGCAGAGCCTTTAGCCCCAGCTTCGCCTTGACCAGTTAAGCGAATCATTTCTTGATCAGAAATCCCCGCTGGAATTTTGACTTTCATTTCAACATTTTCTTTATATAGTCCATTGCCGCCGCAAGTTTTACAAGGCTTAATAATTATTTTGCCAACACCCTGACAAGCCGGACACGGTGTTTGCATTTGAATTGAACCTAAAATTGTTCTTTGCATTTGTGTCACTGTGCCGCGACCATGACAATGTTTACAGGTTTCAATATCAGACTCTTTTTCAGCTCCGCTACCTCGGCAAGTCTTACAAACATTAGTTTTATAAAATTTGATTTCTTTTTCCACACTAAAAACAGCTTCCATAAAAGAAACTTCTAAATTAATCTGTATATCGCTCCCGCGTTGAGATCTTTTTCGTCTTGAAGAACTGTTGCCAAAGCCAAACATATCACCAAAGCCACCAAACAAATCACCTAAGTCATCCATATTTATATTGAATCCGCCCTGGGAAGAAAAACCCTCAAAACCATTAAAACCACCAAAACCCTGACCGCCAGCCTGATTTGTGTATGCCGAACTAAAGCGATCATATTGTGCTCTTTTGTCTTTATTACCTAAAACTTGGTAAGCTTCATTAATTTCTTTAAACTTAGCTTCGTCACCACCACCTTTATCAGGATGATACTGATGAGCTTTTTTTCGAAAAGCTTTTTTTATTTCTTCTTCAGAAGCGGTTTTAGATACACCTAAAATTTCATAATAATCCTTTGACATTTATTTTATTTTGTCATACCCCGCACCCGTTTGCACGAGTGCAAGCTTTAGGCGGGGTATCTAATTTTTTACCGTTCAACCTTAGATTCCCCGGTCAAGCCGGGGAATGACACGGAAAATTAATTATTCCTTTGCTTTAAAACCAATTTCTTTTTCGGTTTGTTCTGCCTGTTTAACTACACCAAATTTTTCCTCGTATTTCTTTAGATTATCAGTCATGGCTGCAATAATTCTTTTAAAGTGACCTGGTGTAGTGACAATTTTTGATACCACCTTACCTGAGGCGCCAACTACATTGGCAAAAATTAATTGAAACTCTTCCTCATTATGATTAATCCAAGCGGCGTTAGCATACTCGCCACCAGGGATTGAATCATTAATTTGAATTTGTTGTTGATTGTTTTCGTTAGACATATTATTTGTTGTTGAGACGCATAATTTTGCGTCTTTACGTTATTTTTACGTGTCATACCCCGCTTTAAGCGGGGTATCTTATTTTTTTTATTTGACATTAGATTCCCCGGTCAAGCCGGGGAATGACACAATAATTAATTATTTCTTCTCTTCAAACTCTCCTTCCACGGGACCAGTACTCTCAGTTGGATTTTCTTTTGACTGCTCCTGGTTTGCTTGGCCTGCCGTAGCCTCGCCTTGCGAGGCAGAGGCGGCTTGATACATCGCGGCGCCGATTTTCTGGGCTACTTGATTAAGCTCTTCCATAGCTTTTTTAATGTCATCATATTTATCAGTATCCTTGACATCTTTCAAAGCTTTTAATTTAGCTTCTAATTCTGTCTTATCTTCTGGCTTCATTTTATCGCCTGATTCGCTTAATAATTTATCAGTCTGAAAAACTACGGCGTCAGCTTGATTTTTAACATCGGCTGATTCTTTTTTCTTTTTGTCTTCATCAGCATGAAGCTCGGCTTCTTTGCGCATTTTTTCAACTTCTTCTTTTGATAAACCAGATGACGCCGTAATTGTAATATGCTGTTGCTTGCCTGATGCTTTATCAGTGGCTTTAACATTTAAAATACCATTAGCATCAATATCAAAAGCCACTTCAATTTGCGGAATACCGCGTGGAGCTGGTGGAATACCATCTAAGATGAAGCGGCCTAAGGATTTATTGTCTGAAGCCATTGGGCGCTCACCTTGTACTACATGAATCTCAACACTAGTTTGAGAATCAGCCGCCGTGGAAAAAATCTGTGATTTTGAAGTTGGAATGGTTGTATTTCTTTCAATTAATGGCGTAGCCACCCCGCCTAGGGTTTCAATACCTAAAGTTAAGGGCGTAACATCTAATAGCAAAACATCACGAATATCGCCCTGCATAACACCAGCTTGCACTGCTGCACCCAAAGCGACTACTTCATCAGGATTAACATTCAAATTTGGCTCTTTACCAAAAAAAGCTTTAACTTTTTCTTTAACCAAGGGCATACGAGTCATTCCGCCAACTAAAATTATTTCTTGTAAATCGCTAGCCTTCATACCAGCATCAACTAAAGCTTTCTTACATGGTTCAATAGTTTTTTCAACTAAATCACCAACTAATTCTTCTAATTTCGCTCGCGTCATTTTCATAACTAAATGTTTAGGCCCAGACGCGTCAGACGTAATAAATGGCTGGTTAATTTCGGTTTCAGTAACAGTAGAAAGTTCAATTTTAGCTTTTTCCGCGGCTTCTTTAATACGTTGCAAAGATAAAGTATCTTTTGAAAGATCAACACCTTGATCTTTTTTAAATTCATTAATAATCCAACTAACAATTCTTAAATCAAAATCTTCACCGCCTAAATGCGTATCACCATTAGTTGATTTTACTTCAACCGTGTCTTCAGAAATTTCTAAAATAGAAATATCAAACGTACCGCCACCTAGATCATAGACTGCAACTTTTTGACCTTTCTTTTTATCAAAACCATAGGCCAACGCCGCCGCGGTTGGTTCATTAATAATTCTTTTAACTTCTAAACCAGCAATCTTACCAGCATCTTTAGTGGCTTGACGCTGACTATCATCAAAATAAGCCGGTACAGTAATAATCGCTTCAGTAATTTTTTCACCTAACTTAGCTTCAGCATCCGCTTTTAATTTAGCTAAGATCATGGCAGAAACTTCTTGGGGTGTATATTCTTTATCTTGCATTTTTACTTTAACACCATCACCTGATTGAATGATTTTAAATGGCATGTTTTTTAAATCACGCTGGACTTCTTCATCATTAAATCTCCGACCGATTAAACGCTTCACAGCAAAAATTGTATTTTCCGGATTAGTCACGGCTTGACGTTTAGCAGTTAAACCAACTAAACGTTCGTTACTCTTAGACACGGCAACAATTGAAGGCGTAGTTCGGTTTCCCTCAATATTTTCAATAATTTTTGGTTGACCACCTTCCATGATTGCCATGGCTGAGTTAGTGGTTCCCAAATCAATTCCTAAAATTTTTGGCATATTTTTTGTTATCCTCACCCCGTCCCTCTCCATCCGTCGAGTCGGCGGATGGAGAGGGTGGCCGTTAGGCCGGGTGAGGTAAATTAATTATTTTGTCTCTATCTTTATCTTATTAGGTTTAGCTTCGGGAGCTTTGGGAATCATAATTTTTAATATTCCATCAGCTGACTTAGCCTTAGCTTCATGCCCCATAACATGGGTTGGTAATTGAATTGAGCGATAAAAACTACCGCGGCGAATTTCTTTACGATAATAGTTTTTTTCGTCAATTTCACTTTGTTTTTCAGCTTCACCCTTAATACATAAAACATCATTTTCAATTGAAATATCGACTTTATTAGGGTCAATACCAGCTAATTGTGTTTCCACAATGACATTGTCCTTATCTTCGTACATGTCAATGGCAGGCATATTGCCCATTTCCTCAAAGGGGTCAAGCATCATTGGTGTCCAATTAATTAATGATCTCATATAATTTTCTTGTGTCATCCTGACGAATGTCAGGATCCATTATTTCGTATTAACGCAATATAGCTTTATTGTTTAATATTCCGTAATTACTGCGTTATCATGGATCCTAAAACAAGTTCAGGATAACACATTGATTAATTATTATTTATTTTATAAACAGCGACACGCGCTGGAATAATTACTTTATCATGCAGTTTATAACCGGCCTTTAATTCTTTAGCAACCATATCATCCTGATTTTCATCTTCAGTATCAATAGTTTCTACGGCTTCCATTAAGTTATGATCAAATTTTATATCTGTGCCATCTGTGGTCAATATTTCTTTTACACCATTTTCTTCCAAGACTTTTTTAAATTGCTGAATCACATGTTGTAAGCCCGTTAACCAACTTTTATCACTATCAGGAGGATAATGCTGTAAAGTTAATTTTAAATTATCATAAACCGGAATCATCTCTAAAATTAAAACCTCATTGGCATACAGCGCCAGATCAATCCGCTCTTTAGCAGTTTGTTTTACAAGATTCTGATAATCAGCCAAAGCTAATTTATATTTATGATCGAGCTCAGCACAACGTTGTTCGCATTCATTAGGGTTGTCTTTAATTTTATCTTTATCTTTTTCTTTAGACATAGTTTTTATTAAATTTGAAATTATTTAGTGCTTAATTGTTTTATTAAATAATTAATACGCGCTTTATTAACTCCATAATCCATTCTGATTGGTCCGACTAAACCGATTAAACCAATTCTGTCTTTTGCCTGATAACGGCTTAAAATGGCTCCGGAGAAAATTCCAAACGGACTATCATGACCAATTTTGATTTCAGGCGAAAAACTAACCTGTTCAAAAATTTCACCGACAATATCATCAATCCGATCAATAATGGCTGACATATCATAAACCATTTGTGTTTGATTAAACTCTGGCTGCTGTAATAAATTAGAAATACCAGTGTAATAAACATTATATTTATGAAAGGCCCAAATCACAGCTAAGCCTGATAAACCAGCTAACTGCTTAGCTACTTGCTTATCTGCAAATTCATTATCAGTCCCAACGCCGGCTAATAAATCTTCTTCTTTTTTAGAAATTGTCTTATCTTCAAGCTCCTTAGTATATTGAGTATAAGCTTTTTCAGTTGGAATACGACCCGCCGAGGTATAGGGCTGAACAATCCAGCCACCTTCTTCTAATTCAGCCATATCATTTCTGACTGTAGCTGAAGAAACTGGTATATGATATTTATCCACAACCAAAGAAGACGGTACTGGGCAACCAGTTGTAATATGCTCCTTAATAATTATATCTAAGATTAGCTTTTTTCTTTCTTCCATAAACTAGTTTATTAAATCTATGGTCATTTTATCACTCTTAGCAGTCTATCGTCAAGAGTGCTAAATAGTTTGACAAAATATAAATTTTATTGTAATTTTTAAATAAATAAATTTTCTTTTAAAAACAAAATATTTCAGGATGGACAAAGAAAAATCTATACTAGATAAAGAAGCAGAAGATATGACTGCAGAAGATTGGGAATTACTGGCTTCTTCTGAAGATGGCTATATAAAAATAGCTGAAAAAATAAAAACTTTTTTCAAATTATTTGAAGTCAGTGACCTATGTTCCAATATTGAAGAACTGACAAATTATTTTAAAAAAGGATTTGAAGCATTAAATTATCCTAAACCGCTTAAATCACTTAATTTAATAACCAGGGAAGGATATCTTTTTTTCTTCGGATATGTTTTTTCTCCACTAGATGATTCGGAAATTTATTTTGAAACAAAATAAATATAGATCATCGGAAAACACACGGAGTTAGCATAGTGGCTAGTGCGGCGGTCTCCAAAACCGTTGATAGAGGTTCGAGCCCTCTACTCCGTGCAAAATATAAAAGCGTTAAATTAACTAAAAAGTTAAATTAACGCTTTTTTCAATTTTTCTGTGTCATCCCCCGCTTAAAGCGGGGGATCTTTTTTTATCCTGTATAATCTAAGATTGCCCGGTCAAGCCGGACAATGACAATGGAAAAAAATTATTTTTTATATTCTCCAAAATACCAAGCTAAAAACTCACGCGCAATAGGCGAAGCAATAAAATCCCCTCCCTTTCCTTCTTCCACTAAAATCGTAATCACTAATTCAGGATTTTCATAGGGCGCAAAACCAGTAAACCAAGCATGCGGCTCTTTTTTAGTTGACCACTGCGCTGTGCCTGTTTTTCCAGCCACCTCAACTGGCAAGGAATTCATACTACGCGCTGAGCCAGAAGTCACTGTTTGTCTCATCCCTTCACGAACAGTTTGTATGTTAGTTTGATTAACTATATTAGACGCTAATAACTCGGGTTCAATTTTTTTAACTACTTCTCCATTGGGTTGAGTAACTTCTTTAACAATATGTGGCTGATAAATTTTCCCACCATTAGCAAAAAACATAGTATAAGCCGCGACTTGTAAGGGCGTAACAATTAAATCACCTTGACCAATTGCCACGTGATACGTATCACCAACATACCATTTTTCTTTTTTAGTTTTTTCTTTCCATTCTTTAGTAGGTACAAAACCAGCACCTTCATTAGGCAAATCAATGCCTAACTTAGTGCCTAATAAAAATTTCCTAAAATAAGTGACCATACGATCAATCCCCAAACCAATAAAACCACCTTGTTCAGCATTATAACCTCCGCCAATATAATAGAAAAAAGTATTAACTGATTCAGCAATGGCTTTTTTAACATTAGTTTGTCCATGTCCACCGGCCTTCCAATCAGGGAAAAACCACTGACCAATTCTTATACCACCAGAGCTTAAAAAAGAGGTAGCGGCGGTAATGATTTTCTCTTCCAAGGCCGCAGCAGCGATCACTGGTTTAATTGTAGAGCCCGATGGGTATTCGCCTGACACTGCTCGGTTAAATAAAGGTTTATCAGACGACTGCTCTAAAGCCTGATATTCATTATTAGTAATGCCACGTGCAAAAGTATTATTATCAAAAGCTGGTAAGCTAATTAAAGTTATAATTTCTCCGTTATTAGGGTTAAGCACTACAGCTGCAGCTCGTTTTAGTCCATTCTGTTTAAGGTAATGAGCTATAATAGCTTCTAATTTCTGCTGAGCCACGGCATCAAGTGATAAAATAAGGTTATTACCTGGCACAGACTGACTTTCACTAACAACTTTTTTGGCTTTACCTAAAGCATCAACCTCCACTTGCTTAAAGCCAGGGACACCACGCAAGGTTTCTTCCCATGATTTTTCTACGCCAGTTTTACCTAAATAATCTAAAGGAAAATAAATTTCTCTTTGTTTAGCTAATTCCTCAGAATTAATTTTACCAGTATAGCCTAAAACATGGGCTAAGGAAAAAGTAGAAAAATCATACTTACGCCGACTAGTATTTAATAAAGATACACCTGGAGTAGATAGTGACTCAAGATAAATTTTTAAAGCTTGCTCATAATCAATATTATCGGCTAAAAATAAAGGCTGGTAGTAATCTAGCTTATCGGGTGTTAAGTCATCTAGACTAGCTTTAATATCTAAGGCAGAAAACTTTTGCGTTAGTTGGGCTAAATCATTAATTATTTTATCGCGCTCAACTTTGTCTTTAGGTAAATCAGACGGTACACAATATAATAAAAAATTAGCTACATTATGTACTAAAGGTAAATGATTAACATCATAAATAATACCTCGATTAGCCTCAATTCTTTCTAAACGTAAACGATTGCCATTAGCCACCGCTCGATAATATTCGCCTCTAACAAATTGCAACCAAAATAAACGGCCAATTAAAGTTAAAGCTAAAATTAACACTAACCATTTGAGCAAATTAATATAATTAACCGATACACGGTTACCTACTGTTTCCTCGCCCCTTTCTGTGGGGGTAAAAGCTGATTCCACCCAATCACGATGAAACTTACCAGCAAATTTACCATATTTAAGCTGACCTTCTTTAATAATAAAAGGATCATGATTTTTAGTTTGACGGCGAGAAAAAAATATCATACCAATTATTTTTTAGACAATAAAAATACCGGCTGAAAACGTCGAGAAAAAGTATTTAATAAATAAAAAATTAAACCAGCCGCCACAATATTATACAGTAAAGATAAGCCAAGGTTTTTTATTAAATATAGCCAAGACCAAACAACTGTTTGATAATCAAATAATAAAAAACCAATATCCCACAATAAAGTAATTAACCCAGTCATAATAATTACCGAATAAATAGAGCGATTAGTTAAAACTTTATCTAATAAAATTTGAGCTACTAGTAAGCTAATAAAAATTAAACTTAAGTATTTACCAAACCAAGTAAATGAAAACAATTCTAAAATAATCCCCCCACCTAAGGCCCACCAGGCTGCTAAGCGAATATTAGATAATAGAACTACAAAAACTAAAGCTAATAATAATAAATGTAAACGATGTAATCCCCAGGGCAAGTTAGCCACTAAGGCTACATCTAAAAAAGCTAAGCCGACGATTGCTAAAATATTAATAAAAACAGAGCGATACATAATAATTATTTAAGAATGGCGACAAAACGTAAATTATTAAAATCAGCCGCTGGATTAATAATGGCGCTTTGCCATAATTCATTACTTTGCTTAATTACCCGACTAACACTCCCAATCAATAAACCAGGTGGCATATCAGCCTCTAAACCAGAACTAACTATAACTTGACCTTCGACAATTGTTTGATCTTGAGGAATAAATTCCACAGTAATATTTAAGCCTAAATCACCACGGGCAATACCAATAGTTTTTCCCTGTCCAGCTAAACCAACTGCCAACTGGCAATCAGCACTATATAATAAACAGGCTTCAGCTAAATTATTTTTTACCGCCGTAATCTTACCCAACAAAACACCCTCTGAACTAACTATTGGTAAACCAATCTTAACTCCTTGATCAGAGCCCTGATTTAAAGTAATAACTCTTTTGTTTTGCCAACTATCTAAAGCTGTACCGCTCGAAATAATTTCGGCCATCTGTAAGGAAAGCTGTCTTGATTGAGCAAACACTAAATAATCACGCAACCGTCTATTCTCATCTTCTAAAGTTAGAAATTTAGCATTTTGTACTTTAAGTTTTAGATTCTCTTGAGTTAAAGTTTCAACTTGCTTAGTTAAATCTTCTAAATTTAAAGCCTGATCTGATTTAAAATTAGAACTAAATCTATAAAATAAACCAGCCACAGGATTTAGTAATGAGCGAGTAATTTTACCTAACCAAGAAAAACTATTACCTTGACCAAAAAAAATCAAGCCGGCAATAATACCACCAAGAACAACTAGTGTTATGATTGGGCGTTTGTTTAACATACAATATAATATAAAGTTATAAAGTTTAAGGTTAAGAGACAATAATATAAATATTATTTTATTATCAAATTTAAACTTTGTAACTTTTTACTTTATAACTTTATAACTCCTTAGTACTAGGAACAACTACACGGCCTAATAAATTAGCATCCGATAAAAGAATACCTGTACCTCGTACAACACAAGTCAAGGGATCATCAGCTACTCGTACAGGAATTTTTGTAGCGCTAGCAATTTCTTGATCTAAACCACGTAACAAAGATCCGCCACCAGTTAAAATAATACCGTATTCATAAATATCAGCCACTAATTCAGGTGGCGTGGTTTCTAAAATAAGTTTAATATTATCAATCATCTGATGAATACTTCTTGACATAGCTTCACGCACCTGACTATCGCTTAAACGCATTTCCTTAGGCAAACCATTCATTAAATCTCGACCACGGACTATCATTTCTAAAGACTCACGCAAAGGTGTAGCTGAACCAATTCTAATTTTTATTTCTTCAGCTAATTGCTCGCCAATTAATAAATTAAATTCTTCACGTAAATACTGAATAATATCTTGATTAAGAAAATTACCAGCTAAACGTAAATTTTTCCAATTAACTGACCCGCCTAAAGAAATCACTGCAATCTCTGTTGTACCTCCGCCAATATCAACGATCATGGTGGCATTAGCTTCAGTGACTGGCAAACGAGCTCCAACTGCCGCCGCCATTGGTTCTTCAATTAAATGAACTTCACGAGCGCCAGCTGATTTAGTCGCGTCTTCCACGGCTTTTTTTTCTACTTCAGTAATATCTAGAGGAATCCCAATAACAACTTTGGGTCTTGGCACTAAAGTAAATTGCTCAGTATGAGCTTTATCAATGAAGTATTTTAACATTTTTTCTGTCACTTCAAAATCAGAAATAACACCATCAACTAAAGGTTTAATTACCTGAATATGAGCTGGGGTTTTGCCTAACATTTTTTTAGCTTCTTCACCCACGGCTAAAATTTCTTCGGTCCGCATATTAACTGCTACCACCGAAGGCTCATTAATTACAATCCCCTTATCTGGTGTGTAGACCAAAGTATTAGCTGTGCCTAAATCAATCCCTAAATCCTTACTAAATTTTCCAAAAAATCTATTAAACACAAATGTAAATTATAAAATTGAAAGTTATTTTAATTTATTAATAATTTCTTCTAAACTAAAAAGTTCAGTCTCTTCACTGGTACGCGATTTTAACTCAAATTTTTTTTCAATCATTGTCCTTTCGCTAACAACGACACGCCATGGACAACCAATTAAATCAGCCTCGGTAAATTTTTCACCAGCACTTTGTTCGCGATCGTTATACAAAACCTCTAAACCAGCTTTCATTAAAGACTGATAAATTATTTCCGCCTTATGCTTAACCTCTTCGTTGGTTGAAGCTAAGGCTAATAAATGAATTTTATAAGGCGCAATCGCTTCAGGCCAAACCATACCTTTTTTATCATGTAACACCTCAACTAAAGTACCCATAACACGACTAGGGCCAAACCCATAACAACCCATAATAATTGGCCGACGAGCTCCAGTTTCAGACATATAGTCAAAACCAAAAGCCGAAGAAAACCTAGTACCTAATTTAAAGATATTGCCGACTTCAACTGCGATTTTAGTAGTAAAGTTAACGGCGCCGCAATTAGGACATCTATCTATATCTGGTTTAATTTCACTATTAATCGCTGACTGGCAAGTATTACAAACATGAATTGTATCTTCGCCAGCCTCGGTTAAGGTTTGAAATTCATGAGAAAACTTAGAAAAAGCTCCACCAGATGCATAGGTTAATAAAGTAATTTCACCAATACTAAGACGATCATAAATCTTTTTATAGGCCTTAATCACTTGATCATAAAATTCGTCTAAATCTTTTTCATCAGCATGAAAAGAATACAAATCTTTCATGGAAAATTCTCGGCCACGCAATAAACCAGCCTTAGGTCTTAATTCGTTTCTAAACTTGGTTTGAATTTGATAAACTGCTTGTGGTAAATCTTTATAAGAGCTAATAAATTGTTTAAGCAAAGGCGTAATAACTTCTTCATGCGTCGCACCTAAAGCATAATCTTTTTCATCGCCACCTTTTAATTTAAATAAAGCATCAAACTTTAACCAACGGCCAGTTTTTTCCCAAATTTCTTTGGGTGTTAAAGCCGGCATTAAAATTTCTTGGCCACCAATCGCGTCCATTTCTTCTCTGACAATTTGGCAAATTTTTTTATGGACTCTAAGGCCTAAAGGTAAAAAATTAAAAACTCCAGCCGACAACTTAGAAATAAAGCCAGCCTTTATTAAAAGTTGAGCATTAATACTAGTTTCATCATGTGGAATTTCTTTGCTTGTTTTAGTAAATAAATTTGTTTGACGCATATAATATATTGTTTTAGTTTACCTAAAAAAACAGCCTTTGTCAAAACAAATCCGCCCAGTTATTCAACCAGGCGGTGTACAAAATTTGTATACAGTAAACTATGATTTTCGACGACTAAAATTATCCCACATTACTAAAATTGGTGAAGCCAAAAAGATTGAACTATAGGTTCCAAAAAAGATACCAATTAATAAAGATAGAGCAAAATACTTAATTGACTCACCACCCAACCAAACAATAGATAATAATACCAAGAAAACAGTTAAAGAAGTATTAATTGAACGATGCAGGGTTTGATTAAGACTAGTATTAACTGTACCAGCAAAATCTTCATTAGAGCGCGGCAAGTTTTCTCGAATCCGATCAAACACTACAATTGTATCATGAACACTAAAACCTAAAACCGTTAACACGGCGGCGATAAAACTAGTATTCACTTCAACACCGTAAAAATGTCCTAAGAAAGCAAAAAACCCTACCACAATTAATGCATCATGAAACAAGGCAATTAAAGTTGCTATTCCATATTTCCAAGAAACAACTGGACGGGAAACTTTTCTAAAAGCCCAAGCAATATATAAACTAATAGCAATTAAAACTAAAACAATAGCATAAATAGCCTTACGTTGTAGTTCTTCACCTACCGAAGGACCAACCGCTTCAAAGCGTTGTTCTTCTAAAATTGGCGCGGCAGCTTCTTTACTTGCTCCAAAGCTAGTTAATTTTTCTAACACTGCCTGATGAGTGTCTTCGCTGGTTTCCTGAAAACGTAAAATTAAACCTGTTTCACCCACTGGTTGAATAGTTAGGCTTTGTAATTTTAAGTCAGCTAAAGCATCATTTACTTCGCTTATAACTGGCTGTAAATTATTAAATTTAACCTCTAATAAACTACCACCAGTAAAATCAATTCCCAATCTTAGACCCCATAAAGAAATGGCCACGATAGAGACAGCCACAAAAATAGCTGACAAAGAGATCCACCAAGATTTTTTTGCAATAAAATTTATCATATTATTAATGTGATTTTTTATAGCCAATTAACCAGCGATGTTTTTCAAACCAACGTTCGCTAAACAAACGCAAAAAAGTACGAGTGACTGTAATAGCTGAAAACATTGATAATAAAACACCTAACATCAAAGTGACAGCAAAGCCTTTAATGACACTGGTTGAAAACTCAATTAAAACAACACAGGTTAAAATAGTTGTAAAGTTACTGTCACGAATTGATGGCCAGGCACGAGCAAAACCCTCTTGAATTGCCGAGGTTAAAGAACGACCAGCGCGTAACTCTTCTTTTAACCTTTCAAAAATAAGAATATTGGCATCCACCGCCATACCAACTGACAAAATAAAACCAGCAATACCAGATAAAGTTAAAGTGACAGGCCATAACTTAAAGATAGCTAAAGACAAAAGACCATAAACCCCTAAAGCAATGACTGACAAAACACCAAGAAAACGATAATAAATTATCATGAATAAAGCTACTAAAATTAAGCCTACCATACCTGCCTTTAAACTGTTGTCAACTGATTCTTGACCCAGGGAAGCGCCCACTGTTTGCTGATTAACTAAAGTAATAGGCACAGGCAAAGCACCTGAGTTTAAGCGCTTAACTAATTCTTTAGCTTCAACCGTAGTAAAACGACCAGTAATCACCGCTTTGCCACCAGTAATCTTTTCATTTACAGTCGGCATACTAATCGCATAACCATCTAAAAAGATAGCCACTGGTTTGCCAACATTACGAGCCGTAATATCCTCAAATAATTTAGCGCCTTCATCATCAAATTCCAAACTAACTTCAGGGGTATTGTCTTGTGGGCTAAATTGCACCGTAGCCTTTTTTAAATTACGGCCAGTTAACTCCGTATTTTTCCATTCAGCATCAACTCCTAAAGCTTCGGCGTCTGATTTAGTTTTAATTAAAATATGACTTAAACGATAGTCTGGATTTTCATCGGTTTTATAAATAAGATGATAACCAAATTTAGTTTCTACTACATAGGAAATTGTACCAACTTCTTGTTCCCAAGCAGTTTTTTCAAACGGTTCAACCATCTGTCCCTTAGCAAACCAACCTAAATCACCAGCGGTATCTTTAGCTCCGTCTTCAGTTGAATTAGCTTTAACTAATTCGGTAAAATTTTTCGGCGTCGCTTTAGCTTTTAAATCTTTAATTTTGGCATAAGCCTGCTCTTTGGTTAATTCGCCTGTACATTTTTCCGCCCCTTGATAACAAATTAAAAGATGAGAGGCTTTAACTTCTTTAATTTGCTTTTCTTCTACTTTTAAAAGCTCGTAACCTGAGGTAGTTTTGATTAAATCTTTACTAACATTACCAACACCAATTTCTTCAGCCGCTTTAGCTAAATCAGCATTATCGCGTTTAGATACCCAATCTAAATTGCCACCCTCATCTTTAGTTTCAGAATCTTCACTATAAGCTTTAGCTAAAGCTCTAAAATCACCACCAGACAAAAGTTTACCCAAAACTTCCTGAGCTTTAACTTCAGCTTGTTTATTATATTCAGCCAAGTCGTTTTTCTGTTCTTCAGTTAAAGTGGCGGCTTCGGTTCTTTGTTCTTTAAATTCTAATAAAGGAGTTTCACCGATTTTTTTAATCGCTTCGCGAATATCACTAATACCGGCTAACTCAACCAAAATACGATACTTACCATCAGCTGTACGATTAACTTGAACTAAGGGTTCTGAAACACCAAAAACATTAACCCGGCGTTCAATTACGTCACGAGCGCCAGCCACAGCTTGACCCTGATCTTTAGTTTCCACTGCTGAAACATCAGCATCATAAATTAACTGGGCGCCACCTTGTAAATCAAGGCCAAGTCGAAAAGGCACTTCTTTAACATGCGGCAAAGGTAATTTCCAGCTAGCCACGGATTGATTATAATAATTGCCAAAAGTGACTAAACCAGCAGCAATAGTAAGTACTAAAACAAACAAAAAGGCCCACCAGACCTTATTTCTTCCTTTGGGTAGGAAAATCCTACTAAAAATCGATTCAGGCATAAATCTTATTAAATTAGATGTTTTATTGTCTGTCCTATTGTAAATTAACTAGCTGTAAATTGCAAGCTTAAAAATGTGTAAAACTTACAATTTTGCCTTATTTTACTACCCCTTGACAAGATTTTATATATATGTTATTGTAATAAACATAAAAAAAACTTTATAATTTAATTAGCTTCGGAGGTAGCTATTATGAGATAAAGTTAAGCCAAAAATTTTAAGAAACCGGCAGGTAGTGCCAGAGGAAATTGGGACCCAAAAAATCCAACCACAAAACCCTTTTAATTGGTTTTAAAAACAATTAAAAGGGTTTTTTATTTTTTTCTAAATTAATTTACTAATTTTTGATCAATTAAGTCAGTCACAATTTTAAAATCTTCTGGCTTATTAAAATCTAGTTGACTACGATCAATAAATATTACATTGGGTCGATCCTTAAAAAAATCATGATGTGCTTCGCCAGCGGCGATATAACGCTTAATAACATCATCATCAATTTCAAATAATCTGCCGCGCTTCATCATGAAGTCTTTAACTTTATCTTTATTAGACTCTAAAATAATAATTAAATCAGGCATTGATAAAAATAAACTATCTAATTTAGATACCTCTCTCATCATATCTTTATGAAAATCATTATCTAACCAAGTCTCAGCATAGACATCATTGGTCAGCCAAAAAGTATCCATAATTACAAACTTGCCAGCCTGTTTTAAACGTTCAGCTTCTAAATGCATATTGGCTAAAAGATTACGAAAATAAATCATCACCTCAAGATAATTTGTGTTATCTTTTAAATTCTGTTTAATTCGTTCTGGAAAATCATGTTCTTCACCCTCAAAAATAGGCATTGAATCATGATAATGCTCAGTTAATTTATTAACTAAAGTTGATTTGCCAGTGCCTGGCCCGCCGCAAATGGCAATAATAAAGCCGGATTTATTTTTGATCCCCATAATCCTATTACTCTAAAAATTTATACTAAAATTTGTATCTACTAACTCAATATCAACGGTTGAATAGATGGTTTTATTTTGACTATCATAACCAAAATTAGTCCCGGAAAAGGTATCTATGGGCAAGGCTTCTATATATTTAGGCACTAAATCTTCTAACTTATTTGGTAATTTTTGATTATCATTAAAATAAAGGCGATTAGCAAAAACCAATTTATTCAAAGTTATATAAAAGTCTATTGTATGCTTCTTTTTAAGAGTAGGCTCGAATAAATTTGTATCTAAATCATTTAATATCTTGCAAGTGGAATTTTTAGCAAAAAGATATTTTATAAATATTAAGAAATTAAACTCCGGCTTTATATAATGATCATTTTTCTTAATAAATTCAGAGAAGGTAATATCTATATAATTAATTCTTCTTATATAAGAGTCATAAAATAATTTGTGGCATTCATTTTTTAAAAAATAATAGTTTGAAATGTTATTAGAGCTTGATAATTCATTTAAATTTTTTTTCGCAAAAAAATATTCACCCTTGTAAGAATTCAATAATCCTTTACTAATATCTAAATTAGATAATAAAATCTGGTGATTCTTTAACAAGACATTATCTAATTTAGTTTGTTGTAGATACTGCCTTTGAGCATTCAAGGCACGATCAAAAACATAAACAGTTCCTAAAAATTGATAAGTCGACTGAGGTTCTGAATTACCTATTTTATTATAAAGTTTTAATAAGTTATCCAAATTATTAAAAGCCTTTTCTTCTTGACCATTTTTAAAAAGATAATTACTGTTAATTATATAAAGTCTGGCGGGGATTCTTAAATATGCTATTGGCACATAGGCTGTTGGATCGTTATTTTTAAAATTCGTAATAATGTCCTGATTTTGAAAGTTTTTTTTATTTATAGCTACATCTACTATATTAACTATTTTTTTATATTTCTTAAGTATTTTTTCAACTTCATTTTTATTATAATTTTCTAAGTTAACATACTTTTCTAGCTCTTGGCTATCAATTTCTTCTTTTAATGCAATATCATGAATTTTTTTTAAATCTAAATATGAGTTAGCTTTATCTTCTATGGGAACAATATTTATGTCCATTTTACTATCATTAATTGGTGCTATATCTTTAACTGTCTTATTAGCAATCGTTATAAAGATAAAATAAAAAACAAAAACAGCGACAAAAGATAAGATTATAATTATTAAAATTTTAAAAAATTTCTTCATATTTTTTTCCGCCCTGGTTTGATTATTCTCAGGCATGTTTAATAAACAAATTTATTGCCTATTATCTTCTTCAATATCTACCAAAGCTTTATTAACTACTGCTTTATATTTTTCCCAATCAATAGTTTTTAAAAACTCATTAAGCCCAAGATCGCTAACCATAGTCTTTACTTTATTTTGCATATCATCAATATCATTTTTAATCTTCGTGCCTATGTCAGTTTTCAAAAAATCTTCTCTTTGCAGTTGTTTACTTTTTCTATGTTTTCCATGTTATCGTGGACAAGATATAAAAATGGTTTTATGGTTTTATGGCTATATGGTTAAATTTTTTTTTCGTAGCCAACCATAAAGCCATATAGTAATTTAGCCATTATTCTTATGTCTCTTTTTTAATTCTATGTATAATCAAGGCATCATCCATTAAGTGAATATTAAACTCCCCTGAATCTTTAATTTTTTTTATTTCATCCAAAAAAACTTCTTTACAGCCCTCTTGAATACTTAAGGGGGTGATGCGACAATTACCATTTTCAGATAACAAGCTTTTTATATTACTAAAAAGATTCATGATCTCTTTAGGATTTTTATTGTAAAAAGGCACTGAATAAGACGCCCAAATCTCATCGAATTTACTAATACCTATTTCTTTTAAATGATCCTCTAAACTTGGGTCGTCTGCTTTCAGATTAAAACTAGTATAAGAACCAGCAGAAGATCGATCAATGTTTTCCTGCGCTATATAGGGATCTATATTTATAATAGCTTTTGGTTTTACTAAATTACTTTTTACTAAATCTTGGCAAGACTGACCTCCACCAAGAAGACATATATTTTTATTATCTAATTTTAACTTAAAATACTTTTCAACTTCCACTGAGTTTTGTAAACCGACGCCAAAAAGACTAATAGCATAGGGAATACCGTCTTTTTTAAAATTATCAGGAAAAAAATTCCTATATTGATTGGTGTTTTCGTAATAATTCTGAGCGGTAAATTGTTCATCAGATAAAGCCGCGTCGCGACTAGCATTAGAAACTTCTTCTTGTAAAACCAAAAAATTTTGCTGATTTTTTTCTTCAGCCAATTCTTCTGTCTTTCCTTCGGACTCAATTTCTCTATTTAGCACTAAGGAAATCGCTTTTTCTGACTTAGATCTATTTTCATCGCTGTTAGACAGGGTAAAAAAATTCTTTTTCTTCTTTAAATTTATTCCAGCACCAAGTAAGGAATCACCATCTTCTTTGACAGACACATCCCGAAGATGTTTTAAAAATCTATTTAAAAACTCCTCATTTGATTCATCGTGTCGAAATTCATAATCGAAACTTAATAATTCTGCCTTATTCTCCGATAAATTTTTAAAATTATTCTCAAAATCCATATTATTTTTTCACCATCAACTGCTGATGCTCTGGTGTATCTAAGAGACCGCATTTTTTATATTTTTTGCCGCTGCCACAAGGACAAGGATCATTGCGACCGACATTTTGGCCTGATTCATCTTTCATTTTTCGTTCTGTAAAAATTTGAGTAGTGCTAGTACTCCCCTCGCCCATGGTTTTGGCTGGCGCACTCATGGTTACATTGTTAAAATTAATGGTTGGTAAGATAAAATTCTGCAAACCGCCAATTTTATAAATTGAATAAACCACTTGTTTTTGAATTAAAGTTGTTAATTCATTAAACAATCTAAAAGCTTCTTTTTTATACTCCACCAAAGGATCGCGCTGTCCATAGCCGCGCAAACCAATACCGCGGCGCATATAATCCATCACTTCTAGATGATCCATCCATAATTCATCAACTGATCTTAATAAAACTGCTTTTTCAATCTCTAACCAATTAAACCCGGCGTCGGTCGCCAATTTTACCATCTTATCATAGGTGGTGCGCGCCAAATCAGATAAATATTCAATCACTTCGGTTCTAATTTTTATTTTATCTAACTTAGAAGAATCTTTAGTTATTTTATCTAAGTGTGCTTTTAATTCTCCTTCTACCGGAAAAATAGTTATCACGCTTTCTTTAATTTCTTGTAAATTCCATTCTTTGACACTATCAGCGGCAGTATGAAAACTAACAATTTGTTCAATCTCTGTTTCTACCATATCTAAAATAATATCTTTTAAAGTCTTATCAGTCTCAGCTTTATTCATGCCCTCCGTAGTCTCGCTCTGAGAAACGAAGGAGGGTTCACTGATTAAAAGAATTTCTCGACGTCGCCCATAAATGGCTTGACGATGATGATTAATCACGTCATCATACTCAACTAAATGTTTTCTAATATCAAAGTTATTGCCTTCAACTCGGCGCTGAGCTGATTCAATGGATTTAGACACCACTTTATTTTCAATCGGCATGTCTTCAGGCAATTTTAAAGTTTTCATTAAATTCTTCATTCTGTCACCACCAAAAATACGCATTAAATCATCTTCCATAGATACATAAAATTGACTCGAACCAGGATCACCTTGACGACCGGCTCGACCGCGTAACTGATTATCAATACGGCGCGCTTCATGTCTTTCTGTGCCAATCACATGTAAACCGCCTGCCGCCACAACCGCATCATATTTTGTCTGATCAAACGGCGTACCACCTAAAATAATGTCAACTCCACGACCAGCCATGTTAGTGGCAATGGTTACACCGCCTGGCTGACCAGCTTGAGCAATAATTGGACCTTCTTTTTCATGTTGTTTAGCATTAAGAATTTGGGCCGCAATACCTTCGCGTTCCAATATAGCACCTAAATATTCATTTTTTTCAATGGAAATTGTACCTACTAAAACTGGCTGACCCTTGTCATGGCGCGCTTTAATTTCTTTAGCTACAGCCTTAAATTTAGCTTCTTCATTAGCATAAATTAAATCATTTAAATCTTGTCTAACCGTTGGTTTATTAGTCGGTATGGAAACGGTTTCTAATTTATAAATTTTGAAAAATTCTTCAGCTTCAGTCATAGCTGTACCAGTCATACCAGCCAACTTATAATACATACGAAAATAATTTTGAAAAGTGACAGTAGCTAAGGTGCGACTTTCTCGTTGAACTTTAACACCTTCTTTGGCTTCAATCGCTTGATGTAAACCTTCACTATAACGACGACCAAACATCAGGCGACCAGTAAATTCATCAACAATCACCACTTCACCATCGCGTACTACATAATCACGATCTAATTTAAATAAAACGCGAGCTTTTAAAGCTTGCTCAATGTGATGGACTTCACGAATCCCGCCCGTGGCATAAATATTTTCTATACCCAACCAATCTTCCATTTTGGCAATGCCGGCTTCGGTTAAAGTCGCGGCCTTCATTTTTTCATCAACATTATAATCTTCATTTTCCTTTAAGCGTTCGACTAACTGAGCAAATTTATAATAACGATCAGTTGATTCTTCGGCTGGCGCAGAAATAATTAATGGCGTTCTAGCTTCATCAATTAAAATAGAGTCGACTTCGTCAACGATTGAGTAATATAAATCACGTTGCACCATATTACCCAAGCGGTCCACCATATTATCTCTTAAGTAGTCAAAACCAAATTCATTATTAGTCCCGTATAAAACATCACATTGATACGCCTCTTGTCTTTCTACTTCGCGAAAATGTTTTAATCTATCATCAAATTGCTTGTCATCAATATAGTCTGGATCATACATTAAAGCTTGATCATGAATTAATACGGCCGTAGTTAAACCTAAGGCATGATACACCGGCGCCATCCAACCGGCACCAACGCGTGATAGATAATCATTCACTGTGACAAGATGGGCGCCGCGAGCCGGCAAAGCATTTAAATACAAAGGCAAAGTTGCCACTAAAGTTTTACCTTCACCGGTTTTCATTTCCCCAATCTGACCTTTATGCAACACCATGCCACCAACTAACTGGACGTCATAATGACGCTGTTTAATGACTCTTTTAGCGGCTTCTCTAACAGCGGCAAAAGCTTCAGGTAAAATCTCATCCAAAATCCTAGATTCATCCTCTTTAGTTAAGGTCTGCTCTAATTTTCCTTCAGTATTAATTTTAATACCTAAACGCTGACGAAAATCAGCCGTTAAGTTCTTTAAAGCTTCATCACTTAAAGCTTCATATTTAGCTTCTAAATCATTAATTTGCTTAACCAAATAATCGAGTGATTTGATCACTCGAGCATTAGGGTCGCCAAAAACTTTAGTAATAAAACTCATATAAACCTTTTTAAATTCAACTTATTATAAGCTAAGCTAGAGAAAAAAGCAATCATTATTCAGCTTGTCTTTTTTTAGCGATTCTTTTAGCTTTATATTTTTTTATAACGTCAACTAAATGATCTTTTACTTTATCAATCGCTTTATATAAATCTGCTTCTAATTTTTCAACGCGCAATAAATCTTTAGCTATCTCTAAATTAACTTCAGCGCGAAAAATGTCCCCCTTATGATGGTGCCTAGTCGTTAATTCCACTTCAAAATCACAATTAATTACTTCTAGTTTGCCTAAAAATTTTTCTACCATAGTCATTTTTTCTTCAATGTAAGCTCTAATCGCAGGTGTTAATTTAAGGTTAGTAGCTTTAATATTTAACTTCATAAATTTATAGTACGAAGCTTAAGCGCAGTACTTGTTAAAATAATTTAATAATATCTTTATAAGTAATTAAAATCACCAATAAAATCAACAATAAAAAACCAAAATTATGAACTATGGCTTCAGTGCTTTGCTTAACTGGTGAACCTTTAATTTTCTCAATTAATAAAAATAACATTCGGCCACCATCTAAGCCAGGAAAAGGTACAAAATTAATCACGGCTAAATTTAAAGATAGCAAAGCAGCAAATTGGGCTAAATAAGCGAGACCTAAATCAGCCATTTGGCCGGTTAAAACAGCAACTCCCACTGGCCCAGCCACCTCAGCTGAAACACTAACACCAGAAAAAAGACGGACAATTAATTGTCCTAAACCAATAATAATTGCCCATAATAATAAACCAGTTAATTTAAGACCTTCAACAATCGCTAAATACCAGGGATAACGCACCGTACCAATTTCTGCGATGGCCACGCCAATGCCGGCTCGATCTACCTCAGGTATAATTTGTGGCACGATCGTTTTGGTAAAAGTTTCTTCGCCTCGCCCAATTTCATAAACTAATTCTTGACCAGCTTTATCAGCGACAAAATTTTGCAAAGCTTGATAGCTAGCAAAAGTTTGCTGATTAATGGAAATAATAACATCGCCCATTCTTAAATCAGCTTGTTCAGCTGGCGAACCTGGTTTAAGTTGCATAATTTGTATCCGGCGCTCGCTAACTGTTAATTTGTCTGATAAAGCTTCACTTTCTAAAGACTGCGGTAAACCAAAACCCAGACCAATAATAATAATTACGGCCGCCAAAACAATGTTCATAATCACGCCGGCTGATAACATGATTGCTCTTTTACCAATGGACTTACTGGCAAAGCTTGTTTCATCAACTTTATCTTCACCATTCTCTCCTTTTATTTTTACAAAACCACCAATAGGAATCCAATTAAAAGAATAAACTGTATCCTTAGCGTCTTTAATTTCTTTATTGCCCCAAAAAAATCGACCTTGTCCATTAATTCTTCTATACCAACCAAACAGTCTAGGCGGAAAACCAAGGCCAAATTCTTCGGCTCCCACACCAAAACGACGCGCACTAAAAAAATGCCCCCATTCATGAACTAACACCAAAACACTTAATAAAATTAGAAATATTATAATAGTCATAATATATAAATTTTAAATTTCAAAATATAAATTTCAAAACAATTTCTAATTTTTAATTTTGTTTTAAAATTTGAAATTTATAATTTGAAATTGTCATACTGTCATGATTTCTTTTTCTTTATGATCACGTAAAGTTTTAAGCTCTTCATTATACTTATTAACTGCCTCATCAAGCTCTTTTACAAAACGAAACTTATCATCTTCAGAAATTTCCTTATCAACAAAAGCTTGCTCAATTTCCTGTTTTACTTCATCGCGAATTTGTCTTATGGTAATGCGGCCATCTTCCATTTTAGTATTTAATTTTTTAACCAACTCTAAACGATTTTCTTCAGTTAACGCCGGTACGGTTAAACGAATTTTATCACCTTCATTAACTACGCCAACGCCTAAATCAGCCGCCACAATAGCTTTTTCAATCTCTTTTAAAACATTTTTATCCCAAGGAACAATAACTAAACTCCGACCATCACTAATAGAAATATTACCTACACCATTTAAAGGCATAGTAGTGCCATAAGCCTGTACTTCAATACCATCTAACATACCTGGATTAGCTCGACCAGTGCGCAAAGTTGAAATTTCACGTTCAAAAAACTCTATCGCTTGTTTAAAATTTAATTTAAATTTATCAAGATAAGAACTCATATATTAGTTTGTTATATCGTTTAAAATAAAATAATTTATTTAAGTTGACGGACTCCGAGATACATTACCTTATCATCCTGGGAATCAATCAATAACTTCCAACCAGCTCTAGCGCTCGGTAATTTTTTAGTGGTCCAATTCTCTCCCCCATCAACTGTTTTATAAAAAGTTGTATTAGTGGTATAAAAAATTTTATTAGTATCTTGTTCACTAATGGCAACCGAATTAATAATCGCTTCTTTTTCCGGAGTAATTAATTTAATAGCTGTCCAATCATCACCGTAGTTAATTGATTTAACTAAACCGTAGTTATTAGCCAAAATCATAAAACCAGGCTGAAGTTTAGATATCGCTAAATCACGAAAACGATTACTATCAGGAAAATCTTTCAAGTTTTCAGCCAAACTAACCCAAGTCTCACCTTTATCATTAGAGCGCCAAAGACTAATTCTTTCTGTGGCCGCAAAAATAATTCTACTATCTGAGGGAGCGATCATAATTCTAACAACTTTATCATCAAAACGATTAAGCGTCCGCCAACTTTTACCATAATCATTCGAGACAATTACTTCACCGCGCGAAGTTCCAATATAAACATTACGACTATCATAATGATCGATCATAATACTGGAAATCAATAAATCAAGTTTATTATCAAAATAAATTTGCTCCCAAGTACGACTACAATCAGAGCTCTTGATAACTCGATTGTCAATCGCAGCGTAAATTATGCATTTATTTTGCGGATCAACCGCTATGGCATTAATTGTCACCTTGCCTAAAGGCGAAACCGACCACCAACCATTAGCCCCATCATAAGTATAGAATAAGCCATTATCAACCGTGCCATAATACAAAGCCCTTTGGTCGCTAGGATCAATGACTAGAACATTAGTATTTAAACTGCTAATACTATTAGGCTGGCCAGAAGTCGTAGGAATTAGGGCTTTTTGTTGCCAGGTTTCACCTTGGTTAGTAGTTTTAAAAATTGCTCCATCAGGTCCAGTTGATTTACTGCCAAAATTAATCGTACAACCTGACAAAATTGCCAAACTAACCAATAAGGTGCTAAACCCAAAAATTTTATACTTCATATTAAACATATAAATTAATAAAAATATTTTCTAAAATAGTTAAAGGATTAACATTAGCTACTAAGTAAGACTTAGCCTGTTTTAATTTTTCCTCTAAACGACGAGCCTCAGCTAAACCCAGATTTTTAGCGGCTTGCCTTATATCTTGTTCTAAAAAAGCATAACGTACTAACTCTGGTTGATTTAAAAGCGTTACAATAATGTCACGTGTTATACCACGCCAACTAGCCAATATATTATCAGCTAAAATAAAATTACCTACTCCTTTGTCCTTAGCTAATAGCTTAGCTATTTCTTGCCAACGATTTGATAAAGGAGTATGAAAGGCTTCAATAAAAATCTTAGCTGGTGCTAAATAGCTTTCTAATAATTCTTTATCGCGCGCCAAGGCTAAAGCTAAACCTGGACGACCATCAGCTAAACGGGTAATGTTTTTAGCCAAAGGCCGATCTAAATCATGCTCAGTAATCAGCCATTCATAAACCTCATCACTAGCTACTGGATGAAAAGTTATTTTTTGGGCACGTGAAACAATAGTAGCGGGCAAACGATCAGCTTGCTCAGTAATTAAAAAAATAATTACTTTATCACGCGCTTCTTCTAAGGATTTAAGTAAAGCATTGGCTGCTTCAATAGTTAACAGGTCAGCTTCATGAATTATGCCAATACGATAAGAATCAACAAACGAACTTAAAGCTAGGCGCGAGTTAAACTCTCGAGCTTGTTCAACGCTTATTTCACGTTTATCTTCAGCGCGCCGTAAACGAAAAACATCAGGCCACATATCAATCGTACTAGTATCATCTTCTTCATTGGGACCCAATAAACGACGAATAAAATATTCAATTGAAGAATTACGACCCACTTTATTAGGGCCAGTAATTAAATAAGTCCCGCCAATAGAGCCTGGATTAAGCCGTTCAAAAGACAATAAAGACTCTAAAAAATCAATGGCTTCTTGGTTGCCGATAATCGGCCAATCATTTCGCGTCATATGACAAAGTATAACACAAAAAATCAGCAAAATCCATGTCTAAAAATTAGCTTACTTGTCAATAAATTAACCTCTAATTTTAACCTTAAAAGTAATTCTTTCATTGATTAAGTAACCAAGCCAACCAATAAATACACCAGCAACAAACTGGGCTAAAAGATAAAAGAGATTAAGCTTTTCC
The DNA here is from genome assembly GCA_964593745.1 of uncultured Gammaproteobacteria bacterium. Lineage (GTDB taxonomy): Bacteria > Patescibacteriota > Patescibacteriia > Patescibacteriales > Patescibacteriaceae > Patescibacterium. Next base: position 147,772 of record CAZQHN010000001.1, read on the forward strand.
ACTAAAAAGATTATTAGGGCGGTATTTAAAAACAAACTAGTTCCTAAAACAGTAATATAAACTAAAAACTGATGCCAAATTTTTTTAAAACTATAATCCTTAAAAGCCCAGAATTTGCGCAGAAAAAAACTAATAGTAAATCCAAAACCATAAGCTATAATCGAAGAATAAACATACCACACGCCAAGTTTATCAGTTAACCAATATAAAATAAGCAACTCTGGCGCAGTTGCTAAAGCACCGCTTAAAGCATATTTAATAAAACGAAAAATATCTTTTAATTTTAACATGGTGTTAATTATAAAAAAAATAAGAGTTATTGTAAACTACAATAACTTAAAATAATATCTTAACCTATAAAAAAACAGTCCATTAAATTATAAAAAACTTATAACTAATTGACTGTTTTTATTTTTTAAAGCTATTTTCTTTGCCTTGCAACAAAGCTTTAATGTTTTTGCGATGGGTATATAAAATAAACCCTGCTAAAATAATAATAAAGATTGTCTTAGGAGAATTGTCTACGCTAAAAACTGGTAAGCCAAATATCCATAAATAGATAAAATAGTCAACTAATAAAGCAAAAGGAGAGACAATTGACCCTAGAGAAACAATGCCTTTTAATTTGACAATCGCTAGCCAAATTAAAAAAGCAAATACGACTGGCAAAGGCATTAAAGCAGCAAAAACCCCAGTGGCTGTAGCAACGGCTTTTCCTCCCTTAAAATTACTTGGGAAAAAAACAGTAAAGCTATTGCCTAAGACGCAAAATAATCCAGCTATAACCTGGCACAAAGAGGTGTTAATCCCATTAGCAAAATAAGGTGCTAAAAATAAAACTACAGAAAAAGACATTAGCGCTTGGACAAGTATGGTAATAACACCAGGCGCAGGACCAATTTTAGGGACTCTTTTAAAGACCCTAAAAACATTGGTTCCGCCGGGATTACCTGACCCAAACTTTCTAATATCCCAACCATTTTTAAATTTAGCTCTTAAACTTGCAAAATAACCATGGTTTTTTAATTTATCCTTATGTTTAAGTCTAGCAGTAATTATCTTACCTATTAAAAAACCAATAGGAATTGCTCCGGAAAAATAGCTTATAATAATTAAAAGAACAAGTTTCATTCATTCCTCCTTAATTAAAATTAATGAATAAAAAACTATAACAAAAATTATGAGTGTTTGTCAACAAACTAACCTGAGTTTAAAATGCAAGATCTAGAATAAACATGCTATAATATTATTATCTTAATTATAAAAACTATGTCAAAAATTTATTTACCCTTTATCTTATTAACTTTAATTACCTTAACTGGTTGTGGTCAAAAACCAAATGTAACTAACACTGAAACATCTTCTGAACAAACAGTAGAAAAATTTGATCCAACTTTAGCTTGTTCGTATTTATGTGATCGTAAAATACCTGAATTATGTAGTGACTACATTAGCGAGCAAGCTGACCTAGAGCTTAACTTAGATGGTACTATTTTTGAAAGCTTAAGTTGTCAATTATCTTGCGAAGCTGATTGGGACGAAGCCACTATTGGTTGTCTTTCTTTTGCTGATGATTGCGCGCAAATTTCTAATAATGAACCACATTGTATAGATGACAGTCTAGAACCAAACGAAGAACAAAATGATCCCAGTATTAAAACTGGCTGCCCTAAAGTTTGTGAAAACTATGCCTTATGCGCTAGTTTTGGTGATGATGTCACACCTCAAGATATAGACGATGCTTTTGCTAGTTGTATGGAAGAATGCGGTAATTGGAATAAACAGTCGCGCGACTGTATAGCTAACAATCCTATCTATGTGCCAAGTGATTGTACTGAACAGACGGCTTGCATGTTGCCTGAAGTAAGAGAGATGCTTAATAGAAAAAATTAAAGAGTAGTAATTTATTTCATTTTTTTCTTTTCCCAAGCTCTTGCAATATAAACTTTAACCCACCAAAATTTACCTACAAAAAATCCGCCTATTACACCAATTATCCAAAAAACACTTTGTAATATCGGATGAAAAGCACAAACCCCATAAAATTTAACTTCCTGACCATGTTTTAAAGCCCAGGATAAATAATTAATTTCTATTAAAACATGAACAATTAAACTTAATAAAACTCCTAAAACAATCGAGGCGCTTAAATAAATCACCTTTTTTGTTTTGGTTGGCTTACCTGGTCTATTAAATAACATATAAGTAATTTTACTAAATCTTAAACCTACCTTGATATTATAAAACAAAAATAGCCTTATGGCTATTTTTTGCTTTAAAATATTAAACAACGCACGGGATGAGGGAATCGAACCCCCGCTAGAGGTTTTGGAGACCCCTGTACTACCACTATACGAATCCCGCCTATGCCACGTAAAACGTGGCGACAAAAGTTTATTTTGTTTCACGATGCAAGGTATGCTTTTTGGCTTTTTTCGAATACATCATTAATTCAAGTCGACCCTTTAAAGTCTTCTTGTTTTTATGAGTGCGGCGAATTTCACCAGTTTCCGTACACTGCATCTTAATCATATTATCTTGTGACATACAAATTAGTTATAAAGTTAAAAGTTAAAAGTAAAAAGTAAAATCATAAAAATAGTTTAACTTTCAACTTTTAACTTTTAACTTTCTTGGTGGGCCGGGTAGGATTCGAACCTACGAAGGCGAAAGCCAACAGATTTACAGTCTGCCCCGGTTGACCGCTTCGGTACCGACCCAAATTAAATTAAAAAGCCTTGCGGCTTAAGCTAATATAACACAATAAACCATATTTATCAAGCTCTAATATCTATAACCGTGTGGGTATTTTTTATACCAATTTACTAAGCTTTTTACACTATCTGCTAAAGATTTACTTGGTTGCCAATTTAAAATTTTCTTAGCTTTATTAGCTGAGGCATAAATTTCACTATATTCTCCAGGACGAGGCCGACTTTGATTTTTTTCTAATAAAACACCCATAGTTTTTTCTACTTGGTCAACAATTTGCTTGACTGACAAACCCTTACCTGAACCAAGATTAATTATTTGGCTAGCCCCCTTATTTATTAAATATTCATAAGCCAAAAAATGAGCGTTAGCTAAATCTTCTACATCAATATAATCTCTAATCGGCGTTGTATCAGGTGTTTTAACTTTACCACAAGTATAGCTAAATTTTTCAATTCCTAAAGCGCCGCGTACAGCATTTTGCATTAAAAGCTGAGAAGGTTTCTTACTGTCACCTATTAAACCAAGACGATCGGCGCCGCAAACATTAAAAAATCTAAAAATAATATAATCTAAATCTTTAAAAATTATGGCTTGTTCGGCTAATAATTTTGATAAACCATAAGGCGTTAAAGGTTTAAGTTGATGCTCTTCATTTATTGGCAAATCTTGTGCTTCGCCATAAACCGCGCAAGTCGAAGAAAAAATTAATGTCTTTATTTTAGCACTAGCCATAGCTTGCATTAAACTCAAGGTACCAAGCACATTAACTTCGTAATAATTTAATGGCAACTTAATTGATTCATCGGGATAGCATAAGGCCGCGCAGTGAGTAACTAGCGCCACTTCATTAGTTTGAAAAATTTTAGTTAAGCTGTCAGTGTCTAAAATATCAACTTGGCAAAACTCTAGCTCACCCAACTTTTGTAAAATATCAATCACTTCTTTATAACCACGAAAAAAATTATCAATAATAATAACCTTAAAACCCTTGCTTAAAAATAGTTTAGCAATATGACTGCCAATATAACCAGCGCCGCCGGTAATAACAATTGCTGATTGAGACATAAATAGTAAATAAAATGAGCCGTTGAGCGGGCTTGAACCGCTGACCTACTCCTTACCATGGAGTTGCTCTACCAACTGAGCTACAACGGCGAATAAAAAGTTAAAAAGTTGAAAGTGAAAAGTAAAACAACTATAAAAGTTTAACTTTCAACTTTTAACTTTTAACTATCTAACTCGCCTATTTTCTGCTTAAATTGCTCTAACTTCTGATTTTCTGGATTAACTACCTCTAAACGCTTTAAAGCCTCATAAGCTGAAATTTTATCTTTTTTCATTATACTTACTTCGACTAACCTGTCAAGGTAACGAGGATTATTTTTTTCAATTTTTAAAGCTCTTTTAAAACTAACAATCGCTCTAGTTAATTCTTGTGTTTCTAAAAAGACCAAACCTAATAAATAATTAACCTTAGCTAATTCAACATCTTTAATATTAGATTCAAAACTTTCCTTAAAAGACGAAGCTTTACGTCTTAAACGCAAAGCATATTCTAAAGTTTGTTTAGCCTCATTAAAATTTTGTTGATGATAATAAACCTCACCCAAACTACTAAAAGCTAAAAAATTAAGAGGATCTAAACCAATAATTTCAATATATTTCTTCTCTGCTGCTTCTAAACGATCAGCTTTAATTAAGTCTTCAGCCTCAGCTAATAAAGCTTCAATTCTTTTATCAATCGCCTGATTTAAAACTGCTGTACGATTAACTTGTTGACGTTGCCAATTATTTAAAAAATTATATAACCAATCAAAACCATTACGCAATAATTTAGAAATTGGCTTTAAAAATTTAATAATTAAATAACCCCAACGACTTAATTTTCTTTTTAAACGATCAGCCATAATCTGTTCCTTTAAAGCTCTTTCTTTTTCACTAGCAACTTGAGCAACATCAATCTTGGCCAATAAACTGGCTTTACGCATTATAATAATTAAAATAATTACCAAACAAACACCAAAAATTGACCAACTAATAATATATTCCATAACTAATTATTTATTAACTAGACGTCGAGCAACTTCTGGCGCCTGACCATCATAAATTATACTTGCCATAGCATTAGCCAAGGCTACGGCGTCGGTCAAGTTATGCTGATGTAAGTTGCGTCCTAGCGCCGCGCCAGCTGCACCAAAGCGATGAGTATAAAGATAAAATCGATTTAATAAATCAGCTGCTGAAGTAGCTGAGCCACCAGCAAAAATTACACCGGTTCTTTGCCCGGCGGATATAATTTCCATTAAACCATCATTGGTAATAGGTTCTGGCTGATTAACTTTAACAAAATCAGCGCCTAGGGCTGAAGCAACATTAACCGCCCCAGCAATTAAATGAGCGGCTTTTTCTTCTTCAACTGCTTGACCACGCGGATAAGCCCAAAGTAAAACCACTAAACCATACTTATGCGCTTCACTAATAATCTGCGCTGCCTCTCGCAACATAGAGGTTTCAAAATTACTTCCTAAATAAATTGTGTAACCAACGCCTAAAATATTTAAACCTGAATCTTTACTAAAATTAACTACTTGCCTAATATCAACCCAAGCAGGACTATAAGGATCCTGTTGACTCGTCGGCACTAAATTAGTTTTAGAGTTTAATTTAACTAAATAGGGCACCTTAGGATAGGTAGCGCCAAAACGAGCAATATAACCCATTTGAGTTGCCAAAGCACCGATACGAGCAGACGCAGCAATTTTAAATAAATGCTCAGGTTGAGCATCTTCATTAGCAATGTCTGGTCCATAAAAATCATTATTTAAATGTTCAACCCGTTGATCGCCAGCTAAAATGAATAAACGCCCAGTATTTTTAGTTAATAAACTTAAATTATTTAAAAATTTATTTCTTTGCTTACGTGGCACATCTAGTGGCGCCGAAGTTAAATTAGAAAATTTTATTTTTTTCATATAATTACAAAATTTTTATTTGACAAGTCTTTCTGTTAGGCGGTAAAAATCTTTAACTCTTAAACTGGCTCCGCCCACCAAAAAACCATCTACACCAGTAGACATAATCGATTGAATAGTTTTTTCATCAACACTCCCGCCATATAAAACCGCACATGAACGATCAGATCTTTCGCCTAGAAAACGTCTTAATAAAACCCTAATTACATCATTAACATAAGCAATTTCTTCTGGCTCAGGTAATTCTCCTGTGCCAATGGACCAAACTGGTTCATAAGCCACTAATAAATTTTGATTTAAACCTAAAGTAACATTAGCCAAAGCTTCGGCTAATTGACGAGCTAAGACATCTTCTCTTTCTCCTCGCTCCCGATCTTCAGCACTTTCTCCAATGCATAAAATTGGATTTAGATGTTTAGTAGCTAAAGCAGTTTTAATTTTATGATTAATCATCCAATCTTCTTCACTTAAATAATGCCGTCTCTCACTATGACCAATAATAACGTAATGAGCTCCCATTTCCACTAATTCTAAAGGCGAAACTTCACCAGTAAAAGCACCCTTGGTCTCCCAAAAAACATCTTGCGCCCCAACTATAATATTACTGCCAGTTAAAGCTTTAGCTACAAAAGGTAAGCTCACAAACGATGGGCAAGCAATAATTTTAGCCTTAGTTTTTTTAAATAAACTAAGATAATCTTCGGCCAAGGCTAGACTTTCTTTAACTGATAAATTCATTTTCCAATTAGCGACTAAATACATAAAATTTATTTATTTATCTTATTATTGTCCCATAAATAGGCCCCTAATGTCCAATCTAAAATATTTATAGTATCAATAAAGCGATTATCAGCCTGAGATGAGCCTAAAATAACAGTAATAATTTTTTTCCCTTTAGTTTCAAATACACCAGCAAAACAATAGCCGGCTTCATTTAAATGACCCGTTTTACCAATTAACATTTTAGCGCCAGCTGGCAAAGAACGACCGATTAATTGATTGGTTGAAGTAGCTCGTCTAGTTATTTGCTGGGAAACTTTAAAAGTATAATGATAAAATTTTAAGGCTTGTTCAATTTCAGGATATTTATAAGCTCGCTCAATCATCTTAGCCACACTTAAAGCTGTGCCTTGGTTGCCAGCATCTAAACCAGTAGGCTCAATAAAATAAGCCGCTAAACGAAGTTGTTTAACCTTATTATTCATTAATTCAGTAAAGGCTTGATTAGTTAAACCAGTAGATCTAACTAAAGCTGTAGTCGCAGTATTGTCAGACGCCATTAAAGAAATGGTGAACAAATCTCTAAGATTAATTTCGTCATCTACAAAAATATTAGGTTTATTATCGGACTGGATGTCTTGTTTTAAAATAACTATTTTTTTATTCCAATCTGGTGCAGTTTCTAAAAAAACCATAGCTGTCATAAGCTTGGTTAAGCTAGCTAAAGAACGCCTCTCGTCGGCTTTATAATCAAGTAGACGGGCGCCGCTTTCACTATCTAAAGTGACAACGCTCATGGCTTTAATCTCGGGTAATTTAACATCAACCAATCTAATTGGAATATGATGTTCAATGATCTCAACTTTAGCTGGCCGAGAATTAGCTGGACCCTGCCAAGAGAAAAAAACAAACACTGCTATTAAAATAATACTTCCAATAATGGCCGGCATAAAATTTAATTAACTACCATTTCGGGTTGTTCTAATATTTTATCTAAAGTGTCATCAGTAGATAATTTTGTATAATTAGGTAATTCTATCACATCTTTTATCCCCAAAAAGCGAATAAAATCAAGAGTAATATTATAGTAATTTTCATTTTTCTTTTTATCAAACTGTGCTTCAATTAAGCCGTGCATTAATAAATTCCTTAAAATCAAAGCGCAATTAACCCCTCGAATACGATCTAGATCAAGCTTAGTAATTGGCCCACGATAAGCAATAATAGTTAAGGCCTCGATACTAGGACGAGTTAACTCGCCCATGGTTTCATCTTTAACAAATTCTTTAATTAAACTCGCTTGCTTCGGCGCTGTTACCATTTGGTAACTACTGCCTTGTTTTATAATTGCTAAACCTCTTTCACTAGCATTATAATCCTCGACTAATTTATCTAACGCATTAATCACTTGCTCGGGTTTAGTCTTAGTAAAATCAGCTAAATCTTTAACTTTTAAAGGTTTGGCAGCCACAAATAATAAGGCCTCTAAAGATGATGATAAATTCATATTTTATGTGTCTAAATTTTCGCTCTCAGGCGAAAATGAATAAAGTTCAATTTCAGAAAATAAATCAGTTTGTTCGGCACTAATACTTTTCTGTTTAACTAATTCTAACATAGCTAAAAAACTAACAATCACTTCAACCTTAGACGAGGCTTGGCTTATAATCTCACTAAAACGCGACTTTATTTTACTAACTAACTCTTTTTCAATAAACCTAATTTTTTCTTCTAAACTAATACTCATCAAAATCTTAGCTTCTTCAAGAATTTCTAATGGCTTAATATCTATTTGTTTAATAAGGTTTTTAAAAATCTCTGCCATATCTTGCGCTTTTAAATTACTCGGCGGTGCAAAAATATTTAAGTTAGCTAAGATTGATTTACGGTTAAATTCACGCTCAAACATAAATCTTTTACCGGCCACCATTTTTTCAATGCCTTTAGTGGCTTCCATAAACTCTTTATACATGCGAAGCTGTTGTTCAAATTCTTCAATTACTTGTTCTTCTTCAGGTAATAAATAAGGCAATAAAGCCTTAGATTTAATTAACAACAACCGCGCGGCCACAACTAAAAAATCCGCCATTTCATCGGGATTAATATTAGTTAAACTTCTAAGATGGGCAATATATTGATCGGCTACCTTAGCTAAACTAACTTGAGTAATATCAAGCTCAGACTGATCAATTAACTTAACCAGCAAGGCTAAAGGTCCTTCAAATTGTTCTAATCTTATATTTAACATGCCAACTTAACGCTTTTTAGCTTGAAGTTTTTTCTTTATAATTTTTTTCTTAGCCACAGTCTTTTTTGTTTTTTGATTGCCCACCGACTTGCCCGCCGAAGCTTTAGCGAAGGCGGGAGCTTTAGAGTAGATGGTTTTTTTCTTTTTTGTTTTTTGAATCTTTTGCGGTTTAATTTTATTCGCTTGCCCAAACGAGCCAACCACAGCTTTTTCTAATTTAACAAAATCTTTAACCATCATCTCAATAGAATTATTAAAACTGGCCGCTGGAAAAACCACCAAGTGATTAGTAATTAAACCTTTATCAATAATGACTGGCAATTTATATAATGAGCCAAAAGCACTGACTGGCCTTTTAGCATCTTTAATAACTTTTTGCGCTACTTTTTCTTTAGGAATTATAGCCTTACCGCTAACCTTAAAATTAGCTTTTAAAATTTGACTAATTTTTTTCTGATCAAGTCTAGCATGCGCCGGCATAATAACAATCACTGGAAAATTACCGGCCATAACAACCAAGGCTTTGGCAATATGCTCAAGTTTCTTTTTTAAAGTCGCGGCCGCATCATACGCTGTAAAAACCGTGCGATGAGCTAAAACTTTATAACTTATTTTTGATGTATCCAGCATATTTAAAATCTTAGCTGGAATTGATTGAGGCTTTTTCATATTGTTTATAAGTGACAAGTCGCAATTATTTTTCTTGCCACTTGCTACTTGTTATTTTTTTAATTATTATCTCACCATCTTCTCAGTTGGTACGGCACCTTCTTTATTAAAATCTAGCGCTTTTTGCTTTAAACATTGATAGCCTGTTTCATGCGGCCAGCGATCAGAGTAAACATACATGGCCTGATCTTTAATGTCTCGATTATCAGTTTTAAAATCAGCACATAATTCATAAGTATCATTATCTAAACGCTTATACTCATACGCTTGCCCAGTAATCGGATCTTTAAACTTGTCTAAACTTAAATAAGGCGTTTCAGCCATACCCTGCTCTAAAGTGTCAGGCAATTTATTATATTTAGTGTAATAAGTATTTAAAGCACTATCTAATTCAGTAAATTGACCTAAAACCTTTTCATCATGCTTACGATCACGCGCTTCAGCCGGAGACTCAACAAAGAAAAAGCTACCAATTAAACTACCTACCGTAATAACTAGTGTGGCAATTAAATAAGTTAAAATAACTTTATTTTTTGGTTTAATTTCTTCACGCTTAACATCATAAAAATAATAAGAAAAGATTATACCAGCAATCACAATAGCCGTTAAAGCTTTGAGAGCAAATTTAGAAGTTAATTCACCATTTAAAAAATTACTAATCGTTATAATAAGCCAAACAATCATAACAACCGAAGAAACAAACAAAATAAAATAAACTAGCCAACGCCTAATGGCTGACTCTTTGTCTAGCTCACCTTTAACTAAACTTTTAGCTAAATAGCGCATAATTAAATAATAAACCGGAATTGAAATAATTAAAGCTGAAATTGCCATTTTCAAAGCCTCAGAATTAAAATCACTCCCATAAGGTAAAATATTAGGATCGGCAATAAATTTATTAATGGCTTGAAAAATGACTTGTCCGGTTCCTAAGGCCATAAACAAAAGAGCTACGAGTGAAAACATGTAGAGAAAAGCGAACTTAGCATTATTGTTTTTCATATGATTATTGATTGTCAATTTTATTTATTTTTTAATTTGATTCCTAGCTCATCAAACTGTTCTTCATCAACCTCGCTCGGAGAACCCATTAACACATCTCTACCTTGGCCATCTTTTGGAAAAGCATAAATATCGCGAATTGATTCCCAGTCATTTAACACCATTAAAATACGATCAACGCCGGGCGCATTACCAGCATGCGGCGGCGCTCCATAACTAAAAGCTCTGATCATACCACCAAATTTTTTGTCAACTTCTTCTTTTTTATAACCAGCTATCTCAAAAACTTTATATAATAATTCTCCGTCATGGTTTCTGACTGCCCCAGACGAAACCTCAAAACCATTTAAAACTAAATCATATTGATAACCTAAAATTTCTAAAGGCGGTTTAGTCATTAAAGCTTCACGACCGCCTTGTGGCATGGAAAAAGGATTATGACCAAAATCAATTCCCTGTTTAATTTCTGAATATTCATAAATTGGAAAATCAGTAATCCAACAAAAAGCTGCAGCTTGCTTATCAATTAAGTTAAGTTTAGTAGCACAAGCTATTCTAATTGCACCCAAAGCTTCACATGTTTCACGCCATTTACCACTAGCTAAAATGACTAAGCTAAGATTTTTTGCTCCAATATTAGCACAAATTTCCTCTAATTTTTTCTCCTTAATAAATTTAACTAAAGAAGTCTTGATTTCTCCACCAGTTTCTAAGCTTAGAGTAGCAAAAGCTTTAAGTTTATATTTAGTAGTCAAATCTTTTAATTCATCAATTTCTTTACGACTAAAATTACTAGCCTGAGGAATAACTAGAGCATAAACTTGGCCACCCTTAGCTAGGGCTTCATCAAAACCAGGAAAATTAGAATTTTTACATAAAGCAGAAATATTTTTTATATCTAAACCATAACGTAAATCTGGCTTATCAGTTCCATAAGTTTCCATGGCTTGACGCCAAGGCAAACGAATAAATTTTTTATCTTTTGTTAAATTAATAATTTTTTTCTGACTAAATTTTTTAGTCACCTCTTTCATTAATGGCTCCATAATTTCAAAAACATCTTCTTGATCAGCAAAGCTCATTTCCATATCCAGCTGATAAAATTCTCCATAGTGACGATCTTGACGCGTATCCTCATCTCTAAAACAAGGTGCGATTTGAAAATAACGATCTAAGCCTCCTACCATTAATAATTGTTTAAATTGTTGCGGCGCTTGAGGCAAAGCATAAAACTTGCCGGGATAAAGTCGCGACGGGATTAAAAAGTCGCGCGCGCCCTCAGGCGAAGAGTTGGCTAAAATCGGTGTTTGCACTTCAACAAAATTGTGCTTATGAAAATATGATCTTAAAAAGGTAAAAAATTCATCCTTGGTTTTTAACATCGCCTGTAATTTTGGGCGTCTTAAATCAAGAAAACGATACTCTAATCTTAAATTCTCTTTAGTTTGGTTAATTAATTCTTCATTATTAATTTCAAAAGGTAAGACTTCGCTAGCAGTTAAAATTTGTAAATCACTTACTAAAATCTCAATTTCGCCAGTAGCTAAATCTTTTTTTATCATATCTTCGGGCCGAGCTTTAACCTCACCGGCAATAGCTATAACATATTCATGTCTTAAACTATTAGCTAGTTTATTTGCTTCAGGAAAAAAATCAGCATTAAACACTAATTGCGTTAAACCATAGCGATCGCGTAAATCAATAAAAATCACCCCACCTAAGTCGCGGCGACTATGCACCCAACCGGTTAATTTAACTTTATCTCCGACGTTTAAGCGGCGTAATTCACCGCAAGTATGTGTTCGCATCATAAAGCATTTTCTATCGCCGCCGGCAATATTTTATCAAGCCAACGGTTCATATGTTTAAATTTATTACGAGGTAAACTATATTTAGCCATAGCATACAATGATGGATTAATCTCATAGTCGCTATGTTTAGCTAAACCATGACCTAAATTTTCCAAACTTAATAATAAAAATATTTTACTAAACCATTTATACCACTCTGCCTCGGCCTTTGCCTCATTTAATAAAGCAAAAAAATCAGCTAAAAGATGAAATAATCTATCATCTCTTTGACCTATCTTAACTAAATGATTAAACTGTCTAATTGCAAACCCAGCTGCTATTAATTTATTATAATCACTCTTAAGACCAACATAACAATTACGACTCGAAGCTGCTGCGGCCGTGGGCAAACTCTTACCCTCAATAATCATTAATTCCAGTAAGGTAAAAGGCTCTAAATGAGCTGCCATTTTAGAGTTTAAGCGCCGTCCAGATTTAACTAATAAATCTACTTTACCCTGCTCTAAAGTATAAACAGTGACCAATAAATCATGCTCTTTCCACGGCCTATAAGCCAAAGAAATAGCCGGGGTAGATATTGTTTGCGGCATGAGTTTATTATACCTTATTTTTAATTAAAAATTAAGCCAAATTAAACTTAATTTTTATAAATAAGTCAAGACTAACTATAAATTTAATAACATAAAAAAATAATCAGATTATTTATCCCATTCAAAACTTTGTCCAAAATGCCCCCAGCTTGAAGTTTTAGTAAAAGCAAAATCATCTAAAGAAAGTTGTTTTCTAATCCCTTGTGGACTTAAATCATAGTCTTTAAAAATAATTATTTTATTATCAACCACTGCCTCAGCCATAACTGGCTCCTTAACACCAATAGCATAAGCTAAGTCAACTATGACTTCTTGCGCATTGTATTTTTTTAGCAAACCAACAGCAATTTTTCTAGCCATATAAGCACCTGAGCGATCAACTTTAGTATAATCTTTACCTGAAAAACTACCGCCACCAACCGCTACCCTAGGACCATAGGCATCAATCACAATTTTTCTGCCTGATAAACCGCTATCAGCCTCTAAGCCACCCATGGTCCAGTCGCCAGCTGGATTAATTAAATACTTGTCAGCTTTAATAAATTGCTTGACTAATTTTTCCAAAACTTCTTGCTGAACATTCTGCCAACTAGCTACCACAACTTTAACTACCTTATCTTCAAGTGTAACCTGAACCTTGCCATCAAATGGATAAATCTCATAAATTATCTGACATAACCTGCGCGCTAAATCATATTCTAAGGGCATGAAATTTTCAGTCTCACGACAAGCATAGCCAACCATAATACCTTGATCGCCCGCTCCGCCCATATCAACGCCTTGTGCTATAAAAGGACTTTGTTCAACTAAATATTTATGAACTTGATAGTTATCACCAACAATTTTTTTAACAATTGATTCTAAGTCAACTTGCGCCTGACTTGTCACCTCACCGGAAATCGTGACTTGACCGTGGCCAGCCATAACCTCAACTGCCACACGACTAGTCTTATCTTTTTTTAAATAAGCTTCTAAAATACTATCGGCTATTAAATCACATAATTTATCAGGATGCTGAGGCGAAACAAATTCGCAAGTTCTAATAATTTTTCCCATAAATTTATTAATTACTTATATTTGTAAAATCGACAAAAAAATAAACTCTCCCCCAGGGAAAGAGTTTTTTAACAAATGAAAAATCGACCTTTATCTTTCCCAATAATGGGCTAGATTTAGCACCTTTCAGATGGTTTGCTCTGAGGTTGCTGGCAGATTATCGGGCTAGTTCCCGCTCTCCTAAAAAAAAGGAAAATACCTGCACTCTTGATAATTTATTATTTAATTGTAATCGCATTATAGCAAAAATTTTAAGCTACAGCAAATTGTTAAACTATTAATTTTATCCCACTATTAAGATTTTTTTATGAGTCGTACAGCCAAAAAAGTAGAGATGGGTACGGCTAAAACCAGTCCAATACTACCAGTAATGGTTCTAACAATTTCTGTGGCTATCATTTCATTATCAACCACCTGAGTAAAAGTTAAAAATGGCGGCTGCTTAATACTAAAAAGGATTAATAAAGGTAAGGCGGCTCCAGCATAAGCTAAAAATAAAGTATTAACCATAGAACTTAAATGTGAAACGCCTACACGCATAGCCTGATAATAAATCTGTTTATTAGATAAACCGCTATTCGATTTTTTTAATTCTTTGACTACAGCCACCTGAGAAATTATAACATCATCTAAAACACCTAAAGCACCAATAATAATACCGGCTAACAATAAACCCTTAAGATTTAAATTACCATTAGCTAATTCTAGCAAATAACTAGCTTCTTCGCTAACAAAACCAGTTAATTTAGTGAAAGCGGAAAAAGAGACTGATAAAAAGCCGGTAATTAATAAAGAAATAAAAATTGATAAAACAGCAATCGTTGAGGTTAGTTTAAAACCTTCAGTAATATAAACTGATATTAATAAAATCAACAATGAGCCTAAAATACTAATCAACAAAGGAGAATCACCAGCTAAAATTCTAGGTATAATAAACTGTAAAATTATTACAAAAGTTAAGACTAAAACTAATAAAGCTCTTAAACCCTTAAGCCGACCCACTAAAACAACGATCACGGCAAAAATTAAAGCTAGCCAATAAATAGCTGACGTTCTGCTAAAACCAATAATATAAAAGTTATCTTCATCATCTAAGCCAGGACTAAAACTAACCAACACCGTATCTCCTACTTGGTAACTATCAGCTGACAAAACATCTAACCCTAAGCTATCATATATAACTTCCCTATCTTGCCATCTATCTTCTATACCCACTAATTTTAATTTTTGTTGTATAGAAATAGATCCATCTTCCCGTTTAACTTCTTTATGTTCTATAACTTCAACCACGCGAGCCTTAAAAATTTCTTCAGCCGAAGTCGGAGCCTCAGCTTGCGCCCAAACTATTATGGGCATAAAAGCTAGACTAATAACTAAAATATTTAATGTCTTATTAAATAACATGGTAAACTTTATAATTACTTAAGTTAATTTATCAAACCATGACTGTAAAATCACCATGGCGGCCATGGCGTCTCTATTGCCCTCTTTGCGCGCCTTAGGGTCTAAACTGTCAGCGGCTTGAGAGGAAAAACGTTCATCTACTAAAGTTAGGGGTAAACCTAAGGTTTCTAAGCCTTTTTTAAAGGCTAAAAAATTTTCATTCATTATATCATTAACTGGTTCGCCTAAAATTAAATGTTCAATTTTTTCTTTAACTATAATTTGCTTTAATTCATCAACTGAATTAACCACGCCAAAAGGCGAAGCTAATTTAGTTTCGCTATTGCCAAGCGCCAAACCAATACGCGCTTCACCCCAATCAATTCCAAGACATTGTTCGCTCATTTTTTTACAACTTAGTTAAATGTTTTTTAACAAATTTTTCTAAATATAGAATTGATTCATCCTTGGCTTGTGCTGGACTTCCTGCAACCCATAAAGCAACATTATATAAAATTTTATTATCAACTTTTAACCAATAATTATTTAGATACAAAAAAACAAACATTGAAGTAATAGCTATGCGTTTATTACCATTTTGAAAAGGGTGATTTTTTATTAATAAATAAAAAAGAATCGCTGCTTTTCCAGCTATACCTTGATATAATAATTTTTTATTAAATTTCTGAAAAGGGGTGGCTAAACAACTTTCTAAAACATTAGGGAAACGAGTTTCAAAAGCTGGAATTGGTTCATCCCAGCTCATGGTTTGCACAGCTAGACTATGAGCTATTTGTTTAATATGTTCCATGGTTAAATGTTGCATATTATTCTCGACCCAATAATTTTAAAACTTCGCTGTACTCTTTAACAGTTTTTTTAACACCTTGATCTATTTTTTTCTTAGTGGCTTCAGTCATTACTTCTCCAATACCAGGAGCATCTTCACGTTGAATGATATAATTACGACCAATCTTTTCAGCTTTAATTTGACTCTTTTTAATTCGATTAAAAACAGCAATACGGCTAACACCTAAAATATTAGCTAATTCCTGAACTGTAAAAAATTTTTTATCTTTGTTAACCATACATATTCATGTTAACATATGTTAACTTTAGTGTCAATAGTTAACATAAAAACTATTCACCTAAAGTAATAATCTCATGTCCAGTCTCAGTGACCAACACCGTGTGCTCAAAATGAGCGCTTAAACTATCATCAGCCGTTAAAAAAGTAAAGCCGTCTTCCCCTACTTTAATATCATCTCCACCTAAAGTAAACATCGGCTCTAAAGCCAACACCATATCTGGCTCTAAAGTTAAATTAGGAAATTCATCATCTTTAATATGATAATTTGGCACTTGCGGTTCTTCATGAACTGCTAAACCAACGCCATGACCAACTAAATCTTTTATAACGCCTAATTTATTTTTTTTAGCGACTTTTTCAATCCTCGTACCAATATCATCTAAAGTTTTACCTGGCTTAATTACTTCAATACCAGCCATAAGACCTTGTTTTGTAGCCTGTAATAATTTTTCAGTCGCTGGGGAAACTTTACCAACTGCTACAGTTGTGGCTGTATCAGAAAAATAACCTAGCTGGTTTTTTCTAACCGGATATTCCATGCCAATATCAAGACTGACAATCTGACCTTCCTTAAATTGTCGACTAGGTAAAGCTGGCCCATGAACAATTTCTTCATTAATAGAAATACATAAAGCCGTAGGAAAGGGTTTAGCGCCTGGTCCGGCAATAAAATTTTTAAAAGCTGGCGCACCACCGGCCTGAATAATTAAAGCTAGGGCCATATCTTCTAATTCAGCTGTGGTTAGGCCCGGTTTAATCGCTAAAGCTAACTCGCTTAAAATTTTACCGAGCTTATGACCGCCCTCGCGAATCCACTTGATTTCTTCAGTTGTTTTGATTAATCGTGTCATTATAAAGCTTTTAAAGCCTTTAATTTTTTAACAATTTCCTTATGAATCAACGGTATAGTTTTACTACCATCAACTTTCATTAATTCGCCGCGCTTACTAGCTGTCTTAAACATTAGCTTAGTCCTCTTTTTATAATCTTGCAAGCGCTTCTTAATCACACTTGGTTTATCGTCAAGGCGTTGAAAGAGTTTTTTGCCACACTTATCACAAATATCTTTTTTCTTTGGTTTTTTATAAATAAGATGATAAATTGCTCCACAACTACAAGTTCGTCGACCAGTTAAACGTTTTAAAATTTCTTTATTAGTCATCTCAATAATAACAAAGTATAACTTATCACTAGCTTTAAAAATTTTAAAAATATGCTTTAATTGCTCTAGGGTGCGCGGATAGCCATCTAAAATAAAACCTTTAGTAACATCTTTTTTAGCTAAACGTTTTTTAATTAATTTATCCATTAAATCAATCCCCACTAATTTACCCTGCACCATTAATTTTTTAGCATGCTTGCCTAAGGGCGTATTAGCACGCACTTCTTGGCGCAATAGCTCACCTGTAGAAATTGGCGGGACATGCAAAAATTTACCCAACATTTCGGCTTGAGTACCTTTGCCTGAACCAGCTGGACCAAAAAAAATCATGATTGTTCGTGACATAATAACTTAGAATTAATTAATAATTATTTACTAGCATTATATAAAGCACTAATCTCTTGAGTTGATAATGCGCGGTTGTAAACTCGAACATCGTCAACATAACCATCTACTGTCCATCCGGCATCTAAAGCACCTAAACTAAAATACCCATAAGTGTTATCATCCATTAAACCATTAGTGCTATTAGAACTACTAACTAAATTACCATCAACATATAACCTTAGATAAGGTTGTTCAAATCTATTGTAAACACCAACAACATGATACCAAATATCTGGCAAAAAGGCTGCTGGTCCAACCACTCCATAACGAATATCATTTACGTGAATAAACATTTCAGGTTTTTCATTACTATTAATATTTAAAGCATATGACCAGAAATTACTAATAACTCCAGAATAAATACGTTGGTTAGTAGTTTTTAAGTTTACCAAACCAACTAAAGTAACACTATCATGAAAATCAAAATAATTATTAGTAAAATTAATTCTAACATAATTATCATTAGCAACTCCGTCAAAGTTTAAACAATTTGTAATTTTACAAATATCTAAACCTCCCCATTGTATATTTCGTACCAAGGTTCCGTTTTTTCCATTCCCTGATGAATCATAAGCAATAGTGCCAGAACCTTCATCAAACTTCCACCAACCAACTAAGCCAGGGGCAGTATTAGGGCCAGAGTTAGAATAGGAGTTAATACCACTAGTAGTAGAGCCGGTAGTATTAGAAATGCAGTAATTAAGGGAATAATTAGTATTATCTGGGGTAGAGCTATAGGTATAGTCATTATCACCACACCCACTATCGTTTCTAGGTGTAGGGTTAGAAGGAATTTGGGCAAGATAGGTAGTTTCTCCACTGGGAGAGATTAATGCTTCACCTGGGGTGATAATCGTGGGATAATAGCCTTGGTCATCATAATATAGTTCTAGGGCAGTAGATATTTGTTTTATATCAGCTACTCTTTTAGCATCTCTTGATTTAGCTCTTAGATTACCTAGGGCCACAATGGCTAGGGTAGATAAAACTCCGATAATAGCGATGACGACTAATAATTCAATTAGGGTAAAACCGGCTTTTTTAGCTAGTAAATATTTCATGATTATATTATAACAAAAAACCACCCTCCCTGCCTAAGCCTAGAGGGTTTATATAATTAGAAAAAAATTTAAATTATTTATAATTTAATCCATGGTATATTCGCGCATGGTCAACTGCGACTCAATTTGCTTGACGGTTTCAATGACAACTGACACCACGATCAAAAGACTAGTACCACCCAAAGCTAGGGATTGTACACCAGTAAAGTAGCGCATGATTAAAGGTAGGATAGCAATCGCAGCCAAGAATAAGGCACCCACAAAAATTATGCGATGTGTCGTATAGGATAAATAATCAGTTGTATGACGTCCTGGACGAATACCAGGGATAAAACCACCCTGCTTTTGCAAATTTTCAGCAATCCGGTTAGGATGAAAAATAATTTCGGTATAAAAATAAGTAAAAGCAAAAACTAAAACAAAATAAACTATGCCGTAAACTAGCTGACCCTGAAAAATCATAATAGTTTTTTGGGCTATCTTAGCGATCATCTGACTTTGGGCATTAACAAAAAATTGAGCAATCATGGTTGGAAATAGAATCACAGAAATAGCAAAAATAATCGGAATTACTCCAGCCATATTAACCCGTAAAGGTAAATGGGTCGTTGACCCACCAAACGCTCTTTGGCCTCTAATTTGACGCGCATACTGCACTGGAATATTACGCTGACCTTCATTAACAATGACCACGCCAATTACGGTAATAATAGCAACGATAATAAAGCCAATAATAGTAAAGAGCATAGATGGATCATAATTTAACCAAGTTTGCTGTAAAACCGTAGGTAAACCAGAAATAATACCAGCAAAAATTAATAAAGAAATACCATTACCGATTTTCTTTTCAGAAATTAACTCACCAAGCCACATTAAAAAAATTGTACCAGCGGTAATAGTAATAATCATAGCAATAAAATCAAAAGTAGAAATATCACCAATAATACCAAACGATGAATTACGCAATAAATTTATCATGGCATAAGCCTGAATCGCTGATAAGGGCACAGTAGACCAACGAGTCCACATATTAATTTTTTGTCGACCGGCTTCTTCTTTATTCATTTCTTCTAGCGAGGGAATAATCATACCTAACAACTGAAAAATAATTGAGGCTGTAATATAAGGTCCAATCCCCATCATAACAATAGAAAAATTTTCCATACCGCCACCAGAAAAAATATTCATTAAACCAAAAATTTCATTAGAGGCAAAAAAATCTTTTAAAGCTACCGGGTCAACGCCAGGAATCGGAATATGAGCGGCTAAACGAAAAATTACCAACATTAACAAAACAAAAATAATACTTTTTCGTAAATCTTGTGCTTTCCAAATAGCTAATAAACGCTCCATATATTTTAAAAATTTAATCTTCCGCCCGCCGTTTTAATTTTATCAGCCGCCGCGGCGCTCGCCGCAATGTTAACTAATTTCAAATTTTTAACTTTTAATTCTCCATTAGACAATAACTTAACCTTAGCCTGTGCGGAAGAAGTTAAACCAGCCGCATAAACTGTTTTAGGATTAACTAAAGCACCGTCTTTAAAACAATTATTCAAATCATGTAAATTAATAACTTCAGGTTTAACACGAAAAGAAGTAAAACCACGCTTTTTAGGAATAGCTAACAACTGCTTTTTCATACCCAAGCGCTTTAAGCCAGTGACACCAGAACGAGATTTCTGACCTTTTAAGCCCCGCGTACTATAAGTTCCGTGACCCGAAGCATTACCTCGGCCTACGCGTTTTCTTTTTTTAAAAGCTTTTTTATTAGGTTGTAAATTAGATAATGATAAAGACATACAATTTACTTATTATCAGCTAATTCTGACTTAACTACAACTTCAGCGCCTGGTTTATTGGTTTTAATTTTCCTGGTGCGTAAATTCTTTAAGGCCACCATAACGCACTTAGCGTTATTAACTTTATTATTGGTACCTAAAATTTTAGATGAAACATTGTTAATGCCACTTAATTCTAAAATAGTACGGACAATACCACCAGCAATTATACCACGACCAGCGGCCGCTGGCTTTAAAAGCACACGGGCCGCACCATATTTTTGATCAACCGCATGAGCAATGGTTTGTTTATAAATTGGCACCGTGACTAAAACCTTTTTAGCTTGATTAACTGCTTTAGCTACCGCTAAAGTAACGTCAGCACCTTTAGCTAAACCAATTCCGACCTTACCTTTTTTATTGCCAATCGCTACGCAAGCGCGAAAACGCATACGCTTACCACCAGCCATAACACGAGTCACACGAGCAATGTCAATAATTTTTTGTTCAAATTCATCTTGTGGTTCGTCTGGTCGTGGTCCGCGACGTCCCCCACGATTAGGGCCAAAGCGACGATTGCGTCCGCCACCCTTATTGCCACCAACTTCTTTAAAGTTATTTTTCTTAATTGCTTCTGTCATATTAAAAATTAAAATTCAAGACCGGCTGCACGTGCACTGTCAGCGACGGCTTTAACGCGGCCGGCATAAAGATTACCGCCACGATCAAACACAACTTTTTTTATATTTTTAGCCAAAGCTTTTTCAGCAATTAATTTACCTAAAGCAGCGGCCAAATCAGTTTTATTTTTTATATTATTAACTTCTTTAGTATAAGCACTAACCAAAGTCTTACCAGACTCATCATCAATCAATTGTAAATACATACCTTTATTAGATTTAAAAACGCTTAAACGCGGACATTTAGCCGTGCCAGAAACTTTGGCTCTAATCTTTAGCCGACGACGAAGTTTTAAATTATTTTTTATTGTCTCGGTATTCATAAAATTGCTTTACTTAAATTAAGCACTCTTGGCGGCTGTTTTACCAGCTTTACGACGTACTTGCTCACCAATATAACGAATTCCTTTGCCTTTATAAGGCTCGGGTTTTTTTAAACGACGAATTTGAGCGGCGGTTTCACCTACTAGTTGCTTATCAATCCCCTGAATTGTAATTTCATTACCCTCAACTTTAGCCTCTAGCCCAGCTGGCAAAGGAAAAACTACTGGATGAGATAAGCCTAAGCTAAAATTAAGATTTTTTCCAGAGCTAGCTACTTTATAACCAACCCCTTGAATTTCTAATTTTTTCTCATAACCCTCAGTCACACCAATCACCATATTATTAACTAAACTATAAAACAAACCCCAGAAAGCCCGCTCTTTTTTATTAACTGGATTAGTTACACTGACTTTAATTTCTTCTGGACTAAGATCAATTTTAACTAAAGCATGAATCGGCTGTTTTAATTCGCCCTTAGGCCCTTTCACGCTTAACACACCACTTGCTAAATCAGCGGTCGTACCTTGAGGTAATTTAATTGGTAATTTTCCTAAACGAGACATATTAGTAAACTTCGCAAATAACTTCACCGCCTAAATTGCGGCGACGAGCTTCTTGGTTGGTCATTAAACCCTGAGAAGTAGAAATAATCGCCATACCAAAACCATTCAAAACTTTAGGTAAATTTTCTTTATCCACATAAATACGACGACTTGATTTACTGACACGCTGCAGATGAGAAAAAGCCGGTTGACCATCAGCCTTATATTTTAAAACAATTCTCAACTGATCAAATGCGCCAGTTTTATCTTTAGCTAAATCCTGTTTAACTATCTCAATCTGTCCCAGCCAACCGTTGTCTTCGAGAATTTTAGCAATATTAAATTTTAGTTTACTCATAGGTAAAACAATCTCTAGCCGACCGACAGCGGCGGCGTTCCTAATTTGAGTAAGCATGTCTGCAATTGGATCAATCATAAAATTATCAATTTATCTGTGACATCTATGGTAATAATTACCAACTAGATTTTTTAATACCTGGTAAATCAGTATTAGTTGCCAGTTCTCTAAAACAAATACGGCAAATACCAAAATCTCTCATATAGCCATGATTACGACCACAACGCCAACAACGGCGAATTTTTCTCGTGCTATATTTAGGAGTACGTTTAGCTTTTTCAATCAATGCTTTTCTAGCCATATTTTTAAACAGGTTTCTTAAATGGAAAACCAATTAACTTAAATAATTCTAAGCCCTCGGCTTTAGTTTTAGCTGTCGTGGTGACTGAAATTTCTATACCATGAATATTGTCAACTTCATCAGCTTTAACTTCTGGAAAAGATAAGTGCTCTCGCAAACCAACTGACAAATTACCGGTTTTATCAATAATTTTTTCACCAAAACCACGGAAGTCTCTAACGCGAGGAAAGGTAATATTGATTAATTTATCTAAAAAATCATACATTCGAGCGCCTCGTAAGGTTACTACGACGCCGACAATATTACCTTCTCTAACCTTAAAAGCAGAAATTGATTTACGAGCTTTAGTTAAAATTGGTTTTTGACCAGTAATACGAGTTAAAGTATTAACCACACCATCAATATAAGCTTTATCTTTAGTAAAACGACCCACGCCCACATTAAGACTTACCTTAATAATTTTTGGCACAGCTAAATCATTTTTATAGCCAAAAGTTTTTTTCAAGGCGGATTTTACTTCAGTTTGATACATTTTATAAAGTGACATACATTTAATCTATATTAGCTTTACATTTCTTACAAACTCTAACCTTTTTCCCTGGCTTATTATCAACTCCAGTTAAACGTTGCTGAGCTACACGAGTCGGCTTGCCACACTTGGGACACATTAAAGCTAGATTTGATAAATTAATTGGTGCTGCAAATTCAACGCGCTGACCCTTTTCGCCACTCTTGCGCGGACGCAAATGCTTAATCAAAAGATTAATTCCTTCGACGCTAGCACGGTTTAGCTTAGGAAAAACCTGTAAGACTTTACCAGACTTACCTTTGTCTTTACCAGCTAACACTATAACGTTGTCATTTCGCTTAATCTTCATATAATTTTATAAAACTTCCGGTGCTAAAGAAGCAATTTTAACATAACCAGCTTTACGCACTTCTCTGGGGATTGGGCCAAAAATACGAGTGCCGCGCGGTTCACCATTTTTTTTATCAATAACAACGCAGGCATTATCATCAAATCTAATATAACTTCCATCAGAACGACGGATTTCTTTTTTAACTCTCACTACCACAGCTAAAAGTACGTCGCTCTTTTTAACCATAGAGTGTGGCACGGCCTGTTTAACTGTAATAATAATACGTTCCCCAATATGAGCATAACGCTTACGATAACCGCCAAGCACGCGAATACATTGCACCTTTTTGGCGCCTGTATTATCAGCAACTTTTAACATGGTTTGAACCTGAATCATATCTTTTTATTTACTTACCCGCCGAAGCTTTAGCAGAGGCTGGGACTAAAACTCGCCAACGCTTAGTTTTACTTAAAGGGCGACACTCAATAAATTTAACTTTATCACCTATTTTATATTTATTAGTTTCATCATGTACCTGATAACGAGTCGCTATGGCATAACGCTTTTTATACTTAGGATGAATTTTAACTGTTTCAACTTTAACAACAATAGTTTTAGCTGCCTTATCACTTACCACCACGCCTTCAAAAACGCGTTGGGCTAAAATTTTAGTTGTTTTTTTCTCAACTTTCGTCATATCTTATGATTTCTTATTTTTATTGATCAAAGTCAATAAATGAGCAATTAATTGACGCTCACGACGAATTTCGCGCACATTTTTTAACTGCTTATTAGCATCTTTAAAGCGTAATTGCCTTAATTTTTCTCTAGCTTCAACTAACATAGTCTGCCATTCTTTCGTAGTTTTAGTTTTTAATTCTTTAAATTCCATAATAATTAATTATGTCTTTTAACAAAACGACATTTAATAGGTAATTTATGAGCGGCTAATTTCATAGCTTCACGAGCCTGTGTCTCGCTGACGCCTTCAATCTCAAATAACATCATACCTGGCTTAACAATTGCCACGTAATGATCAACACTCCCCTTGCCTTTACCCATCGGCATTTCACCACCTTTAGCCGTTACTGGTTTGTCAGGAAAAATTCTAATCCATAATTTACCAGTACGCTGTACATAACGCGTGATAACACGACGTGCCGCCTCAATTTGACGAGCTGTTACCCAACAACCTTGAACACTTTTTAAACCAAAACTACCAAACGCTAAAGTAATCCGACGCGTTGCTTTACCACCGCGCGTTATTTTATGACCTTTTCTAAATTTTGTCTTTTTCGGAGCTAACATAATAAATTATTTACGCTTACTAATTTTTTCTTTCACAACTTCACCAGCTTGATCCTTATGATCAAAAATTTCGCCGCGATAAATCCAAGCCTTAATACCAATTAAACCATAAGTTGTGTGGGCGGCACCACGCGCATAATCAATATCGGCTCGTAAAGTTTGTAAAGGTAATTTACCAGAAATTAACATTTCTGTACGAGCAATCTCCGCGCCGTTCAAGCGACCTGATACCATCACCTTAACCCCTAAAGCCCCTGCTCTTTCGGCCCGACCAATCGCCTGTTTCATAACTCGCTTAAAAGGCAAGCGTTTTTCAATATCAATCATCATAGATTGGACTAAAATCATAGCGCTCAAATTAGGTCGATCAACTTCAGTAATATTAATACTGATTTCATTAGATCTAAAATTCTTCAAAAACTTACGATGTAATTTCTTTTTTAACTCTTCGATACCTACTCCACCACGACCAATAATCAAGCCTGGCTTGGCAGTGAATAAATTAACTATCACTTTTTTATTACTTGGTCTTTCGATTTCAACACAGTCAACACCAGCTTCCTTAAATTGCTTAATTAAGTAACGTCGCACGCTCAAGTCTTGCTTAACTTGATTAATATAACCATTACCGCGCGCAAACCACTTTGATGGCCAATGGCGAGTAATTCCCACACGCATTACTTTTGGATTAACTTTCTGTCCCATATAATGTTTAATTTAAAATCTGGATCCCCGCTTTCGCGGGAACAAGTTTAGCCGCTCTTACGATTAAAAAATTTAGACACAAAACCCTTTTTACCATCAACTCGACCATGACCACCACGACCCTCGCGTCGCGGATCAATAATTTTTTTATCCTTCTCTTCGCTGGTCTCCATTGGTTTAGCTGAAGTTTTATTTTCTACTTTAACCCCCTCATCTTTAGCTGGCAAAGAACCTAACTTTACCGGTGCTTCAACTTCTGATTTTTTACCTTGACGCTTACCCGAATCTTTAATTTCTGCCAAAGTCACTTTAATATGACTCATTTTTTTACGTAAAGGCGTAGCTCGACCATGAGCCCGTGGTAACCAACGACTTAAAACCGGCCCCTGATCAACTCTAATTTCTTTTATAAATAAATTACTGTCTTTAATATCAAAATTATGTTTAGCATTAGCTATAGCAGAAGCAATAACTTTTCTGACTGGTACTGAAGCCGCTTTGTTAGCAAATTGTAATTGGTCCATAGCTAAACCAACTGGTTTACCCTTAACTAAATTAGTTAAAAGACGAACCTTACGGGGAGACATTCTAATATATTTGGCTACTGCCTTAATTTCCATATAACTTTTTACTTGATACTTGTTATTTGATACTTAATTATTACTTTGCCTTAGCTTGCTCCTTGGCCATCTTACCACCATGACTAACAAATTTTCTAGTTGGCGCAAATTCACCAAACTTATGTCCGACCATATTTTCTGAAATCAAAACTGGTAGATGAACGCGGCCATTATGCACACCAATAGTAAAACCAACCATATCTGGCGTAATTGTACAAGCGCGATCCCAGGTTTTTAAAACGGTTTTATCACCTGGCTTTAAAGCTTTAATCTTTTTGAGCAGGCGTTCATTAACATATGGACCCTTTTTTAAACTTCGTGACATAAATTTATTTAAAGTTTTTTACCCTTACGGCGTTGAATAATTAAACGATTAGATGGTTTACGCTGTAAGCGAGTTTTAACACCATAAGCATTTTTGCCCCATTTGGTTTTAGGATGCTTTAAGCCAATTGGCTGATTACCTTCACCACCACCATGAGGATGATCAACTGGATTCATAGCTGTACCGCGGACAGTTGGGCGAATACCTAAATGTCGAGAACGACCAGCTTTACCAATTTTAACATGGCGCTTATCAAGATTACCAACCTGACCAATCGTTGCTAAACAATCTTTTTTAATTAAACGAATTTCACCAGACGGTAGTTTAACCTGGGCATACTTCTTCTCTGCTGACATTACAAAAACAGCATTACCAGCCCCACGCGCCAAGCGCGCTCCTTGACCCGGTTCTAATTCAACATTATGAACTGGCAAACCAATTGGCACAAAAGCCAAAGGCATAGCATTGCCCACTTTTGGTTCAACGGCTTTTTTAGAACTAATAATTTTCATGCCAATTTCTAAACCAACTGGAGCAATAATATAACGCTTTTCACCATCCTGATAATTAACCAAGGCTAAGCGTGGACCACGATTTGGGTCATATTCAATAGTTTTAATTACACCAGGAATATCAAATTTATCACGCTTAAAATCAACTATTCTTAAATAGCGCTTAGCTCCGCCGCCTTTATGACGCACGATAATTTTGCCGGTAGCATTACGACCGCTATATTTTTTTCTCATCACTACTAAAGACTTTAGTGGACGGCGAGAAGTAATATCAGAAAAATCCTGGAAGCTGGCGCCCCGTAAAGCATTAGTGATTGGTTTGGCTTTTTTAATCCCCATACAAATTTAAAAATTAAACACCTTCGTACAAAGTAATGGTTTTACCTTTAGGCAAAGTAACAATCGCTTTTTTCCAATTTTTACGTTGACCAAAAGTGCGACCGCGACTAACAATCTTGCCATCTAAACGACTAAGGTTAACTTTAAGTGGCTTAATACCGTAAACTGCTTTAATCGCCTTGGCAATTTCAATTTTATTGGCCTGATTAGCCACCACAAAAGAATACTGATTAAAAGACGTTTGCTGACGACTAGCTTTTTCTGACACCAAAGGACGAATTAAAATTCGATAAGCCTGTGAGATTTGACGAGACTTGGTTTCTTTACCGTGCTCGGTTTTAGTAACTGGCTTATCAGTTTGCTCATACATATCTTTCATTGCCACCGGTGCTTGATTAGCTTTAGTTTCTTTAGTTGCTTTAGTTGTACTTTTTTTAAACAAAGACATAGGTTTATTGATAACGCTTTTCTAATTGTTCAACGGCTGTTTGCGTCATAACTAAATTTTTATATTTTAACAAATCAACTATATTAATATTATCTAAATTAATTAACTTAACTTTAGGTAAATTACGACCGGATGCTTTGGCTGTCTCAGCTAATTTAGCATCAATTATTAATAAACCACCATTATCTTTGACTAAAGCCTTGTCTTTAAAGACGTCAATAATCTTCTTAAACTCTTTAGTTTTATAATCAGTTAATACTAACTCATTAATAATAACTAAGGTTTTATTAACTACTTTATCTGATAGAACAATCTGCAAAGCTTTTTGCTTCATTTTAAGATTTAATTTTTTGGAAAAATTACGATCTTTAGTCGGACCAAAAGTTACACCACCGCCAATCCAAATTGGACTACGAGAAGAACCAACTCGAGCTCGGCCCGTACCTTTTTGTCGCCAAGGCTTTTTCCCGCCACCGCGCACTTCACTTCGATCTTTAGTATGAGCTAGGACCTGTCGTTCATTAGCTAATTGAGTTACTACAACCTGATGCACCAAGGCTTGATTTAATTTTTGGCCAAAAACCTTAACTGATAATTTAATATCACCTACGGTCTCACCTTGCTGATTGTAAATTTTATAATCAATCATATCAGTTTAAACTTGATTATTAACTTCAACTTCTTTGGCAACTTCCTTAATTTTTACTTCTTCGGATTTATTTTCTACCTCAGGAACTTGGGCAGTTGGAGTTACTTCAGCTGTAGTTTCTTCTTTTACTTCTTCAGTTTTAATATCTGCCACAACTGCTACTTTATCTTCTTTAGACTCAAGCACTGGCTCTTCAATCTTAGCTCCTTCTTCAACTTCCTCAGTTTTTACTTCTTCAATTTTTGGTTCTTCTTTTATCTCTTCTTTAGGTAAACCTAATTTAAGCTCACCTTCCCCAAATAAAATAACTAAACCATGGCGAGCGCCAGGCACAGGTCCCTTAACAAACATAGTATTGTTTTTTTCATCAACTTCAATAATTTCAATATCATGTAAAGTCACGCGATCATTGCCCATGCGCCCTGACATACGAGTGCCTTTAAAAACGTGCTGTACGCCACCAGAACCAACTGAACCAGAAGCGCGCAATTGATCTTTATTGCCATGAGTTGCATCTTGGCCATGAAAACCATGTCGCTTAACTACACCCTGAAAACCCTTGCCTTTAGAAGTTCCAACCACAGTTAGTTTATCGCCCTGGGTAAAGGTTATAACACTAATTTGATCACCTGGTTTTAATTCACCTAGCGCTGATTGTTCATCAAAACGAAATTCTTTAACAAAACGAAAATCACCAAAACCCTTAAAGTGACCTTGTAAAGCTTTAGTGATTAAAGAAGCACGACGTTTGCCATAGCCAAGCTGAACAGCCTGATAACCATCCTTAGCTAAAGTCTTAATTTGTAAAACCGTGCATGGCCCAGCCACTAACTTAGTGACAGGGATGACTTTATCTCCCTGCCACAACTGAGTCATAGCAACTTTTTGGCCAATAATAAATTTCATAATATAAAAACAAAAACTGGTTTGAGAGTAAAACCAGCCCTAAGCAATTTCTGACACAAAAAACTTGTGATAAAAATTGTTATTTTGGACAATGGTTTTCCCTTTATAAATCAAAATTTCTATTTACTCACTTCGTCAATCATTTGACCAACGGTTAAATAAACAAAAATCAAGATAATTTACATTTTAATTTCAATATCTACCCCAGTAGGTAAATTCAAATTACTTAAAGCTTCAATGGTCGCCGCCGATGGTTCAATAATATCCATTAAACGCTTATGCGTTCTCATTTCAAATTGATCACGCGCATTTTTATGAACAAAAGTCGAAGAGTTAACGGTATATTTCCGTTTTTCTGTCGGCAAAGGAATTGGGCCATAAACAGCCGCACCTGTTCGCTTAACAGTCTGAACAATAATTTTAGTTGACTGATCAATAATCTTGTGGTCAAAGGACCTGATCTTGATGCGAACACGCTGCTTAAAACTTTGTGTTTCCTTAGCGTTAGCAATCGGCTTCTTACTTTCCATTTCACTCATAATTTAAATGAATTTTTTAATATCTCTGAACCCTGTCCTGCTCTGAATCAAATTCAGAATAATTTCAGGATTTTAAGTACAGATTAACCCGCCCAGTATTTTACAAGGCGGGCAATATCTTTACTTAATAACCTTAGTCACAATACCAGCACCAACCGTACGACCGCCTTCGCGGATAGCAAAGCGTTGCTTTTCTTCTAAAGCCACTGGAGCAATTAATTTAATAACTAAATTAACTGTGTCACCAGGCATAACCATTTCTGTGCCGGCTGGTAATTCAACTTCACCAGTCACATCAGTCGTTCTGATGTAGAATTGTGGCTTATAGCCTTTAAAGAATGGTTTATGGCGACCACCTTCTTCTTTGGTTAAGACAAAAACTTCACCTTCAAATTCAGTATGAGGGGTCACTGAACCAGCTTTGGCTAAAACTTGACCGCGTTCTACTTCATCTTTCTTAATACCGCGCAAAAGTAAACCAGCATTGTCACCGGCTTCACCGCGATCTAATTGCTTATTAAACATTTCGATACCAGTCACAACTACCTTACGAGTTTCCTTAAAGCCAACTAATTCTACTTCATCGTTAAGGTTAATAACGCCGCGTTCAATACGACCAGTCACCACTGTACCACGACCTTCAATCGAGAAAATATCTTCAATTGGCATTAAAAATGGCTTATCAGTTTCACGAGCTGGTTCTGGAATATATTCATCTAAAGCCTTAATTAATTCTTCAATTGATTTACCATATTCACCAGTTGGATTTTCTAAGGCTTTCAAAGCTGAACCACGAATAATTGGCGTAGTATCACCAGGGAATTCATATTTCTTTAATAAATCACGCACTTCTTCTTCAACTAAATCAATCAATTCCTTATCTTCTACCATGTCGCACTTATTCAAGTAAACCACAATGTAAGGCACACCAACCTGACGAGCTAATACAATGTGTTCTCTAGTTTGAGGCATTGGACCATCAGTGGCTGACACGACTAAAACAGCGCCGTCCATTTGAGCCGCACCAGTAATCATGTTCTTTACATAATCGGCGTGACCTGGACAGTCAACGTGCGCATAGTGACGTTTTTCTGATTCATATTCAACGTGCGCTGTAGCAATAGTAATACCACGAGCTTTTTCTTCAGGCGCGGCGTCGATCTCGTCAACACCTTTTTTAGAGGCCTTTAGACCCTTATTGCCTAAAACTGTAAGAATGGCCGCGGTTAAAGTGGTTTTACCATGATCAACGTGACCAATTGTACCAACGTTAACATGCGGCTTTATGCGTTCAAATTTTTCTGCCATACTATTTTTTTATATTAATACCCCTTTGAAGGTATTATTAAATTAAAAATTAATTATTAATTGATTATTTTAAAATTGATTTTCCTCTAGAAATTCATGGCCTTCAGCTATAATATTTTCTGCTTCACGACGCCTAGTTTCAGGAATAGCCCAATTACCCTTTGGTTTTTTAGGCGTTGTATTAGGTTTGGGACGACGTAAATCTTGAGCAAAAGAAAACTGAGAAGGCATAGAAACCGCTTCTAAGGGCGGTTCATTAAATTGACCTGATTTCCAAAGAGCAATATCGCAATTTATTTTATCGATAAGCTCATCTTCTGTCAAGTCTTTAACATTTTTGGCTTCAGCTAATAATCGCTCATATTCGCCCAAACTTACCATAATAAATGATTCATCTGGGTTATGGCGATCATAAACTAAAAGCTTGTCCCCTGTTTTAGCTATTAAATTAATGAAACGCTCTAGGCGGTCAGCCATAGTGGTTATCATTATTAAATTAAATAAGCAAGGGGTTATGGCTTATTGTAGCGAAGAAAAATCTTTTAGTCAACTATTTTTTTATAAAATAATTACTTTTTACTGTTTTGTCCAATAATTTCTTCTGCTACATGACGTGGAACCTCATGATAATGTAAGAATTCCATACTGTAATTGGCCCGGCCTTGGCTCATGGATCTAAGCTGGGTTGCATAACCAAACATTTCTGCCAAAGGAACCTTGGCGTCAATTACCTTAAGATTGCCGCGGTCGGTCATCTGATCAATTTGTCCGCGTTTTGAATTTAGGTCGCCGATCACGTTGCCCATATATTCTTCCGGAGTTGTGACCTCAACCTTCATAATCGGTTCTAATAAAATCGGATTGGCTTTTCTAACCGCGTCTTTAAAAGCTAAAATACCAGCCATTTTAAAAGCCGCTTCAGAAGAGTCAACTTCATGATAGGTACCATCGTACACTGTCGCTTTAACATCAACCATTGGATAACCAGCCAAGACTCCTTTGTCTAAAGCTTCTTTAAACCCTTTTTCAATGGCTGGAATATATTCTTTAGGAATTACCCCACCTTTAACTTCATCAACAAATTCTGAACCTTTGCCTTGTTCTTGAGGTTCAATTCTTATCCAACAATGACCATACTGACCGCGACCGCCAGATTGTTTAATATATTTACCTTCAGCTTCAGCTTTAGTGCGAATAGTTTCACGATATGACACCTGAGGCTGACCAATATTAGCTTCGACACTAAATTCACGTTTCATACGATCAACAATAATATCTAAATGCAATTCGCCCATACCAGAAATCAAAGTCTGATTAGTTTCTTCATCTGATTCTACTCTAAAAGTCGGATCTTCTTCAGCTAAGCGAGCTAAGGCAATTCCCATTTTTTCCTGATCAGCTTTAGTTTTAGGTTCTACGGCAATCTTAATCACTGGTTCTGGGAAAATAATACTTTCTAATAAAATAGGATGATCAATATCGCATAAAGTATTACCAGTGTAAGTATCTTTTAAGCCAATAACCGCGGCAATATCACCAGCATAAATAGCTTCAATTTCTTCGCGGTGATTAGCGTGCATTCTAACTAAGCGACCAATTCTTTCTTTTTTGCCAGTTTTAGAATTTAAAATATAAGACCCGGATTGCAAAACACCAGAATAAACCCTAACAAAACAAAGCTTACCTACAAAAGGATCAGTCGCAATTTTAAAAGCCAAAGCGGCAAAAGGCGCGCTATCATCAACTGGAATAGGAATTTTTTTTAATTCATCATCAGGATCAAGTCCTTCAATTAACGGCACATCTAATGGTGAAGGTAAATACTCATTAACACCATCTAAGACTAATTGCACACCAATATTTTTTAAAGCGGTGCCGCAAAACACAGGATAAATTTCATTCTTAATCACGGCTTGTCGCAAAACTTTTTTTAAATCTTCAACACTAATTTCTTCCCCGCCTAAATATTTTTCTGTTAAAGCTTCATTAGTTTCAGCTACTCTTTCAATCAACTCATGGCGAAATTTTTCTACCTTGTCTGTCATATCTTCAGGGATTTCAACTTCGGTTAATTGTTCACCATTCATACCTTTAAACTCATAGGCTTTACGAGTAAACAAATCAATCACACCTCTAATATTTTCTTCGGCACCAATTGGTAATTGAACGGCTACTGCCTTAGGATTTAAACGAGTACGAATTGAGTCTAGACTCATGTAAAAATCAGCTCCCATTTTATCCATTTTATTAACAAAACAAAGGCGTGGCACGCCGTATTTATCAGCTTGTCGCCAAACAGTTTCTGATTGTGGTTCAACTCCAGCCGCGCCATCAAACACAGCAATTGCGCCATCTAAAACGCGTAAAGACCTCTCCACTTCTACTGTAAAATCAACGTGACCTGGAGTATCAATAATGTTAATGCGATTATCATGCCAAAAACAGGTCGTAGCGGCTGAAGTAATTGTAATACCGCGCTCTTTTTCCTGTTCCATCCAGTCCATTTCGGCAGCACCTTCATGAACTTCACCAATTTTATGTTTTTTTCCAGTATAAAATAAAACCCGTTCAGTGAACGTTGTTTTACCAGCATCAATGTGCGCCATAATACCTATGTTTCTAGTATTTTCTAATGAATATTCTCGAGGCATAAAAATTTAAAAAAGTTAAAAGTAAAAAGTTGAAAGTAAAATATTTTAAAAAGTTTAACTTTTCACTTTCAACTTTTAACTAAAATATATTTATCGGGCAAAATGTGCAAAGGCCTTATTAGCCTCAGCCATACGTTGAACATCTAATTTCTTTTTAACACTGGCGCTTTCGCCATTGGCTGTATCCATAATTTCCAAAGCTAATTTTTCTGCCATGGGTTTACCTTTACGTGCTCGAGCCGCTTCAATCATCCAACGACAAGCCAACATAAAGCGACGTTCCCCACGTACTTGATATGGAATCTGATAATTAGCGCCGCCCACGCGTCGTGAACGAACCTCTAATAAAGGCGACACCATTTTTAAAGCTTTATTAAAAACATGACGTGGGTCCTGACCGGTTTTAGCTTTAACAATTTCAAAACAATCATACACCACGTTTTGCGCCGTGGCTTTTTTACCACGTGTCATGATGTAATTAATTAATTTAGCAACTTCCTGATCATTATATTTAGCATCAGGGTAAATTATTCTTTTGGGTGCTGGTTTTCCTCGCATAAAAATTTAGTTGAAAGTAGAAAGTTAAAAGTAAAATAGTCTTATATTATTATCGTTTAACTTTCAACTTTTTACTTTTTACTTATTTGTAGCCTTAGGTTTCTTATTCCCGTAACGACTTCGGCTCTGACGACGAGCTTCAACTCCTTGAGAGTCATAGACGCCGCGAATAATCTTATAACGTACACCAGGTAAGTCTTTGGTACGACCGCCTTTAATTAAAACAATCGAGTGCTCTTGCAAGTTATGCCCGATACCAGGAATATAAGCTGTCACTTCCATACCATTAGACAATCTAACACGAGCAATTTTACGTAAAGCTGAGTTAGGTTTTTTAGGCGTAGTAGTAGTAACCTTAAGACAAACGCCACGCTTAAAAGGCGAACCTTCGCGACGAATCTTCTTTTTACGGTGTAAAGTGTCTAAAGTTAGCTTTAAAGCTGGTGATTTACTCTTCACCACGGTTCGGCTACGACCCTTTTTTAATAATTGATTAATTGTAGGCATAGTATAATAAAACCCCCTAAACGGGGACAAAAAATAGAATAACAAAAATTTTTTAATAAGTCAATAAAAAATAATTTTTTTATTTATAAATTAATGAGAAATTAACATCTAAATAATTTACCTAATATTAAATAAAAAATATACAATTGACAAAAAATAAAAAAATTATTATAAAACTATAAACCAGTCAACCAAGCAAACAACCATAAAGAAGTTCTGAAAATAAAACTTAAACCATTAAAGGCCAATAAAAAAATCAAAATTATAAAACCATATCTTTCTAAGGAATACAAAATTTGTTTACCCTTATTAGATAAAAAAACCAATAAAATTTTTGAGCCATCTAAAGGCGGAATAGGAATGAGATTAAATAAACCTAAAATTAGATTTATAAAACAAGCAATAATAGCAATTAAAACTAAACTAGCTAAAATTGATCCTGAGGTTAAAGCTAAAACATCGCCACCAGATAAAAAACCTAAAGCTAAACTATTTTTAACGCCATCAGCCAAAGGAATAAACCTAATAAATAAAGCAAAAATTAAAACCAAAATAAAATTAGTTAAAGGTCCGGACAAAGCGACTTTTAATTCACCAAATTTTTGATCCCGTAAGTTATAAGGATTATATGGTACTGGTTTAGCCCAAGCAATAAAAAACGGCGATTTCATTACCACTAATAATAAAGGCAGCATCACTGAACCAAAGGGATCAAGATGCTTTAAAGGATTAAGCGTTAGTCTGCCCTCTCGCTCGGCTGTGTCATCGCCTAAACGACGGGCCACAAAACCATGAGCATATTCATGAAGAATCGCTGAAAAAACTAAAATAATAATTGATAAAATAATAATTAACATCAATCTTACTTATAATCAACAAAATATCTAATATTAGCTTGGTTATTTAATTCTTCAACTAACTTAGTGGCTTCGGTATTTAATTTATTATTTTTTAAACTCTCTTTGAGATCAGCTTTAGCGTCTGCCGCTTGTTCAGCTTCAAAAGTAACGCCATTAGTTTTAATATAATCCTCTACTTCTTCATCCGTCACATTAATTTTATCACCTAATAATTTTTCTAATTTTTTTTGAGTAATGATTTTATTCCTTAAATAAGTTCGATCTAAATTTCGCTCTTGCAAAATCTCGTCTAAAGAAGTGCCTTGCTTTTTAAAATTTTCTTCTAATTTTGCAAGTTCATTATTAATTTCTTCCTCTGAGGCACTAAGTCCCTGTTTATCAGCTTCCAAATTAATTAACTTTTCATCAATTAAAGATTTTAAAGCAGCCTTACCTGAGCCAGCCTCTAATAAATCAATAACTTCCAGGCGACTAATTATCCGATTATTGACTGTCGCCGCGATTAACAAGCCCTTAAAATAATAAGCTAAGGCTAAAATTAAAATCACACTTAAAGCAATAATAATTGGCCTAGGTTGTAAAAACTTTTTTAAATTAATTTTCTTTTTTACTGTTTCGCCAGCCAAAACCTCATCTAACGCCTTATCTAAAGAAGCTTCAGCTTTGACTATTTCCTCATCAACTGCTTGATTAAGTATTGGCTCAGTGCTAATAATATCTTCTTCGATAATAATTATTTCCTCACCCTGAGACTCGGCTTTAACCTCATCTTTTATATTATCTTTAGTCATATAATTTTTTAAATAATTAATAAATTATTGTCGATGTTTAGGTGTTACCCAAAAACCCATATATTTACCAAACATTAGCCTGGTTTGAGCTTCAAGTCCAGGAATAGCACCAAAAAAGACAATCACAAAAGGCAAAAAAGCCCATTGAATAATCATAATAGCATATTTTTTAAAACCCGTCTTATCACTCTTGGGTAAAATCATTACTGAAACAATGGCTGACAAAACCATGCCGACCATAGCTAAGGTCATTAACCATTTAGTCACCCCTGGTAAATTACTAGATAAAACCGTGCTATTAAAACGCTCACCGCCTAAAAATAAAGGTAACCAACCAATCACCGAAGTAATCAAAGCATTGGTCGCCCAAGAATGAAAACCATACAACTGCACAATAATATGATTAATAAAATGTTTCTTATTTTTTAATTCTGGCCAGGCTTTAATAGTATTAAAAATTAAATAAGGAATATTTTCTGCTCCCCAACCCCAGCGACGTTGCTGTTTGTACAAACTTCGCGCAGTGAAGAATATATTTTTATCCATGCAAATATCCATAGAAACCGGAAAATATAATGGTTCCACCCGATAATCGCCCTTATAAAAACAAAAACAATGCCAAAAAATTCTTGAGTCTTCACTCACCATATTAGTTGACCAAAAACCAATGTCAGTTAAAGCTAACCAGGTCATAGAATGAGATGAATAAGTTGCTAGCTTTTCTGGCTTGATTTGTTGCATCATCTGCCAAAAAGTATTAGAAAAAGCTGCGACGCGTGCAAAAAACGGCGCTGACCATAAATTATTATTATAAACCGGTACGGGTTGATAGCTAGCGCGATAAGGTCGTTCAACCGTTAAAAACGTATAAGTAAAACAATGAAAATAACCATAAGGCACTACAGTATCAATATCAAACACACTAACCAAAATCTTAGCGTAATCAATTTGTTCTTGATCAATAATTAAACGCTTTAATTCTTTAGCCGCAAAAGCTTGATTAGCACCCTTGCCTTTTAATTCGCCTTCAATCTCAGATGGATGAACTGTCACTAAAAAATGACCAAATTTATTACTATATTCCTCGGAAATAATACGCGCTCTTTTTTGTGCTTCTTCACCGGCCCGCTCTTCAATGGCTAAAACCACTATAAAACGATCTAAAGGATAACCTGAGTTAACTAGCCCGGTGAAGGAAGTTCTAATTACCTCTAAATCCTCATAAGAGGTGGGCAAAATAATAACGTGCCATAAATCACGCCAATTAACATCAATCGTTTTATTATGATCATTAATAATTAAAGTTTTATTACCTAGAGTTTCACATTTTTTTACCCAATCAATCCGTAAGTATTTTTTCATGATGCGATAAGAAATCAAAAGGTGGGTGCCTAAAAAAATCACCAATAACAACCAATAAACATCAAACAAAATAACAAACACGGCCGTGCCAATCGGCGCCAAAGCTGATAATAAAGCTAAGCCCAACAAAGTTCCCCAGGATAAAATCCCCGGCAACATTTCTAAAAAACGATAAAGACGGCGATCTCGACCTCTTAAATCAGTGGCTTTACTAATTTTTAAATAATTAATCATTTTATTTAGGAGTCTTAATAAAAATCTTTTCACCCACCGCGTAAAGTAAGAACAAAATAATAAACGACATCAATAAATTAAAAAAGGCCTGAGGCTCATAAAAATAAGTTGTAGCGGTTTTAAAAACTTTAGTTAAATTAGTCACTATGTTCCAAGAATTAAAACGATTAACTAACCCTAATAAAATTCCTAAAGCCGCCAACCAACACATTACTAAAGCAAATAACCAACTAATTTTACGGCCAAATTTTTTAGCCACCACGATTTTCATTGGTCGTAAAGCTAACACAAAGGCCGGCCAACCAATGGCCCCAAAAGCAAAAAAGAATAAAGTCATCCAAGCATTTTCCGCACACACTCTGCCATAAGACGCTAAGGGGCAATAACCAATTATATGTCTGGCATCGGTCATAAGATACGCCGCATTAGGAAAAATTGCAAGCCATAATAAAACCGCGCCTAATTTTTTATACCAAGCTAAATCTGATGAATAAATTTTAGCTGACCAATAGCCCAACCAAACAGCTAACAAAGCTAGGCCTATATTCCAAATAATAAATGATATTGGATAATCATTAATTGCTAAATCAAAAAAATTAAGCGTGGTACCAATAAAAACATCGGCTTGATAAGCTGTGTTTGTCGTCATATTTAATGATTAAAAGTTATTTTTTCTCCTGGAGAAATTTTACCGCCTGTTTTATAGTTTGTTTGAGAAGAAAATGATGACTTGGCTTTAGCTTCTAAATTATCTTGACTAACCTTAAGCGCCAAATCACGTAAAGACAAGGTCGATGTTGTTTGAGTAATCGGCTTATCAGATAAATTTAAAAGCTCGGCTTGTTTTAAACGCTTTCTTTCTTCAACAACACGAGCTTTTTCTTCTCTTAAAATAGCTAAACAATCTTTACAATAAACTGGACGAACACCATCAGGTTTAAAAGATACTTTAGTCCCTTGACCACAACGCGAACAAACAGTTTCATTGCTATAAATATTATTATCTTGTTTAGTAGTTGCTCTATCATTAAAAACTGGTTCTAATTTTTTCGTTTCAGATTTAGTAATGATTGGTTTAGCTACTACGGACTGAGATATAGTTTTATCAATCTTAGGTACAACTATTTCATCATCAGCTTGATGCCAGCGCATAATCTTATCCTCAACTTCTTCACGAGTTGAGGCAAAACGTTCGCGTGACACATTAATAACCTTTTGTTCATTACCGGTTCTTTCTTCCTCTTCTAAGGGCGGTAAACCGCGCGCGGAAAAAGGATCGCTAGCAACACCATCAATCATTAATTTTAAAATAATATTATATTTAGGTAAGTTAACTAAATCTTCTTGAGTAAAAATTGGTGAAAATTCTTTAACTAATTCTTCGGCGTCGGTCGCCCCGACGCGAAATACTACGAGTGTACCAACGTTACCAAAAACTGCGGCTTTAACTTTATCGCTTAATTGTTCAATATACTGATGACCCATAATTAAGTTTAAGCGATATTTTCTAGCTTCAGATAAGATATTAGCAAAACTGTCAGTGGCAAAATTCTGAAATTCATCAACGTAAAGATAGAAATCACGCCGCTCTTTTTCCGGCACATTAACTCGACTCATGGCGGCTAATTGAATTTTAGTAATCATCATTGAACCCAATAATTCTGAATTATCTTCACCAATTCTTCCCTTACTTAAATTCATAATTAAAACCTTGCCTTCGTCCATAATCTGCCGTAAATCAATTGATGATTTAACCTGACCCACAATATTTCTAATTAAAGAACTAGACAAAAATTGACCAACTTTATTTTGAATAGGCGAAACCGCTTCGGCCGCAAACTTATCAGCATAACCAGCAAATTCTTTAAGCCAAAAAGATTTAACCACTGGATCTTGAATTTTTTCCACAACTTTCTTGCGGAAAGTTTTATCAGACAACATTCTGGTCACGGCTAATAAAGTAGAATTAGGATAATCTAAAATCGCTAAAATAGAATTTCTTAAAATGTATTCTAATCTTGGCCCCCAGGAATCAGCCCATAATTTTTGAAAGACGCCAATTAAACCCGAAGCGACTAAGTGCCTTAAATGAGGCGCCACCTGCTCCACAACGTTAAAGGCAATCGGATAATCAGTGTCTGAAGGATTAAAATAAATAATATCATTAACGCGATGAGAGGGCACAAACTGAATAATTTTTTCTGCTAAATCACCATGCGGATCAACCACGGCTACGCCTTTGCCTTCGCGGATATCTTCCACAATCATGTTTTCTAAAATCGTTGATTTGCCCATGCCAGTTTTTCCAATTAAATACATATGACGGCGGCGGTCGTCATCTTTAATGCCAAATTTTCTAAATTGATTGCGAAAAGTTGTTTCAGCAAATAAGGTTAAATTGTTATCCATATAATTAGAATGAGCTATATTTATAAACCTAACAAAGAGCTAAATTATTAATCAGCGATTGGTAAATTAGGTGGTGGAGCTCCGCGCTGATTAACTACCTGCGAAGATGGTTCTTCTAATTGAGAACTAGTTGTCTCAACCTCAGCTTCGCCTGATTCATGGTTTGATAACTCTACTTCCTCCATAAAACCAGGCCGCTTAGTTTTCTTAGCTGAACTATCATTGTTAATTGATTCAACTTCTGTCTTTAAAATCGGCTCTTCAATTATATAATTTTCGTCAAAAATTGATTCGCGCGCAGAAGAAGATTTTTTAACATCTGCACCAAATGGTAAATACATCGGCGGTTCAACACGCCGAGCAGAAGCCCGTTGAATTAAGGGTGCTTTAACTACCGCATCAACTGGAAAATGCCACAAAGTCGCTAATTCTTCCACGTTTAAAATCCAGGGCTTACGACCACGCAAATCACTACGAATTTTATAAGCGCGCATAATCTTATTTTTCTTAGCAATAACACGTTGCTTAGAAAAAAAATAATTAGCGCTCGTCATGGTAATTTTTGTATCAGGTTTTAAGGCATTTAAGCTACCAGTATTAAATTGCTTAATATAACCCACAAACCCATTAACCGCTTTGGGTTTATTAATTACATCTTTTCTGCCTAAATAAATCGCTCGAATACAAACTTCAAAACCTAACTTAGCTACCTTTCTTTCAGCGGCTTCAATTTTTAATTTCTCATCAGGTTTAAGATTAAGCATTTTTAAAGGCTCAGCTTCTTTCTTTTTTTCACCAATATCGCCCCATAATTGATAAACCTGCTCACTTGCCTCACCCATCCATTCAACGATTTTATCAACTGCTTTATTGGCTTGAGTCGCTGGTGGTTTTTCTTTTAAAATTTTAGCAATTAATCTATCCTTGCCCTTAGTCCAACTCTGATCAGTCGGAATAACAATAATCTGGTACCATAATTGTTCACCCTCTCTTAAACTGCTCATTAAATCCATCAACGATGCCATAGGATCCTTATAGTGAGTTTCAGGCGGTCCAAATTGATGTTCAAACTCTGGATAGGTTCTAATCGGCAATACTTGATCTGATACCTGAACAAATTCTGAACCCCAAATATCATATTCTTCATTAGGATAGCGATTAGGCGCTACCTCAACATAATCTTCAATTTCATAAACTTCAGCGTCAGGGTATTGCGAATAAATAGCTGTTTCTACTAAATTGCGAAACTGAATTGGTGTTCTAATTAAAAATTGTATATAACCGCCAAGGGAAATAACCTCAAAACTAAATGCTACCTGAAACTTACCTTCCCACCATTTTTCAATTAAAGAAAACGTACCATGAGCTCCGCCAAAATAAATAAATAAATTTTCTACGGCCCTTAAAGATTGGGCATTATTGCGCGGCACATCAATGGCTAAAATAATATATTTTTGTTTAGCGCCCCATAATTCACGGCGATGTTGTAACCAAACCTGAATAATCCCCCAAAGCATAACAAACGCCACTGGCATCCAACCAAAATACCAAAAAAACAACCGCCACAAAACAGTGCCTGTCGGCAAATAAAGTAATTCGGTAAAACCACTTAAATCAAAGCTAACGGTCATATTCGTCTTTTAATTTTAGCATAAAAAACCCCGCTCGGTCGAATGACCGAGCGGGTAAGTAAAATCTTGAAGGTTAATTTATTTAACTAGAGTGTATTTATTGCCAGGCAATTTTTCAAAACGCTGTTTATTCATCAAGGCCAAATCAATCGTAGTTTTTTTCACCATTCTCTGTTTCATTACCTCTTCGGCAATGGCCTTTTTAGTCATGGGTTCTTTAATTTTACCCAAAATTTCAGCAATCACATCCGCCACTGTTCCTTTGCTATAACCCCATTCTTTTAAGGCATAAAGTCCACGACCAACTAAAACATATTTTTCATCCAAAATTAATTCATTATGCACGGTCGCTGTATTAATTTTTTTACCATCAAAGCCCGTCTCGTTAATTTTCTTGGAGATCTCTTCATAATGCATGGGCTTACCCTGGTTTTTTAAAATTAGATAAATTTTATCATTAATGGTTTTAGGGTTAATTTCGCGCCAGTCACTATGACCCCAATGACCAAACTTATTCTGTTCTAAACCAGTCATCGCTTGTAATAATGAATAAAGTGTTTTATGCTGGCTAGCCA
Source organism: uncultured Gammaproteobacteria bacterium (assembly GCA_964593745.1). GTDB lineage: Bacteria > Patescibacteriota > Patescibacteriia > Patescibacteriales > Patescibacteriaceae > Patescibacterium. The sequence goes on from CAZQHN010000001.1 coordinate 190,721, forward strand.
AAGCTAGCTCCTCATCTGGTACAAAACCACGTAAAGCTTCGGCTAAATCTAAGCCATCTTTAGATTCAAATTTAGTTTCATGCTTTTTGTAAGTTTCTAGGCTACGCACTAAATCAAGTAATTCTTCAGTGACTAATAAGCGTTTAGCTACCTTAACTTTAGTTAAAATTTCTTTAGTCACATCTTCTAAATGATCTAATTCTTGGTAGCGTAATTTAAAAGCTGGGTTAAAATGGTTAGAACCCTCTAAGCTAGCTACCTCTGAATCCATAATCTTAGATAAGATAAAATTAAAATGATTATGATAAATCGGATTATCTTCTTCTTTAGTTTTATTATGATCTAAAGCTAAAACCGACAAAATATTAAATAAATAATTACGATCCATTAAGCCGCCATGATCTTCTAATAAACGAACTACCAACATTTTTAAATCAGCAATAATACCGGCTAAGCCTTCGGACTTTTTTAATTTAGCAATACTACCATTTTCAATCTGACGCACGCGTTCGCGAGTTAAATTATGAGATTTACCAATTTCTTCTAAAGTAGCTTTAGTGGATTTAGTTAAACCAAAACGACGCTGTAAAATATCGCGTTCGCGTTCACTTAAGCGTTCTAACAAAGCTTCAATAATATCAACTACGTGAATGTGGCCGATGGTTTCAGCTTGTTTTTGATTAATAATTTTATCCAAAATGGATTCTCCTGCCATATGTTTACACTTGAAAACTAGTAGCGCATATGGGCTACGATACTAATTTAAAAAATAATATAATAATTGATGACTTGAAGTATAGCACGAATTATTAAAAAAGTCAACTAAAACAAGAGGATATTTACTTGTCTTATTTTTTAGCTAATATTAAATAAAAACACCCGGTAAAATAACCGGGTGTTTTTATTGTTCTTGATTCTAAACAAAAGAATCAGAGGAACTGATGACTCAACTATTTGGTAAGAGTCTGAATGCCAGATGGCCAGCTGGAGAACAAATAACTGTTCGCCCATTCGACTGAAGTACCCAAAGTATGAGTATCAGCTGAATTATCAGACCAAATGAAATCATTATTAGGATCAGCTATCGCAAGAGTTGAAGTCTCGGTCGTGCCACTTAAAGCAGCAGCGTCCATGACTAACTTACTGTCGATTGAGTCACCTGTTTCAGTACCAGCAACAGTACCGCGAACTTCGTAAATCTTTGTTTCGCCAGCCGCGATAGTTGGGACCTTGGCATCATCAATAGGAATAAATGCCGCATTGTTAACACCAGCAGCATTCAATTGAGTCTCAACACCGCCAGTAACGTCATAAAGATAAACAGTTCCTGCAGTAATTGCAAGTTCGCCACCAGAGTCAGCATCATTAAGAGTCACTGAAGGAAGCAACCCCTTTAATGAAACAGCATTACCAACAGCAGTCACCTTGTAACGCAATAAAGTCTTAGCACCATTACCTAAGGCAGTAGTTGGTAAGGTGTCATAGACAATTGAAATATTAGCCTTGCGTACAACATGAGTATTGGAAACAGCTGCATCAGCTTGATTATCAACCACGCTTGAAGAAGTACCAATAGCATGGAATTCATCAGCCGTTGTGCTTAATGAAGCATTCAAAGGATCACCAGTATCAGCTCCTACGCCAGCAGTACCATCAGTTGCGGTTGTACGTTCACCCATAGCAGTTGTCTTAACAAAGACAGTGATAAAGGTTTCAGTCAAAGCTGGGACATTTAGAGTTAAACCAGTGAATTGAGCTTTACCGTTTGAATCAAGAGAAACACCGCTTGAAATAGGGGTAGTCCCAGCACCATCATACAACTTAACATACTGAACGTTATCGTATGAGCCAGCAACAGTACCAATTTGAATTGTTAACTTATCAACGGTAAAGGCTTCTTTAGTAGTGTAGAACTTAATCTTGTGAATATTCTTTTCAGCAGTTGCTCCAGCGATTACGATTTGAGCATCAGCCTTATCAGGCGCTGCAGAAGTCGTAATAGTTCCATAACCAGTTACGCGGATAGAAACTGACGGAGAAGTTGTTTCGTTAATGTTAGTTCCGGTAACAGTTGCTGTAATACCGCCATTAACATCTTCAGCGGTTACTTCAGCCGCAGCAAAAGTAAACGAAAAAGCATCATCAGTTCCACCATAAGGAGCGGTTGATAGAACTTTGGCACGAGCAATCAAAGTCTTATTGGTTCCAGCTGAAATAGTGTAATATCCACCAACAAATTTAGATGAATCAAAAATAACATTACCACTTGAATTAACTGAAGCTGGGCCAGCCACTAAAGTCTCACCATCATAAAGGCTAACTGATTCAACTAAGGTATTGGCATTAACTCCGCCTTCTGTGTTAGAGGCAAAGGTTCCGTCAACGTCAGCATCAACATAAGTCTTTAAGGTTAAACCTGAAAGCTTAATGTCATTACCTTCACCAGTTCCGGCAGCAAAAATCATACCAAGAGAATCAACTGTTGAACCTTTAACCACTGTACGAGTTTCAGGCGTAATAGCGCGTGAAATCGTCAAGGAAGAGGTACGAGTTGTTACATTGTTGCCTGAAATATTAGCAGCTGGAACAACGTCGGTCACTGTTTGATCTTGTGAGTCTTTAGCAATGAAATAAGTGGTACTAGTAAAGTTAATATTAGCTTTATGAACAACGCCCGAAACCTGAGCTGAATTAATATCAGCCACTAATTTAACATTACGAGTAACGCCCTTATTAACACGGAAATAATCAGTCCAAACAAAGGTAATCGTTGTGTCAACATCATTAGTTACTGCCCAATCAGAGCCATCGGTGATAGCCTTGGCTGAACCAAGAGTCTGACCAGTGTCAGCATCCTTTAATTTAATGTTGCGAATTAACAAAGTTTCACCTGAATCATAGTCGCCATCACTATCAGTGTCTTTATATGTACCATAATCAATACCTAAACCATCAGTTGCTTTAGTGGTTTCTAGAGTCGCCGTCATTTTTTGAACTTCAATATTGTCAGCCACAGCCTTTATGGCAATTTTCATTAATTCAACTTCAGTTGAATCAACTTTAACGTCTTTAGCGGCAGCGCTTAAGTTAGAAATAGTAACTCCGCCACCCTGGATAGTGATTTCTTGACCTTCACCATTTTCATTCCAACTAGTAATAGTTGGATTAACACCAAAGCCGTACTTGTCACTGGTTGCCAAAACATCAGCTGTGTTTTCAACAATAAACTCAACTTTTTTGTTCTTTTCAGCAGAAGAGCTAATATCAGCTTTTAGGGTGAAAATTTTGTTAGCACCATTAAGAATCTTAATTGGTGAAGCAAGTGTCAAAGAAACTCTGCGATTATTCATCGTATAAGTAACGGGAACGTCAGTAGTACCATTTGATAACTTGAAGTTTGACATAAGATTTGTAGTCAAATCTTCGTCATTCTTTAAAGTAATAGACTTAAACCAAATGTCTTCGGTGCCAGCAGTAACTTTGAATTGAGCAACGGTCGCACCCATATCACCAATCGTTGGATTGGTTAAAGTGCCACTGTCATCAACAATAACTGTCCCAGCATCAACTGTTGACAAAGTCATGGTATTACCAGTGACCGGAAATGAACCAGATACAGTTCCGCCACCAATAAGGATAATTGAAGAAGCGGTTGGGATCTGAATCGCATGTTCACCAGAGGCAGCATTGGCAATATTAGCCTTGACGGTCAAGGTCTTGGTTGTGCCCTTGGTCACAGTGTAATTAATACCAGAAAAATCAATGGTATTATCAGAAGTAATTGAACGAGCATTAGTTAAACGAGTGTCGCCATCATACAAAAAAACAGAAGAAATCTTATTATAATCACCAACACCAATACGCTTAGCGGTTATGCTGTCAATTGTAACATCACCGTCATTAGCAGCTGTAACATTAAATTTCATAACTGGAACGCTAGTGGCATTTGAAGGGATAGTAGCTGAAACTGGAGTGTCAGCTGACAGACCAACAGTCAGGCCAGAACCACTAATAGTACCGCTAGCGCCAGAAGAAGTATCAGTTAAAGTTGGTTCAAGAACAGTAATGTCAGTACCTAGAGGAGTCATCGTCATTGAAGCTGGAGCCGTAGCTACAAATTCAAAACGGAATTTGTTGGCATAGAAAGCTGATTCTGAAGCAAACTTTCGATAGTTAGTACCATCAAAATAGTAAACATCAGGTGAGCTAGATGACTTTAATAATGAACCAGCCGGATACACACCAGCTGTTAAAGCTGAAGTAATCGAGTAGTTAGTAAAGAAGGCATCTGGCACGTCAATAACTTTCTTTGCCCAATTTGAACCCCAAAGTGAGGAAGCATTAGCTTCGCTAACAATTGAGCGGAGCTTACCGCCCGGTTCAACTGCGTACACAGTTGGGTTAGTTGTAATCTTAACTAAATAAGTGCCTGGACGAACAGTAACGTTAGCCGCTAAAGGATAGCTCTCCAATTCTGATTGGGAGATAGTCTTAACGCCGTTAAAGTCTGAGTACCAGGACATGTAAGTAGCTTGATTCGGGAAAACATAGCGCTTGCCGCCCTTGTAGTAATAAACGGTGGAAAGACCGCTCATTTTAATTAGGTCGCCATCAGTTGCTGCTGCGCTGGCAGGTTTAATGCCGCTCACAGAAACGATAGTTGCTAATACTAAGGCAGAAGCGAAAATCTTACGTACAGTATTCATAATTTCTATTATTTCCTTAAATTTTTTGAATGACTAAAGTAAATCAATCGGAATCCCGCTTCCCCGCATCAACCAGAACATAAGTCCAGTTAATGCCAGAGAGTAAAGCATGGGTAGTTCACTGCCCCGCACAAGAAAATTAGTGACAAGTGGAAAGTGGAAAGTGACAAGAAATAAACTTACCACATGCCATCCCAGTCTTCACTGGGACAAGCTTGCCACTTGCGACTTCTGTTTTCGTTGATGCGGAGAAAAGCTAAATTGATTTACCACTTAATCAAAGATTAAGCTTAGCTTTTCAAAAAATATGTAGGTTTATAATCATCCGGTCGAATGACTGGATGAGTAAAGCTTGCCTAAAAAGGACAATCGACCTTTGTTGCTTTACTGCCCGCTAGCCCAGTCATACGACCGGATTAACAGGTCTCTCCACACTGCTTATTAAAACCCTTGGTTCTAATAAGTTTTACTGTGGATATGTAAAACTACTATTATTAGTAATCTTACATATCAACAGTATCCCCTTTCTGTCACGCCGCACTGGTTGCGGCGTCTTTCAACGCTTTCCCTTTCTGTCACGCCGCACTGGTTGCGGCGTCTTTCAACGCTTAAAATTAATCATCCTATAAGCCCAATTTACCAACCTCCAACCTAAATTATTTTCCCTGGCCTGATACGCTGTCATATTAGCGGAAATAATATTATCTAAGTTAACTTCTACTTTTTCTTTAGAACATACAGCTATAAAATATAAAGCTTTGGTTTTAGAATCATTAAAGTTAATATTCCCCTCAGTTTGATCATTAACTTTAATAACTGAAGCTACGGCATTTTTCTGTTCAATAATTTTGACGTAAGAAAAGTATTTTTCTAACCAAGTCTTAAATTCATCTTTGGTAAACTCTTTTATATGCCAAGGATTTTTTTGTTGAAAAACATCTTTATTGGGCGTAGAAATAAAAACTAAGCCATTAGCTTTAATAACCCTTTGCAATTCAGCTAAGTAAGCTTCAATGGTTTTTAAATGTTCAATCGTCTCAAAAGAAGTAATAATGTCAAAACTTTCACTAGGAATGTCTAACCGTCCGGCGTCGCCCACCTTAAATTCTAAAGTCGGACTTTGGTATTGCGCTTGATTATGGCCAATAGTTACTTGATCAATATCTATGCCTAAAACTCGACTAGCACCTTGTTGGGCTAAATAAGCCGAGCCATAACCTGAGCCACAAGCAATATCTAAAACTGTTTTATTCTTAACTAAAGATGCCACTAATTGATAACGAGCTATATGCTCATCATATAGCAAGCTAGCCTTAGCCTCTTCATTAACAGTTAACCTCTCAAGATAACCCATTGTTTTAATTATTTTTCAATTTACATTACTTACTTCTTTTCCTTCTTAAGGTAAACAAATAAAAAGCGTAAATTGAATTATTCTTCTAATTGCTTACCTAGTTCGTCTAATTTAGCCGCGGCAGCGCCATAATCTTTATCAGCAAATAATTTTTCTGCCTCTAATAAAGCTTTTTCACTAGAAGATTCATTAATTGATATACCATCCTCTACTTTATCAGCTGTCGCGCTAAAAACTTCTTCATTAGTCGCTGTATTAGTGGCTGTCTTATTATTAACTTTTTTAGCTGATTCAATCTTAGTTAATCTTTGACGAGCTGAATCAACTTCTTTTTTAAAACTATCTTCTAGCCCCTTAATTCTTACTTGATCAACTGACGCTTCATTATCTACCACCATTTTAATTTCATTAGCTCGCTCACTAGCAAATTCTAAATTAAGTTTAGCTTTAGCAGTTTCATTAAAGGTCGCAACTAATTGAGCGCGCTCACTAATAGTCTTAGCAATGTATAAAGTTTCGCCAGGCGTAGCATTACGCGAAGCCCTAATCCCCCAAAAACCGCTCATGACAAAAAACAAAGCAATTAAAGCCGCAATCGGCGTAGGCTGTAAAAGACGCTTGGTTAATAAAGAAAACTTTTCTAAAAATCCCAAAACCGTTTCTTTGTATTCATTGCCATTAAAAATTTGATACGACAAAACCTCTCGGTTCTTTTTTACCCAGAGTTCATCAGCTGATAAATTTTTTAAATCTGACAAATTTTTGATCAATTCTTTCTCTGTCATATTAAAAATTAAAATTTACTGCTCTTTAATTATATCTTGTAATGACTGTAAGGCACGATGGATTAACACTCTAGTATTGCCACTAGTTTTACCAAGAATTTTAGCAATCTCTGACACCGACAATTCATTAATAAAACGTAAAATAATTACATCACGATATTCATCTTTTAATAAAGGTAATTTGTCTTTAATAATAACCTGGAAATCAATTGTCTTTTCAACTTGTTCATGAACATTAGTTTGTTTGTCAGTCACTTCTTGAGCTAATTTTAAAGAAACAGTTTCCTTGGCCTGAGACTGACGGTAATGATCAATAATTGTATTACGAGCAATCTTATAAAGCAGGGGCCTTAAAGTATCATAACTTTCTAGGTTGCCTTCATATATATAATTCCAGCATTTTAAAAAGGTCATGGAAGTTATGTCTTCAGCCTCTTCTTTATTACCTAATTTGAAGTAAACAAAACGGTATATTTGATCAATATAAAGATCATAGGCCTCAACAAACGCCTGTTTATCCTTATGCTTTTTCAGCCGTAAAAATAGAACTTGTTCACCCCCAAAAATAGAGGTCTTTTTTGTCTTCATTTAATATTACGTAAAAAAAATAAAAGTGTTACAGCAACCCTTTTAATTCACAATTATCAAGATTTTTTCATTATTTTGCCATTTTAGCATAACATTAAATTAACTATAAGACAAGGGATTAATTATTAAACTCAAGACTTTTAAAAATAATAAACTTACCAAATCATCTTTAAAAAATAGTCTTTTAAATTTAATAAAATTCCTGGGTAAAATTTAAAACTTGCTTTTTTTATTAACATGTGAAAAAATATTAGTGAACAAAAAACTTAAGTCCATTATTTATTAGACTTATAAATTATAATAAGATATTTAAGTCTATATATATCTAGACTTAAATAGTATAAGGTGATATAAATAGTATTTAATTATTATTTAATCTGTCTTTAGTCTAAATTAATCTAGACTTAAAATATGGAAATTAATAAAGAAAATCAATTAAATACTGAAATTATTAAAAAAAGAGGTAGAAAGCCAAACCCCAAGCCTGTTAATAACCCTCCGACTGAAGTTTTACATCCCTTATGGTTATCTGTATCTGAAGCAGCTAAAATCTCAGGTGTTGGCTCAAAAACTATTAGGCGAGCTATTGAAGCCGCCCATATTAAATTTAAAATTGTTAATAACCGCTACTCAATTAATCTAGTCTCATTAATTACCTTTTTACTTAAAAAAACTAAATTACGTAATAAATTTTTCCAACATGGTCTAGGCCAGTATGTGGATAAGTGGAAAGAGTAAAAATTAAAAGATATAATAAACCCCTAAGCTAAAATTAGTTCAGGGGTTTTATTGTGGAGCAATGAAGATGGAAATATATATAGAAATAGGAGATATTTATTAAACAAATTTGGTAACATTAGTGTTAGCCTTTTTCTTTGGCCTGGTAAATTCCTTAGGCAAAGATTGCTTGATAACTAAAGTTATCAAATGACTTATTTCTTCCGGGTCTATTTTTTTAAGATATAGGGTTATTTCTAATTTAAAACCTTCTTGGGGTAATTCTGTGTCATATCTTTTGTCTTGGGGATTAAATTTAGGGAAAACCCTAACGATTGCTTTAGCAGTTGATCTGCCGCCGATAAATAAACGTTTAGGATTAGAAAAGTCACTCTGTGACACGGCGATAAAGATAGAACTGCCTTGCGGCAGCCGGGCGTCATACTGGACGCCGAGATTTTGTTTTACATTATCCCCTATTAGTTCAGTGTCTTCTTTACTGCCTATCTGATCAATAAAAATAATTTCTTTAATTATTGAATCTAGGCTTTCTACCTGAGATACCAGTGGCTTTTCTTCAGGTAAAATTTCATTAACAGCTGAATCATTTGTCTTGGTAATATAATTATGACCCAGGCAAGCCAAGGGGACTAAAATCTGCTTAGTTAAATTAGAAGAAGTAAAAAACAAACCTACCAACAAAACTGCCAACAAACAAAGCTTAATACTCCAAGGAAGTCTATTTATTTTTTTCATTTCTAAATTCCTCTCTTAAATATATTTTTAAAATTTAAAGTACAAAGTTATTTATGACCAAAGTATTGTATAAAAAAGATAACTTGTCAAGCCCCCTAACTTAAATCCTATCTAATAAACCTAATAGACGATAAAGCAAAGGGCTCAAGGCCATCAAATCCACTTTGCTTTTGTAAGATCAATAAACCGTTATTTTCCATAAAAACCTCAGATGATAATGGAGATTCTTGACCAAAAACAAAACAATTATCACCTACTAACTGATAAGTGGTTAAGCCATCATGCTGTGGATAATCATTTTTAATTACCTCACAAACCTTATTATTGGCTTGAGCGATAGTTTGAATTTGCTCTTCAATGGTTAATTGATTTCTAGTCCAAATATATAAGCGTGATTGATAAATACTATCTTCTATAGCTTGATCAGGTAAAACTTTAAAAACTAATTTAAATTGAGAAGCTAGGGGCACGCTACATTGGTTGCCAGTAATAAAAATTTTACCTACCTCACCTGATTGTAAGGTCAAAGGCAATTCATAAGTTTCATCTCGACAAGCTTGTCTAATAAACCAAGGGGCTTTAAATAAAATTATAATTAAGCTAATAATTAGCAATAAAACCAAAATAATTAATAATTTATAATATTTTATCATATAATTTAAAAATATTTTTTGAAAAATTGTTTGATTTTACTCCATAAGCTACTAGAAGTTGTCTGGGCTTTAGGCGCGGCTGGAGAAGTTGATCTATCATCTAAACTAGACTTAGTTTCAGTCGGTCTAAACCAACCAGCTAACGGTGTGCTTTCATTTTTCATAACCATATAACCCTGAGTAGTTTTTTTAACATCCAACTTACGAACAGCCTGACGACTAGCATTCTGGTCAATAATTTCAACATACCCCTTATTAGTTGTTTCATCAAATCTAGCTTCAGTGGCTACCATAACATGACCATACTTGCCTTCGGTCCAAAATAATAAATCTCCGGCTTGAGGCAAAACTAAGCTAGTGCCATTGTTATATTGGGTATAAAAATAATTAACTTTAGCCTGACTTAAACGTTCATTAATTTGATTAACCATCGTCCACATAGTTTTAGCATCTTTGACCGGTCCAATATTATTTATGCCATAAACCTGAGATTGATACCTTTTAGCATATTCCACGCAACTATAGGTCGTTTGTGAGCTACCAAGACCATTATAATAGGCTACTACGCCATTAAATTGCCCCATAGCTTGACCAAAGTGCCAACCGCCTGAAGGTATGGGTTGCCAAGTAGCGCTTGATAAGCCAAAAGGATCAAGGTAGATAACAGGGTTATCTCTAGCATAGGCATAACTATTTTGTTGTTGTGGATCAATTAAATAATTATTAGGTAAATTCCAAAATTCGCTATCTTGGCTAATAAATTTACCTAAAGACGATTGATAATAACGAGCCTGTAAATAGTTTAAACCGGTCTGATCGTATTCCTGACTAATAAATTTTCTATGTTCTTTAAAATTATTAGCTGATTTATCAAAACGTAATTGGCCAAAAACATAATAATCAATTAATTCAATGATTTTTTTATTAATATCAGTGACTATTTGAGTTGAGCCAAGATGATCAGATTGCAAATAATAAACTTGTTGTGCTAAAACCTTGAGAGGGCAAAAAATAATAAAACTAGCTAGCCAAACTAGCTGAAAAAACTTATTTGAAAAAAACATACCCCTCCTTAATTAATAATAAAGGAGGGGTAAAATAATTTGTTAGCTACATTATATCTCTAAATTAAATTATTAGCAAGACCTAAAACAAATAAAAAAGTCGGGCTATAAAAAGCTAATAGCCCGACCAACCAGCGCCCCAAAAGTTAACAGCGCTTATCCTCTTTAACAAAGATTATTTTTAGAAGGCAGTAAGGCTGACCATACAAGTCGTTCTTCTAAATTGTCTCTTTGTTATGTCTTACGACCGCACTATCTAAAGTGCACAGGCAACATCAATTCAGCTTTATCACCAAGCTAAAATTGATTATTTTTTGCATAGTTTAATGCCGCCCTATCCCATCATGGGCAATTGAAGTCTGCTGCTAGCACGTTGCCTAATAAGACAACTAATCCTTTAAAAACCGGATCGCTAACTTCCCATTAACTTATGATGCTGATTATGCGTCCTTTTCCGGAAAGAACAATTTACGAAATTCTATAATAACAAATAGCCAAAATTCGTCAAGCCTGCCTGCCGGTAGGCAAGCTTGAAAATAGAGAGTTTTCCACATATACTTTAAATATGGATTTATTTAATATTTATAAAGAGTGGCAATATAAAAATACAGCGTTTTTAATTATTAGCGTTATATTTTTTTTATTAATTGCTAAAACACCCTGGGTTCAAACTCTCTTTACTCAATTAGGCGACTGGGGTTATGTAAGTGCTGTGATAGCGGGCATGTTTTTTGTTATGACTTTTACGGCTGCCCCAGCTTTAATTGTAATTTACGATCTAGCTAAAGCCTTAAATCCTATTGAGCTGTCAATTTTAGCTGGTTTAGGTTCAGTGATTGGTGATTTTATAATTTTTAAATTTTTTAAAGATAAGGTTTTTTTAGAATTAGAACCAATTATCACGCGTTTAAGCAATAGACCATTTGTCCACATTTTTAAGACGTCTTATTTTGCTTGGCTTACACCAGTTTTAGGTGCTATTATTATTGCCTCACCCTTACCTGATGAATTAGGTATTACTCTTTTATCAGTTAGCAAAATAAAAAAATGGCAATTTATTATTTTGTCGTTTTTTCTAAATTCATTGGGTTTTATGGCTATCATTTACGGCTTAAAATTTATTTTTAGGTAAACCATGAATTTTTGGAAAAAATTACCACGACCATTCTTTGTTTTAGCACCCATGGCTAATGTCACTGATGCCGCTTTTAGGTGCTTAATTGCTAAATATGGCAAACCCGATGTGATGTATACTGAATTTGTCTCAGCTAATGGTCTAGTTTCGGCTGGCCAAAAAAAATTATTAATTGACCTTAAATATTCAATTAAAGAACAACCCTTAGTAGCACAATTATTTACGGCTGAGCCAAATAAAATGTACGAGGCAGCTAAAATTGTTCAACAACTAGGTTTTGCTGGTTTGGATATTAATATGGGTTGCCCTGACAAAAATGTAGTTAAACAAGGCGCTGGCGCGGCGCTCATCAACCAAAATAAGTTAGCCCAAAAATTAATTCACGCCGCCAAGCTTGGCGCACCCAAATTACCTATTTCAGTTAAAACTAGAATTGGCCAAACTAAAAATGATTTAACTACTTGGTTACCAACTCTCTTAAAAGCTAAACCAGCGGCTATTATTATTCATGGCCGCACCAAAAAAGAAATGTCTAAAGTCGATGCCCATTGGGACACTATTAAACAAGCCGTTGAAATGGCTAAGGGTTCTGGGGTGTTAATTATTGGTAATGGTGATGTTAAAAATTTAGCTGACGGCAAACTTAAAGCTAAACAAACTGGCTGTGCTGGTATAATGATTGGTCGTGCAGTCTTTGGTAACCCTTGGCTCTTTAATAAAAAAATTGATTACCAAACTATTAAACCAAGCAAAAAGCTTAAGGTTATGCTAGAACACACTAAATTATTTGAAAAATTATTAGGTCAAGACAAGTCTTTTCATATTATGCGTAAACATTATAAAGCCTACACTTCTGGTTTTGACGGTGCTAAGGAGTTAAGAATAAAATTAATGCAAACGGAAAGCTTAAAGGAAGTTGAGAAAATTGTTAAAAAATTTAAAATTTAAAATTAAACCTATGTCTACAATCTTTACCAAAATCATTAACCGTGAAATCCCGGCGCAAATCGTCTGGGAAAATGATAAATATATTGCTTTTCTAGATATTAAACCCATTAACCCAGGTCATCTTCTACTTGTGCCTAAAACAGAAACTGCTTATATTTTTGATTTACCTGATGAAACTTATAGTGAATTAATGCTCATCGCTAAAAAATTAGCTAAACCATTGCAATTGGCCACTCAGGCAAAAAAAATTGGTTTGGCGATTGAAGGCTTTGGAGTTGATCATGTCCATATTCATCTAGTACCAATTAACAATATGAATGAAATGGATCCTAACCGCGCTCAAACTATGGAGGAATCAGTTTTAATCAACTGGGCTGAAAAAATAAAACAAGCGATTAATAAAAATTACTAACCTGAACTTCAGCTTAATAACTAAGACAGGCCATTTTTTAAGAACGATCTAATGATATAGTACTTAATTTAAAATAATAAAAAGATAAAATGTTCCTTTTTTTACTAAAAAAATTACTCTACAGTAAAACCCTTGACAAAATAAAATAATTGATATTAAATTAAGCTTAATTAAATCAAAAATTAAGAAACCAAAAAAAATAAAAAAACAAGCATGAAAAAAGAAAACAAGGTATATGTTGGAATATTAATTGCCCTTACCATTGTCCTTATAATAGGCTTCATGTTAAGCTAAAAAATAACTAAAAAATTTTAAAACTCGCTCACTGAAACATAGCGAGTTTTTCATTATAAAACGATTACAAAACTTTATCAATTATTCCTCCGCCTAATAATTCTTCGCCTTGGTAAAATACTGCACTTTGTCCTGGTGTAATAGCACGCTGAGGTTTTATAAATTTTAATTTAATCATAGTTTTAGTAATCTTTTCAACGATTGCTTCTTCAGCTGGATGACGATAACGAATAGCAACTTCTACTTTTTTGCCTAAGGTTAATTGTCTAGTCCAAGTTAATTCATTAACTAAACATTCGCGTCGCCATAGCATAGGATCATTAGGCTTGTTGCTGACAATGACCGCATTTTTAGCTTTGTCCTTTTTAACTACATAATAAGGTCCATCACCGCCCAAGTTTAAACCTCGTTGGCCAAGCGTATAAAGCGGCAAACCCTCATGCGTGCCTAAAAATTTTCCTGTTACATCATAGATTTTACCTGGCTTCATTTTTATATTACGGCGCAATAAATCAGCTACCTCAATTTCCCCAATAAAACAAATACCCTGAGAATCTGGTTTAGCAAAAGTTAGGAGACCAAACTTTTTTGCTAATTTTCTAATGGCTGGTTTTTTATAATCACCCACTGGGAATAGACAATACTTTAACTGAGCTTGCTGAAGAGTACATAAAAAATAACTTTGGTCTTTATTAGAATCAAGACCGCGTAATAATCGATAGTTACCGTCTTTAAAAACTACCCGAGCATAATGTCCCGTTGCTACGTAATCGGCGCCGAAAGCTAAAGCTTTGGCTAAAAACAATTTAAACTTAATTTCTTTATTACACATCACATCAGGATTGGGCGTTCTGCCTTTTTCATATTCTTTAAAAAAATAACCAATCACTTCTTGACGATATTCTTTTTCAAAATTCCAAACATAAAAACGCAGGCCTAATTTATGAGCCACTCGACGTGCATCTTCTAAATCCTTTTGCCAACTACAAGTGAAATCACCGACATTTTCACTCCAATTTTTCATAAAAACACCAATCACTTCATAACCTTGCTGAACTAATAAACTAGCCGCCACTGAAGAATCAACGCCGCCGGATAAACCGACAATCACACGTTTGTTATTCCCTTTTCTATTACTTTTTGCCATAATGATAATACAATAACATAAAAGTTATAAAGTTAAAAGTTGAAAGTAAAAAGTAAAATTATAGAATCGTTTAACTTTTAACTTTAAACTTTTTACTTATTACTAATTTAACTCATATGAATAAACACACCTTACCTGAGCTTGGCTATGCCTATAATGCCCTCGAGCCGTTTATTGATGCTAAGACCATGGAAATTCATTATTCTAAACATCATCAGACTTACACTGATAAATTTAATGCGGCCTTAGATACACATCCTGACTTATTTGATGTTAAAGCCGAGGAGCTATTAAAAGATTTAAATAGCGTGCCTGATGACATTAGAACAGCAGTTAAAAATCATGGCGGTGGCTATGTTAATCATTCTTTTTTCTGGACTATTTTAAAACTTAATAATGGCCAATTACCTGGTGGCAAATTAGCCGAAGCAATTAAGCGCGATTTTGGTTCGTTTGATGAATTCAAAACTAAATTTACTGAAGCGGCTTTAAATCAATTTGGTTCTGGTTGGGCTTGGTTAGTGGCTGATAATAATGGCCAATTAAGTGTTATTAATTTACCCAACCAAGATACTCCCTTAAGCCAAGGCCTAAAACCCTTACTAAACATTGATGTTTGGGAGCATGCTTATTACTTAAATTACCAAAATCGCCGAGCAGATTATATCGAAGCTTTTTGGCAAATCATTAACTGGGATCAGGTTCAAACATATTACGAAAGTAATTAATTTGACAATCTAGACATATTAATGTACAGTCAAATTGTTTGTAAGTGTCTCGTTCACGTTTCAGCGGCTTGCCGCGTTCTTCTTAGGCCCCTGGCTTATTTTAAGAAAAAGACATGACGAAGGTCGCCTTACACTCTTGATTCTTAAAATATTCTTAAGCTATGGCTAAGAAATTATTTGTTGGCGGAATCCCTTTTACTTGCACTAATGATCAATTACGCGATCATTTTGCGCAAGTCGGCGCAGTTGAATCTGCTTCCATTATTATGGACAGAGCGACTGGTCGTTCAAAAGGTTTTGGTTTCGTTGAGATGACTACTGATGAAGATGCTCAAAAAGCTGTCTCAGCTTTAAACGGCAGTGACTTTGATGGTCGAACTATCAATGTCTCAGAAGCTCGTCCAATGGCCGAACGCCCACAACGCGATTCTCGCGATCGCCGCTGGTAAAATACCTTTGGCAATTAAACACCCTCCAATTTTATTGGAGGGTGTTTTGGTTTTTAAAATGTCATGCCGCACTGGTTGCGACATCTTTCAAGCGCATGAATTATACAACACCGACGAAAACTTATTACGTCTATATTATAACTAATGTTTATAATACGGTATTTTATACAGGCGTAACAAATAATTTATTACGTCGGATATTAGAGCATAGAGAAAAGATTAATGACGGCTTTAGTAAAAAATACCAACTATATAAATTGATTTATTATGAAATATTTTCTGATATCAAAGTTGCCATTGCCCAAGAAAAAAGAATAAAAAAGTGGAAAAGACAATGGAAAATTAATTTAATAAATAAATATAATCCAGCTTGGTCTGATTTACTTCAAGAAATTATAAAGTGGTATAATTAGTGCTGAAAGATGCCGCAACCAGTGCGGCGTGACAAAAGAAGGTGCGGTATAACAAAATGAGGTGCGGCGTGACAGGGTGGGGGTGACAAAAAAAGATGAATTTTGAAAAAATAAAAAATAAAAACATTAAAACTTGTTTAAATGTCACTCCGGCCGTAGTGCCGGAGTCTTTAGATTGATGGACAAAAAAATTAAGGTAGCATTGAAAGACGCCGCAACAAGTGCGGCGTGACAAAGAAAAAAGGCGTTTCTAAATTAATAGAAACGCCCGGGAAACTCATATCATCGTATCGTTATAAATCAAAGGGTCTATTAAACTCTGTGCCGAAAATATACATCCCTTTTTCGTCCAGGCAGTTAAAACTTATACCTTCTGACTTTTCTTTTTTAACAATTCTCTTTATCTCTTTTTCGCTCACCTGATTTCCGAACCAGAAAGTATTTTTTTCATCAGTGCCTTCATTGGTGATGAAGACGACTTTTGAAACATTAACGAAGTGGTAAAAAACTTCTCCGTCAATTACAACTTTCTGAATGGTTACGCCGTCGCGATTGTTAGCAATGTTGGCGTACATAACTTCGGAAAGCACTGTCATGCTTACTTCGGCCTTTACCTCTGTGGATCCGGCTTCAGTAATGTTCTGTGCAGAGACAGTATTGAAAAAAGAAATTGCGAAAATTGATACGATTATGATAATAAATGATTTCATTTTTTTCTCCTTAATTTTTTTAATTTATTTGAAAGAATCTAGTAATCTTATAAAGACTAATAAATTCTTTCAAATAAACTTGTTAAGGAGGGTCTTAAAGAACTTTCATGATGTTTATATAATATCATATATTTATTATTTTGTCAAGAGTATAATCTAAAAAACACTATATTTTAGCTAATTTTAGCTAAAATATTGCAATATTTTTAATAATTTTTGTCAATATAAAAACCACTAACTTAGTAATTAGCGGTTATAAAATCTCTTCTCTTTTAAATCTAATTAAGGTATTTTTGACTTAAAAATATAGCTAAAGCCATAGCCACATTTAATGATTCTAGATCCTTATGATGTTTAATAGCTAAAGATTGGCCCAATAACTTAAGTTTTATCCCCTGCCCTTCTGAACCTACCAATAAAACCATTTTCGCTGGTAAGTTTTTAATATTATCAGGCGAGCAAACCAAAGCCTTGGCTTTATTTTCTAATCTAAACACTGGACGCTTAAGTTTGGTTATAAAATCAACGGCTTCACTGGATTTTAATTTTAACCAAGGTACTTTGAAAAAAGCTCCGGCTGAAGCGCGAATGATTTTTGGATTAGCCGGATCAACGGAATCAACTAGTACTAAACTAGTTTTAAAGCCAAGACATAATCTTAAAATCGTCCCCACATTACCCGGATCCTGAACATTATCTAACACCACAATAGTATTTTTCGTCATAATATCTTTTTCAGTCCATTGAGGAATACGCGCTACACCAGCGATAGCTTGTGGCGTCACTGTACTAACTAGCTGTTTAAATTTTTTAGTGTCAGCTGGGGTAAAAGTAAAATCTAAAAACTTTTTAGCTTCTTTAATGTTTTTCTCTCCTTCGACAAGACAAAGACCGGTTTTAGCCCGGCCCTGATTAGTCGCTAATAAACGAATTAACTTTTCTTGACCCAAAGTCAGCATACTAGACATTAGAATATTTTTTCACCGCTACTAAACTAGCCACCACATTAATAAAAGCTGCACCAAAAAATTCTAAAGCGATAAATTGCCAAAAATTACTCTGAAAATAATTTATGATATTAAAATCATAATTCATAAAAAATGTTTCAAAATAAGGTTGCAATAAAGTTAGGAAAAAGTAAAATAGCACCGTGGTTAAAACTAAACCAACTAAAGTATAAATTAAACTAGAAATAATAAAAGGTGCACGAATAAACCAATCTGAGGCTCCAACTAAACGCATAATACCAATTTCGGCTCGATGAGTGTAAATTGCCACGCGCACTGTATTATATAGCACTAATAAAGTAATAAAAATAAACAACAAACTAACTACGAAACCAGCCTGACTAACTTTATTAGTGATAGAATTTATTTTATCTAGCATTAATTTATGATCATCAAAATTACGACTTTCGATTATAGGATCAGAAATTTTATTAAGCTCAGCAATTAAACTGTCATAATGGCCAACATCTTTGGGTCTAATAATTAAACTCGGTGATAAAGGATTGGTTTCTAGTTCGCGTAAAGCTTCCATAATATCAGGATTATTTTTATGTTTAGTTTGAAAATCTTCTAAGGCCTGTTGCTTAGAAACATAAACTACTTCGCGAATGTTATCTAGGGCGCTAATTTTGGCTCGTAAAGACAAAATATCGCTTTCTGGCGTCTCAGTTTTTAAATATAAGCTAACATCAATGCGATCGCGCACAGTATCAATCGCGGCTCGGCTAATAACCTGAACCACTAATAAAAGATTAATAGAAAATAAAGCTAAAATTAAAATTAAAACTGTCACCACTGACAACCAGACATTACGTCCAACGTCTTGTAAACTAAATTTTACGGCTCGCGAAAAAGATGTCAGCATATTTAAAGAATATATTTACCCACCGCTTGATCAGAAATTACTCGGCCATCATGCAAAGTAATAACGCGGCGTTTTAAACGATTAACAATATCCCGATTATGAGTGACTAAAACGATCGTGGTCCCAAATTCGTTAATCTTACGCAATAAATCAATAATTTCTTGGGCATTAATAGTATCAAGATTACCCGTGGGCTCATCAGCTAACAAAACCTTGGGCTGATAAACTAAAGCGCGGGCAATGGCTGCTCGTTGTTGTTCACCACCAGAAACTTCATGCGGATAACGCTGCATCTTAGAGCCTAACCCAACAATTTTCATAACTTGCGGCACAATTGATTTAATTTTTTTATTAGTCTTACCAGCGACCTCTAAAGCAAACGCTACATTTTCAAACAAAGTTTTTTTAGGTAATAATTTAAAATCTTGAAAAATAACTGCGACTTGGCGTCTTAAATAAGGAATTTCTGATTTACCAATTTTAGTAATATCCCAATCACCAATTTTTATTTTACCTTCAGTAGGTCTTTCTTCACCAATTAAACAACGTACCAAAGTAGTTTTACCAGTGCCTGACTGACCAACTAAAGAGACAAATTCACCCGGTTTAATACGCAAAGAAACGCGATCAAGCGCTTTGATATTAGGTTGATAAAGCTTGGAAACGTTATCTAAAAAAATCATTTTAGTTCAATTTCTTAATAGCTAAAGCTAATAAACTTTTAGTATCATCCACACTGGCCTGGCGACTCGGTGAACCAAATAAAATAATAATTAAATTTTTTCTTTTATCAGTCGGCCATTTAGTGGCTAAACAATAACCAGCTTCGACTAAATAACCTGTTTTAGAACCTAGAATTTCTGTCCCTTTTTCACGAGCAATTAAATTAGTATTACTAAAAGTATGTTTAACTTTAGTATTAATTGTCGTCACAGTATAAGACGGTTTAATTGATACCGCCGAAATTATTGGGTCTAAAAAGGCCTCTCTTGCTATTATAACATAATCACGCGGCGTCGTAACATTTTTAGGCGATAAACCAGTGGGTTCAATAAATTTAGTATTTTTAGCTCCCCACTCTTTAGCCCGCTGATTCATGCGAGCAATAAAAGTCTCTCGCTTTAAACCTGAAACTCTAACTAATGATTCAACTGTATTATTAGTTGAGCCAATTAAAGAAGCGTAAACTAAATCTTTAACCGTCACTCTATCACCATCTTTAAGCCTAAGACGAGCTGATTCACCAGGTAAGACATAATTATGATTCAACTTTTCATCTTGAAAAGAATAAGTCACTACTTTATTTAAATTAGGTTTAGTTTCCAAAAAAACTTTAACGGCGACTAATTTAGTTAAACTAGCCAACGGCATCACAGTATCTAATTCTTTGCTCCAAAGAATTTTTTTATCAGCGCTATTAAAAGCCACGGCGGCTTTAGCTGAAATTGCTATATCTTCAGGATTGCTGGGTGGTTTGGCTAAACTAGAGTCAGCGGTAATTTTTTCAATCGCAATATTAACCGTGCCTTGGCTAAGTGGCGCTAATAATTTAAAAGCAACAGCATCAAGATCAATTGCCCTCTCAGGGTGTTGGGCTCTATTTGGGCCATAGTCATTAACTTCAATATCAACAAATTTTTTATTATCGAGATTAATAACTCTTAACTTAGTACCTTTGGGCCAGTCAGGCGAAGCCGCAAATAAACCATTTTTATATTTATACCAACTAGCCGCTCCTTTAACTAAAATTTTAGTATTTTCTAAAACCACTAGTTTTACTTGAGGGGAAGTCAGGGTGGTACTTATAATTTTTTTAAAAAAATTCTCTTTAGTCTCTAAAGGTTGCCAAGTCAATTTCTCTTCATCAAATAGATAAATCTGCTTATGATAATTTGAATCTGAACTTTTTAAAGTTAAATAGTAAGGCCCGGAATTAAAATTTTCACTTGGTAAAATTATTTGAAAAACTTCACTAGCTTGGGTTAAATCATTTAAAGACACTAACTCATCGGTTTTAGTAATTTGAATTGTGCTAGGGGTTTTAAGCCTATTAGCTGGTATGCCAAGTTCAAGCTGATAGTCAAAGGCAGGGATAGCCATATCGCGACCAATTACAGTTTCGCCCAAGCTGGCTTCAAAATTATAAAGTTGACCGGTGCCGAAATCAGCCTTAACTCCTGAACTAAAAGAGGTAAAAGCAAAAACTACTAAAAATATATAACTAATAATTTTTTTCATGGCCTAAAATAAAACATCAACTAAAGTTGACGAAAATGATTTTATAACAATATAATTATAGCACAAATTCTTTTATATAATAAATTGTGGCTAATTTTACAATGTTTTGCTTATGACTTGCAGGCCTGCCCGCCGAAGCAAAGCGTAGGCGGGTATAGTATAATGGTAGTACACGACCTTTCTCCATCCTTCGTAGCAGTGAGCGGGATTAGTATAGTGGCAGTACATTAGCTTCCCAAGCTAAAAGCGCCAGTCCGATTCTGGTATCCCGCTCAAGAATAAGTTGAAAGTTAAAAGTAAAATCGTGAAAATAGTTTAACTTTCAACTTTTAACTTTTAACTATTTCGCCGACCTAGCTCAACTTGCCCCGCCCGTATGGGCGGGGTGAAGTAGAGCAATGGTATAATTAAGTTTTAAGTTAAAAATATAACTTGCCGACCTAGCTCAACTGGTAGAGCAATGGTATCGTAAACCATAGGTTATGGGTTCAAATCCCGTGGTCGGCTCAAAAAAACCCGGTCTAATGACCGGGTTATTTTTTAAAAAAGTAATTAAGCCATTTTTCTATATTACCTAATAAACGAGGTGAAGCAGTTGGCTTGGGGGCCGGTGGTAAATCAAAAATCCCTTCTACTGAAGTCACTGGCTGACTAACCTGTCCATCTCGATTTTCAATCACAGCTACTTCTTCGCCTGGTTTTTTATAATTAAGTTTTGTCCTAGCTTCTTTCTCCACAAACTGATCGGATTGCATATAATCTAAAACCTGTCTTAAATTACTATTTTTATTTTCTACCTCAGCCACCTGTTGCTCTAAAAGAGCGATTTCTTTATCAATCGATCTTTTCTGGCGCCAATTTTTATTTAAAGGTAAGGTAAACAAAACTAACAAAACTATTAGTATTAAAGTTATTAAAAATTGTTTACTAAAAATGGCACGAAAAAAAGACATAAATAATTATTCATTAAAGTCGGGATGGAGGGAATTGAACCCTCTCTACACCCACCCCATGGGCGCGTACTACCGGTATACTACATCCCGTTTCTAAGTCACGCACCTGTCTGCCGGTAGGTGCTACCATTATACTACAACCTATTAGACAAAGAAAAATTATTGACCTTGTCCAACATAACAAATAACTAAAGCGGTTTTTTTATAAATCCTATCTCTAAAAACTTTATTAATAATTTCCTTTTTACCACACAAAAAATTATCATCAAGAACACTATTCACCCATAAAACCTCCTGCCTATCACGCTGATCAAATATAAGATATAAATTAAGTTGCTTAGCATTTAATTCATTATATAACAATTTTATTTTTTCCTTATCAGTACTACCTAAAGGCCATAAACTTAATTGAGGATAATAATTTTTAAAAATATTTAACGTTGTACTAGGATTACCCCATTGGGGATCAAGTAAAGCAACTCCGGCGGGTAAGATCTTTATTTTATTAATCAATTCTTTTATTCCCAAGGGACTGGCCCAAATATCACCAATTTCAACTTCTGACATTTTTGTACCATGATATTTAATAATATCGTTCATAGACAAATAAAGTTGAATGAAAAAAATTACTGAAAATAAACCAATAAATAAAAATTTAATTTTCCGGCTAACCCCACTTTTTAAAAAGTCACTGACAAACCAAGCTATGGCAAAAAATAAAAAATAAGAATACAGTCCATAATGTCTCGCATTTTGCGACTTTAGTAAAATAAGACTGGGACCAAGTGACATTAACCAAAACAATAACCAAATAAAATATTTTTTAAAGTTGGGTAAAGTTTGTTTATGGTAAAATTTTAAAATTACAAATAATAAACAGACCGAGAGACAAAAAACTAACAAATATTCATTCAAAACAATTTTTACAAAATAAAATTTTAAATTACTAAGCCAGTTTGCAATGGGCCATTGTAAAATCTGTTCCCAAGAAAAAGCATTATTAGAAAAAGCGGCATTATTATGCCTTTTATCAGCAAATTTTAAACCAATGGATAACTGATAAACCAATTTAGCTAAAACTAAGCCAGCTAAAACAACTAAACTGGTAAAATATTTTTTCTTATTAGGTCGAGGATTTAAAAAAGGTATCAACACTAGAATGGGCGCAATGATTATCATTGTTTCCTTAAATAAAAGACCCATAAAAAACAATAAACTCACCAAACCACTAACCAGTAAAGTTTTTAACTTAAATTTAGAATTAATATTAGCTAAATAATCAATCGCGTAAATCAAAAATATTGCTGTAGAATAAATATAAACTTCAGTAATTCCTAAAATATCAAAATAAAAATAAAAATTAGAGCTAACCCATAATAGAGCTAAAACTACAGCACCAATTTCGCCAATTTTTTTTCTAGCTAAGCTTACCAAAAAATAAAAAGCCAAAGAACTAAACAATAAAGAAAATAAACGAACGCCTACCAAAGGATTAGCAGAAACATTCACTGTTAAAGATGTTAACCAAAATTGCAAAGGATCTTTATAATCATAATAATGATTACCTAGATCATCATAATAACCACGATCGCCCATGGAAAGATGCCAATATGTATGCCAATCATAATTAATATATTTAGCATATTCAGCATAGATTGATTCATCATTATGCGGAGCAAAACCATAAAACGCAATTAAACGAGTAATAATAAATAATAATATTATTACCAACCAGTAATATTTTTTAAACCAAGTTTTAAGCATAAAATATTAAATAATTATCCTTTTCCTTCCTAGCCCCATCAAGAGCCTGACCTAAGCATTGGCAGAAAAACAGTAGGGTTTTCTTTTTATAAAGAAATAAATTAGTTGCTCTAAAATTAGATTATCCAATATTTAAGCTAACTAAATTAATTTAACCCTTAGCACTCCTCTGTTATAGCTCGCTATAACAGAAAAAGCTGGCCAATGTTATATAGTTTGATCCAAAACTTAAAGCCAGGATTAATGAAGCTGGGAAGAAAAAAGAACATCAAACTATTACTAGTATAGCATATATTCTAAAGCTAAAACATTAACAAAAAGTGGTAAGTATTATAAAAACAAACCCACCCGGTTAAATAACCGGGTGAGCTGTTGTTTTCCCGTGGTAAGCTATAAAAAATTAAGATCACCACGTTTATTATTATAACAAAACCTAAAAATCAAGGCAAGGGAAATTGGCTTTATTCCTTTATACCATCTAAATTAACATCATATAAAATAGCCTCTTGAACTAAGCGATATTTTAAAATTTCTTCCTCTTTAAACCAAATATTAATTTCACGCTCAGCCTCTTCAGGCTTGTCTGAACAATGAATTAAATTACGTACCGCACGCTGATCAATTCCAGCTAAGTCATAAGAATCAATTGTTAAGTCGCCGCGAATAGTCCCAATATCAGACGTCATAGGTTCAGTAGAGCCAACTAATTTTTTTACAATACTAACTGCCTGATTACCTTCAACAATCATAGTGACTACTGGGCCAGAGGTCATAAAATAAACTAATTGACGCACAATATCTTTGCCATATTCAACTGGTTCTTTATCAGTTTTAAGACCGCGCTTAGCTAATTCCTTAACCATGTTTTCTCCCTTAAGTTTAAACCATTCATCATCTTTATTATAATGTGACCAGCATTGCTCTTCAGTAGGAACAACCATTTTTAAAGCCACTATCTTAAAACCAGTTTTTTCTAAACGAGAAACAATCTCACCAATCAAAGATCTTTGTACACCATCGGGTTTAATAATAACAAAGCTTCTTTCTTTTTTAGGATGAAAATTAGACATAAAAATATAATAAATTATCAATAAAAAGATTATAGCGGGCAATTGGCAATTAGGCAAGAATCCCCTAGCTTAAGCCAATGGCCGTTGGTCTTAAGCTTAACAGTGCCTAGCTCACTAGTTTGATATTTTTTTATTCCTAGCCTATCTAAGCGCCTAATAACAGCTAACGCTGGATGGTTATATTTATTATCTTGCCCTACAGAAATAATAGCGGCTTGAGGGTCAACTAATTTTAAAAACTCTTCACTTGAGCTAGTTTCGGCCCCATGATGACCTAATTTTAAAACTTCTGCCTGCAAATCAGTTTGATAATAATCAATTAATCTAGTTTCAACTAATTTTTCAGCATCACCGGTTAATAAACAGTCAATATCACCATAAGACAATAAAGTGACTAAAGAAGCATTGTTCAAATTATCAAAATTTTGTTGAGTAATATTAGTAAAAGGATAAATAAACCTAAGTTTTAAATCACCTATCATTAACTCATTTGGTCCGGGATAGTCAACTAATTCAATTGATTTATTTTGAATTAAATTTATTAAAGCCTCATAAGCCGGATCAGCTACTTTTATACCAGAAGTAATAATTTTTTTAACCTGGTAACGTTTAATAACTTCAACTAAACCAGCAAAATGATCATCATGCGGATGAGTTAAAATAACTAAATCAATTTGTCTTTGTCCAAAAAATATAGTTTCGCCTAAACGTTGTAAAATTTTATTATCTGGACCGCCATCAATTAAAATTACCTGCCCAGAATATTTAATTAAAGTCGCATCACCCTGACCAACATCTAAAAAATAAATTTTTAAATCATTGGTCGGTTGATAAAAAAACCAAAACGCCGCCAAGCTACCAATAATAACAATAATTATTACTGGCGCCCAACGGCGCAGCCCCTCCTTAGTATTCATAAAATTTTATTTAGTCAATAAGGTCATCAAAGCTTCTTTTTCCTGTACACCTACTAAGCGTTCAGCTGGCTCACCATTACGGAACACAATAATCGTTGGAATGCTCATAATGTTATGCTGTCTAGCTAACTCCATGCTTTGATCAGTATCTAACTTACCAACCACGGCTTTATCACCTATTTCATTAGCTAAAGCCTCAATGACTGGTCCTAATATTTGGCAAGGTGGACACCAAGTGGCAAAAAAATCAACTAAAACTGGTTTAGTTTTTGAAGCTTCAATTACTTCGGTTTGCCAATTTTCAGTAGTAAAATGTTGCAACATATTATTATAATTTTAATTTTCAATTTAAAATTTAAATATTTATAGTTTAAACATTATATCATCTTACTCCTACCCTGCCAAGAGTCTTTTAGAACGCCGTTTTCTATGAAATTCAATGGCAAAACGATGAGCTTCATCCCTCACTCTTTTTATAAGATGTAAGGCCGGCGACGCCAATGGTAATTCTAAAGGCTTAGTTTGATTAGGAAAAAAGATTTTATCTCTAGCCCGAGAGCTTCTTAAGCCATCACCCTTAGTTATACCGATCACTTTGTCATTATCACTAAAGCGAGGATCTTTCTTTAATATTTTAACCACAGCATTTAATTGTGCTTTGCCACCATCAATAACAATTAAATCAGGCACGGGCCAATCATTAGCTAAACGCCTAGTAATAATTTCTGCCATCATTTGGACATCACCTTTTTTACGATCAGACGAAAAATTGCCTTTAATTTTAAATTTTCTATAATCACTTTTTAAAGCTTCACCAGCTTGAAAAACCACCATTGAACCAACCGCTTGCTTACCAAAAATATTAGACACATCATAACCCTCAATACGCTCAGGAATTTTAGGCAAATTTAAAACCTTAGCTAACTCAATAACGTCGTTGGCGTATTTTTCCCCCACGCTTAAAACTTTAGTATTAGCTAAAACTTGATTAACAAACAGCTTTTGTTCTTTTGAAAATTTACTCATTATTCTTTTTTTCTTACCTTCAAAAAACATTATTAAAGGTTTAATAACCTGGTTATTATATTCTTTTAAACTAACTTTTTTAGCACAGGGTCCTAGGCAACGGCCGATCTGATAATAAAAACAAGGTTTAGCTTTAATTTTTCTTTCTGTGCAATAAGGCCAAATTTTACGCAAAGCTTTTAGGGTTTCTCTAACTGCTAAAGCACTAACAAAGGGTCCGTAATATTTGCCTGATTTACTAATTTTTCTAGTTACAAAAATTCCAGGAATTTCATCGGCTGTGGAAATATTTATATAAATAAATCTTTTATCATCTCTTAAGTCAACATTATAAAAGGGTTGGTATTTTTTAATTAAATTAGCTTCTAATAAAAGCGCTTCAATCTCCGAATCTACTTCAAGCCATTTTATTTTATAAATTTCTTTGACCATTTTAGCTTTAGCCGGGCTATGCTTAGTGCCTGCTCGCCAATATGATAAAACACGGCTACGTAAATTAACGGCCTTGCCAATATAAATCAGCTGCTCCTGTTTATTAAAAAACTGATAGCAACCAGACGTCTGGGGGATATTTAGTTTTTTTAAATACTCAAGCTGCATGTTTGTAATTATATAATATAATAAGCTAACTTGCCTAAATCTAAAATTTAATCTAGACTATTATTATATGAAAAACCATAATTTTTCAACTAATTTCCTTAACTTTAGCTTCCCTTTTAGACAGGCGGGTCTATGGTAAACTGTATTTTTAGCTGAAACCACTAGACCCAAGTAAAGGGTCTTTTTTAATAACTAAGTAAAGACATGCTATGACATGTCTCTGGCAAAAATATGTCCATGTACGATGCAACACATCTTCAACGTCATTATTACAAAACTGACATGTCAGAACAAGACAAACTCTTTAAAGAACTTGAAGATAAGACTGATGCTGAGTCAAATCGCTTAAAGCGCTATATTGCCATGCCTGATTTAAGCAAAAAAGATGGTAGTCCAGTAAAAACTATTACTGAAATGGTTTTGGATTTACCAAGTTTAAAAAATCTCGATGTAATTGAAACCCCAGAAGTAATTACGCCCGAAGTTGTATTTGACCTGTTTAACTTTCCTAAAGATCACCCAGCCCGCACTGCCTCAGATAGCTATTTTCTAGATGAAGATCATGTACTTCGTCCACACACTAGCTTAATGTGGAAATATTATTTTGATATTCCAGAAAGCCGTGAACGCTTAGAAAAACATGGTTCGGTTGGTGTTTTAAGTTATGGTAAATGTTATCGCCGTGATGAAATTGACTGGCAACACTCTAATATCTTACACCAAATTGACGGGCTATTTATTATCCGTAAAGACATTAAAGTTTTAGAACAATCTGATTTAGAAGCCATTTTAATTGAAGTCTGTGAAGCTCTCTATGGCCAAGATGTTGAATATAAATTTATTGTTGACCACTTTCCTTACACTGACCCCAGTGTCGAAATGAATATTATTTGGGATGGACAATTAATTGAAATTTTAGGCGCTGGTATTGCTCATCCTAATGTTATAAAAAATCTCGGTATTGACCCTGACAAATATAATGGTTGGGCGTTTGGTTTTGGTTCTGACAGATTAGCCATGATAAAACAGCGCTTACCTGATATTCGCTTACTTTATTCAACTGATGAAAGAGTGACTAAACAATTAGCTGATATTAATCATATTTATGAACCGGTTTCTAAATATCCACCGGTCACGCGCGACATTTCTTTTATTGTTGATAAAAACTTTGACTTAAATGGCTATTATGAATTAGTGAGAGAAATTGTTGGCTCAGAAATGGTAGAAGAAGTTAAGTTGCTTGATAAATACGAGGATGAGACAAAGTTTGGTCAAAATAAAGTTAGTTATACTTTCCGCACTATTTATCGCAGTCTAGATAGAACCCTAACCAATGAAGAAGTTGATGAAAAACATAAAAAATTAGAGCAAGTGACGATTGAAAAATTTGGTGCAGTAGTAAGATAAAAAAACCCGGTCATGCGACCGGGTTTTTCTTTGTTAATAGCAAATTAATATTATCGTTAATTTGTTTATTCCAATAATCAATTGCCTCCTTAATTTGTTGGCGGAACTTTGATAGGTCTTTGATTTTTTCTAATTCGGCCATTTTTAATAAGGCATTAAACAACTTAATAACATTACAGGCATATTCAACATTATAAACCTCAGATGATTTGTAGAACATACTATTTGTTTAAATAATTATTATTAGGAATTAATAAACCAGCAGACTCAGAGATTGATATAATTTTCTTTTGTTCTAAAATCTTAATTAAAGAATTAAAATTTTCTCTTTTAACCATATTAACCTCAATTATATCAAGTCTTTCTTTGGTGTGATTTTTAAAATCATTATATTCCCTTGTCAGCTCATCAAATTGATTCTGGATACCTTGAACTGTTTCTAAAATGATCGGGAGGAGTTCTAAAATAGTAATTTCTTCCTTCATATTAAAAATTAATTATAAATATGGAGGGAGTTTTGATATTATAACAAAAATAAAAACCCTTTTAAAGGGGTTTAATCTTAGCTAATAATTTACTTTATACACAACCTACATTTCCTCCACTACCTCAATCCCTAATAAACTAAGACCTTGTTTAATCAAATAAGCTAGATTATTTAATAAAGCTAATCTAGCGGCGCCGGTCGCCTTATCTGCTTTCAAAACCGGCACAGCGTGATAATAATCATTGGTTAATTGCGCTAACTCAAATAAATATTTAGTAATTTCCGCGGGATCTTTTTTCTGACCAGCGACTAACACCACCTCAGGAAATTTAGCTAATTTAACAATCAAATTTCTTTCCTTAATTTCAGTCAACTCTTGCCAGTCATTATTTTTGACTTTCAAATTTTTCCCGGCTTTACGCGCAATACTTCTTAAGCGAGCATAAGTATATTGTAAATAAGCAGAAGTATTACCATCAAATCTTAAGGCTTGATTAATTTCAAAAGTAATTTGCTTACTAGCGCTAACTTTAATCATTTCAAATTTTAAAGCGCCAAACGCAATCACGTGTGCCGCGGTATTAATTTGCTTTTTAGACCAAGCTGCATGACGTTTAATAATTTCTTCACGCGCTTTTTGTAAAGCCTCATTTTTTAAATCCTCATAAGCAATAATGTTGCCGGTACGCGAGCTCATCATGCCCGTGGGTAGTTTTACAAACTCATAAGGCAAGTGTTCAAATTTAATATCATAGCCTAATAATTCTAAAAGCTTAAACAACTGTTTAAAATACAAACCTTGTCTAACATCAACGACATACAATGATTGAGCTAATTTATAACGCTTTATTTTGGTAATTGCTAGAGGTAAATCAGCCACTGGATACAGCGCTGTGCCATCAGAGCGCAACACCACTAAAACACCTAAATTATACTTTTCTAAATTAGCAATTAAAGCCCCTTCGCTCTTAATTAAAATCCCCTTAGCTTCTAAGGCCTTAACCATTTTTAAGCCCGGCTCTAAAAATTCATTTTCATAAAAAGTGGCCTTAAATTTAACATTTAATTCTTTATAAATTTCCGCAAATTGTTTTAAACTCCAACTTCTAGTTTGTTTCCATAATTTATACATTTCTCCGCGGCGACTTTCAATTTGTTTCATAATTCCCGCTACTTCGTTTTTTAAGGTTTCGTCACCCGTAATTCTTTGGCTAGCTTCAGTGTACTGCGAACCCAAAAAATAACCTTTATTAGTGACACCTTGAGACATAATAGCTTTAGCTTCGTGGTTATGTTCATGATATAGCCACCATAAAGTTTTAGCAGTATGAATGCCAAAATCATTAATATAAGACACAGGAATTACTTCATAACCATTAGCCGCTAAAATTTTATTAACGGCCTCACCAAAAACAATGTTTCTTAAATGACCAACATGATATTCTTTGTGCGTATTAGCATTAGAATATTCAATCATGACGCGCTGTTTTTGACCTGATTTATTAAAACCAAAGCTACTTTTAGTTTTTTGAAAATTATCTAAAATTTCACTCAAAGCTAATTGACTCAAAGTAAAATTAGCATAAGGTCCTATAGCTTCGATTTTGGTAATAAATCTATGCTGAAAATTTTTAGAAATTTCTTCAGCTATTTCTTTAGGGCTTTTATTTAATGTTTTAGACAAAGAAAAACATGGCAAACTTAAATCACCTAAATTATTTTGCGGTGGCACAGCAAAATCTTCGGCTGTAATTTCTACGCCAAGAATTTTCTTGGTAACTTGGGCTAATTCATGTTTTATTTTATCTAAAGCGTACATGACAATTATAATAATAATTGTCACCCCGTCGAATGACGGGGTCCATTATATCGTAGTAATTACGGAATAATGGATTCCGGCATTCGCCGGAATGACACAAAGTGATTAATTTATAATTTTTCTAAATTCTCGTTTGCCTTTTTGAATTATTACTGGTGTTGATAATTTATAATTAACATCATTAATAACCTCGCCATCAACCTTAATACCACCTTGTTCAATTAAACGACGAGCTTCACTTTTTGAAGTAGCCAATTTAGCTTCTATTAAAACATCAACAATATTATTTACGGAAATTTTAATTTCTTTTATTTCTTCTGGTGTTTCTTTTTTCTGAATAGTTTTAATGAAATATTCTTCGGCCTGATCAGCTTTTTTAGCGCCATGGTAAATTTTAGTGATTTCATGCGCTAATTTCATTTTAAAATCGCGCGGATTAAGCGTTGTGTTATTTAATCTAGTTTGTACTTCTTTGACTTCCGGCCAACTTAATTTAGTACATAATTCAAAAGCTAAAGCTAAAACATTATCTGGCCAACTCATAACTTGGCCATACATATTTTCTGGGGTTTCATCCAAATTAATAATATTGCCCTCACTCTTACCCATTTTTTTACCCTCATTATCAACTAATAATTTAGTAGTGATCACAAACTTTTCTTTGCCGGTTAAAGCTTTCGTTAAATCTCGACCCGCCAACATATTAAAGGTTTGATCATTCCCCCCAACTTCGCCGTCGATCTCTAGGGCCAAGCTATCATAACCCTGAATCAAGGGATAAAGAAATTCATGCAAATAAATTGGTTTTTCCTCTTTAACTCTTTCCTGAAACATATCGCGCGCTAACATCTGTTGAACTGTAAAATTAGAAGCTAAGTGCATTAATTTTTCCAAAGACATCTTATCATACCATTTACTATTATGAGCAATCTTAGCGGCGTTAGTGCCAGAAAAACTTAACCAAGCGCTAGCTTGTTTTTTCCATACTTTATAATTGGCTTTAACTGTGGCACGATCAAGCTGTTGACGAGCGGCTTTCTTGTCAGTCGGGTCGCCAATCATGCCGGTAAAATCACCTACTAAAAAAATAACTTCATGCCCAGCTAATTGTATCTGAGCTAGCTTAGCTAATTGAATAGCATTGCCAATATGCAAAGATTTAGCGCTCGGGTCAAAGCCTGCGTAAAACTTAAGCTTTTTACCTGATTTTAAAGCCTTAGCTAAGGCTTCTTGACTAGGATAGACTTTTTCTACCCCTCTTTCTAAAATTTCAGTTATTTTAGACTGCTTATCTTGAGACATAGGGTTTAAAATTAGATATTTTTAGTATATCTAAGTAAGGCCTAAAAGTCCATTTTTAAAAATACAAAAACCCCGTCCGTTCAAAGCGGACAAGGGTTTCTGTTCCAAATTAAAAACTATTTCTTCTTTTTCTTGGTTGCTTTCTTTTTCTTAGCTACCTTTTTCTTTGCAACTTTCTTAGTTGCTTTCTTCTTAGCTTTTTTCTTAGCCATAATGTCACCCCCTTTCGTGGAAATGATCGTGCGAGTAATCTCGCTTGATTGTTAATGTCATTCCTTACTATTAATTATACCACGAAAAAGACAACAAAATAATAAAATAGACAAATTAGCTAATTTTTCTCTTTTGGTAAGAAAAAATTAATAAAAAAATAAAAAATTAGTTTAAAAAATTAATTTTTTGCCAAAAATGGCTTGTTTTTGGCAAAAATTAAAAATTAAAAAATAAATTATAAAACAAACTTAAAAATTAAAAAATAAAAACACCTAACTTTTCACTAGGTGCTTCAGGAAGTTATCAACAGTTTTCCACAACTAACCACTGATAACACTGATTAATTAAATAAGTTTCGACAAACGTTCAGAAATTTTTTTCATCTCATCTTCATACGCACTTAATTTATTTTTTTCTTGCTCAATAATTTTTTTTGGTGCTTTAGAAATAAACTCCCTATCAGTCAATCTTACTTTAATCGCTTGAAATAATTTTTCTGTTTGGGTTAATTCTTTTTGTAAACGCTCTTTTTCTAGGCCAACATCAATCTCAGCTTCTAAATAAATTTCCGCTCCTTGGCTAACGCCATATAAAGCGCCTTTAATTGGCTGGCCAGTAGCAGTGATTTTAACTTCTGCTAATCCAGTGCGCAATGATTTAACTAAATCACTAACTTCAATTAACAAATTAGTATTTTTACCAGCGTAAATCTGGGCGGTTAATTTTTGTGCCGGCGGCAAATGATGCTCGCTTCTTAAATTTCTAATAGCTACAACTATTTCTTTAATTAAAGAAAATTCTTTTTCAGAGTGTTGATTAATTAATTTCTTATCAACTTGTGGCCACGTCGCCACCATTAACAAACCCTGATTGAATGATTGCCAAATTGTTTCGGTGACAAATGGCATAAACGGATGCCAAAGTTTTAAAATATTTTCTAAGACCAGTTTCAAAACTTTATTTTTTTCAGTCGATTGATCAAATTTACTAGCCTCTAAATACCAATCAGCTAAATCATCTAAAGTAAATTCACGCAAAGTTTCGCCTGCTCCGGAAAAATCATAATTATTTATTTTATTAGTGACATTAATTATGGTGTTTTGTAAGCGCGATAAAATCCATTGCTCAGAAATAGTTAATTTCTTTTTATTTAATGACTCACTTGAATTTTCCTGGCTTAAAACATAACGAGCAATATTCCAAAGCTTATTGGTAAAATTACGAAAAGAAGCGATTTTGTCTTCACTTAATTTAATATCAACTCCTGGTGTATTACCAATTAATAAGCTTAAACGTACAGCATCACAACCATATTTATTAGCTACTTCAATAGGATCAATGCCATTACCTTTGGATTTGCTCATTTTTTTACCTTGTTTATCTAAAATCATGCCATGTAAATAAACCGTTGCAAACGGAATCTCGCCTAAAGTAAACAAACTCATCATAATCATGCGAGACACCCATAAAGTAATTATTTCATAGCCGGTTTCTAAAACTTGAGTGGGATGAAAACGTTTTAAATCCTCTGTTTTATTAGGCTTGCCCGCCGTAGTTTTAACGGAGGTGGGCCAACCAAGCGTAGAAAATGTCCACATGCCTGAAGAAAACCAAGTGTCAAGCGTATTTTCGTCTTGCTGCCAACCAGCTTCTTTAGGCGCTTCTAGTCCAACATAAACTTCATCACCACGATAATAAACCGGAATTTGATGACCAAACCAAATTTGCCTAGAAATACACCAATCGCGTAAATTAGTCATCCAATCAAGGTAACGTTTTCTAAAACGTTCAGGCACAAACTTAATCTGATTTTTTTCAACAACTTCAATGGCCGCTTGTTTTAAGGATTTATTTTTTAATTTTTTTAAAGGTTTATCAACCGCCACAAACCATTGTAAACTTGGCAATGGTTCAATTGGCGTGCCACAACGATAGCAAGTAGAAATATTATGAGAAATCTCCTCTGCTTTAGAAACTAGTTTATTTTTCTTTAATTGCTCAACAATCATCTCTCGCGCCGCTTTAACACTTTGACCGCTATATTCACCAAAACCTGATCTAATTTTTCCTTCTTCATTAATTACTTTAATAATTTCTAAATGATTAATTTCGGCCATGCGCCAATCAGTCATAGAGTGCGCCGGGGTTACGCCTAAAGCGCCTGTGCCAAATTCCATGTCAACTTCATGATCAGCAATAATTTTTAATTTTAATTTTTGACCACAAAAATTAGCTTCAATGGTTTGGCCAATATATTTTTTATAACGCTCGTCTTTGGGATTAACAGCGACGGCGGTATCACCTAATTTAGTTTCTGGCCGCGTAGTAGAGATAGTTATTGGAAAATTCTCATCATACTTAAAAGTATAAAGTTTAATATTTTCTTCTTTGTACTCCACTTCATCATCCGCTAAAGTAGATTGACATCTAGGGCACCAATTAACAATTCTTTCGCCACGATATAAGGCGCCAGCTTCATACATCTCAATAAACATTTTTTTCACGGCTGTTTGTCTAGCTTCATCTAAGGTAAAAGCCAAGCGGGACCAATCTAAGGAAGCGCCAAAAGTTTTAATTTGTTCTAAAATAGTTTTTTGCGTTGTTAAAGCAAATTTTTTAACTTCAGCTAAAAATTTTTTGCGGCCTAAATCATGGCGGGTTTGGCCTGTTTCTTTATACAGCTGCTTTTCGACAACGGTTTGTGTGGCAATCGCCGCATGATCAGTACCTGGTAACCACAGTGTTCTATAGCCATTTAAACGTTTAAAACGAATCATTAAATCTTCTAAAGCTAACATTGAGGCATGACCTAAATGTAAGCGATCAGTCACATTAGGCGGGGGCAAAATAATCGTATAAGTTTTAGCATTGGTTGGTAAATCAAGATTATCTGGATTAAAAAAACCAGACTCTTGCCAGAGTTTATTTATTTTTCCTTCATTTTCCGAAGAATTATATTCTTTAGATAGTTCAATCATACAAAAGTAAAAAGTTGAAAGTAAAAAGTTAAACAATTAATTAATAGCTAATGATTTTATAAAACCAGCTAGTAAACGAAATATTTCTAAACAATAATTATAACATTTAGAATACTCTTCGTTAGATATATATCCCAGTTTAAGAGCTAAATACAGCATCGAGCGAACCTCACCACATGAACCCTTAGCAATATATAGAAAATTCATTAATTCTCTGTTGCTACGTCTTTCAAAACCTTCGGCAACATTATTCATTATAGAGACACTAGCTCGCTGTAACTGATCCCTAAAACCATAATCACGGCATGGTTGCAATAATCTATATAAATACAATGATAATTCCTTAGCTCTTTGCCAGGCAATAACATCTTCAAACTTAACTATATTCATACCCTCCTAATTATGAATAAATTTCAACTTTTGACTTTTAACTTTCAACTTTAAAATATCATAGTTAATCGCCTTTGACAAGAATTAAATATTGCTAAAACACACCATTTTAGTTAGAATATAGTCATATGATTACACCCAAACGGCCTTCGGGCTTTAACGAATTTTTACCAGCTGAGCAAATGGCTTTTAATGCTATGATTGCGGTAATTCGTTTAGTTTATGAACAACACGGCTATTCCCCAATTGAAACACCGGCTATTGAATTAGCTCCCATACTTTTAGCCAAAGAAGGCGGTGAAACTGCCAAACAAGTTTATCGTTTTACTAAAGGCGACAATGATTTAGCTTTACGCTTTGATCTAACTGTTCCTTTAGCGCGTTATGTAGCTGAGCACTATCATGAATTAGCTTTACCGTTTAGGCGCTACCAAATTCAAGAAGTGTGGCGCGCAGAAAAAGCTCAAGCTGGGCGCTACCGACAATTTTATCAATGCGATATTGATACTTTAGGGAGTAATGATTTGTTAGCTGATGCTGATATTTTAATTACTGCTCATCAAACATTTTTAGCTCTAGGTTTAAAAGACGCAATATTAAGCATTAGTCACCGTGGTTTACTAAGCGGCTTGCTAGCTGAAAAAAAATTAAATAAATTTACTACCTCAATTTTAAGAAGCGTTGATAAACTTAGTAAACAACCAGAAAAAAATATCAACGAAGAATTATCTCGCTTAGGGATTAATAAAAAAGATCTTCAAGAAATTTTAAATTTTGTAAAAATTAAAGGCACGGCTCAAGAAGTCTTAAAAAAATTACAAACTATAAATCTTAATAACAAAGAATTTATTAAGGCGGTTAATGATCTAAAAAAGTTAAACCAATCTTTATTAGCTGGTGGTCTTAAAGCTAAAGACTTTATCTTTGATTTGAAAATTACTCGTGGTCTAGATTATTATACTGGCTTAGTCTTTGAAACCTTCTTAACTAAAAATCCAGAAATTGGTAGCATTTGCTCGGGCGGTCGCTATGATAATTTATTAAGCCATTACAGTAAAGCTAATATTCCCGGCGTTGGTATTTCCATTGGCTTATCAAGATTATTTAACGCACTTAAGCCTAGAATGGTTCAAGGTCCAGCTACGCCAGCGCAAATTTTAATCATACCTTTAGCTCCTGAGGTAATTAATTATAGTTTAGATATTAACAAAATTTTAAATAAAGCAAATTTAAATGCTTTTGTATATCCCGGCACAGAAAAAATGAGTAAACAACTGGCTTATGCTAATAAACTAAAAATTCCTATGGTTATTATTGTTGGTGAAGATGAAGTTAAAAAACAACGCGTCACTATTAAAAACATGACTAGCGGACAACAAACCACTATCAGCTTGGCTAAAGCTTTAGCACAGATAAAGAAAATGATTTAATTACATTATAAAAATAAAAGAAAAAAGTCTGCAATACTATGTTGCAGACTTTTTAATAACCATTATTTTAATAGTCATGATTAATACAGAACTTTGTTGTATTTTTATCCAAAACTCGTAACAGAGATTGAAAATCTCCATTGAATTTATAGATATCAAGGCTATTTTTATTTTTTTCAAATGAAAAAATTGCTTGATTGTAAAGATTCGCCTGTGATTTAATTGTTTCTACTAATTTCTTTGTACCTTTGTCTCTGACATAAAATAATGTTTCGGTTTCTGAATTTGATGCCATAATAGCAACATCAATCTTTTTGCCGGCTGACTTCGTAGTCATGGCTTCAAGCGTCGGAATTTCATAAAAAACAACAACGTAATATTCTTTATAATAATCTCTTGACATGATGAACTTTTTTAAAATTTTTAAATAACAATTACTGCTTAATTTAGGGTTAAATTTTAATTTTGTCAAACATTAATTTAAATTAATAGCGGCCCAAGGAATTTTAGCCAAAAGATTAACCACTAAAATAATGTATTTACTAATTAAAAAGGAAGGTAAGAATAAAAAAGTAGACAAACTTGGTATTATTAAAACGACCAACAAACCAGCTAAAGCAACAACGGTCAACAATGGTATAAAACCTACCACTAAAATATTAGCTAAAGGCGCAATTAAAGACACCTGACCAAAATTATAAAGCGTAATCGGCGTAGTGGCTAATTGAGCGGCTAAAGTAGCGGCCAAAATCTCTACCAACCATTTTAGTTTATTAAAAAATATTTTACTAAGTAAATTAGCTAAAGGTGGCTGTAAATAAATTAAACCTAAAAGAGCTAAAAAAGATAACTGCCAACCAATATCTGCGCTTAATAATAAAGGATTAAACATTAAGGTGCCGGCGGCAGTTAAAATTATCACATTAATAAAGCGCACTAAGCGGCCAAGACTTAAAGCCCATAAAATAATTAAACTCATAATACCGGCGCGTGTGGCTGAAGCTGGTGCGCCCACCATTACTACATAACTAATAATTACTAAACTAGTTAAAATAAAAACTAGTTTTCTTTTTAAGCCTAGAGTAAATAAAATTAAACCTAAACCAACAGCTAATAAACTAACATTAAAACCTGACACAGCCATAATATGGGTTAAGCCAGTCCGGCGAAAATTATTAGCGATATCTTCAGCTAAACCTTGTTCGGCGCCGAAAATAACTGAACCAACTAAACTAGCTTCTGGTTCATTAACCGAATGATTAACTATGGTTAATAAATAATTTTTTAAAGATAATAAATAATAAACTAAAGATTTATCGGGTGTAGCTAGTTTAGTTAATTTGGGTTTAAAACATAAAGCATAAATTTTATAACGCGCTAAATATCTTTCATAATTAAAATTATCTGATTGTGGCGCCTCTAAACGGCACTCTAATTTAATTTGATCACCATAAAAAAATTGAGGATAGGGCTGAGCCCAAACTCGTAGTTTAGCCTTAGCTATAGCTGGTATTAAAACATCAAATTGAACATTTTTATCCTTTAAAAAAGGCTGAGAAACTATTTTGCCATTTAAAATTACGGTTTGATCATATAATGCTTTCAATGGATGATGGGTAATTTTATTTATTAAAATTTCATAACGACCAACTCCAACTAAACAACCAACAATAAAACAACCTAGGCTAATAATTTTAAAAACTTTCTTTTTAAACAAAAAAATTATCAAGCCACCACTAAGGCTGATAATTATTAAACAAATCAAGCACCAATTAATCAATGGTGCTAAAGCCACCCCAGTAATAAAACCAAGGCAAAAACAAATAAACCACCCTCCTTTTGGCAATGCCCCCTCCGGCATAGAAACTAGTTAAAAGTAAAAAGTAGAAAGTTAAACTATTTTAACAATGTTACTTTCTACTTTCTACTTTCAACTTTCTACTTTGTTTCTTAAATATGCTTCAGTAAAACCATCTAAATGTCATTATATAAAAAATATCCCCTAGTTTCAAATTCAAAAAATAAGAATCTAAGGGATAAAAAATCAGAAGAACAAAGAAATTAAACTTCAACAGTCTGTTGCGGAACAACAAACCGGTTCGGATTAGTAGCGAACAAGATGAAGCTTTCCTTGTCTTCCTCAAGTCTGTGAACAACGATGTACAAACCTCTGTTAGCGTGTACGCCGACAACGAAGAAATTTTTCTGATCATCTGATATTAAAAAATACGTTGCACAACCTTGTTTAAACCAAATTCTATCGGTTTGACAAAATTCTATTATCTGATCTTGTGTCAAAACAAGTTTTGAAAGATCACACAAAAATGAATTAAAAATTTTCTTGAACTTAGCATCTACCTTCATTTCATATATTTCAATATCAGTAACTTTAGTAGCTTGTGACGGCTTATTAAGCCCCAATTCTTCAAAATCATCATCAATCTT
This sequence comes from uncultured Gammaproteobacteria bacterium, assembly GCA_964593745.1. Taxonomy (GTDB): domain Bacteria; phylum Patescibacteriota; class Patescibacteriia; order Patescibacteriales; family Patescibacteriaceae; genus Patescibacterium. Next base: position 230,491 of record CAZQHN010000001.1, read on the forward strand.
CCAGGTGGATCCTGAGAGATCATTGAAAATTGTTCTTGTGCCATCTAAAGCTCTAAGAGTAATTTTTTGTCCACCTGATATTAATCTGAGAATTTCATTTTCCAAAATTTCTCCTTTTAAGTTATTTTTTAAATTTTTTTATGTACAAAATTAAATAATATAAAAACATATCAAAAAAATATGTTTTTGTCAAAGTCCCCTCCGGCATAGAAACTAGTTAAAAGTTAAAAGTAGAAAGTTAAACTATTTTAACAATTTTACTTTCTACTTTCAACTTTCTACTTTGTTTCTTAAGTATGCTTCAATAAAACCATCTAAATTACCATCTAACACGGCATTAAAGTCGGTCATTTCAAAACCAGTTCTTTCGTCCTTCACTAATTGCTTGGGTTGTAAAACATAAGATCTAATACGGTTACCCCAACCAGCAATTTCATGCTTACCTTTTAATTTTTTAGTTTCAGCCTCGCGTTCAGCTTGTTGTAGACTAGCTAATTTAGCTCTTAACATTTTCATGGCTAATTCTCTATTTTGATGTTGAGAGCGTTCTGATTGGCAACTTACGACAATACCAGTTGGCTTATGAGTCAATCTAACTGCTGAAGAGGTTTTATTAACATTTTGCCCACCTGGACCTGAGGAACGGAAAAAATCAATCTCTAAATCCTCATCTTTAATTAAAACAGTTTGATCATCTTCTAAGTCAGGCAACACTTCAACTTTAGTAAAGGAGGTTTGGCGTTTTTGATCAGCATTAAACGGCGACATTCTAACTAAACGATGCGAACCAGCTTCGCCTTTTAAATAACCATAAGCATAACGCCCGCTAATTAATAAACTAACACTTTTTAGTCCGGCTTCATTGCCAACTACTTGATCAATAATTTCTGCTCGCCAACCATGACGTTCGGCAAATCTTAAATACATGCGTTCTAACATTTCAGTCCAATCTTGTGCCTCTACTCCACCAGCCCCAGCATGTAGAGATAAAATCGCGCTGGCGGCGTCATATTTACTAGAGAACATGATAAAAAATTCTAAATCAGCTAAATCTTTTTTTAAAGCTTCAAAAGTTTTGACTGGCTCATCGCCTAAAGTAGTATCACCTTCTTTACTAGCTAAGGCCACCAACTCTTCTAGCTGCCTTACTTTTGTTAATAAATTTTGCCATTGAGTAACTTCTGTTTCCAAGGTTTCTAAATCTTGCCCAACCTTAATCGCCTGATTTCTATCTTGCCAAAAATCAGGTTGGCTAGTTATAGTTTTTAACTCATTAATTTTGGCCTGCTTGCGATCTAGGTCAAAGTAACCTCCAATTGGCCAAAATTTGCTCGCGCAAATCTTCAATATGTTTTAAGAGATTTTCCATGATATTAATATTAAATTTAAAACTTATTGCTTAACTTCTTCTAAAACAACTGACGTGCTTTTTTCCCGACCATCATGAATAATTTTCAAGCTGAGAACGTCGCCGGGCTTATGACTAGCAATCACATTAGATAAAGGATAGTCTTCGCTTAATTTTTTGCCATCAATTTCTAAAATAATATCATTTTCTTCTAGGCCGGCTTTATCAGCTGGGCTACCTGGCACCACTGCTAAATCAGTCGGGTTTTCTCCCTTAACTACCATAATGCCATAATCATATTTTAGATTATTATTTTTAGCTATTTCTTTATTTACTATAACATAGCGCACACCAAACCAAGCTCTAATAAGGCGGCCGTTTTTCTTAACACTTTCAATGGTTTCTTTAACTTGATCAATCGGAATGGCAAACCCAATGTTTTGCGCATTTTGCGCAATCGCGACATTAATACCAATAACCCTACCGGCTGTATCTAATAATGGTCCACCTGAATTACCAGAGTTGATTGAAGCATCAGTTTGAATTAGACCAATTAAACGTTCACTTTGAAAAATTCCACTTGAGGCAGTAATTGAACGAGCCAAGCCAGACACTACACCAGTGGATACTGTATTACGAAATTCTCCCAAGGCATTGCCAATGGCAATAACTTTTTGGCCAACCTTTAAGTTCTCGCTTTGACCAAATTCTAAAACTGGTAAATCCTTGGCTTCAATTTTTAAAATAGCTAAATCATTTAATGGATCACGCGCCAAAACTTTGGCCGGTAATTTATTATTATCATTTAATAAAACCGTATATTCAGCGGCTTCATCAAGTACCACGTGTTTATTAGTGACGACTAAACCATCAGACGAAATAATAAAACCACTCCCTCCGCCCACTTCTCTTTTTTCTGTTTCACCTGATTGGTTATTAAAAGTATCACCAAAAAATTGTCTAAAAATATCAGGCACTTGTTGTATTTTAGGTAAATCTTTAGTGACAATAATACTGACTACGGCCGGTGAAGCTTTTTCCGCTACTTTTACTACTACATCTGTACTGGTTTCTAATTCAACTTTTTTGCTACTGATTAAACTATTAACATTTTTTAAAAAACCTTGGCTACTAATAAAAATTTGAGTTGACAAAAAACCAGCCAAAGCACCAAATAAACTACTAACAATAGCGATCACTAAAATAATAAGATAGAGCTTTTTTTTCTTAATAATTGTGTCATGATGTGCCGAGTCCTTAATATCAAAATTTTCATCAACCTCTGATTGAAAATTATTTGCTTGTTTTATATCTCCTAAATTCATATTTTTAATAATTTAAAATTTTAAATTAAAAATTGAAAATTTTAACAATAATTTTTTATTTATAATAAATTTTTCTTATTGATATAAACACATAAATCAGCTAGCCGGTTACTGTACCCCCACTCATTATCATACCAAGAAATAATCTTTAACAAATTACCGCCAATCACATTGGTTAAAGAAGCATCAACTATAGCGCTGGCTGGATTACCTACTATATCGGTTAAAACAATTGGTTCTTTAGTTAGGTTAACAATGCCGCGGTATTTTTTATCTTTAGTGGCCTTAGCTAAAACTTGATTAACCCTTTCTTTAGTCACTTTCTTTTTCAAAATATAAACCGTGTCGCAAAGTGAACCTACTGGAGTTGGTACACGCACTGATAAACCATCAAATTTATTTTTTAATTCAGGAATAGTTTCAGTCGTAGCAATGGCGGCGCCGGTCGTGGTTGGCACCATATTCAAACCAGCCGCGCGCGCTCGCCTCAAATCCTTATGTGGTCCATCAACTAAACTTTGATCAGCGGTATAGGAATGAATAGTTGTCATAATCGCTTTATCAATACCAAAAGCACGACGAATAATATTGGTCACCGGCGCTAAGCAATTAGTCGTACATGACGCCATGGAAATAATTTTATCAGATTTTTTAATTTTTTCTTCATTAACACCCAAAACAAAAGTTTTAGCGCCCTTGCCTTTTGAAGGAGCTGATAAAATAACTTTTTTTGCACCAGCTTTAATATGTTTTCCGGCCTCAACCGGATCAGTAAAACGACCAGTTGATTCAATCACCACATCAACTTTTAATTTTTTCCAAGGTAAAGCCAAAGGATCTTTTTCAGCTAACACTGGGTAAGCTTTGCCTTTAAAAACTATGGCCTTCGCAGTGGCTTTTACGTCTTTAGTTTGACCATAACAACTATCATACTTTAAAAGATGAGCTAAAGTCTTGGTATCAGTTAAATCATTAATCGCCACCACTTTAACGCCTGGCTTATTAACTAAAGCTTTAAAAACCGCCCGGCCAATACGGCCAAAACCATTGATTGCAATATTCATATGACTTTAAAAATTAATATTTATTTTAATATTATAACACAATATATAAATTATGACCTCAACCCGTCTGTCATCCCCTGGTCAAGCCGGGCAATAACAATATAGTAAAAACTATTTATTTTTTTTGACGGTTAATTTTTCTTGAATATAATTATAAACTTTTTCAAAAACCTGTTCTTGGTTTAAATGAGTCGTATCTAAATATAGATCATAATTAGCTTTGTCATAAACATCAATTTGAAAATATTTTTTATAACGCAGGTCATCAGACGCTACGCGATTTTTTAAAGCACTAGTTGCTTCTTCTAAAGATTTAAAAGCTTCACCCTGAGTACGATGCATCTCATCTGCCATTATTCTTTTAGCACCTTCTTCATAATCAACTGCTAAAAAAATCTTTAATGAATGCGGAATAAAATGCCAAGAAGTTCGCCCGGTAATAACAAAATTATCTGATTTTTTGCCTAAATCTGCCTGATAACGATCAACTATTAAATCTGATTCAGGATCGGTTTCACCGCGTTTATTTAGTTCAGCTAAGGTTATGTTCTGCTCTAAAGCCATATGACGTCGCAAAGCGCCGATGTCATAATAAGAATAATTTAATTCTTCGGCCAACTTCTGAGCAATCGTTGACTTACCTGATCCAGGATGACCGCCAAGAGAGATAATCATATAATTTTATCTTTATATTATGTGTCATTCCCCGGCTTGACCGGGGAATCTAACCTTAGATTATCCGCTTTCGCGGATAATGACAACTTAATGTTTAATTTTTAAATTTTTTAAAACATTTTTTAATTGCGTAGGCAGGTTAATTGAAAATTTTTGTCGTTCACCCTCTAAATCTTTAAAAGATAAATTAGTCGCGACTAAAAATATTCTTCCTAAATTAAATTTTTTGTTTAAAATTTTATTTTTATTAGTCCCATATAGATCATCACCTACCACCGGATGACTATAAGCACCTAGATGTACCCTAATTTGATGCGTGCGACCAGTCTTAATTGCCACTTTTAATAAAGTGTAATTATAATAATTTTTAATAACCTCAAACTCAGTAATAGCAATTTTACCTTCCTGGTTTAAGGGTCGCGCCGCCATGCGATAACCTTTAGCTGAACGACTTAAACGAAATCTAATTTCGCCGCTTAAGGGTAAATCATCGCCATAAACTAAAGCCTGATAATGTTTAATAATTTGCCTGGCTTGAAATTGTTTTTTTAAATCATCAAATGATTTTTGGTTTTTAGCCACTACCACCAAACCACTAACATCTTTATCAAGCCGATGGACAATACCAGGACGAGCTGGATCTTCACCTACTTTTTTAATCGACGGATATTTTTTAACTAACCAATCAACTAAGGAAACCCTAGTTTCACTATCACTACCATGCATCAATAAACCAGCCGGCTTATTAATTATTAAATAATCTTTAGTTTCTTTAATAATTTTAATGCCTGGTAACTTGGTTATATTTCTTTCAACTTTTAACTTTTTACTTTTAACTTTAATTAATTCTATTTTATCACCGATTTTGATTAAACGATGTGGCGTAACTAATAAACCATTAACCAAAACCTCTCCTTGCTTAATAATTTTTTGGGCTGCGCTACGCGACAGCTTAAGCTTATTAGCTAAAAAAACATCTAGTCTTAAACCTATTCCCTTGTCTAGCTTTAAGATGGTCATGATAACAACTTAATAAATGAATTAGTAAAATTATCAAAAGATAAATTATTAGCTAACTTGTGAGCTTCTCGACCTAATTTATTAACTAAAACTTGATCTTGCTGCCAAGCAATTAATTGTCTAGCCAATAATTCTGGATTATGAATATCTAATAAAACCCCAACTTCTGGCGTAATAAAATCTTTTAACCAATTACTCAAAGGAGCAATTACTGGTAAAGAAAAGGCCATGGCATTTAAGGCCCAACTAGCGTCTTCTAAACCAGGTTTTTTATTAGCCATAACATAAACATCAAGTTGCCCAACCCAACGTTGCCAATCACTCGTTGGCCCAGCTAACCAAATTTTTCTTTCTAAATTCATATGTCGTGCCAACCATTGAATTTGTTTACGATTTTTACCTTCGCCAATAATTACTAACTCAATTAAAGGACAAACTGACTGGGTAATAGCTAAGGCGGCTAATAATTTTTCTGCTTGTTCTCTGGGTAAACCATATAAAACCGCACCAACTACAAAACGACTACGCTTATTTTGTTCGGCTAATTTATTAAAAATTGATGGTTGTTTGAAGTTTTTAGCTGAACTAGCTGGCTTAAGAATAGTGATAGACTGTGGCTTAAATAAAGCTGAAAACTGTTGCGCTGTATCTTGTCCAAAAACAACTACTTTAACATAACGGCTTAAACGACGATAAAAAAATTTAACAATCATAGGCAGACGGTCAACACTACGTTCGGGATATTCAAACCAGATAACTCTTAATTTAAACCAATGCGCTAAACTAGAAAAAATTATTTTTTCTGGCCAATTAAATAATACAACAACCTGAGGACGCCAACGCCAAAGATAAACCAACCAACCTAAACCAAAAATCACCCATAATAAAGGCAAAAAAATTAAAAATATAAACGGCGACCAAAGTGGCAAATAACTTTTTTTAACTAACCATTTTTCTATATAACCACGCTTTAAAAGACGCTTAGCCTTAGTCAATAAAACAAAGGGCTGATTGATTGACTTAAAATGACTTAATAAATCACTTAAAACAAGCTGACGCGCAGGTAAAGAAGAAATTAATAATAAACGCTTAACCATATAATTAATTACGCCAATTACTTAAACTTTTAATAGCTGATAAATTTATAGCCCGCAAAATCCATAAAGCTAAAACATAAATTACCACTCCGCTTGAAACAGTCAAGCTTATGCCCCAAACAGTTAAATTATCAAAGGGTAAATAGTAGACTGCCAAAGCCATAATTATGGACGCCACTAAAGCCTTAAAGAAAATAGAAAGATTTATTTTTAAATTAATAGTTCGTCTAACTAGCCACCAAATAACTAACCCCATAGCTATTTCACTATAAAGCGTAATTAAAGCCGCGGCATAATAAGAATAACGAGGAATAAAAACTAAGTATAAAAGTAAAGAACTTACCGCCACAAAAACATAAGGCTTAATTAAACGACGCTGTTGGCCAAAGCTAATCATAGTATAACTAAACAAAGCGCTAAAAAATATGCCTCCCACAGCAAAAATCAAAATTTTAAGAATTAAACCTGAGGATAAAAATTCTTCTCCACCAACCAATATCATAATAGGTGTAGCTAAAATAAAACCGCCAGCCACAAGTGGCCAAGTCAATAATGAAGTAGCATCAAAAATTTTCTTCCAGGCTCTTTTGTAATCATCTAACTGATGATTATGCCAGCGTCGAGTTAAAATCGGCAGAACCGTACCACCAATCATAAAAGGAATAGTTACTAAAACATCAACCACGCGATAAGCCGCACCATACAAACCAACCTCAGCTGGATCCCTTAATAAGGACAATAAAAGAACATCGGTTTTTAAATAAACTAAATTAAGGACAATAGTAATCATGAAAGGCCAAGACAGCTTTAAAATTTCTTGCCATATTTTTTTATCATACAAAAAAACAATTTTGGCATAAGGCCGAGAGTAATAATAATGTAAAATAAAGCTTAAACCATTAGCTATAACAATAGACCATAAAATACCATTCAACCCCCAATCCAATAAAACCGCGGTGGCTGAAATAATAAACATGACAGTACGGCTAATAATTTCTGCGTAAGCCATTTTTTCAGCCTTTAATTCTTTTTGGAATAAACTAGTAAAAATCTGGTTAAGTAAAACAAAAAATAAAGCTAAACTAGAAATTAAGATACCTTGTTTAACCACTTCATTATAAGGCAAAAACCAACCCACTAAAGGAGCTAAAACTAAAATCGCCAAAGCTGAAACTATGCGAAAAGTAAATAAATTACTTAATAACTTATTTTGATCAGCTCCAGGTCGACTAATTAATTGAGTAGTAACTAAAGTTAAACCAAAGTCAGCGGCAATACTAAAAAAAGTCACAAAAGTAAAAGCTGTCGTATAATAACCAAAGCCATGCTTACCTAAATAGCGCGTTACTAGCGCTAAAGCCGCTAAAGACAACAAAGTACTAATTACCTTAGTAATTACCTGGATAATAGTATTAAAAGCAACCTTAAAAGACAAAACCATAATGGACTTTAAAGCCTTATTATAATATAATAAAAATATAACAATTATAAGCTATTATAACATAATCCTATGCTCAAAGCTAAAAAACTATTACTAGCTATTTGTTTAATTAATTTAATCATGGGACCGACTTTGGCTAAAGCTGAAACTTGGCTAGATAAGGCTAATGAAGGAGGTTTAAACGCCATTGGCACCGAAGCTTATAGTGAAAGCGGCGCGCCACAAAAAAGCCTACAAGCTATTGTCGCTAGCATTATTAGAGTTGTTTTAGGATTTTTAGGTATAATTTTTGTAGTTTTATTAATTTTTGGTGGTTTTAAATACATGACTTCGGGCGGTAATCAAGACAAAGTTGAAGAAGCCATTAAAATGATTAAAAATGCTGTAATTGGTTTAATCATTATTGCGGCGGCTTTCTCTATCACTTACTTTATCACTGTTAAAGCCCTACCTAATGTAGTAAAATAATTTTTTAGCATGCATATTTTTTCTTGGTTCAAATACATTTTTTGGACAATTATCATCTTATTTTCTATACTTTTTGTTCTTAGTTGGACAAAAACATATCAAGCCGAAGATTTAGATTATGGTATAACTTTTTCTTTAAAACAAAGCCGTGATCTTGGATTAAACTGGACTGAAGTCTTTTTGGCTATGGTTGATGACCTAAAAGTTAAAAAATTACGTCTACCAGCTTATTGGGATGAAATACAAACTAGCCCCACAGAATATAATTGGCAAGAACTTGATTGGCAAATTGATGAAGCGGAAAAAAGAAAGATTGAGTTAATTATTGTAGTTGGCCAAAGGGTACCACGTTGGCCAGAGTGCCATATTCCTTCTTGGGCACAAACTTTAACTGAGCAAGAGCGACAGCTAGCCACCCTAGACTATATTAGACAGACGGTTAATCGTTATAAAAATCGACCAACCATTAAATACTGGCAAGTTGAAAATGAGCCCTTCCTAAAATACTTTGGCACCTGCCCTGAATTTGATAAAAACTTTTTAGATCAAGAAATCGCTGAAGTAAAAAAACTGGATACCAAACCGATTGTTGTCACAGACTCTGGTGAATTATCTTTATGGATTCCAGCGGCTAGACGAGCTGATATTTTTGGCACCACTTTATACCGTGATACATATTCCCGCCTACTACAAAGTTATATTCATTATCCAATTGAACCAATCTTTTTTAGAGTTAAAAAAAATATCACCAATCTATTTGCTGAACCACAAGACTGGATAGTCATTGAATTACAAGGCGAGCCCTGGGGTAGAATGGCGTTTCAAGACTTAACTCAGGTAGAAAGAAATAAGACCATGACGCCTAAAAAATTTGAAGACATGCTTAAGTTTATACAAAAAACCGGCTTTAAAACTTTTTATTGGTGGGGCGTAGAATTTTGGTATTGGGAAAAAGTAAAAAATAATAATACATTTTATTGGGAAAAAGCCAAAACTTTATTCCAACAATCATATGACGGCTAATAAAAATTTCTTTATTGGAGTTGATGTTGGTGGCACAAAAATTGCTTCAGTTTTATTAGATGATAAACATAAAATTATTGAACATCTTATTTTAGCCACACCAAAAGATAGTTTGGAGCATTTTTTAATTATGGTTAGTGCAGCCCTTGATCCTTTATTAAAAACAATTACTAAACGTAAGGGGCAATTAGTTGGTCTAGGTATAGGTGCACCTGGGCCAATTGACCAAACTAAACAGCAAGTTATTATTGCACCTAACTTACCCTTATTAAATAAAGTTAAGCTAGGCGACTTAATTTTAAAACAAATTAATCAACCTAGCCTACGTTATGTTTTAGATAATGACGCTAATTGTTTTGTTAGAGCTGAAGCTATTTTAGGCGCTGGGGCTAAATCTAATAATTTTTATGGTTTAACGATTGGGACTGGCGTAGGTGGGGGTTGGTGGTATAACGGAGAAGTTTATCATGGCGCTCATGGTTCAGCCGCGGAAGCTGGCCACATGATTGTTGATTTTGATAAATTAATTACCTTAGAAGAAGCCTATCATAATTTAACGCAAAATAACCCGGCTAGCTTAGCTGACGAAGCCTACCATGGTGATATTTTAGCTGAACAAAAATTTACTGAAGTTGGCGCTTACTTAGGTATTGCTTTTTCCACAATTGTTAATCTATTTGATCCAGAAATGATTATTTTAGGCGGTGGGGCCTTAGCTTCCAGTGACTTATTCTTAAGCGCCGCTAAAGATAATTTAAAAAAACATGCTTTTTCTGAACAAGCTAAAAAAGTTAAATTAGTCAAAGGTAAAGTTGGGCCTTTGGCTGGGGCAATCGGCGCCGCGCTATTGATAAAATAAATAATTTTAAAAGCGGCCGCTAAAGCGGCCGCTTTTTTATATCCTATCTTTAATTTGCCTACCTAGCATAGCTAGAAAATCTTTCTTGTCCCATTCTTTAGCGTCTTTATCTCCTCGTTCGCGCACAAATAAATTATCTGATTTCATTTCTTTATCACCAATCACTAATATATAGGGCACTTTTTCCATAGCCGCTTTTCTAATTTTATTACCTACGGTTTCATTAGAATTATCAATTTCCACTCTAACTCCCTCTTGTTTCATGTCTTTGGCTAAATTTTCACAAAAATCATTATGAGTTTCAGCCACTGACAATAATTTAACCTGCACTGGACTTAACCACACTGGAAAATTACCAGCATAATGTTCAATCAAAAAACCAATAAATCTTTCATGTGTACCTAAAGGCGCACGATGAATACAAATTGGCGTCTCTGCCTTACCTTGTTTATTAATAAAGGTTAAACCAAAACGCTCAGGCACAGCAAAATCAACCTGGTTGGTGGCCAAAGTAAATTCCCGACCAATCGCACTCCAAACCTGGACATCAATTTTTGGCCCATAAAACGCGGCCTCATCAGGAATTTCTACATAAGGAATCTCTGAATCAATTAACACTCGGCGCACCATATCTTCAGTCTTTTCCCATAAAACCTTGTTGTCTACATATTTTTTACCTAAATTTTCACTTTTATGAGTTGAAAAACGCATAACATATTTTTCAATACCAAAAATTTTAAAATATTTTAAATACATGTCGTTAACTGCTTGAAATTCAGAAGCAAATTGTTCTTCAGAGCAATAGATATGAGCATCATTCATCTGTAATGATCGAACACGCATTAAACCAAAAAGTTCACCAGATTTTTCATAACGATAGCAAGTGCCATATTCAGCTAAACGCACTGGCAAATCTTTATAACTAACATGCAAATTTTCGAAAATTTTATGATGATGCGGACAATTCATGGCTTTTAAATAATATTTTTCACCATCTAATAACATCGGCGCAAACATGCTTTCTTCATAATATGGTAAATGGCCTGATTTTAAATACATTGACTCTTTGGCTAAATGCGGCGTCCGCACCCTAAGGTAGCCAGCCTCACTTTCAGTTTCTTTAGCTAGTTTTTCTAATTCTTCAATCATTATTGCTCCCTTAGGTAACCACAAAGGTAAACCCGGACCAACATCTTCATCAAAAGCAAAGATTGATAACTCTTTACCAAGTTTACGATGATCGCGTTTTTCAGCTTCAGCTAACATTAATAAGTGATTAGCTAAATCAATTTCTGTTTCAAAACAAAGGCCATACACCCTAGTCAACATTTTATTATTTTCATCACCACGCCAATAAGCTCCGGCTAAACGATGAAGCTTAAAACTATTAGGATCGAGTTCGCTAGTGCGCTCAACATGCGGCCCGCGACATAAATCTTTAAATTTGCCCACAGTATAAAAAGTAACTTTTTTTTCACCCTGAGCTTTTAGGTCTTCAAGTAATTCAATTTTATAAAATTGATCATTGTCTTTAGCCCAAACTAAGGCTTCATCAATAGTTGCCTCTTCTTTAATAAATTCTAAATCTTGTTTGATAAAATCTTTTATTTTTTTTTCTATTTTTGGTAAATCATCTTCATTGATTTTGGCTTGACCAAAATCAATATCATAATACCAGCCAGTTTCAATATCTGGGCCAATCGCGAATTTGGCTTCTGGATAAAGCTTTTGAATAGCACTCGCCATTAAGTGGGCTAAAGAATGGCGTTTTGTGGCAATAGGAAGCATATAATAATTTTTAATTTCAAATTAAATAAAAAACCCGTCTCAATAACCAAAAAACTTAGTTATCAGGACGGGGTTTTATAATTAAAACTTCGCGGTTCCACCTGATTTCCCGGTCGAATGACTAGGCGCTTATTAAATCAGCTTAATCTTACAATAAGAATGCTTAAGGGCATCCATAGTTGGTAGCTATGGCAATCACTGATATAAAATCATTATAAACTAAAGATCTAGTTAAAGCAAATCGTCTAGTTATCTACCGTAATAGTAATACGATCAATTAGCTGAGGAGCGATTTTTAAAAATGACGGCTTAAAAGTTAACTCATAACTACCAACACCTTCTAAGCTATCAAGATAGCTTCTTAATTGCTCTTCGGTCAAACCAATCAACTTCTTACGGTCGATTAATTCTTCGACTGATTTAACCTTGGAAGATCCAGCGACTGACAATTTAACTTCAGCCACATTGTCCACCGTATCTACCTGACTAACTTTAAAATCTGACTGAGAAATATTATCATCAATTAAGGATTGATTAGTCTTGAGGCCAGATTGTAAAATAGTCTGATCTAAATTAATTAAATCACTTTGTTTAAAAGCTATTACCACAACCTGACCGGTCATGGTAATACCGATATTTGATTTTTCTTCACCAACTTTAGCATCGAAAGAAAAAGCCATAGAGTCATCTTTAACTTCATAAAGTTTTTTATCGTACGAAGCATAAACCGACTCAATTTCACTACTAGCTTTTTCCACTAAAGCTTGCTTAGCCGAGGCTAAAGCCTTGTCTAAATCAGCTTGCACCACAATTGATTTCCTAATTTCTTTATAATTTACTGCTCCGGCTTTAGCCTGAGCATAAATTTTATCTTGCAAACCTGCCCATAAACCAGGAATAGTTAAGGTGCTATCAGCTAAGGTAAAAGATGGATCAACTGTATCGCCATAAACTTCAACTTCAATTGAACCGCCAGCTGGCACCAACACTGTTTCCTTAAGACGTAATAACTGATTATTTTTTGTTAATAAACGAGTCGTCGCCACTAAAGGCTGATCTTTAGAATAATTATTAATAATAGTGACTCGACCAGTTATTTCAGCACCGGTCACCTCTCCGCCAGTGGTTGGGTACATCGCCTGATATTCAATCTCCATTTCACGGACAATACCTAAAATTGAATTAGCTGGCAAAGAAAAATTAGTTGGGCGATCGTAAATAGAAAAAGTCGCTTCAGCTTCTACTGGCATAATACTTGACTTAACTTTAATATCTAAACGAACCATGGCAAAATAAGCTACCACACCTAAAATAACTACTGCTAAAACAATAAAACTAAGAGCCACCTTACGATAAAAATTAAAAGGCCAACTTTTATTATAAAATACCACTGGGTCAGAGTCTGATTGATGACTTATAATTTCACTCTCCGGCTCATCAATTATCGGCGGTTGATTTAAATCAACTACGTGCTTAGTGGAATTAGTACGACGATGCTTAACGACAATATTTCCTTGAGCAGAACGGCGTGTACGACGTACTGTGACTTTTCTTGTTTCATTAACAGTCATATTTTTATATATAATTATATAACTTAAGATAGTATAATTATAAAGCAATTTTTTCTACAAAACAATTTTTACCAAACCATCAAACCGCTCCTTGATCGCCTGTAGTAACTCATTAGTTTTATTAACCCGATAATTAGTTTCTAAAATTTTATCACCAACTTTAAAATAAACCTTGCTATTTCCGGGGTAAGAAGCTAAAAAATCCTTTAGCTTAGACATGCTATCTGGTAAAAATTTAGTTTCATTAATAATTAATTTTAAAACATTATTAGCTGGTGCGGTCGAACTAGTTGAAATAAATTTTTTATAATTATTACGCCCATTAGTTGGCCCAAAATCTCGTGCTAAAATACTGGCATTATGTGATGTTAATTCTACGGCGCGATTGGTTAATAATTTAAATTCATTATCTTTGTCAGAAAGTGTTCCTTGGCATAAAATTAAACGACCTTCTTGCCATAAACCATTGGTCTCAGCTAATAAATTAGGGAAAACAATAATTTCTAAATTACCAAGACCATCTTCCAGTTTAACAAATAACATAACTTCATTACGGCGAGTTAAGATTTTTTTAATAGTGGTAATTACTCCTCCTAAAACCACCTCTTTATTAACCAATTCTTGGGGTATGTTATTTAAGGGTACTACAGTCTCGGCTAAAATTTTACGAAAATCAGAAAAAGGGTGTTCAGTAATATAAAGACCTAATAATTCTTTTTCCCAACGCAATTTTTCATCACTAGTCGCTGGTGGAGCTATAGCCAATCTAATTTGCGGCGCACTATCAGAAGCTCCCAAAGAAGAAAATAAACTTACTTGATGATTAACTTTACGTTGACTAATGTCTTTATGAAAATTAATCATCAAATCTAAATTAGCTAATAACTGACCACGCTCACCTAGTTGATCCAAGGCACCACTTTTAATTAAACTTTCTAAAGATTTACGATTTAAATCCTTATCTTCAATGCGACTTAAAAAATCAGCTATGCTAGCATAGGGTCCATTAGACTTACGTTCTTTAATAATTATTTCTGAAATATGTTCACCAACATTTTTAATAGCTTTTAAACCAAACCGAATTGTGGTGGGTATTTCTCCAGCTGAAGCCGTAGTGTTAGCCGCTGTACCACTAGTAACAACCGTAAAATTATCAAACGATTGATTAATATCAGGTTGTTGAATAATCAAATTCATATGACGACATTCTTCAATTTCAATTGCAATACGATCTGTATCCTGCTGATCAGAGGTTAATAAAGCCGCCATAAATTCAGCTGGAAAATTAGCTTTTAAATAAGCTGTCTGATAACCAATCATGGCATAGCAAGCCGCATGAGAACGATTAAAACCATAACCAGCAAACGGCTCAATAAAAGAAAAAATTTCTGTGGCTAATTTCGTTGACAAACCATTTTTAACACAACCCTCAATAAATTTTTCCTTTTGTTCAGCTAATAACTTGGGTATTTTTTTACCAACAGCTTTTCTTAAAACATCAGCTTGGGCCATGGTAAAACCAGCCAACGAACGTGCGATTTCCATAATTTGTTCCTGATAAACCGCCACTCCATAAGTGACACGCAAAATTGGCTCTAGCTTAGGATGAAGATATTGTGGTTTTTTGCGACCATGTTTGCCAGTAATATAATCAGGGATCCATTCCATTGGTCCAGGGCGATACAGCGCTACCATGGCTATAATATCCTCTATCTCAGTAGGTTTTAATTCTTTTAAATAACGTTTCATGCCGCTAGATTCAAATTGAAACACACCCGTGGTTTCGCCGGCCTGAAAAAGTTCATAAGTTTTTCTATCATCTAAAGGAATTTTATCAATCTCAACTTCTAAGCCGCGCGTATTACGGATGATATTAATAGCTGATTCAATAATCGTTAAATTACTTAAACCAAGAAAATCCATTTTTAATAAACCCAAATCTTCAATGGGATGCAAAGAAAATTGAGAAACAACGGTTTTATCTGACGAAGAAGCATATTGAATAGGCACATTATCAGTCAAGGGCTCCTGAGTAATTAAAACGCCGCAAGCATGGACTGAAGAATGGCGCGCCACACCTTCTAATTTAATCGCGTAGTCAATAATTTTTTTAGCTTCTGGTTCTTCGTACATAGCTCTAAACTCGGGCGCCTTATCTAAGGCAGCTTTAATTTTCATCATAGGCGGAATAGCTTTAGCTAAACGATCACAATAATCATAGGGATAATTTAATACTCGACCAACATCTCGAGCGGCAGCGCGTGCCGCCATAGTACCAAAGGTAATAATTTGTGCTACATGATCATGACCATATTTATTTTGTACATAATTCAAAACTTCATCACGACGAATATCAGCAAAGTCTAAATCAATATCAGGCATAGAAATACGATCAGGATTAAGAAAACGTTCAAATAATAAATTATACTTAATCGGACAAAGATTAGTAATACCAACTAAATAACAAACTAGAGAACCAGCGGCCGAACCACGACCTGGACCTACGACAATACCTTGACCCTTGGCCCAATTAACAAAATCAGCCACAATTAAAAAATAAGACGGCCAACCCATTTTAGCTACAACGCTTAATTCATAATCAAGCCTTTCTTTATACAAAATTTCAATTTCATCATAAGTTTTGCCGTAGCGCTTAACTAAACCAGCTAAAGCTAAATGCCGCAAATAAGAATTACCATCAAATCCATCTGGCACCTCAAAATAAGGCAATTGAACTTTGCCTAACTCTAATTCCACATTACAATTCTCAGCAATTTTTAAAGTGTTACTAATCGCTTCTGGTATATCCTTAAAAGCTTCAATCATTTGTTTATTAGGTTTTAAGGAATAATCCACCCCCAACATAGACATACGGTCAGTCTCTTCTTTTTTACTTTTATTTTGTAAACATAATAAAATATCTTGTGCTTCATTATCTTCGGCTTTAAGATAATGAGTATCATTAGTTCCAATGATAGGTAATTTATGCTCACGTGCTAAAATAGTTAACATTTTATTAACTTTAACTTGCTCAGGTAGCTCAGGATGATCTTGCAATTCAACATAAAAATTACCCTCACCAAATAATTTACTATACTCTTCAATTTTTTCTTGAGCACGATCAATTTTATCAGCTAAAATCAAACACGGAACTTCACCTGCTAAACAAGAAGTCGTAGCAATTAAACCTTCGGAATATTGTTGTAAAATTTCCCAATCAATGCGCGGCCGATAATAATAACCCTCGAGGTGAGCCAAGGAAGTTAATTTAATTAAATTATGATAACCAGTATTATTTTTAGCCAATAATAAAAGATGATAGTAGTTTCTATCATTAATCCCTTTAATTGTTCGATTGGTACGAGGACCAGGCGATAAATATGATTCAACCCCAATAATTGGCTTAAGTCCAGCCTTTTTACATTTTTGATAAAATTCAATAACACCATACATCGAACCATGATCAGTTAAAGCAATCGCTGGCGAACCTTCATTTTTAGCAGTTTCAACTAAATCATCAATTTTGGTTAGACCATCTAACAATGAATAGTGGCTATGAACATGGAGGTGGACAAAAGACATAAAAGGGGTATAAAAAGATACCCTATTTTATCATGATTTATCTAAATCCGCAAACTAGCTTAAGCTGGCTTAATTTATATGCATAATGTTAAAAAAAATAAAATTGACAAAAAATATTTTTTATAATAATCTAACAATAAACTGAAAAAAACCGAGGTAAAAATGTGTGACCAAGACAAACAGTTCCTTAACAAACCAACAACGTATGCCACTAAAATAACCACTAGAAAAATTTTAGAATTAGAAATTTTTTCTCGGCATCACTATAAAACACCGCTGGCTGATCAACGAAAAATAATAGCCGAACAAGCTAAGAATGTTTTTCAGCAAGCCAATAAACTAATAAAAAATTATAGTCTTAAGCAATCTGAGGTGATTAGCTTAAAAATCATCTACAATGATACTATAATTAATATTGACTCTTTATTTTTTTATTGTGCCCAAGAATTTTGTTGGGCTAGCACGGATATTAAAAATAAATTTATTAAAGATTCTACCTTACCTTTCAATAGCTTTATAAAAATTACTATCCAGGCAGAAACAATAACATCGGTTTAACAAAAAATCCCTGAAATAAAAACTTCAGGGATTTTAAATTTTAGCAAAAATTATTTAAGTTTATTTAAAATTTCCTGTAATTCATCATCCGAGTAAAAATGCACAATAATTTGCCCACCAATTCTCCCCCGCTTGATTTCTGTCTTAGCGCCTAAAAATTGTCTTAATTTTAATTCTTTTTCTTTGTCTTCATAATTTATTTTTACTCGCGCTTGCTTAGTACCACCCATACGACGAGCTTCTAACACTGTATCATCAACAGTTAGACGACGATGTTTAATGCGATTAAATAATTCAAATTGTTTTTGTTCTGAATCTAAACCAACTAAAATTTTGGCATGACCCTCAGTAATTTCTCCATTAACTAAAGCTAATTGAATCTCACCAGGTAAATTTAAAATACGCAAAGTATTAGCTACGACGGAACGAGATTTACCTAATTTTTTAGCTAATTGCTCTTGGCTTAAATTAAATTCTTCACTAAGTTGCTTATAAGCTAAAGCTAATTCAACTGGATTAAGATCTTCGCGCTGAATATTTTCAATTAAAGCCAACTCTAATTTCTCTTGATCTTTCGCTTGTCTAATAACAACCGGCACCTCTTTTAAACCAATAATTTTGGCGGCTTTTAAACGCCTTTCGCCAGCAATTAATTCATAGCCGTTTTTATCTTTTTGTACTACCAAGGGTTGAATAATGCCATATTCTTTAACTGATTGTACAAGCTCGTCTAGCGCCGCATCGGAAAAATTAGTACGCGGCTGGCGTGAATTCTTTTTAATTAATTCAGGATTAATCTTTAATATTTGACCATCAACCACATCAGTTGAATCAATTAATGGTTCATCGTTTTTTTGCGGGATTAGTGAACTCAATCCTCTACCAAGACTATTCATAGAAATTAATTTCAAATTATATGATTATTATACCATTAAACTATCTTTCAAGCACCTTTCTTGTTTAAAATATTTAATAATTCCAAAGCCAACTTCTCATACGCCCGGCCGCCCTTAGATTTTGGATCATAGTGTAAAATTGAACGACCAAAACTAGGCGACTCAGCTAATTTAACACTTCTCGGAATAACACTTCTAAAAATACGATTAGGAAAATATTGATAAAGTTCGTTCATAACTGATTCGGAAAGACGATTTCTTTTATCATACATCGTAATAACCGCTCCTAAAATACCTAACTCTGGCTTTAGGTGATTTTGAACTAAATTAATTGTATTTAATAATTGACCTAAACCTTCTAGGGCATAATACTCGCTTTGGACTGGAATAAGTACCTGATCAGCTGCTACTAAACTATTAATAGTTAATAAACCCAAAGACGGTGGGCCATCAATAATAATAAAATCATAATCACCCCTTACCTGCTCTAAAAGATTTAATAAACGTGACTCACGGTTATCAACTGTCACTAGTTCAACACCAGCCCCAGCTAAAGCAATGGTTGAGGGAGCAATATGTAGGCGATCTTGTACTGTTCTTTTTAAAATACTGACTAAATCTTTTAAGCCAACTAGTGCTTCATAAATACCAGCTTCCAGGCTCTTATGATCAACTCCAACGCCAGAAGTAGCATTGGCCTGAGGATCTATATCAACCAATAAAACATGCTGGCCTAAATGCGCTAAATATGACGCCAGATTAACTGCCGTCGTTGTTTTACCTACTCCGCCTTTTTGATTAACTACTGAAATAATTAAACCCATAATAATTTCATTATAGCTTTAGATGGTAGCTTTGACAATTAAGTATTTTTTACTTATAATTTTTTCATTCACTCCTTGAAGCCTCGATGGCGGAATTGGTAGACGCACACGACTCAAAATCGTGCGGAGCAATCCATGAGAGTTCGATTCTCTCTCGAGGCACAAAAAACCTGTTTGTTTATATAAACAAACAGGTTTAATTTTTAATTAATTTATTTTGAAAATAAGCCCACGCCAACATGCCCCTGATTAATTACCACCGGCTTGATTTCTTTATCATTCCCAGAAAGAACAATTGCCAAGCTATCAATACCATTAAACTTAGCTAAATTAATACTAGCCAACTCTTGATAACTTACAGTAAGTAATTGAATTTTTCCTAAAGACCTCCATGATTCAATTGTTATAAAATCACAGGTAACCGGCAACCAACCTGTTTTACTAATTAAATACCAATCTGAAATAAGAGAAATTCTATAAACATCTTTAACTTCATTAGAAAATTTAATTGGCCTTACTAATAAAAAATCTTTGTTTTCTTCGTTTTTTAACGAAAAGTTTGTTGCTTTACTTGGTCCTAAATCATCGTTTATGGAAATTAGAAAAACTATTCCAACAATAATAATGACCAAAAATAACAACATAACTTTATTTTCTTTTTCTGTATTTAATCCTTTAAACATGTCCGTATTCATTTTTTATATTTTAAAGTTCTTGAATTTTTTAAATTAAATCATATATATATCATTTTGTCAATATTTACTTTAATTTTAACTACTTTTGACATATTTTAAGCCTTATGTTAAAATTTTTTAGTATTTATCATTTAGAAAACTATGAAAAAAGATATCCACCCAACTTATTATCCTAAAGCTAAAGTCGAATGCGCCTGTGGCAACACTTTTACTGTTGGTTCAACTATGAGCGAGCTAAAAACTGAACTTTGTTCAAAATGTCATCCTTTTTACACTGGTAAACAAAAATTAGTTGACACAGCACGCCGCGTTGAGAAGTTTCAGGCTAAAACCGCTGCTAAGGCTAAATTAACTGGTGTGCGCGGTAAAACTGCTAAGCGGGCTGCTAAATCAGTCAAAAAAGCGGATAAAAAAGCTAAGACTAAAAAGTAACGATTTTAAAGCTGATCCATGATTGATTGGTAGTTTATGCTATCATTAATCATGGGTCGGTTTTTGATTAGTAGAAAGTTAAAAGTTGAAAGTAAAATCATTAAACCCGTTTAACTTTTAACTTTCAACTTGTTTATGTACGAAGATATTAAAAAACAATTTAAGGCCATTGAAGCTGAACTAATGAGTCCGGAAATTCAGGCTGATCGAGAACAATTAAAAACCGTGGCTAAAAAACATTCTGCTCTTAAGTATGTTATAGAATTAATTGAAAAATTAGAAAAAATAAAATTAGCCTACGAAGGCAATCTAGCTGTTTTAGCCGAAGGTAATGATAAAGAATTAATAGCTCTGGCTCAGGAAGAAAATAATCAACTTGATCAAGAAATTAGTAAATTAGAAAATCAAATTAAAGAAGAACTTTTTCCAGCTAACCCATTAGATAAAAAAAATGCCATTATGGAAATTCGCGCTGGCACAGGCGGCGATGAATCTGCCTTATTTGCCGCGGAAATGTTTCGCATGTATACACGTTTTGCCGAAAAGCAAGGTTGGAAAATTGATATTTTAAACTCTAGCCAAATTGGCTTGGGTGGTTTTAAAGAAATTATTTTCACAGTTGAAGGTAATGGCGCTTATGGTTTATTAAAATACGAGGGCGGCACTCATCGCGTACAACGCGTACCAGAAACTGAAAAAGCTGGGCGTGTACACACTTCAGCAATCACAATAGCGGTTTTTCCTGAAGCTGAAGAAATTGATATTGAGATTAAACCAATAGACATTAGAATTGATACCTTTTGTTCTTCTGGTCCAGGCGGTCAAAGCGTTAACACGACTTATTCAGCGATTAGAATTTTACATATTCCAACTGGTATGATTGTATCTTGCCAAGATCAAAAATCACAACACCAGAACAAAGAAAAAGCTTTGCAGGTTTTACGCTCTCGACTGTTACAAAAAGCTGAAGACGAAAAACGGGCGGCCGAATCAGCCGCTAGAAAAGATATGGTTGGAACTGGCGATAGATCAGATAAAATTAGAACTTACAATTTTCCCCAAGATCGCATTACTGATCATCGCCTTAATCAAAACTGGAACTCAATAAAAATGGTGATGGAAGGCAATATCGGACCAATTATTTATGCTCTTAAAGACTACTTCACTAACCATAAAACAAGCGCTTAATCAGGCGATTTTAAAACTAAGACGCTTTCACATTCCGGAAGCGTTTTTAGACGCACAAATAATACTAGCTTTTATTTTGAAAAAAGACAGAAGTTTTATTTTAGCGCATGATGAAAAAACTTTAACAGCTAAACAATATAAGAACTATCAAGCTTTAATTAATAAACGAGTAAATCATTGGCCAATCGCCTATTTAACTGGCGAAAAGGAATTCTGCGGTTATAAATTTAAAGTTAACAAACATGTTTTAATTCCTCGGCCAGACAGTGAATTGATAATTGATGAAGTTTTACCATTATTAAACAATAAAAGCATTTTAATTGATCTTGGCACTGGTTCAGGTTGTTTAATAATTTCCGTGCTTTTACAAAACAAAAATATTAAACAAGCTATCGCCATTGATGTTTCTAATAAGGTATTAAAAGTCACTACACAAAATGCTAAAAATTATAAACTGGATAAAAAAATTAAATTTGTAAAAAGTAATTTATTAGCTAAAATTGATTTTAAAAAATTTCCTAAAAATTCTGATATTATTATCATGGCCAATCTTCCCTATTTAACACCGCAACAGATGTTAGAGCCAACAATTAAACATGAACCAAAATTAGCCTTAGTCGCTGGTAATGACGGTTTAAAATATTATCGCACATTAGCTAAACAATTAAAAAATAGTCATATTAGAAACATAACTCTAATATGTGAAATAAATCCTAAACAAAAAGCTAAATTTAAAAAAATCTTCCCTAAAACAGAGTTTAGAAAAGATTTATCAGGGAAAATTAGATTAGGAATTATAAAAACATAAAACCAATATTTATTAAATAATTGTCTATCTTATTGTGTCACACCCCGCTTAAAGCGGGGTATTTTACATTATTCCGTATAACATTAGATTACCCGGTCAAGCCGGGCAATGACATAGGTGAGAATATAAAAAACAGCAAAAATACCCTATCTTAGGTGTGAGATTATACCAAAACGGGATTAAATTAGCAAATAAAAACCCCGTCCGCCAAATCGGCGAACGGGATTTTTATTTTAAATTTATTCTTCTTTCTTTTCTACTCCTTCTCCAACTTTTTCTTCAGCCTTTACTTCAGCGCCTTCAGCTGGCACCTCAGACACCGGTGCTTCTTCAACTACTTTTCTTGGTTCCACAACATTAACTACAATATCATCCAACTCATACTCAGCTTTAACACCGTCTGGTAATTTAATATCCTTAACATGAATTGCCGAACCAATTTCAGTTAAACCAGCTAAATCAATCTCGATTTTTTGCACTAAAGCGCTAGGCAAACATTTGATCTTTAAGCTATCCATATGTTCAACTACAATACCGCCGTGATTCTTAACTGCTGGCGCTTCGCCAATAAAATGCAAAGTGACTTCAGCTTCCACTTCTTGCTTCATATCAACTTTATAAAAATCAACATGAATAATACGATGCTTAATTGGATCAGTTTGAAAATCTTTAACAATTACCGGATACTCCTGCCCATTATCTAATTTTAAAGAAATTAAACCAGATTCACCGCTCTGCTTAAATACTCTTTCAAATTCAAAACGTTTAAGCACTAAATTTATATTATCAATGCCCGAACCATAAATTACACCCGGTAGCTCATCTTTTAAATTACTAACTTTAGCCTGTCGTAAATTAGCAATTAAATTAATAATTTCAGTCATACTTTTAAAATTATTTATAAATTAATAGTCTTTAAAAAACTATTGCTTAGTGGCGACACGTTGAATAACGCTATGCATAATACCCGCTAAAGCCAAATGACTAATTAACGAGCTACCACCATAACTAACAAACGGCAAAGGAATTCCGACAACCGGCAGAATTCCTATGTTCATACCAATATTAATAAACATCTCTAAAAAAATCAAGCCCAACCCACCAATAATAATTAGCGAGCCAAAATAATTACGACTTCTCATCAAGCCTGATAAAAGTTTAAAAAATAAAAGCACAAAACAAGCAACAACTACAACCACGCCAATAAAACCCAATTCCTCAGCCACGACCGCAAAAATAAAATCGGTATTAGCTTCTGGCAAAAATTTTAATTGAGACTGAGAGCCAAAACCCAGGCCTCGACCTAAAAACCCTCCAGCGCCAACCGCAATAATAGCTTGTTTAACATTATAATTAGTTGAAGCCACTGAGGGCTGTAAGTAAGATATTAATCTTTCTCGTTGATAGGGTTTAAAAACAAATTGCCAAGCAAGGCCCAGGGCAATAATTAAACCCAAGCCAATAACTAATAAATATTTTTTAGGAATTTCAACGGCTGACAAAAAAATTAACCAAATGGCAAATAAAATAGCCGCTGAGCCCAGATCAGGTTGTAATAAAACTAATATTATAAACCAACCAGTAAAAAAAGCTGTAATAAGTAAATGTCGCACCGGACGAACTATAATAGAATTTTTAGAAAAATAATGCGCTAAACAAATAATTAAAATAATTTTCGCAAGCTCAACAGGCTGAATACCAAGGCCAAATAAACCAAACCAACCCTTAGTCCCATTAATTACTTGACCAAATAATAAAACAGCGACCAATAAAACCAAGCCAATAACATATAAATAATTAACGTAACTATAAAAACGATGAAAATCAATAGAGGCTAAAATAAAATAAATCACCAGACCAACAATAACAAAAATAGTTTGTTTATAAAAAAAATCAGACCCACCACTCCCCTGGCCAAGACTAATACTATAAATTTCTGCTAAACTAAAACAAATTAAAACAATAATTGGTATCGTATAAAACCAATCCACTCTTTTAATAAAACTAAGCCATTGCTTCATAAAAATCACCCCTAGCTTACTTAAAGCTAGATAAAAAATTAAAAGTATTAACTATAAAACAGAGTATTTTAAATAAATTGAATCGTCAATAATATTTAAATCAGGCAAAACTTCAACCTCATTAATACTAGGAAACTTACCCGGCCAGCCAAGCTGAATGTTTTTAGTCTCTCCGGAGCGAAAATTATTTATAATATAACGATTAATCGCTACAATGCGACCTTGATTTTTTAAAACAATTGCTAAGGGCACTGTTTTATAACCATAGGCCCCCTGATTAATAATAGTAAAATTTAATTGACCAACGCTAAGTTTTTCTGATAAACCACTTTCAAGCGGGGTGATAAATTTAGCATTCTGAATTAAAAAATTAAAACGTTCTGAACGATAAATGTCCCAGTCATTAATTCTATGACGGTCTAAACGAGTAAAAGTCACATTTTCTACCACTAAACTAGCTGAAGTTGAACTAGCGAAAGACTGATTAAGTACCATAAGATATTTAGTATCATTGGGTAAAACAAAATCTGTCACAGTAGGTGTTCTTTGCCCATTAACCTCAAAAGCATAACTTAGGTTAACTAATAAACGCGGATTAGCATTAGTGACAGCGGCCACTAAATCAACTTTATTATTTTGACCAGCTAATACCATTGCATCAGAGTAACTTACATTGCTACCTAAATTTATCTTATTAGTGGCTAGGCTTGCCGAGGAGCTTAATTCTAATAAATTTTCTTTATCTTGTCTAGCACCATAAAGCAAATAATGAGAAAATTGATAGACTGAATAACCAATTGTGCCCGCCGCTGTTAAAGCCAAAACAACAATAAACATCATAAAAAATTGCTTACGATGTTTAACATACCATAAACCAAAATCAAGTTCACGAGTTGTTAAACCAGTTACGTCGCGATAATTTTTTAATTGTTCACTGGTTTTTTCTCCTTTGTTGACAGATTTTATCATACTAAGAAATTATTGTTCTTTATAATTAAAAATTGGACCAGCTGCTAAAATTTTTTGTCCATTTTTTTCATAAAGCAAAAGCATAAGTTTTAAGGGTTCAATGGTTTGTTTAATAATTTGATCTTGCTTATTCTTAGAATCATTAAAGTTAACTACTAAAACTTTACTACCTGCTTTATCAACCTTAAATTGACTAACAAAATCATTTATAAATTGATAATCATCGCCAGATAACTCTTCTTGAGCTAATTCTTTTTTAATAATTAACTGGCTAGTCTTCATTTTGGATAATAAATCAGTAAAATGCTCGTCATTATCTTTAACAACCCCTAAGCTAATTAACGCTTGAAATAACATATCAGTGTTAGCAACTAATTCATCAACTAGGGCTACATTAGGCTCAAGGTAATTTAAATCATTAAGATTACTATTACTACCCAAATTACCAGTTGAACGTTCTTGTAAAGCTAATTGCCAATTATCAGCTGGCAAAGACAAATTAGTTAAAGACGCTAAGGTGGAGGAAATCTTTTTTTCTAACCATTGCTCAGTATTTTCATAAGCTAATACCGGCACCTGACTATTAACAAACGCCCCAACTAAACTTAAAGTTGTCCAAAAATTATTATTATGCCAATCAATTAAATTGAAAGACTTTAGTTGATTTTTAATGGCGACTGATTGAGCATTATATTTTTCATAATTAATATTATCTAAAATAAATTTACTCTTAGGCATCTTAGCCAAAACAATATTTAAAATATCAAAACCTAAACCCCGGCAACGGTAAGCTCCGGCAGAATTATAACAAGCCGTTAAATAATCTACTTTTTTCTCAGAATTTTTCAAAAAATCATTATGGATACCAACCTTATCATGAGTTAATTCATTATAAAAAAATTGACTAGGCCAATAAAAGGTTTGTAATAACCGCATGCCAATGACTGGCTTGTCATTTAAGTTAATTCTATCATAAGATCCTTCGGCTTTTTTAAAATCTAATTTAGCTAATTCATCACGCATTTTAACTAAACGATCAAAGCTACCTACTCCTAAAATATCTTCTAAACTGTCTTCCTTAAAAATTTCTGTACGCTTAGTTTGATAATGAAGATAAGTTAATTCACTTCTTAAACCAGAAAAAAACGACATAACCTTATAAATTTTAGCCCATTCATTTTTTAAACTCTGGCTACTAGATAAATCATAAGCTATTAAATGAGCGGCTGTCTGATTAATAATCCAATCATCTTTATCTAATAAACAGTTCTGGCAACTATCATCTTTAAAATAAAGTGGAAATAAAGAAGTATACCAACGACTAGCTAAATAAAAATTTCTTAGCTTAGCAGTTTTAGAATATTCTTCTGGTATTTGAAAATCCTTATAATCACGATCATATAATAAAACCGGCGATTTACTAATTTGTTTTGCATCACGAATCAGCTCAATTTCATTATTTAAATCATCAGTCAAATAACCAGGCACTGAAAAATCAAATCGACTAGCTTCTGATGGTTTAAACTTAGTTGAATCATTTAAATCTTCTGTGGAATTAATTTGGTTATTTTCCGGTTTTAATAAACTCAAACCCGTAGCAAAATAAGCTGCCTCTAATCTTTCGGCTTCCAAGAGTGGATCGCTCGTAATACCGACTTTCTGACGTCTTTCTTGATAACGAGCATTAGCTGCTTTATATAATTGATCGGTTACTCGCCACATTTTTTCATAAAAAAACGAAGCTTCAATTTCTTTATAAATTTGTTTTAATGAATTTTGATAATAATAAAGCAAAAAATCACTCGTCACGATAGCTGGAATTGACTTTTTATTAAGCTCAGCATAAATTCCGAAAAAATCATTACTCGTTTTAATAAAAGGATTGTCAATCACTCCAAAACCATTTTGATTAAGATTATTCACAATCGGGTCAAGGTTTATTTTACGTGCTGTGTCATAATAATTAGATACCTGGCTCTTAATATTCAAAGGCAGTTTAACTCCCTTAATATTCATTAGAGCGGTCGCCGTGGGCGCCTGATAAAAAGAACCAAAAGTTAAATTCTCGCTCTTAAAATTATCATCTCCATAATTATTGCCATTGTTTGATGGGTCGTCTCCGCCCAAATTACCAGGTAGGCCAAGATTAACTGGCTCTTCATTAGTTACTTCTGGCTCTACTTCTTTTTGTAAATTAAAAAAATTACGGAAATACCACCAACCACCTAAAGCCATAACTAAAACTATGGCCACTAAGCCCATGATAAACAATAACTTTTTTTCATCTTTAAGTACTGAATTATTAGCCGGGACAACAACTGTCTTTGTCTCTGGCCTTAAAGATGGATTTTGGTCTACAAACATAAAAAAATAGTTGTCTAAATTATAACATAAAAAACTATTTTTGCCCATGAATTTTACCTTGCTTTTAAGCCATATTTTTGCTAAGATTATAAGTACCCAGCCACCCCTTGAGACTGATTTTATTTTTTATTAACGAGGGGTAAATTACTTAAAATTATGCCTAAAAAAATCTTAAAAAAACCATCAACTTCAACTGGTTACAGCGCTGAATCAATTACTGTTTTAGAAGGTCTTGATCCAGTGAGAAAACGACCTGGTATGTATATTGGCTCTACTTCAGCCACTGGTTTACACCATTTAATTTGGGAAGTAGTTGATAATTCGATTGACGAAGCTATGGCTGGCTTTGCTAACCATATTAAAGTCACCTTATTAAATGATGGCATGGTAGCAGTCGAAGATAATGGCCGTGGTATTCCAGTTGATGTTCATAAAACCACTAAAGTCTCAGCCTTAGAAACTGTTTTAACTAAACTTCACGCTGGAGGTAAATTTGATAGTGGTAGTTATAAGGTTTCCGGTGGTCTACATGGTGTTGGTGTTAGCGTCGTTAATGCTTTAAGCTCTTATTTAAAAGCCGAGGTTCATTTGGGAGGTAAAATTTGGAAGCAAGAATATAAACAAGGTAAACCTCTTAAAAAAGTGACGACCACTGGTAACACTAAAAAAACTGGTACGATTATTACTTTTAAGCCAGATGAAACCATTTTTGAAGAACTAGAATTTAATTGGGGTAAAATTTTAGACCGCTTGCGTCAACAAGCCTATTTAACTAAAGGCGTGACTATTTCAGTCTATGACCAAAGACCTGACCATACACCAAAATCATTTACTTTCCATTTTGAAGGCGGTATTAAAACTTATATTGAAGCCTTGCATCGCAATAACGTTGTAAAAAATGAAACAGTTTTTTATGTTGATCGTGAAGTTAAAGATGGTCGCGTTGAGGTAGCTTTACAATACAACGACGGTTTTAACGAAAATGTTTTAGCCTTTGCTAATAACATTATTAACCCCGGCGGTGGTACTCATTTGGTTGGTTTTCGTACAGCTCTGACTCGTAACCTAAATACCTATGCGCGCACTAAAAATTTAATCAAAGAAAAGGATGAAAATTTAACTGGCGAAGACGTGCGTGAAGGCTTAACTGCGATTGTAAGCGTTAAATTAAGTGATCCACAATTTGAAGGTCAAACTAAAGATAAATTAGGTAACGCTGATATGAAAACCTATGTGGAACAAGTAATGAGTGAAGCTTTTACAACTTTTCTTGAAGAACATCCGCGAGAAGCTGAGGCTATTATTGCTAAATGTGCTTTAACAGCTCAGGCTCGTTTAGCCGCTCGTACAGCGCGCGCCACAATTTTACGTAAAGGTGCTTTAGAAGGCATGACCCTACCTGGCAAATTAGCTGACTGTTCATCGCGTAGACCAGAAGAGTCTGAATTATATATTGTGGAGGGAGATTCCGCTGGCGGTAGTGCTAAACAAGGCCGAGACCGCGGTTTTCAAGCAATTTTACCTTTACGCGGTAAAATTTTAAATGTAGAACGAGCGCGACTTGATAAAATGTTAGCCAATAATGAAATTAAAAATTTAGTCATTGCCCTAGGTACTAATATTGATGATCAATTTGATGTCACTAAATTACGTTATCATCGCATTATTATTATGACTGATGCTGATGTTGATGGCGCTCACATCAGAACACTTTTATTAACCTTATTCTTTAGACATTTTACACAGCTAGTAACTGACGGCTATGTTTATATTGCTCAGCCACCGCTTTATCAGATTAAAAAAGGTAGCCTGATTAAATATGCCTACAGCGATGAAGAAAAAAATAAAATCTTAAAAGAAATCACTAAAGGTGATGAACCAATAGTGGAAAGCGAATTTAATGAAGAGACTATTGAAGAAGAAACTAGTGAAGAAGAGGATGTAAAAAGTAAAAAAACTAAAGCTCCGGCTAGGATTTCTATTCAGCGCTATAAGGGTTTAGGTGAAATGAATCCTGGTCAATTATGGGAAACCACTATGAACCCGGCCACGCGTTTAATGAAACAAGTCACGATTGAAGATGCAGCTCTCGCTTCAGAAACTTTTGAAATGTTAATGGGCGGCGACGTGGCTCCGCGCAAACATTTTATTCAGACTCACGCTAAAAAAGTTGAGAATTTGGATATTTAATACATTTACTCCACCCCTAGCCCCTCTCTACCCCTTCGGGGCAAAGAGGGGAATTTTTTATAGCAGTAAATGGTTTTTAAATCTAAAAATTATATACCAACACCCCTCTCTACCCGCAGACTTGGCGGGTAGAGAGGGACCAGGGGTGAGTTGAGCCCTTGTGAACAAAAATCAAATATTTAAATTATATTTATTGCTTAAATAATTTTCAACTTGCTGTCTTTCAGTTTCATTTAAAGCTCTATTATAAATAATAACTTCTGCCACATCGCCGTTTAAATTTCTTGTACTAAAACTTCGATCATGAGACAAATTATCTGCACGAACACTATTAGTGGTAATTATTTCTATAAGTTGAAAATTATTTCTATCTTTTTCAATTTCCAAAGGATTTATACTAAGACCATTGTTCCAAACCAAACCACTTTTAACAAAAGAATGAGTATAGTTGCTGTCAAAAATATAACTAGCTGAGCTTATGGAACCATGAAAATCATAGTACAAAGAAGAACCTAAAATTGGTACCCAGGATATAAATTGATTATCCCATTTCATTAAAAAAAAGACCGTTCTAATATTATCCATAGCGGTCGTAAAATTAAGCACATCATCTACTCCATCAAACCTAACTATTGATTGACCATTAATAATATTAGTTTTATAAACTGGCTGCTGATAAACTACGTCATTTACTCCATTTCTTTTAATAGGGCTAGCATCATACCAGATAGCGACTTTATCATTGTTATTTAATAAAAGCGAATCAGATTTTAACCACAAAATTAAGCCTTCCATACTTATTAAGTTATCAACTACACCGTTAGGTGTAAGACTTTTATAACCACTAGTTAAGCTACCGGATGAATTTCCAAGACAAAAAAATAAATTATAATAACTATTACTTTGTGATGTAGAATATGAGTAATTGCCTATGGAACAATCACCATCATTATTAGGACTAGGGTTATTAGGAATAGTGGTTAAATAGGTTTTGGTACTATCTGGGCTAGCTAAACTATTGCCTGGGGTAATAATCGTGGGATAATAGCCTTGGTCATCATAATATAGTTCTAGGGCAGTAGATATTTGTTTTATATCAGCCACTCTTTTAGCATCTCTTGATTTAGCTCTTAGATTACCTAGGGCCACTATGGCTAGGGTAGATAAAACTCCGATAATAGCGATGACGACTAATAATTCGATTAGGGTAAAACCAAATACTTTATGCTCGATCATCTAATTTAAAATAAAAATCTTTAATCCTTGAGACAACGAACAGAATAACCATAAGTTTTCTGACGATTATTATTGCGTTGAATAGTAGCATAGCCTTGATTAAATTCCCTTCTCCAACTGTAAGTATCATTGTGTTGATCTACTAACCAAAAATTAGTATAGCTTGTAAGACTTTCAAACCAGCCACCATTAGAGCGATAACCACCAAGTAAAATAGAAAAACCAACTAAATCATCACCTGCACCAACCCCAGAACCTTCTCCTATAGCCTTTAATGATTTACCAGCCCCAGTTGGACCACCAGCAGTACTACCATCATCATCAGCACATCTTGGTATAGTAGTAAAAGTGTCACAAGGATATTGATCTTCGCTACTACCGATAGTAGCCACTGTATACTGCTCTAAAGTATTAAATTCAATGTCAGTTGGTACATGCCAACCTGTTGGACAAATACCTTGGTGAGGGGTGGTAATTTGTTCGTGACAATCTGCGGTGGCACAGCTTATGGATAAGGCCATAGCTTCTGACCACTGATATAAACCACCATAAGTATTACAATACTCTTCTGAGTTAGCCATACAATATTTTTCTATAATGCCAGAATCAGACGGACTGTTAGCTCCTAAAATCATCGTCCCAATATTTAAATTTTTAGCAAACCAACACTGGGTACCGATTTGGACAGTAGGATAGGATTCACCACCATAGGTTAAGTTATCACCACAATTAGCAAAAGCTATTTCACCACTACCTGACCAACCAGAAGGGGTATAAGTGACAGTACCAGCTGGTAGGTCACTGACATTAGTACCGATACAACAACTTAAGGTATAGGAAGTATAGTTATCACTTGGGGTATAAGCATAATCAGCATTAGGGCAACCATTATCTTCTCTAGGCGTAGGATTAGACGGGATTTGGGCAATATAGGTTGTGGTACCGTCAGGTGAAGCTAATGGTTCACCAGGGGTAATAATAGTAGGATAATAGCCATATTCAGCAAAGTAAGTTTCTAGGGCCGTGCCGATTTGTTTTATGTCAGTGGTTCTTTTAGTGTCTCTGGCTTTGGTTCTAATATCAGCCAACGAAACAACTGCTATTGTGGTTAAAACACCAATAATAGCAATTACCACCAGGAGTTCGATTAGAGTAAACCCTGATGCTTTATATTTGGTCATATGATTAGATTTTAGGCCCTAAGTTAGGCCTGTTTCTTACTACTAATTATAACTCTAATATGAAAAAAATAAAATAATAATTTACTAAATTCTCCATTTCGCATATGGAAATTTTTCGGCAGTTTCAATTTCTAGTAAACGATTATATTTTACTACGCGCTCACCCCGAGCTGGCGCACCAGTTTTAATTTGACCAGCACCACTTGCCACGGCTAGATCAGCGATAAAAGTATCATCGGTTTCGCCAGAGCGATGAGAAATAATCGTCTTAAAGCCATTCTTATGAGCTAGGTTAATAGTCTCAAAAGTTTCTGTTAAAGTACCAATCTGATTTGGCTTAATCAAAATCGCATTAGTGGCTTTTTCTTGGATACCTCTTTCTAAACGATTCTTATTAGTCACATATAAATCATCACCAATAATTTGGATGCTATTTAATTCTTTAGTTAGTTGACTAAAAGCTTGCCAATCATCATCGCCAAACGGATCTTCAATCGATACTAAAGGATATTTTTTAACTAACTCTTGATACCAACTAATTAATTTTGGAACTTCTTTTAAACCATCTTTCTTAAGATGATATTGACCATTCTTATACCATTCAGCAGCCGCGGCGTCGATGGCGAAAACTACGTCTTGACCAAGTTTATAACCGCTTGTCTCAACTGCTCGACTAATCAATTCAAAGGGCGCTTCATTAGTATCTGAAACTGGCACAAAACCACCTTCATCACCTATCATAGCTAAACCAGTTTCAGCGACTATCTTTCTCAAACTTTGATAAATTTCTGCTCCCATTCTAAGGCCTTCACTAAAACTAGCTGCCCCAACTGGTAAAATCATGTATTCTTGAATATCAGTTGCCCAATCAGCATGACGGCCACCATTGATTATATTCATCAAAGGCACAGGTAAACAAGGTAAAGGCCCAAAATTACCTATCTCACGTAAATAACGATATAGGGGCAATTTTTGCCCTTTAGCAGCTACTCTAGCGCATGCCAAAGACACCGCTAAGATAGCATTGGCCCCAATTTTAGCCTTATTTGGCGTACCATCTAAATCTAACATTATTTGATCAATTTTAGCCTGTTCGACTACTTCTTGACCTATTAAAGCTTTAGCTAAAGTCTCATTAATATTTTTAACAGCATGCTCCACGCCCAGCCCATGATAACGTTCTTTATTATCACGTAATTCCATGGCTTCATATTGACCAGTGGAAGCGCCTGACGGCACGCTAGCACTAGCACTTTCACCAGACTCTAGGGTCACTATAGCGCTGATTGTTGGATTACCGCGGCTATCTAAAATTTCTCGAGCACTAAGGGATAAAATCTTCATAAAAATAGTTAAATTATTATGTCATTATTATATAATATTTAAACTTATTTTTTAATATAGACAAAAAAACGAAAAACCATTATCCTATGATATACTATAATTATGAGTAAACCAAAGATTTTTATTGGCGTGGCTTGGCCGTATGTTAACGGCGATATCCACTTAGGTCATTTAGCTGGTTATTTATTACCAGCTGATATTTTTGCGCGTTTTCAGCGCTTAATTGATAATGATGTTTTAATGGTGTCTGGCTCTGATTGTTTTGGCACGCCAGTGACTTTAGAAGCTGATAAAAGGCAACTTACTCCAGCACAAGTTGTTGATGAATATCATAATAAAAATTTAGAACTATTTAACAAGCTTAATTTAAGCTTTGACCTTTATACTAAAACCGACAATCCAACTCATAAACAAATCGTCCAAGATATTTTTGTCAAACTAGTTGAGCAGGATTACATTTATATAGATAGTAATGATCAATATTATTCGGAAACTGAACAAAAATTTTTACCTGATCGTTATGTTGAAGGCACTTGTCCACGCTGTAATTTTACTGAAGCGCGCTCTGACCAATGTGACAATTGCGGCGCCTTGCTAACTCAAGGTGAATTAAAAAATCCTATCAGTAAACTAACTAAAACTCCAGTTGTTGTTAAAGCCAGTGAACACTACTTTTTTGACTTACCTAAATTTGAAAAATTTCTAAAAAATAAATATCTAAAAGAACACAGCCAAAATTGGAGGCCATGGATTAAAAACACTGCTGAAAGTTGGCTAAAAGATGGCCTAAAACCTCGAGCAATTACCAGAGACTTAGATTGGGGCGTAGACATACCAGTTGATCGCCTACCACAAGATAAAATTATTATTGGCCACGAACATAAAAAAATTTATGTTTGGTTTGAAGCTGTGATTGGTTATTTATCAGCCGCTATAAAATACACTGAAGACAAAAAAGATAAAAACTGGAAAGATTTTTGGTTTGATAAAAAAGCTCAGCATTATTACTTTATGGGCAAAGATAATTTAGTATTTCATGCTCTATTTTGGCCTAGTCAGCTACACGGCTATGATGAAAAATTACATTTACCTGATATTTTAGCCATTAATCAATTTTTAACTTTAAACAATCAGGGCTTTTCTAAAAGCCGTGGCATTACACTTGATCCACAAAAAATGATTAATGATTTTGGTTTAGATGTGGTTAGATTTTATATTAGTTTAATCATGCCGGAAAATCACGACGCTGATTTTACTTGGGAAGATTTTATTGTTAAAACCAATAATCTATTAATCGCTAATTTAGGTAATTTTATTAACCGCACACTTAAGCTAGCTGAAAAAATTGAATTTAATAACATCAAAAAAATAGAATATTTGAAAAAAGAGACCAAAGAAATTTTAACCAAATGTCATGATTTACTAAATAACTGTGACTTTAAAGAGTACGCAGAAAATATTCTTAAATTATCAGCCTTAGGTAATAAACAGCTATCAGACACAACTCCTTGGAAATTAGATAAAGAAACCGTTTCTTATAATGAAGAAATATTTAATTATGTTTTCTTATTAATTACCTTAACTATATTAATGAAACCAATTATTCCTGATACAGCAAAAAAATTAGAGCGGATGCTAAATATCGAAATTGATCATTGGTTAACAATCGATGAAATTATTAAGCTCGCCAAAAAAGTAAAAATTACTAATCCCGAACCATTATTTAAAAAAATTGAAAAGGACCCAATTAAAGAAAATTTTAGTGAAAAATATCGGTAAGATTAATTTTACATCTACTCTACCCCCAGCCCCTAACTCACCCCTAGCCCCTCTCTACCCGCCAAGTCGGCGGGTAAAGAGGGATATTTGTATATGAAAATTCAAAAAATTTTACAAGCCAGAAAATTAAGAAAAACGCAAACTCCTAGTGAGAGAAGACTTTGGCAAGTTTTAAGAAATAGAAAGTTATTAAATTTTAAATTTCATAGGCAATATATAGTTGCTGGTTTTATATTAGATTTTTATTGCCCAGTCTTGAAATTAGGAATTGAAATTGACGGCAAAATACATAGGCTAAAAGAAAATAGAATATATGATCTAGAAAGAAAAAAGATTTTAAAACTACATAATATAAATATAGTTAGATTTACTAATGAAAATATAGACAAAAATTTACCAAATGTTATAAGGCAAATAAAAGCATATGTTGTCACTATAAAAAATTCCCCTCTTTACCCCGAAGGGGTAGAGAGGGGCTAGGGGTGAGTTGAGTGCGAAGAAGGGTTGGGGGTAGAGTAGACGATTCACTAAGAAAGGAATTAGGGGTGAGTTGAGTGCGAAGAAGGGTTGGGGGTAGAGTAGAAAATTCACTAAGAAAGGGGCTGGGGGTAGAATTTAAAAAACCCGGTCGAATGACCGGGTTTTTAATCTTCAAACGCCTCGGCTAAAGCTTGCCTAATATCAACCGAATCTTCAAACACACTGCTGATTGCCATATCAGTTAAAGTAGTAAATTGATGTTGTAGTCGTTCACGTACTCGTACATCTTCATTTAAAGAATAAATGTCTTTTTCCATAAACCTTTAAAGATTAAAATCTTCTTTTAAATTAATAAGCTTTTCAATAATTAAACGTCTTAAATCAGGAATAGCTGACTTTAAAAAGTCATTAGTTTGAACACTATCCCCTTCTTCCAATAAACTTTCTAACTCTTCGAGTTGCTCATCGGCTAAGTTATCAAAAATTATCTGACTAATATCGCGGTTAATTCTTTCTACTAAATCTTGTTTAAGCGTCTCTAAACTAGACTCATCTAAAGAATCAGTAGGCAATTGTTCTAATAAAGAATCAGCTAAATAATTAGCTAACTCGTTTTGATCTTTTAGTGGGTCCATAGCTTTAAAAAAATTATAGCACAAAAATAAAATTTTACTCAATAATAAAATCCGCCCAGTCAAATGACTGGGCGGAAAATATTTTATTTATTTAACTTCTTCGAGATTATTCTTATTAGCCTGCTCTTGATCAATACGTTTCATTTCCTCTCTAACATTATCTAAAGTCTCTTGATAACTATTTTCAACCGCTTCTCGATCTTTTTGTTCCTGAACTCTTTCCGTATTATATTTTATATTTTGCGGATTATTCTTAAATTCATCAATTGATTCCATTGTGCCATAGACGCCTCCACCAGCCACGGCTGTACCTAAAAGAATTTTTAAAGCTGTCTCAGATTTCACCTTAGAAGCGATAAAATCTTTTAGTTTGCTGTTATTTAATTTCTTTACAATCTCTTCTCTTTTCCCGTTCTCTAAATTACTTTCTTGCTCAGACGCTGGTGCACTGTTTTTATTAAAAATTTTTTCAAAAAATGACATATATTTTTTATTAAATTATTCTAAACCGCTTAAAACTTCTTCAAGAAAATGAGAAATTTTTTCAGGATTATTTTCCTCAAGAATTTCTTCAAATTCTTCAAGTTTGTCATCAGGAATACGACTAACAATAAAACGATTAATCTTGTCTACAGCGTCTGTCTTAAAGGCCTCTTTGGCGACTTCATCAGACGGGTCAAGATTCTGTTCTTTCATTAGACGTTCCACGAGTTTATCAATGGCTTGAGAATAGTCTGGCATAGGGATGAATTAAATTAATTAAATATTAAATCTTATTTTAAATAGTATCACAAAAAATTACAAATGTCAAGATTTATTTAATTTTTCTAATAAAAACTTAAATAAATAAACTGATTAAATAAGCTATCACTAAAACGCTAATTAAAATTAAAGCTATGTAAGCTAAAATATTAGTGAACAAAGAATTTGTTCGCTGTCCCATGATTTTTTTATTATTAGCTAAACGAATAATTAAAAAAATTAAAACTGGAGTAATAATAGTATAGAATACCGCAGTATAAACTAATAATTTAACCGGATCTAAACTAGTAAAAGATAAAATAACTCCAATAACCATTGATATAATAATTGCTCCATAAAAAGAACCAGCCTGTCTAAAAGGCAAATTAAGACCCTTTGACCAGCCAAAAACTTCAGCCAAAATATAACCCACACTACCGGCTAAGACCGGAATTGCTAATAATCCCGTACCAATAATACCTAAACTAAACATTAAAAATGACATATCGCCCAATAAAGGCCTAAGCACCAAGGCGGCTTGATCAAAATTTTCAATACTACTTAAATCATAAAAATTATTTAATTGCGCAGCGGTCAAAATAATAAACCACATAACAATATTAGAAAATAACATGCCTAAAAAAGTGTCCCCCTTTAAATCTTTTAACTCATGTTTAGTCACTAAGAATCTCTTTAAACCCCGGCGACTAACCTCGCTATCTCTTTCTTCAACTTCCTCTTCAGCTTGCCAAAAAAACATATAAGGTGAAATAGTAGTGCCAACTACAGCCGCGACTAACATTAAACTAGTAGTATTCCACTGAAAATTAATCGGCCATACAGTAGACCATAAAGCACTGGCCCAATCTAAATCAATATATAAAGCTGTGGCCACGTAAAAAAATAAACTAAACGCCAGCCATTTTAAAACCCGAGCTAAAGTACGATAGGAAAATAAAACCGTACCTAAAGCAATTAATAAAGCCGTAACAGATAACCAAACTAAACGAGAAAAACCAATTAATTCTTCAACCACTACACCAATGGCTAATAAATCAGCTCCGATGTTAATGGTAATTACAATCACAGAAATTAAAGCAATAAAATATAAAACAAATTTTGAATAATGTTGTTTAATTAAATAAATTAAACCCTTGTCAGTCACTAAACCAATCCGACCACACATTTCTTGAATCACATACATCAAAGGTAGGGTCACTAAAGCCAACCATAAAGAAGATATACCCAAAATTACACCAGTTTGTAAATAAGTTAAAATACCTGAGGCTTCATCATCTGAAGCACCGGTAATAATACCCGGCCCTAATTTTTTTGATAAACGTTTCAAAGTTTTTTTCATAAACTATTTTTTTCTAGCCTTAAGCTTAAAAACAGCTACATGACAATTAGGGATGTTTTTTTCCGTTAATCTATCCATGGCCTGATTAGATAATTTTTTAATATAACCGCGAACTATTTTAACAATTGGTAAATGAGTGACTATTAAAACTGTTTTATATTTTTTAGTAGTTAAAGTATTTAAAAAGCTAATGACCCTAGTTTTAAGCTGTTCATAAGATTCTCCGTTTTTTGGCTTACTAGTCCAACGATTTTTTTGTTTAGCTCGCCAATCATAAAATAGGGTCGCTGGCCTGCCCTCAAATTCACCCATAAGTCGATCATTCAAACGTTTATCAGAATAGATTTTAACTTTATGATAACGATTAATAATTTCCGCGGTTTGTTGAGTACGAAATAACTTAGAGATAAAAATTACTTCAATTTTTTCTTTAGCTAATTTTTTAGCCACTTGCAAAGATTGTTTTTTACCTAAACTAGTTAAACGAACTCGAGTATTAGGTAAACCATTACATCGATCCTTAACATTATAATTAGTCTGGCCATGACGAACAAGAATTATTTTCATGTTTTTAATTTAAATAATTAATCAAATAAAATAGGTTGATTAGTTGAAGGTTTAGTAGGCGTAGTTGGCTTAGGTGACGGAGCTGGTACTCTTAAAGGATTATAAAATGCTGAAACCTTACTAATTAAAACATTGCCTGCTCGATCAAAAGCTTTAACTTCAATTACATTACGACCGATTGCTAAATTTTTTAATTTATAATTATTAACTGTTTTGTTACGCAACAGCATTTTACTACCTACCCAAACCTCATAATAATCAATGCCTGATAAACTATCTTTAGCCACTGCTCTTATACTAGGTAAAACCGCCTCATTAGCCCGGGCTAAAACTGTCACCGTATTAGAGCTAGGTGGCTCAGTATCAATATTAATTTTAAAATGATTGGTCGGTAACCAGCCTAATTTTTTATCTTTGGCTCTAATATGAGCATACCATGTTCCATTAGCCACTCCTTTTTCAATCGCTGACGAAAAATCAGTCACATAACTTTCTGGTACTTGAAAATTGGCTTCTTTATTAAAAGCATAAGCCGCGACTACAACCTCTTTACCTCTTTGCCAAGTAATAGAAACATCATTTTTTTTATACCATTTTGTTTGATCAGGATGAGTCGGTGAGGCTAGCTTTATTTTTGGTTCTTCTAGAGGTTTACCAGTAATAGTAATATAACGAGCCACACCTTTGGTCGCTAAGTTAGAACCCTTGCCATCATTAGCTAACACTGTAAAACCAGTAATATGAAAATGAAATGACCCTGGAGCTTTAGCCTTAAAATTAAAGCTAATAATTCGTCCAGCAGTTCCCTTATAAGCTGGGTTAAAAACTACGCCTTGAAAAATCACTTTACCTTTAACTTTATCAATCACTGGACTCTGAGCCCAATAATTAATAATTGCCTTATCAGA
The DNA here is from genome assembly GCA_964593745.1 of uncultured Gammaproteobacteria bacterium. Lineage (GTDB taxonomy): Bacteria > Patescibacteriota > Patescibacteriia > Patescibacteriales > Patescibacteriaceae > Patescibacterium. The sequence continues at coordinate 270,928 of CAZQHN010000001.1, forward strand.
TATAACTTTAGTAATGTCAATTAAATTAGGATCAAAAGACATCGTAGCCGCAATGGCATTAGTAATCTTATTTTCCGAATTAACATATAAAGTGACAGTGCCAATTTCACCGGTTTTATACTTAGTTTTATTAGTTTTAAAATAAAGTTTAGCTGCCTGAGCTGGCCAACAGCTAAAGAGTAATAAACCAAAAATAAAAAAAATAATAATTTTTTTAGTGACGATGGGCATGTTTTTTCTTACCGTAATAATTTAATAAATAAGCAACTACAATTAAAAGTAAAATCAAACCTCCTAATAAATAATATAAATTATATCTAACCTCTGGATTGGGTCCAAGAGAAATTATTTTTTCATTGCCCTGTCGATCAACGGCTTTAAGAAAAACATAACTACGCCTGGTTTGATCAATTAGTCGGGTAGGATTGTCTACTGGACGCCAGGCCTCTGGGTTTGGTTCTGAGGTTTTATTTTCCTGAATTTCATAATAAGCTATTCCTGAACCAAAATCAGTCGCAGAAAAAGCTGCCCACCAGCCCGATGGGCCTTCGGGTAATTTAATAATTCTTAATTCTAAATCAGATGGTGGCGTATTATCTATAATTTTATTAGTTTGAGTTTGTTTATCAAACTCAGAAAAATTAACAACTAACTTTTCTGGTTCAACCTTAATAGGTACATTATTACCATCCGCTGCATAAGCTTCTAATTTTCTTAAACCCAAAATAACTTCAGAACTATCTAACTGTTTAACTTTAAAAGATAAAATTAAGCCTGATTGAGACTCGGCTTTACCCGGCACATATAAACCATAAAAACCACCAGGAATAATACCACTAAAAATTAATTGATTATCAATTATTTTAGGTTGTTCAACCCAAGCAGAAATAATTGACCCACCGTCAATAATGTCAATCAATTCAGCTTGACCAGCTAAAATCACTATTTCCGAACCTAAGGCATTAATACCTTCTTCATTAGGAGTCAATAAAAGATCAACTTGCCTTTCAGTTAAAGTTGAGTTTTCGTGATTAGTTTGTAAAATAATTTTAGCGGCCTGAGAAAAACGTGGTATAAAAACTGCTATTACTAAAGCGCTAAAAAATATTAATTTTAAAAAATTAAACTTCATAATTTTAAATCAGCCTGTCCATTGGGAAGCTAGGACACTAAAATCAGCTAAATTTATTACCCTATCTTGCTTAACATCAACGTTAACTGGCGGATTTGATCGCTTATACCAATAAGCTAAAATTGAAAAATCAACTAAATTTACTCGACAATCACCATTTAAATCCCCTGATTTACCACAAGCTGAATTCTCTGGCTTTTTTTCTTCTGGTTGAGGTTGTTCGTTTTTACCATAAACTGAAAAATTAATTGGCGAACCAAAATTACTAATTTGTCCGGCATGAGCAGTTTTAGATTTAGCATTATGTAAACCAGTGTTTAAGACTGAAGTATCAAAATTATAAAGATAGCCACCACTAGTATCAGTTTCTGTTTTTAAAAATAATTCTGTGTCTGAATTAACAGAAATAGTCACCTCAGCTTTAGGCACACTACGACCAAAAATTATTAAATTTTCACCTTGCTTTATCTGAGTCTTATCAAGATCAATTGTCGGCGCAATAAAAATTCCACTAACAGTTGTAGTAGCATTAGCTGTGACCACTACTGGTACAGTAAAAGAAGATTGGCGACCAAAAGGATCTTCACCGATAACTAAATAATTAATATTACCTGGCGTGGCATTAGAAATACTAATTAAAAAAGAGGCATCTGGCCCGGAAATAGTCCTGACAATTAATCTACCGTTTTGTAGTAAAGAAATATTACTAGAAGGATAGGCCTTACCAATAAAAACTACTCCGGTGGCATTGTAAAGACTGGGATCAGTGGGTGGTGGAGTGCTTCCGCCGCCTCCGCCGCCTCCTCCGCCGCCTCCTCCGCCGCCATCACCAACTTGAGCGGTCACACTAACTTGTAATTGGCCGCTAACATTAATTGCCTCAGCTATAGGAGCGAGGGTAAGAAAAAATAATACAATAATAGAAAACGGCGCGGCGACAGCCGCGCCGAAGAAAATTCTTCGTTTCATGTTAACCAAAATTAGGAACGGGCGCGACGAATAACCCAATGATTATAGCGTTTAATAATAAAAATAAGAATAAAAACAATAATTACTAAAGCTAACAACTCAACGCTTAATAATTGCCAAGGAAAAACAAAAACAGCCAAATCAGCTGCAATCTTATTATCTTGGCTACCATATTGTAAATCCAAATTAGCTTTATAACGCCCTAAAGCAAAATTGTTCCATTGATACTTTATAGTTTCCAAAAATGATTGATTATCAGGCTGTAGGGTTGGAATTTTTTCAGTTTGATCATTCTTCTGCCACCATAATTCAAAACGACGAATACTTTGTGGTAAAACATTACCTTGAACTGAATTAGCGTCAATTACTTTGGTTGTCATACCAAATAAATTTTTAATCGTTAAGGTGCCTTTAGGCATTACTCTGTCATTACCACTATTTTGCCAACGATAATAGTAATTTACTGGCAAAGCATTAAACCAAGTTTTATTATCCTTAGTTTTAAACTCTAATAAAGCACCACCTTCTTTAATATCACCATTAACTCTAAATAAAAGTAAGGTACCAATCCGAGCACCAATAGTTAATTGGCTAGCATCAGTATTAGGTGGATTAGTAGCTAAAAAAATAGCCGCAAAATAGCCTCCTGGTTCAGCTGAGGCTGGTATATTAACTGAAAAGTCGATAGTTTTAGTTTCTCCTGGACCAACTACCACTTCTTGAGGAGCAGATAACCAACTAGCTAAGCCATCTTTACCTGGTTTAAAACTCGGACTGCCGGTTTCACCCATAGCTTCAAAATTTTCAAACAAAGTATATAAGGTTTTAGCTTCTTGCTCTTCATTAATAATCTTAAAAAATCCTCCAACTGTTTGACCAGGATCACCGGATAACTCAACCCTGACTGGCGAAACTGTCATAGCTTTAGCCTGAAACAAAGGTATGGCTAAAATTAATCCACCAATAATTACACCCCAAAAAACACGGTGGAAATATGAATAATTCATATTTAATAAATCCAGGATAGCTTGTATTTCTAGAAGCTACCAGTGGCTGTATAAGTTAAAGTAGTAGTATAGCTACCAGCTTCAGTCGTTGCTGAAATGTTAGCTAAATAATTAACACTAAAAGTAGTTGTTGTAGAAGGACCAGCAGAAGCACCAATTATATCCTGGACTGTGGCCGCATCATAAGCATAATTAGAAGCTGTGGCATAAGGCGCGCTAGCTGTACCAGATCCACCAGACGCACTAACATAAATACCAAATTGTTCTGTGCCTGTACTAGAAGTTGCGGCTGTGCCGCCAATCGCTGTAATAGTATTAGCCCCACTAGTTAAAGTTGAACCTAAAACATAAAGATTATAGCCAGAAGGTGCATTAGTTGCAACTTGTAAGTTATGAGCTGAGGTTTCTACAGCACTACCATTAGTATCACCAGTGGCATAGCGAGCTGCTGAAGCTGATAAAGTTCCAAAACCAATAGTAGCATCAGACAAAGCAAAAGAAATTGTTGGATCAACTGTCGCTGTGACTGATACCTGGTCATAATTAGTATCAACTATAGCTAGAGCAGCTGTACCAGTATCACCAAAGGTACCACCAATTGCTAAAGTGGCTGTTTGCGCTGCGGTAGGGTTGGTTATTTGTGTAGCACCAGAGGCGCCAGAAGTAGCATTGGCTCCGATTTCAATTTTTATACAATGAGTAGACGTAATAGTATCAGTGCCTGAGGTAAAAGTAATAATTTGACCGGCTTGACCAACTCCCCAAGTAGCGCCTGAAGGCGAGGAACCTAAAGTTTTATCAGTAAATGAACCACCACAAGTAGTAGCAGTTGCCAAGTCAATGTTATCAACACTAAAACTGCCCATAACAAAATCACTGTCAAAAGTTAGGGTCATTGTTTCTCCAGCATCAACCCCTGATGGAGTGACAAATTGAACAGTATGATCAGCCAAGGTATTAATTCTTAAACGACTTAAATTATCAGACAAACTAGTCACTGAATCTGCCTTGGCTTCATGACCAAAATTAGCCATTACCATAACCAAGGAAGCTATGATTAGCGCGTTAATAAAACGCTTAAATGGGGATTTATTCATAAAATTTGATTTATTTTAGTTAAAATTATTTAATTGTGGATAAATAAATATATGTTTATTATAGCACAAATAATCAAATACTGTCTATTAAAAACTACCCACAGCTGTATAGGTTAGAGTTGTAGTATAATTACCAGCTTCAGTTAAATTACTAATATTACATAAATAACGCAAAGTAAATGTGTCAGTGGAAGCAGAACTAGCCCCACCTAAAAGACTTTGTAATAGATTAGTAGCATCATAACCATAATTACTAGCGTGGTTATAAGGCGAAGCAACCGTGGCGCTCCCGCCGCTAACACTAGCTCTAATACCAAATTGCTCTGTCCCTGGACTTGAAGCAGCTGGCGTTGCGCCAATAGCGCTAATAGTTTCTGAACCACCATTTCTAGTTAAAGTTGAACCTCTGATATAAAGTGAATAGCCTGAAGTACCTGAACTAGAAACCACAATAGTATGAGCTGAAGTTTCTGTGCCTGAACCACTAGTATCACCAGTGGCATAACGAGCTGCTGAAGCTGATAAAGTACCAAAACCAATAGTAGCATCAGATAATTCCATAGTCATACTTAAAGATGATGCTGCCACAGTAATTTCCGGAATTGAAGTATAAGTTTCTAATAAACTATTATCAGACCTAACAATTCTAAAACAATAAGTCGTATCTTCTGGAGCTGAATTATCAATTAAAGAAAAATCCCATTTACCATCTTGTCCTGAAGGAATCAAAGCTACAGAATTTGAAAAATTATTTAATTCTTCATAGGTTTGATTGACCACTGTATGGCCACTATGAGTTGGGTCATTAGCATTAGCTGTTAAATTAGCACCATCGGCTGGTGAGGCATTATCATTATAAGCAATCACAGTAGAAGCTGTTACATCAGCATAGCTTTCTCCAGTAAAAGAAGTATCACAGGTTCCAGAACGAGCTGCAAATTGTAATTTTAAATCCTCGCCTCGCAAAGGAGCTTGACCAGTGTTATGTAATAACAATCTTAATCTAAAGGCATCGCCGGCCGCCGTTAATTCGGCAGCTGTGTCTTGAGTAGCTAAGGCTGACCCCACATCAGTCGAGTTAGCATTAGCAAACCAACGATACGCTGCCTGCTCATAGCCCCAAACATCAGCCACAGTATGACCCATAATGTCATTTAAATCATCATTATGCCAAACAACATATAAGCGATCAGTACTACCTAAATTACTTCGTAAAACTTTGTGATCATCAACAATACCAGGACTAAGATTAACTGATTCAGAGCCCCAAGTCGCTCCATTGTCAGTTGATTTTTTATAATAAACGCCCATGGTAGTGGCTAAGGTACCACGCAAATATGCCACATAAAGATCGCCGCTATTTTCATCAATTAGTGGCGTAGGAGCAATCACCGTAGCATCATTAGTCATTACATCAGCTCCTTGAATCCAACTGCGGCCAGAGTCAGTATAACGCCAAAAAGAAACATCGTTAGATGAATTATTAGTATAACTAGCAAAGGAAAGATATATATCACCAGTTGATTTTCTTACTGTGGAGCTAAATCTTTGATCATAAGTGGCATTTTCTGTTATGGCTCCAATACTATTACTCCAGGCTCCATCCCAAGCATCTAAAGCTTCATCATAAACTCGAGAACGCATCGTATCATCAGCCGTTTGGTTTTTAATAGCAATAATATCATCATCAGTTTCTAAGGGTAGTAATTGTATTTGATCAGTATTAACCGTACTCCAGCTTGAGGGAGTAACATCAGACCAAGTACTACCACTATCAGTTGATTTAGCTACTTTACCACCGGCTGTAGTAGTAAAATTAGCGCTAATAAATAAATTTCCACCTCCACCCTTAGTAATACTCGGCGGACCATCAGCTGCTTCAGTAATTGCTGTCCCGGTTAAGGTGGTTAACACTGGCGGATCAAAACCATCACTACTCGTATTAAAAGAGGAATAATAAACATCATCAACTACGTCATCAGAAAAAGCCACATGAATTTTTGTACCAGTAGTATCCCCTGGTGTCCAGCGATCATACCAAACAGCTAAACTTGTTGTCCCTTGAGTAGAGGCAATTGACAAAGGAATACTCCAGGTAACTCCACCATCAGTTGTTTTACTATAAACAATACGTCCTATACCAGTGACTGGATTATCATAAGTTAAGGGCGACATTAATGAATTACCTTTTATTGTATTAGTATCATCGTTATGCCAAATAACATACAAAGTATCATTATTTAAAAGATTGCCGCGCAATGATTTAAAATCGTCTGTGGTAGTTGGACTTACAGTAGCTGATTCACTTCCCCAACTAGAACCTCCGTCAGTCGATTTTTTATAATAAACTCTCATAGACACAGCTAAAGTACCGCGCAAATAAGCCACATAAATATCACCGGTGTCTTCTTCCACTAAAGGCACAGGTGCTAACAAAGTCGCATTATTAGAATAAACATCTGTTCCTTTGGCCCAACTACGGCCAGAATCAGTAAAAGTCCAAAATTCAATATCACCAGTAGACACTGAAAGATTCCCTGTAAAAGTTAAATAAACATTACCAGTAGATTTTTTAATTGTGGCGCTAAACCATTGGTCATAAGTAGGGCTATCAACCATAGCCGCAATAGAAGTCCAAGAACCAGCCCAACTATCAGCGACTTCATCATACACCTGGTAATCAATATCATCATTAGCTGTATCAGCCCGAATTGCTATTACATCATTACCAGTGACCAAAGGTAATAATTGTATTTGATCAACGGCTAAGGTACTCCAACCTGATGGTGTAATATCAGACCAATTATCACCACCATCGGTTGATTTACCAACCTTGCCACCGGCTGTAGTAGTAAAATTTCCACAAATAAATAAATTTCCACTTGCTCCTTTAGTAATACTTGGTGGTCCATCGGTTGCTTCAGTAATAACGGTGCCGGTCACAGTCACTACTATACCACCACTGCGTAAAGTATCACCATTAGTATCTAAATAGGTATAATAAATATCATCTGTTGAATCATCTGAGGCGGCAATATGAATTTTAGTACCAGTAGTATCGCCCGGAGTCCATTGATCATACCATACCGCCACCGAAGTCCAGCCAGTAACAGAGGTATTAATCATGTAAGTTCCGCTCCAGCTAGCTCCACTATCAATAGTTTTTCTATAACCCAAATCCTGACTTGGGGCATCAATAAAAAAAGCATAACCAATAGTAGCGCTAGTAAAAACTACGGCTGGCGAAGGCGCATATTCATCAGTTGAATCTAAATGAGTGTCGGCTTTTGTATAAAATTCATAACCAGTCTGATCATTAGTAAAAACTAAAGAGGGCGAAGCACTAAATTCATCGCTCGCATCTATAATCGCATCATTAACATAAGTTTCAACACTAACGCCTTGAGACATAACAACACTGCCATAAACAGCATTATCATCATCATCATAATAAGCCACAAATAACTTATTATCACTTAATAAATTACCACGTAAATATTTATAATCATCAGTAGCACTATGGGTTAATCTTTCTTGTTCTGAACTCCAGGTCGCACCATTATCAACTGATTTTTTATAATATGCACTCATAGCCCCAGCTAAGGTACCGCGTAAATAAGCTACATAAAGCTCTCCATTGTTATCGTTAATTAAAGTGACAGGAGCAATCACCGTAGAATTATTAGTCATTACATCAGCGCCTTGAGTCCAGCTACGACCAGAATCAGTATAACTCCAAAAAGCAACATCATTAGCGGCGTTAGCAATTTGGTTAGCAAAACTTAAATAAATATCACCAGTTGATTTTCTAACCGTGGCACTAAACCATTGGTCATAAGTAGTATTCTCGGTTAAAGAAGCAATACTAGCGCTCCAGGCGCCATCCCAAGCATCTAAAACTTCATCATAGACTCGAGAACGTATTGTATTATCAGCGGTTTGCGCTTTAATGGCAATAATATCATCATCGGTTTCTAAGGGTAATAATTGAATTTGGTCAATCGCCACTGAACTCCAGCTTGAGGGCGTAACATCAGACCAGCTATCACCAGCGCCATCGGTTGACTTAGAAACTTTGCCACCGGCTGTACTAGTAAAGTTTCCAGACACAAATAAAGCTCCGCCCGCGCCCTTAGTAATACCAGGTGGCCCATCTGTACCTTCGGTCATGGTCGTAGTGCCAGACACAGCTGTCACCATACTACCTTTTAAAGTATCGCCATTAGTATCTAAGTAAGTATAAAAAATATCAGCTGAAGCATCATCTGCCGCGGCAATATGAATTTTAGTACCACTATCATCACCTGGTGTCCACTGATCATACCACACCGCTACCTGGGTCCAGCCAGTAATTGCTGAATCAATTGTCCCTAGAGTTGTCCAATTATTACCTCCGCTAGTAGTTTTACGATACACTAAATCTTGAGTTGAAGCATCAATAAAAAAAATATAACCGATTTGATCATTGGTAAAAACAATTGACGGCGATGGCCCATATTCATCTGTTCCGTCTAAAATTGTTGTATCAATCGCCACTTCAGCGGCTTCAGTGGTTCGAGGTTTAAAAGAGTCAATAACGTTTTTATCACGCTCGGTCCAATATAAAATATCAATAATATTATGTTCATTCCATTTATCAACTACAATTCTAACAAAACCAACTGGTAAATTGGCTACTAAAATAATAAAAATTAATAATATAATTTTAGATGATTTTAAAATATGTCGATTAATTTTTTTCATGACTTAAGAAAATTTAAAAAGCAGAAAAATAATTAAAAGTCTCTTGTGAAATTCGCTTCATAAATTGAGCAGCGCGTTCTTTTTCTTTTGTCTGATCACCACTAGCATTGCCTTGTAACATAACCGAAATAATATAAGGTCGATTAGATAGATAAACTATGCCGGAATCTGAAAAAGTCATTAAAGAAAGATTTTCTCCGTATTTATGAGCAAAAGAAATATTACTAGGAATAGCTTGGAATAAAAAATCATCAAACGTTGCCTCGTCTAGTAAATTTAAAATATATGTAGAATTTTCCCTTTTTAAAAAACTAGCTGTATAAAGCGAGCGTAAAATACGTGAATATTCTTTAGCGGAAACTTTGCCTTCAGGCGTAAATAAAGACTCCATGCCTAATGATTCAATAACTTTTTTAAGATCGTCCTGATGTAAATTACGCAATAAAATATAATAAGCCGTATTATCAGATTTGACTAATAACTCTTTTAATAATTTTTCAATCGTAAAACGAGTGCCAATTGGATATTCAGACAAAGGGTTATCTAAATCACCGGACTTTTCATCAGCATCGCCCGGCATTAAAACCAATTCATTGGTTAAAGTCCAATCTCCATCCTCTATTTTTTTCATAACAGCTAAAGCTAGCGGCACTTTAGCTAAGCTGGCTGGCCAAATATAAGTCTCTGGATTTATAGAAATATTACCGCCGGTATTTAAAAATTCAATATATATAGAAATTGAATCATCGCCATATTCTTTAGCTATATCACGCAATTTTTCCCGCAAGGGTTGTATGTTAACAATATAATCTGATTGCTGAGTAAAGCTACGAGATGGATCTATTAAAGGATAGGGATTTTTAAAAGATCTAATGGCTGTAGGTCGATTATGATAAATTAAAAAACCCGCGGTTGTTAAATTAGCTAATAATAAAATAATTAATAACCACATTATTACTACTGGTGATAAATTTTTAATAAAATTAATTAGTTTCATAAATTAATAACATTAAATTGACAAATAGTAGAAGAATCTACCACATCTTTTTTAGTAAAAACTATAGGAATAGTAAAATTGCCTTTTTGCGCTCCTACTTGACGATAAAGTTTTAATTTAACTAAATCATTACCTGCTAATGGTTGATATACATAATCGCCGTTTTCAATAAAAACAACATTGATGCCATCTGGCAAACCCCCCACTTCTAAAACATAAGCATAGTTATCATCTTTTAATAAATTTAACTTAAGCTCGGCCTCTCGATTATTTTTTAAATCAAAACTAAACTGTTCAGGACGACAAGTATGAATGGCCTTGGGGTCAAGTACAATATCTTTAGTAAATTTTCTAACCGTTAGCGGTTCGGGCTTGATTGATTCAACCAACAAACCTTCTTCTTCCGAAGCTACTTCAAAAATAAACTGCTGATCAGAAAAAACCAACGTGGCTTTACGCGCAATATCACCCTCATCTCGATAAATCACAAAATCTTCTCCTGTTTCCGGATTATAAGGCATAGCATCAAGATTTTTATTCATGATATTATAAAAACGAATTTCATCACTTTCTTTACTAAGCCAAAAAACATAATGGGAATCAAGGCCTAAAGGAGAATATTCATGAATTAAATCATCTCTAGCTATTAAATTCCAAACGGGTTTTTCTTTATTTTCAAAACTTTCTTCTACCCGATCAGACATTTGATCATCCGAAGATATAATTATTGGCTCTGCCTTAGTAGTGTCAGTAATTAATTTATTATCTAGTTCATTAGCTATTAGCTCTGGCTCAGTATTATTAATCGCTTCATGATTATCAATCTCAGAATTAACCAAAGAATCATTTAAGATCTTAGCTTGATAATATTTAATATCCGTATACCAAATCTCGGATAAATTAGTGTCTGATTTTTTAATTTTTATAACCCAAAAATTATCATCAGTCGCCTCAGTTATAATTAAATCTTGATTTAAATCAGGCTCATCTTGAGAAACTTCCTTAACAATTTCTTCATAAGTAAAAATTACTCTGACTGCTTCTAAAAAAATATCATTATAACCATCAATCGTCATTCTAGAAATAATAGAAGCTTTAAACTCAGAAATATCCTCCTTAGTAAGCTGTAAAGGCAAACGAAGAGACAAATTTTCACGCTCAATAGTGCCCAAAGATTGCCACGGACTAGCCCCTAAACCATAGTTAACATCAAATAAAATTGTACCTTGAGTGATGTTTTCTGTAATAGATTCAGTTAAATCACTTGTTGCTTGATTAGATACATTATCTAAATTATTAACCTCAATTAAGGGCTCATCTGTCTGTGTTGGCAAATCATCTTCACTAGGTAAAACTAGTTCATTATTATTATTTTCAGAAGAAGGGTTAACACCCATAGAACCATGCTCAATGGCTGGACTTTCTACCTCCACGCTATTATTTAACAAAGCTGAGTCTTCTTGAGCTTTAGCTTCTTGGCTAAAAAAATTATTAAAGATATTTTTAAAATAAGAAGTCGGTGGTAAAACTGCCGGTATAGACTCATTAATTGACTCAGGAGATGGTTCGGTTTTAGTTTCTAAATCTAATGTATCTTTATTTTCATTATCCGCCGAAGGATTTTCTAAATTTGGTATATCTTCTATTACTTCATTAGCTTCACTAAGATCATCAGACACAGGTAAAACTTCAGTTGGTAAAATATCAAACCCGCTTTCTATGGGCTTGTCTTCTCCACTAATAATAGTTCTTTGTCCGATTGACCAAACAAATTCTAGCTCAGTGTTAATAATATTAACCCCGCTAGGTAATTCACCAATAAAATTTTGACAAACCAATTCTTGGCCACCGCCATTTGGTTGAGCAACATCACCAGGTAAACCAGTCTCATCATTTAAAGGCGGACCAGCCACAGCCGCGGCATTAGCCCAACTACCATAACATTCTTGAGGATAGAAAAAGGCTTCTTCGGCTTTAAGTTGTTTTGGTTTATTTAATAAAGGCCAAATTATTAAAATCACTAACAAAAAACCAGCTAACAAAATTTTAAATTTTTTAGAATGCAAAAATGACTGTCTAACCTTAACAGGGACATTAACTTGGCTTATCTTTTTACGCCGAGAAACACTTTTTTGTTTCTGTTTTATCATTAAAATAAGGTTATAGAATAAACAACGAAATTGCCTATTTCGCTTTTCTTTATTATAACATAAAATAGTTAAAAAATTATTTAAAAATTATTAATATTTTATCTACTTTGACAAATATATAATAAAATGATATAATAAAGTTTATTTAGTAATTTTAAAAAATTAAAAAGGAGAAAAAAATGAAAAAAGGCTTAATCTTAATAGTGACAGCCGCCCTACCAAATCCCACATGCTGGCTAGAAGCCCTAAGCATCCCCTCGCTTAACTCAACCGACCTTTACAAGCTTAGTTTTTGCTTAAGTGTTAATGCCTTAAGTAAAATCAAAGAAGAGAATTATATGCCGATTATTATCTTGGACTTATACCAGGATGAGTATCTTCATGGGATGCAAAAAGCTATCAATCTCGCCGATACAATAAAAAATATTATGCGAGCGAAAAAAGAGGAAGATAAGTACCAACAAAGTATCATCGCAGTTGCTAATAAAGAAATTTCTGCGGCTGATAAAACAAGGCTGAAAAATTATTTTGATTATTGCCTTGATAATATCAATACTCAGGGCGTTATTGAAAAAATAACCGAAATAATCAATCGACACGAAACAAATGAAATAGAAGCTATTGTGTCAAGATAAAATAAGCCACCACGATGTTTAACAAACTTAAAAGGCTTTAGGGAATTTCCTAAAGCCTTTTTAATTTATAAAACTTTAATTAAAGTGGTTAACAAAGTACTAATCTTTTCTTTCTGCTTACTAGCCCTAAGAAGATTTATCTTATGATCATGAACCTCATCGGCTGTATTAGTCACTAAACAAAGACCTAAAACTTTGACACGAGGATAAAGTCCGGCAACAATCACCTCGGGTAAAAGACTCATACCGACTACGGCTGCGCCTGATTGAGCCAAAATATCTTTATCATATTTACGGCCTTCAAAATAAGGCCCCAAAACCATAACATGACCGCCTAAAGATTTTTTCTGACCCAGTTTCTTTAAAGTCTGGCAAGCTTTTTTTTGAAAATCTTTAGACAAACTATCTTCTGGCGAACAAAATTCACCGCCCCATAAAGGCATTTGTGGCGCATAAAGCGTAACTAAACCATTTACTACTACGACATCACCAATATCAAACAAGTCAATCAAGCTACCAACCGCCGAAGTAGAAATAATTTTAGTCGCCCCTAACTTAATTAACATCTCAGTCTGCAAACGGACATTTTTAAACACCGAAGGGTTGCCTGGATCTTCATTAAGATGTAAGCGTCCCTTTAAAACAACAACTGTTTCATTATTAATCTCGCCGGCGACTAATTGTTTTCTATGACCGGGGATTGATTTTCTTAAAGAGCTAAAATCATTAATGTCGGCTAAAGAAATTGACCTTTCATTTTTTAAGAATAAGGCATCGCCAAAGCCTGTACCCAAAATAATCGCTTTTTTTATTTTTGTGCCATCTATATCTAAGCGCCGTTTAATAAATTTGGCTACCCTTAAGGCCATATCTTCTAAATCTTCATTTCTTTTCAATTTATACCTCAACTTTTAAATTTTAAAGTACATTTTAATAATGAAAAATTATATTGAAATTAAGTATAAAAGTCAAGCTTCGGAATTGACAAATTATAACCAAGCTGATAAATTGGCTTATATCTAGCATAATCTTTTAAACTGCTAGTCGAAAAATGTTTTGCAAAAATGTTTTTATGTTATTTTAAAATAATGGAGGAAGAATAATGTCTAAGGACAAAAGAAAACGAAATGGTACTAAAATACATCTTACCAGTAACCAAATAAGCACCTTGGCAAGATGTGAAATCTGTAATGAGCTAGGCACCAGAGAAATTAAAAGTCCAAATGGCGACAGAACAATAATCTGTGATTCATTAAATTGTTGCTCAGAAGCCAAACGTAAATTAATTAAAAAATACAACGAAGCTTTATTTCTTGAAGTGCCGCCCTTAGATTAATTTTTAAAAAGCTGGTGAAAAAATTTTCACCAGCTTTTAATTATCGAGCAAAATCTATTAACTTATTTTTTAATTTTTCTAAAGCATCTTCAAAATCATGAAACTCAATTACATCTTGAACTAAGGGCATGCCTAAAACATAACTGGAAAAAGGTCGCCTGACTGGCTTAAAAATAAAAATAGGTATGCCTAGATTATTTGCTAGTTGGCATTCACCGCCCCCGCCCCAAGAAGCACCTATGCCGAAAACTAATAAAAATGAAGTGCGATTCATAATTTGATCAACATCAGTCTGATAAATATCGCCTGGAGTTATTTTTTTAGTTGGATCAATAAATTGCCTATGGGGCACAAAAGCTTCAACGCCTAAAATATCTTTTATGACTTTAGCCGCTCGGTCATAAAGATTTTCTATATCATTTATATAAACTCCCAGCGGAATTTCTGTTAAAGGCCCAGAAATATAAGGCACTAAACCATTGTCTTGATAATTCACGATTAATCCTTTCTGTTTATTTAAAAAGTACAAAAAATTTTTGCTCCTGGGGTGGGATTCGAACCCACGACCAATTGGTTAACAGCCAACTGCTCTACCGCTGAGCTACCCAGGAAAAAAACACTAACGTTATAAAACGTTAGACTTAAACTATAATATAGGAAATAAAAAAAGCTGTCAATTATAGTTAAAAGTAGAAAGTTAAAAGTAAAATTACAAAAATGGTTCAACTTTTTACTTTTTACTTGCTACTTGTTACTTAATAATCTCTTAATTTCTTAATCAAGCTATGCTTCTGAATTTTCTCTAAAGTTTTATATTCAATCTGACGAATGCGCTCGCGCGTCACATCAAATTCAGCTCCGACTTCTTCTAAAGTATGCGACACACCATCAACTAAACCAAACCTCATTTCTAAAATCTTTTGTTCACGCGGCGTTAACTGAGAAATTATTTCTTTAACATAATCGCGTAATAATTGTAACGCCGCGGCGCGATCCGGCGTGACGTTTTTAACATCCTCAATAAAATCTTCTAAAGTCGAATCTTCTTCATCTTCGCCCACAGTAGTTTCTAGGGAAATAGTGTCTTGAGAAATCTTTATAATATATCTTACTTTATCAATTGTCTCCCCCATTTCCGCGGCAATTTCTTCTGGCAATGGTTCACGACCTAAATCCTGAATCAGCTGACGTTGAATATGTTGAAATTTATTAATTGTTTCTACCATATGGACCGGAATACGAATCGTGCGCGATTGATCAGCCAACGAACGAGTAATTGCCTGACGAATCCACCAGGTCGCATAAGTGGAAAATTTATAACCTTTGCGATATTCAAATTTTTCTACGGCTCTAAATAAACCAATATTACCTTCTTGAATTAAATCTAATAAACTTAAACCCTTAGAGCCAGCAAATTTTTTAGCAATTGACACAACTAAACGTAAGTTAGCTTCAATTAAGCGTCGTTCAGCGTCTTTGTCACCACGCTCTTTTCTTTTAGCTAATTCAACTTCCTCTTCTGAGGTTAAAAGCGGCACCTTACCAATTTCTCGTAAATACATTTGAATAGAATCAGCTGATAATTCAGAAATATCAAATTTTAAACGATCTTTATCACTACCTAAAATAGAAGATAACTGTTTATATTTTTTAAGATTAGCTTCAGCATCCAAAAAGCTACCTGAATCTTCTACTATTCTAATGCTGTTTTTTTGTAAATCCTCTAATAAAATTTCGTAATCAAAAACATAATACTCTACATTAGGTAGCGCTTGAAGTAATTCTGTTTCCGTCACAAAGCCACGTGGCCTAGCTTTAGTCACTAAATCATTGATCGCTTTATAGTCTGGCTTTACCACTGAAGATTTAACCGCTATCTTGGACTTAGCTTTAGAAGATTTTTTTGCTTTGCTAGTAGCAATTTTTTTCTTAGCTACAACCTTTTTAACTAACTTTTTTTTAGCTTTTAAAACCATAACATAAAAATTATTCAGCTAAAGAAGAAAATTGACGAATTTCTTCAGCTAAATCATTAAATTCCTTTAAAAGAGTTTCTAATCGTTCATCTCTCTCAAGGCTTTGAGTTTGTGATTCTAGTTCGCCAATTAATTTAGCGACGGATTTTAAGCGTTGAGTAAGATAAAAACGACGCAGCTCTTTTTGAATGCCTTTTAATGATAGATTAGCTTCTTCAGCTGTTAAGTCTACAAAATTTTTCTCAATTAAAACAGCGAGTCGATCTAATGCTGCAATATCGCCCGCCGCTAAACCTTGGTTAGCTAACCAAGTTCTAAACTCATTATATTTAAAAAGAGAGACTCCATCTTCTAATTGAGTAATGTTTTTATTATAATAAACAACCAGCTGTCTGTAAAGTAATTGATTAATAGCACCACTAATTTGTTCAACCGCCACATAAGGACTAAACAAAGGTATTAAATCAGGAAAAGCTAATAGTAAGGCAACGAATTGTTCTGATAAAATTTCTTCTCGAGTTTGTTTATTAGCTGACTCGAGTAAAGAATTATTAACTTCGGTGTTAAAGTCAGCCGTTTTGAATTTTTTAATTTTTGTCATAGCTTCACGTAAAAAATTCTCATTAATATCAACGGCTTGACTTATTTTTTTTACCCAAAAATCCTGCTCAATAACATTAACTAAATTTAAAAGGCGTGGCAAAATATCATGAACAATAGCACGACGACCAGTCGCCGTATTATTATCATGTTTTTGTAAAGCTAATTTAAGATAATAATCCATAACCGGCTGAGCCTGTGCTAAGCTATTTTCCCAGCCAACAAGATCTCGTCTAATACATTCATCAGGATCTTTCCCGGCCGGTAAATTAATAGTCAAAGCTTCTAATTCTAATTTAAAAGCCTGTTCACTGCCACGCTCTAAAGCTAAACGACCAGCTTCGTCCATATCAAAAGCAAAGGCCACTCTAGGAGTATAACGTTTTAAAATCATAGCTTGCTCTAAAGTTAAAGCTGTACCAGAAGAAGCAACAACATTTTTAAAACCAAATTGATGAGCCGTTAAACAATCCATCTGCCCCTCAACTATAATAACTAAATTATTTTCTCTAATCGACTGCTTGGCCTTATCTAAACCGAATAAAACCTTACTTTTATCATAAACTAAAGTTTGTGGACTATTAACATATTTGCCCTGATTAATATCACGTTTTTCAAAATCAGGTAATAATCGTCCCGTAAAACCAATTACATTACCATTAACTTCTCGTAAAGGAAAAATTATTCGACCACGAAAACGATTATAAGCTCGATCATTGCCTGCTCGCTCAATAGCTAAACCAGCTAAAGCTATTTCCTTAATTTTAAAACCTTTATGTAATAAAAAGTTAATAACATCATCCCAATCATCAGGCGCATAACCAATTTCCCATTCACGAATAATATCTTCGCTTAAACCTCGATTAATAATGTAATTAAGCGCTGGTCGAGCCTTAGAATCAGTTAATAAGGTTCTATGATAAAAATTAGTTGCTTCAACTAATAAATCCAGCAAACGATTACGCAAAGATGTTTCTTGGGTATTAGTTTGTTGTAAAACTACTCCAGCGCGCGGCGCTAATAAGCGCAAAGCTTCAAGAAAAGAAATCTTTTCTATTTCCATAATAAAGGAAAATAAATCACCACCCCGACCACACCCAAAACAATGCCAAACTTGTTTAGTCGGGCTAACTGTAAAAGATGGAGTTTTCTCATTATGGAATGGGCAACGCGCCAAAAAATTAGTACCAACAGGTTTTAAAGGTACATATTGCCTAATTATTTCTACAATATCCAACCGTGATTTTATTTCGTCAGACTGATTAAGCATACTTTAGTATGTCATCCCCGCGCAGGCGGGGATCTAATTTTAGATTTATAATAAAGTTTTTAATCTCTCAATTTCCTGTTTAACTACTTCACTATCATACTCACCGCTATGAGCACTCACACCGCTATAGCTAGGTCGCTTTTGATCAAAATGAACATTAAAAATTAAATTGTCTTTTTCCTCTTTTAAATAAATATGAAAACGCGGATAGCCCAGCCTAGCTAAAGCCCTAACAAAGCTTCCCTGACCAGTGTGTTTATTTTCAATATAAATATAGCCAGCTTGACGCATTAAAAAATGAGGGTTAATTGATAAATCATGTTTTTTAATAATTAAACGCATAAATCTTATTTTTTAACTAGCTTATCTGCCTTTACATTAAAAAAACCATTAAAAAAAGTCAAAATTAATAAAGTTAAACCGGTTTTAAGCCATAAAGGTAAGTTATTTAATTTAGACCAAGGCTTAACCATAAAACTTAAACCACGAGACAGTAAAATTTTATCCATATTGCCTGGCAAATAAAATCTCATCTTAAAATTAGCCTGTTTAAGGTGCTTGCGCCAAGCATAAATAGAATAACGTTGTTCATTAAACCCCTTAGCTAAATCAATTTTAGAGGTTGCTTTTTCTTTACCGCCAAATAAACCATTACTTGGTTCATTAATTAACAATAATCGACCACCAGGTTTTAAAACTCGATAAATCTCAGATAAGGTTAAAGCTAAGTTAGAGCTATGATGTAGGGCTGAGCAAACTATTACCACACTAAAACTACCATCCATAAAAGGTAGTCTTACCATATCAGACACCACTCTTTCTATAAAAATTTGATTATTAAAATAATTTTTAGCTTCTCTTAAGCCGCCTGATTCATGATCGTTGATATCTAGAGCTACGCAATAATTATTAGGCGCTAAAAAAATTGATAACCAACCATTTGCTGCGCCTAACTCTAAAATCCTTTGCTGACTTAAATTAACTTGCGAAGTTAAAAATGTTAAAGCATTATCACGCGATAAATCTATAATTCTTTTTTCTCTATCTGATTTCAGGGGCTTTAATTTAATTTCTTTTTTAATGGCCTGAATTTCCCTGCCTGCGGCCGCGCTTAATTCATCATATATAAAAACCAAACCATGATTAACTAAATAATTTTTACCACAAAATTGACAAGTAACTATAGCCTCATTAATTTCTAAATCATCCGCTTGCTTAGTAATTAATTGAAAATTATTTTGTTGACACTTGGGGCAAAGTAAATTTTTTACAAAATCTTTTTTCATTAAATATTTTTTGTAATAAAAATAATAAATTAATTTTAGTAGATTTAGCTCGCGCGCCGTCATCATAGACTATGGCGACGCACGACCAAAGCCGAGCTTTAACAAAGCGAAAGCGGGGTACTCGAGTTAAGTACCACCATATAGCAACATTATAAGGCGTTTTTGATGATTTTTCTATAGGCGATTCTAAGTACGTGAGTCGGGGTCTAAAACTTAAGAATGGGACAAATGGGACACTATGATAAACTTATTTTATAGCCTATTTGACAAAAATAGGCATAATCAGCGTTATACAAACATAAGGCAAATTAAACCTTTTTACCACCCTTTAATTTATCAACATATGCATCGAGCAAAAAGTTAGCTAGTCCGTCCATATCTTCCATTAATTTTATCAACTCTTTTTCGCTATATTTTTTTGCCTCATCTCCTAATTTTTTCTTAAACTCCTCTAAGCTTATCATCTCTTTGAATTTATTTTTATTATACTTTAATAGCCCTTGTTAAAAATTTGGTAACTATTCTCGAGGTTTCTTCAATTCCTTTCTTAAAAAGCCACGGCAATACACGATCAACGATCCATAAAGAAAACATTATATAACAAAGACCTAAAAAAGTGCTTTTAGAAATATATACAAAAACTGGTGGTGTGCTGGAATAAAAAAAGATAATGGATATTGATAAGTGCAAAAAAGAATAAAAAATAATGGTCCAATACCTGCAAGTATAATCAAAGAATTTTAATTCTTCGCTCTTTTCTATTTTGACCGGCTCTTTCATTAATCGTGAAGATATAATTTTTCCGTTTAACTTTCTTGTTTCCCAAAAAGGATCAAAAGAATATCTATCTCCAGTAATTAAAAATAGCAAACTGCTTAAAATAGAGGTAAAAAATTTAAAAAGCTTAACCATCGCTACTCTCCAAAAAAATAATTTAATGCGAACAAAAAATCCTTTAATTTTTTTAGTTGTAATTGTATGCTTCTGATAAACTTTTCTTATTATTTCTGATAGCGTAATTGGTTCAATTTTATTTTTGTTTTTCTCAAAGAATTCATTTTTAACAATATCATAACAATAACCATCAACTGAAAAATCAATTGGTTCGTTAATTTTAAAACTTTCCCTAATTCTTACACCATCCTTATCCTCTGACTCATCACCATAATAAACATTTATTATGAGTTTTTTAATGTCATCATTATCGTTTAAATAAAAATAACAAGACATCATTGTGATCTTGTTGTTTGGGGCATGATATTTTTTTAAACTAAACCCTATAGCTTCAGCCGTAGAAAATTGTTTAATGTCGTCAAAATTGGATATTGCTTGAAAATGGTTTGAAAAATTATTTTTTATATTTTCTAAATCCATATAAACTAATTTTTGTTTTTATCTTTAATTTTAATTTCAATATGTAAAATTTTATCTCTATTAATTATTAACACTTTATCGCCACATAAAACTCGAATATTGTTTTCATTAACCTTTAAAACTCTACAACTATTAATTGACTTTATAGTTTTATCCGCAAATTTAATATTTGCAATGTAAATATTTCTTTTAAGTAATGAAGTAAAAAGTGCAAAGGAGGTTAAGTGAAAAAATAAATATATTAAAGATATTAATAAATGATAATAAAAACCCCATTGATAAAATAGAATTGATAAATAAATTATTGTTAAAGATATAATTGGAAAAAATAAAAACCTACAATATACAATTGTATCGCTCGAGTCTATTTTACTATCATCTTTAAAAGATTTTTTTAAGGATTCAAGGATGTTGCCTTCTGTAAACTTATTATCTTTAAAAAATGAAATTGATTTTTTATTGGCTATTCTTAATGATAGCAAAACAACTAGTACTATAAAAATAATCAATAAATCTTCTTTAGGAAACAACCAAAATTTAAAACCTCGTAAATACAATATTCCCACAAATAAAAGCGGCGACAGTAAGTGTCCAACAAAAAACATAATACCCGATAATTCTTCGTTCCATTTTCTATCGTCAGCAAACGGAACTTGATCTGAGATAGCTCTACCAAAAAACTTAACCAAGAATACAATAATAGAAATAATTACTGCTACAGGCAGAAGTGTTATTAAGTTTTGCCAATTATTTAACTCCATATAATTTATCCAGGTGCCACTATCATTTTTAATAATATGCTATGACAGGGGTGTGGGGTTTTATATAAATTAAAAATATCACAAAAACCCAATAAAATCAAGGTTATTTATAATTTACGGCCTTACTCCAAAGCAGCGGAAATTAACTAATATTGACATCCATGGTAAGATAAACATAGTTTCTGAGTTCTTTTTCCCCGGGCGGGTGCTCGTGAGCCTCACGGAAACAGGCAAAAACGAGGACGTGAAACAGCTATAAACTCTAAACGTTTTAAACCGCCACACGACCAATATCATAGATATTACCGTTCGGTAATCCTGACCAGGTAGTAATAAAATACACCCCTAAAGGAAAGTCCGAGAAAAGTTCAAGAATTCCTATTTTCTAATAGGGGTATTTTTGAGTTTTTCTTGGACTTTTTTATTACAAAAAATGCCCCGACTAAAAATATGGAAAGAAAAAATTTGCAGGTTACTTACCTGCCCATCGGCGAGTTAAGACCCGCCGAATACAATCCCCGCAAGTGGGACAAAGAAGCAAGTGAACAGCTAAAGGAGAGCCTGCGCCGCTTCGACCTCGTCGATCCCTTCGTAGTCAATTCCGCTCCAGAGAGGATGAACGTCATTATTGGCGGACACTTCCGCTGGCAGATGGCCAAGGAGCTAGGCTTCGAGACTGTGCCGGTTTGTTATATAAACATTCCTGATTTAGAAAAGGAAAAAGAACTAAATCTCAGACTCAACAAGAATCTAGGCGAGTTCGACTACGGCTTGCTTGCCGAATTTGATGAAGCGTTCTTGAAGGACATAGGCTTCGATTCCGAAGAATTAGACGATATCTTCGAGGATGAGGACAATACCGAAATCTTCGACTTAGAGAAAGAATTGAAGAAGCTGAATATTGAGGAGATAAGTGTAAAGAGAGGTGATGTTTATGATTTGGACGGCTCACGGCTCATGTGCGGAGATAGTACCATCGAAGAGGATGTGCTCAAGCTAGTCGGAAGTAATAAGATCGATATGGTCATGACTGATCCGCCATATATCCTGGATTATCTGCACGGCAAATCACGACACGGCGAAGCGACGACTGGTTTTGGTGCCAAAAAGAATAGGCGATATTTAGAGACTGACTCCCTGCCAGACAACTTCACCGAACTCTGGATGGATAATGTAGTTAAGGTGCAGGCAGAAAACTTCTCGATCATTGTCTATGAGAATTGGAAAAATATCCGCATCATCTGGGGAGAAATGGAAAAGCACTGGAAAGTACGTAACATGTTAGTCTGGCATCTGCCCAATAGAAACCAAGGCTATGCCTCGAAGCATAAATTCTTTTCCAAATACGATATCGCCATGGTCGGGACAAACGAAGATTTCAAGGAGCCAGAGGACATCACAGAGGACGAAATAGTAGATAACGAATACGACACCGCCTTATTCGCCATCTCTGGTAAGCCGCACTGGGAATCATATGGCAAGGGCAAGAAGTACTGCCCAACGGACTTTATTGAATTTAAGGCAGCTGATGAACAGTCTTCAGGCCAAGGGATAATCTTCGGGACTAAACCGCTAGAGATACTTATTCCTTACATAAAAGTACTAACTACTAGAGGGCAATTAGTACTTGAACCTTTCGGCGGAAGCGGTAGTACGCTTATGGCTTCTAACAAAATCGGGCGAAGATGTTTCTTGATGGAAAAGTCACCCGTCTACGCCGAAGTAATATTAAACCGCTGGGAAAAGGCAACTGGCAAGAAGCGGATAAAAATATATGAGAATCAGTAGCGACAAAACAAAATTTTTGAAGGCACTGAAGGAAACCCCGATAGTTTTCTATGCTTGCCGTAAGTGTGGCGTTCCTCGCTCAACAATATACCGCTGGAGAGAAAAGAATGAACGCTTCAGACGAGAGATGGATAAAATAGCATACTTAGGTCGGGAAGATCTCACGGATATGTCTGAAATGTCTCTAATTAAGCTAATCAAGGAAGGAAATTATAAGGCAATCGCTCTTTGGCTGGCGCATAACAGCAAGAGATATCATAAGCGCTCTGAAATCGTCCTAACAGAGGAGCTAAAAACAGAACTTAAGGAAGGAGAATGCTGTGATAAATGCGGTCAGAAGAAGCGCGTTATGATGAATTCGCATCAGATGAATATTATAGGCCTGGCCTTGTCTGAATACCGCCGCAGCCACCCAAAAGAGATAGGGGAATTACTCACTTAATAATCCTCACTATTTTACCAAGGAGTAGTCATCTAATAAAACGTTGTCTATCTTTTCTATTATTATTAAAAAGAACGTCTTTAAGACGTTCTTTTTAATAATAATCTAATGCTATTTACTTTAAATAATTTACTTATCTTTCTATTTTATTGATACTTAAGCCGGCACATACTCTCTAAAAACTCTAGCTGTTTCTAGAAATATTATATTAACTATTTTTTCCGTTTGCTTCTCTTCAATAATTCCTTTCTGAATTAAAAGGAGTCTAACGTTTTGCCTGATTCTTGCTTTAATAGTTTCGTTATTAATCCAATCAATCGAAATATCTCGGCGAATTCTTTTGGTGAGTTCTTGCACAAAATCCTTAATGTCTAGTCCAGCATTTTTAAGGTCTGGGTCAGATGAAAGCGTGTCATAAAAAACAATCTCTTCTTCGGACAATCCAAGTTCTTTACTTTCTACATCTAGCTTTCTTATTTCATCTGCGATTTCAAGCAAATGTTTTATAATTTCTGAAGAGTTAATAACATTATTTTCATATTTCTCAATAAGTTCCGTTAATAGTGTAAGCATCGTTTCATAACGCGCCTTATTCGTTCGAGAACGTGCACTAATTTCTTTATCAAGCATTTTGCGAATGGTGTCGATAGCAAGGTTTTGATATTTAATCTTCTTAATCTCTTCCGAAAAGCGCTCGTCAAAAATAGAAATACTTTTTCCTTCTTCACCTTCTTTAGCAAACAAATCAATAACTCCTTCTGCTTGAACAGAATCTTGAACAAGGCTGCGAATAGCACTCTCTGTGGCTTCGGGAAAGATAACATGAGGTATTACGGTTTGCTTATTAATCGCCTCACGAATAGATTGGAAGAACTGAATATCGGTAGCAATCTTCATCGCTTCTTCACCAGGCATCACAAGAGCATGAAGACTTGAAAGCTTAGACACAAGTCCTATATATGCCATTTTTCTATCATCAGACAGGAGCCCATCTTTTGATATCACTTCATTCATTGATGATTGAAACAATTCAACTAATTCAATACCTTTTTTATTTCTCCATCCTGAAAAATTTATATTTGAGAAATATAAAGAAACCTCTTTATGAAGAGTCTTCATTTCTGTAATAACGTCATCAAGCGGAATCATTGCCTCGTTCTGAACATCTGTATCATACAGAGCAAGAGCTTTCTTTAAATTCTCAGCAATTCCGATATAGTCAACAATCAATCCACCTGGTTTGTCTTTATAGACACGATTCACGCGAGCAATTGCTTGCATGAGTCCGTGATTTTTAAGTGGTTTATCAAGATACATGGTGTGCATATTCGGTACATCAAAACCTGTAAGCCACATATCGCATACAATAACCAGTCGAAGGAGGTCATTTGTTTTTTTAAATCGCTTCTCTAATTTTTTTACATCACACTCATTTTGAATCTGCCCAGGGAAATCATCCATACCAGAAATAATAACAGCACACTCTGGGGCTCCCTCAATATTCTTTATTGCATTATACATTGCAACTGCAATAGATCGACTCATTGTTACTACCATTGCTTTTCCTTCAATCGGTCGATTATTAAAATGAGAAACGACATCTTTGGCGATTTGTTCAATGCGACTAGGTGCACCCACAACTTCTTCTAGAACTGCCCATTCCCTGCGGGCTTTTACTTTTTCATCAACCACAATCTCTCCAAGAATTTCATCGAGTTTACTGTCTATAAATTTATCAGCCAAATGAAGTGGAATCAGACGACCCTCATAGTAGATGGGTACGGTTGCTTTATCTTTTACAGCTTGCCCAATCTTGTATGAACTAACTATATCGCCAAAAACACGCATAGTGTTTTTATCATGACTTGAAAGTGGAGTTCCTGTCACACCCAAAAAACTCGCTTGCGGTAAAGCTTGTCTTACATTACCTGCAAGCATGCTATATTGAGTTCGATGCGCTTCATCAGTAAGAACGATGATATTTTCTCTTTCAGTTAGAATATTTTTTGCATCTGGATCGTCTTGAAATTTCTGAATAGTAGTAAAAATTAATTCACTTCCAAGATGAGTTAATTTATCTTTCAAGTCTCTAATACTTGATGCTCGTTTTGCAAGAGTGCTGTATCCCGTGCGGCTAAAAGTTTTAAATAATTGATCATCCAAGTCTTCGCGATCAGTCAGAAATATATATGCAGGACTTTTTAATTTTGGAATGCGTTTTGTTTTGTTCACATAGAAAACCATAGAGAGCGATTTTCCAGATCCTTGTGTATGCCAAAAGACACCAATCTTTCGATCTTGCTCACCACCAATCGATCGAACCGTGCTATCAATTGTTTTGTTTACGCCATAGTATTGATGGTATAAAGCCATCTTTTTTGTGTACGTAACTGCATCACCATCACCATCTGCTTCAAAAACAATAAAATTCTGAATGAGATCAAGAAGCCGTTCTTTATTGAAAAGACCTTTTGCGAGTACCTCAAGTTCAGTCGCACCACTTGGAGCGTCTGTTTCTGAATTAATTCCTTTCCATGTTCCGAATCGTTCCCATGAAGAAGAAATTGTTCCATGCTTCGCCTCGGTAAGATCACTTAAACAAAGCACCTGATTATAAAAGAATAGTTTTGGGATTTCTTTTTTGTAATACTCCATGTCTCGATAAGCCTGACCAATTGTTGCTTGTTCTCGAACAGGACTTTTAAGCTCCAATATTGAAAGTGGAATACCGTTTACAAAAACAACTCCATCAAGTCGACAGACATTCTCTACTCCTTGGACAGTAAACTGGTTGGTGACTAAAAAATCATTCGCCTCTACGTTTTCAAAATCAATGAGCTTAACGACTTCTGTTTTTTCTACACCATCATCTTGCCATGTCTTTTTTACCCCTTCGGTAATAAGAGTAAACATCTCCTTGTTGCCAAGTATTACATCAGCATTATGATATCCAGCAATATCATCAACGACTTGCTCTGCCTGAAATGCAGGGAGCTGTGGATTGAAACGTCGGACTGAAGTAAGAAGTCTATTTTTTAAGACAACACCCCGAAAATCCTCACGCTCTGCGTTAGGTTGTCCGGGGGATATGGTTGGACCATAAATATACTCATATCCCTGACCTTGTAGCCATTCGATAAGTGATTGTTCTGTTAAGTTATTTTCGTTTAATGGGTTCATAATTATTTAATAAAAATACTCAATACTTTTTCAAAAAGAGTTTTTTCTGGCAAAAGTTCTTTTAGTTCTTTTACTGAATCAATGATTTGATTGACATCAATCAAATCCTTTTTGGCATCAGTATTCTGTTTCTTTTCCAAATTTTTTAGTTCCTTTTCAAAATCAGATATTGAAGAATAAGGTTCTTTATAGATAGTTGAAAAAGTATCTTTTGCAAAGCTTTTCATAGACTCATCATTTTTCATATCAAATTTCTCTGAAAGATAATCAATGTGACTTCTGATTGCGGCAGAAGATGCAGCCTTAAAAGCGTACTTCTCCGCAAGATCTCTTTCTTTTGAATACTGAACGGCAGAAAAGGTAATCAAAAATAGAACTGGCGACGTATAAAATATTCTTGTTAAGAAAAGTTCGTACCAGACATCTGTTCCGAAATCAAGAAAATTCGGAATAAATGGTGCAACAACAAGGACAACCAGAATAACAACTGAAACAAAAAATATATTCTTCCATGAGTACCAAGAGTACAACCCTTTTTCAATCTCATCCTGTCTTCGCTTAAAGGTTTCTGCGAAACTGGTGTCAATAATTAATCCTGTTGCTTTCTCAATCTCAATTTTCTTTTGTTCTGTAAAATCAAAATTAGACTGTATTTCCGACCTCAGCTCATCTGTTTTAATTTTGTTATTTTCAATATCGGTAAGAGATGTTTTTGAATTATCTCGCAGTGTTTTAATTTCTGAAAACAACTTACTTGATTGAACATTTAATGATTGAACTGAATCAAAAATAGCTTTAAGCCCAGTCTTTTCATCTTCTAGTTTACTATTGATTTGCAAAAAGCTTTGATATGCTGTTTGCATATTTGCAATATTTTCAGAAACTGTTTGATATGTGGTCTTAATATTCTCAAGAATATTAAGTGAATCTTTTTTGATTGTTGAAATATCTTCTTTCAGTTCCCGTGATGCATTTAGTAGTGTGTCTATTTCACCACTAACACCAGAAACCTTTCCTTTAATTTCAGAAAATTCTGTGTATGCAGACTGCATACTTTCAATATTTGATTTAACTTTTTGTAGATTTGCGGTAATTTCAACTACATGTGTTTGTGCCTGTACGCTAAGGGCATCTATCTGCTCCTTTTTAGATTTAATAGAATTAAAATTTATCTCTACACCGTTTTCACTATTATTCATCAAATCTTTGAGTTTTTGAAAAGTGTCATTAAATTGAACAATGCTATTTAATATATTCTTTGCAGAATTATAGTCTTTGCGGATCTGCTCAATCTCCGCTTTCATTTTTTCAAACTCATTTTTTTCTTGTTCTTCCATATAATTTAAATTAATTTGGCTAATAATTGATCTCTCTGTAACCTCAGGGAAACATTTTCAATTGTTAATTGTTTTATCCCATCAAACATCTTTGAAACAACCCTATGGAATTCTTTTACAACTTCTTTATTTGGAATCAAAGTTTCTAATCCTGAAAAAACACTCGTATTAACATTTAAGGTTGTAGAGCCGCCTGAACCAATGGCTTGTAAATCACTCTTCATGCCAACCAAAGTAAAATATAAATACTCTAAAAATTCTTCGCTATTAGGCACCAATGTGTTTATCTGTTGGTTTGTTTGCGAATCTTGAGTAGTAATTGAGACTAAACCAACAGTTGCGATACAGCTAACACAAATTGATCCAGCGGGTACGGTTTTATTTTTTTGTACATTCTCTCCAGCCTCAGTCAAGCTATCTTCGGTAGTATTTATAAAAACCTGATCATGCATGTCAGGTATCTTTATGAAAAGAATATTTCCCCCGAAATATTCTGCATGGGATTTTGAAGGGGTTTTACCACAAACAACATTTCCAAGATCAGAAATTTTTCCAACCTCCCATCCCTCAGGAATTTCTCCCATTTCACTATCAACCATCTTCACTTTCTCGTGTCCAGGGAATTTGAAATTCACAAACCATTCATTAAAAATAGTTTGTGCGGTTAACTCAAGATTTTTAATAATCTTGTTGTTGTTTTCTATCTTTTCGTCATAGGTACTTAAAATGGAAGCGATTTTATTTTGATCAGATTGATTTTTCGGAATACTTATTTCAATATCACGCAAGCGACCCAAACTTATGAATTGCTGAGATGTACCACTAAGATTTGCTTTTATTTCATTTTGCCCAACAGGCGAAACAAAGTAATAGTAAATATATTTAGCTAGAACCTCATTTTTACTGGTTTTGAGTAGACCAATATTTTTTATTGCAAAAGTCGGCTCTTCTTTTATAAGGAGAACTTCACCAACAGTACCAATCATACTTACCAAAATATCCCACTGATCAACCTTACTTCTTTTATTAACTTCATTAAAATCATTTTCAGAAATTAAATAGTCAGTTTGATCAATTTTCCCACCTTTAATTTGTTTGGAAGTAATCAATTGATACCCTTCAGATTGTCTTGGTGGTGTATCATGCGTTCCATCTCTAACATCAAGAAGATCACCTAAACGCAATTGGTGTTTTGGGAAATTATTTATTTGTTCTAGTAATTTACTCATAATTTTATTGATTCCAACCTAACTTATGCTGTATGTACGCCAAAACCAATGGAACTACAATCAATAGGAAAATACCCGAGATAACCTTATGTTTCCACGCAAGTTCAAAAAGTTTCCAAACTAGCCAAAAAGGATTGCAGTAATTCCACTTATTATCTTTTATAATTGTCTCTTTTTGTATAACCTCCTTTTCAATTATTCTTATTTTTTCTTGAGGTTCCTTCTTTTCAATTATGGTAGGTTCTTTTTTAGGAGGGTTTATTCTCTCTTCAAACTCTTGATCAGAAATTGATTCCAGCCTACCAATAACTATGTCTAAATCATCAATTACACCATCAATAGATGGGCCAACTCGGACAAGAGTATCTGAAGTAAATGCATTACTGTATGGTGAATATGTCACATTCCAAACACCGTCACTCATTTTGGGATTATTACCAAATCTAACTATGTATTTTTCTAATGAAGCAAAGGTACGGTTAAGTCTTGATTTTGCTTCGTCAATTAAATCGTGATTTCGTACAATATCTGGAAACATCGAGTCTCGAGACTCCAAAAGTAACTTAGAGTAAGCCTTAACAGCTTCTCTAAAGTCTTCTATTTTTTTGATTATTTCATCTCTTTTCATAAATTTAAAATCCAAGTTCTTTAAGATTCTTCTCAATTTCTTTTTCCAAGTTCCGACCTTTTGTGAAAGCGCTTCGAAGTTCAGATGAGAGTTTCTCCATCTTTTCTTCAAACGAAATTCCATCATCTTCTACATCAGCCAGTCCAACATAGCGACCAGGAGTGAGAACATATCCATTTTTCTTTATTTCTTCTAGCGTTGCAGATTTACAGAAGCCAGAGATATCTTCGTATGCCCCAGCATTTTTTTCTCCACGCCATGCACGAACCGTATTTGAAATTTTCTCAATATGTTCCGGATTAAACACAACCTGCTTACGAGAAATCTGTTCAAATGTATCTCTAGCATCGATAAACAATGTTTCACCTGAACGATTTCTAAAACGATCGCCTTTTTTATTATTAGCCAAAAACCAGAGAGAAACAGGAAGCGATACGTTATAAAAAAGCTTTGATGGACAAGAAATAATTACCTCAACTAAATCTTCTTCGATAAGCTTTTTGCGAAGCTCTCCTTCTTTCCCTGACACAGCAAGTGCTCCATTTGGCATAACAAACCCTGCTAAGCCATTTGGTGCGAGATGGTGTGCAAAATGTTGCACCCACATAAAGTTTGCGTTTCCACTTGGCGGAGTACCAAGTATTATGCGCGGATCATTGTCAGAAAGTTTTGATGGCTCCCATTCTCCATTAAAGGGTGGGTTTGCAATTACAAAATCTGCCTGCAAGTGCGGAAACTTGTCTTGATAGTAAGTATTTCCTAACTCAATCTTTCCTGAAAGTCCTCGAATAGCGAGGTTCATCTTTGCAAGACGAAGTGTGGTCTGATTGCTTTCTTGCCCATTGATTGCAAGTTTTGATGAATCTTGTCCGTGGTTACGGAGATATTCGCCCATAGCCACAAACATTCCCCCGCTGCCGCAGGCGGGATCTAATACACGAGCATTTTCATAAGGCTCTAGAATTTCTACGAGTAACTTAACTATTGATCTAGGAGTAAAAAATTCACCTCCACGTTTTCCTTCAGATGACGCAAACTGACCAAGGAAGTATTCGTAGATACGACCAAGAATATCTTTTTCACGGTCAAAATTATGATCAAATGAAATACGAGAGAAAATATTTACAAGTTCGCCAATAACAGAATAATCGAGGGTTGTACGTGTATAAATTTTTGGAAGTACACCCTCAAGTTCGGCTCGGTTATCTTCTTCAATGTAATCCATAGCCTTATCAAGCACCTGGCCAATATCAGATTGCATGGTTTTTGTTTGTAAATATTCCCATCGTGACTTTTCAGGAACATAGAACACACCTGCACTTTTATAGAAATCTTTTGTTTCAAGAATTTGTTCGCGTGCCTTGTCGTCTTTTACATAGAAATCTTCGTTCTTTGAATCACGAGTAAGACCTTCGAGTTCTTTGCGACGAGTATAAAAAGCATCGGATATATATTTTAAAAACAAAAGACCAAGAACAATGTTCTTATATTCAGAAACATCAATATTACCACGAAGCTTGTCTGCTGCTGCCCAAAGTTCTTTTTCAAAATTTAAGTCATGATGATGAACATTTTTACCAACAATACTTTCGGTTGCCTTTTTTTGTTCTACTTGTATACGATCTTGCATTTCTTTTGATAACGAAGATTTAGGTATAACATAAGTAGGCTTTGAAGGGTCGCCAATATTCTCGGCCTTTATTTCACCTTTTTTGATTTTTTGATGAATTGCAATACGAGTAATACCTAGCATTTTTGCTAGTTGTGTTGGAGTAATAAACTGGGATTTATCGAGAGACATATTTTATAAAAAATTTATAATAAACTTAACATGTGTTAATTATAGCTTAATAAAAAATTTATGTCAAGTTAACATATGTAAAGTTATCAACAGTTTATCTACTCGAGACGTCCTAGACTCTTCAGGGCGGTTGCGTCATTAATGTTGGTATATGAATACAATAATAATGCCCGTAGGGACTCAGGGCAAAATAGAACCCCAAATTAAGGTAAAATACTGCCTTTATGCAAGAAAATCGACCGAAAGCGAGGAAAGGCAAGTCTTATCAATAGATAGCCAAATAAAAGAGATGCTTGAGCTGGCTAAGCGGGAGGGCCTTGATGTGGTCGAATTAAAGCGAGAATCGCACAGCGCCAAAGAAACAGGCCAAAGACCAGTCTTTAATGAGATTATAGATGAAATTAAACAGGGTAAATTTAATGCCATTTTGACTTGGGCTCCTGACCGCATATCTCGAAATGCTGGGGACTTAGGGAAAATAGTGGATTTAATGGATAGCGGTGCCCTGCTAGAGATAAGGACATATGGTCAGAAATTTTCTAATAATCCAAACGAGAAATTTCTGCTTATGATTTTAGGATCACAGGCCAAGTTAGAAAATGATAATCGAGGAATTAATGTTAGACGAGGACTAAGAACTAGAGCCGAGATGGGTTTATGGGTTGGACTTGCTCCGCTAGGATACTTGAATCAAAAACGAATGGACAAAAAATGCCAAGTCATAATTGATCCATTAAGAGCGCCTGCTATTAAGAAAATGTTTGAAAAAGTAGCTTATGAAAAATATAGCGGACGAAAATTATATAACTATCTTAAACATGAGTTAAACTTTTACACTCGAGGCAATAAACCATTAACATTAGCTGGGGTATATCGAATATTGGATAACCCTTTTTATTATGGAGTGTTTGAAAGACCAGTCGGTAGTGGTAACTGGTACCAGGGAAAACATAAGCCGATAATAAGCAAAGATTTGTTTGAAAAAGCTCAAGCCCAATTAAAGAGAGATAAAATTGTTAGAGAAAATCGAGAATTTGCCTTCACCAAGCTATTTACTTGTGGCCATTGCGGATCGGGCATATCGGCAGAAGAAAAATATAAACAGCTTAAGGACGGCACGCATGCAAGATATATTTATTACTCATGCTCAAGGGCTAGGGATAGAAACTGTAAAAATAAATATATAAGAGAGGAAGATCTAATTACCGAACTGCTCAAGATATTAGATAAAGTAAATATTAATGAGTTAGGAATGCGACAAAAATTAGAGGACGAGATAGCTCGATTTAATATCTTCCAAAGATCGGTACTTGGAGCAACTGAAAAACTTAAAACTGACAAAGAAATGGATATCAGAAATTATGCTAAATATTTATTAAAGGAAGGGGCTGTTTCTGAAAAGCGAGAATTACTAGCTAACTTGAGATCAAAAATAATGTATAAAGATAAAAAGTTGACTTTACTAGAAGATTAAACCAAACAAAAAACAACGACCAAAATCGTTGTTTTTTGTTAGCAATTTTTAGGCAGTCGAGTCGCTACTAAAGCACAATTACTCGGGTCTGCACGATAAAAAATTGTCTTGGCGGAGGGTGAGAGATTCGAACTCTCGATACCTTGCGGTATGCGCGCTCTCCAAG
>CAZQHN010000002.1:0-63042 GCA_964593745.1 uncultured Gammaproteobacteria bacterium
GGTTTCATTGTAGAAACTCATAGAGAAAGTGTCTAGGATTTGGGGTACCTGCCAGAGATTGAAAAATTTAAAGCTAAAAAGATAAAAAGGAAATTAAATCCTAAATCTATTAACAATCTTTTATGTGTTTTAAGTAAAAGTTTAAGTACTGCTGAGGATTGGCAATTAATTGATAAGAAACCCAAAATAAAACGATTAACTGTTCCTCAACAGAAATTTGATTATCTGAGCGTTGAAGAAAGTGAACATATTATTAGGCACAGTGATGGACTTCTAAAAGATTTGATTATAATGGCTTTACATACCGGATTAAGATTTGGTGAACTCATAGCTTTAACCTGGAAAGATGTTAATTTTAAAGAAAATGTTTTAACAGTTAGTAAAGCTGTTTCAAGAGGAAAATTAGGCAGCACAAAAAACAATAAAATAAGATATATTCCAATAAATAAAGAAGTAATGACCATGTTGGAATCAAGAAAATCATTAAATAATAAAAATAAATTAATCTTTCCGAATAAATTCGGTAAATTCTTAATTCAAGAAAGATGCAGAGGTTGGCTTCACGATATTTGCAAAAAAGCCAGATTAAGAAAAATTGGTTGGCATACCTTTAGACACACTTTTGCTTCTCGTTTAGCAGAAAATGGAATATCAATGAGAACTATACAAGAGTTATTGGGACATTCAGATACAAATACAACCTTACGCTATGCTCATCTAAGTCCGGTAGTCTTAAGGGAAGCAATCAAGACCCTTGAGAAACCAATAGACTTAAAAATTTGGTACAATATTGGTACAAATGAAAAAATAGATCACGAGTTTGAAACCTGTCTTATTCCGCAACATCAAAATTCCTTAGGAAAAACGCAAAAATCGGACGTAAATCCGATTTCTGAATGATGCGGAGCGGACGGGGCTCGAACCCGCGACCTCTGCCGTGACAGGGCAGCATTCTAACCAACTGAACTACCGCTCCAAATTCACCTCACCCAATCAGGCTGGATGAGGCGAAAGACTAAAACATACTAACATTAAACAAATAGCTAGTCAATGCTATTTTTTCCTCTTTTCCTGCTGAAAGACAAAATAAGAGTAAACAATTGGGACCACAGCAATCACTACTAAAATAAAAACTAACAAATAAATTTTACAAAGATAGCCAATTGGAAAAGCACAAATAATAAAAACTACACCGCCTAGCATTAAAAGTCGAGCCATTAACTCATTAGTTTTTTTCCAGACAATCGGACTTTCCATTGTCCAAGGTGTCCTAGCGCCAATTGACCAATTTTGCTTAACTGATCTTAAAAAATAACCCAAACCAATAAAAAATAAACCGACCATAGCTGGAAAAACAATCCCGACTGGAATAACAAAGCCCAAGCCAGCTAAACCCACAAAAATATAAAGTAAAAACAAAAAAGCTACAAATAAGTTTTTAATACCATGATAGGCCTGACTAAACTTATCATAATTATTCCTCTTAGGATCAACATAGGGTATGCCTAAAAACAATAGATAAGAAAAAATTAGCAACAAAGGCACAAACCACGCAGCAAACAATCGTCCGCCATAACCATCAACATCACCATTTATATTCCAATGAATAGGCACTTGATCTGGAAAATACACCTGCAAATAAAAAGCAATAATAATAGACACGGCAATCAAAAGCAAGGGAAACCACTCGCTTTTCAGGCTTAATTTAGCAGGATGCATATGCGTAGAGTTAAAAGTTATAAAGTTAAGAGTTATAGAGCTAAAAAAGAAGCTCTTAACAATTATAGCATTTTTTGCTAGGCTAGATAAATAAGTAAAAAGTTGAAAGTTGAAAGTTAAACTATTTTTCACCTTTTTACTTTTAACTTTCTACTTTTAACTTTTGTTCACTATGGCTTTATCCATCGGAATCGTTGGTTTACCCAATGTTGGTAAATCAACGCTCTTCACGGCCTTAACTAAAAAACAAGCTGAGGCCGCTAATTATCCTTTTTGTACGATTGAACCAAATGTTGGTTTAGTTAAAGTACCTGACCATCGTTTAGATCAATTAGCTAAAATCTCACAGCCGGAAAAAATTATTCCGACTGTGATTGAATTTGTTGATATTGCTGGTCTAGTCAAAGGCGCTTCTCAAGGCGAGGGCTTAGGCAATCAATTTTTATCTCATATTAGAGAGTGTGATGCGATTTGCGAAGTAGTTAGACAATTTGAAGACACCAATATTATTCATGTTAATAATAAAATCGATCCTGATTTTGATCGAGAAACTATTCATCTTGAATTAGCCTTGGCTGACCTGGCAACCGTTGAAAAAAGACTAGACAAAGTTATACGCGATAGTAAATCCGGCTTTAATAAAGAGGTTGATAAACAAAAAAATATTTTAATAAAAATTAAAACTGAATTAGAAGCAGGCGGCGCTGTGCGTAATTTAGAATTTAATGACGAGGAAAAAATCTTTGTTAAATCTCTTAGTTTAATTACGGCTAAACCTTTGATGTATGTTTTAAATGTTAATGATAAAGATAGCGAAGCACGACATTCTTGGACTGATGGCAAGGTTATTGCGATTGATGCTAAATTAGAAGCCGAGATTGCTAGTTTGCCAGATGAAGAACAAGCCACCTATATTGAAGAATTGGGCTTAAAAGAAAGTGGCTTAGATCGTTTAATTAAAGCTGGTTATGAATTATTAAATTTAGTAACTTTTTTTACTACTGGTAAAGATGAAACACGCGCCTGGACAATAAAAAAAGACACTAGGGCTCCACTGGCCGCTGGTGTAATCCACACTGATTTTATTAAGGGGTTTGTTAGAGC
This sequence comes from uncultured Gammaproteobacteria bacterium, assembly GCA_964593745.1. Lineage (GTDB taxonomy): Bacteria > Patescibacteriota > Patescibacteriia > Patescibacteriales > Patescibacteriaceae > Patescibacterium. The sequence continues at coordinate 2,824 of CAZQHN010000002.1, forward strand.
TGAAGTAATTAATTGGGAAAAATTTGTTGAAGCTGGTGGAGAAAATGAGGCCAAAACCAAGGGTTTAATCCGTACTGAAGGCAAAGACTATATTATACAAGATGGCGATGTTTGCAATTTTTTAATTAACCAATAATCTACCCCTTTTCTAATACTAAAATTTGTCTAAAGACTCGTTGACCAGCTCGGCCATACAAAAACGAGTCTTTTTTAATTAAAGTCGTAGGAATTTTTATAGCTAAAATTTTTTTACCACTTAAAAAAGCTGGCAAAGCAATTACTAGACGACAATGATTTTTAAGCAACGACGCGGCGACGGTCAAGAAATAAGAATAATTCTTGCTTAACTCTTGACTCACCTTATTTAAATCAAATTGTCCGCGCTGTGGCCCTAAATAAGTTTCAGTAATAATCGCGCCTAAGGATTTAGGGACAACTTGTTGCGCCAACTTTAAAGCATCCACCACTGATAAACGTAAATCATAAGTTAAATCATAGCGCTTGGCTATCCAGTTAATATTTTCCTTAGTATCATCGAGCGCTTTTTTAGAAATGTCACTACCTAATAATTTTTTATAACCCATTAATAAACCCTCGGTTAAAATTGTGCCTGAACCGCAAAACGGATCGCATATAATCTCATCTTTTTTAGCCCGCGCCAAATTAATCATAATTTGCGCTAATTTAGGCGGTAGCATGCCAGAGTAATCATCTCTACCTGGACGTCCATAATCGCGCGCTGACAGGTCTTTAAATGGCTGGACCGCTTCAGTTATGCCTAACCATAGATCGCCGCCCTCTGCCATAATAACAAATTCACGGCCGCCGCTAACCAGCTTATTTTGTTGCACCACCACACTAGATAATTGCTGATCACGACTAGTGACTAAACGACAACTAATGCCTTTAGTCTTAAGCGCTGATTTTAAATCTAGACCTAATTTATAAGGCTTAAGTTTAGTCGAACCATAAACAGAAAAACCAAAATTAAATTTACTAGTTTTAGGCGCCGCCAATAATTCACTTAATAATTTATTGTATAGTTCGCGGCTATTAACTCGACCCAATAAGCGGCCAATTTTAATTGTTCCACCTAACTGACTAATGGCTTCTTGGGGTCTTAAATTATCAATTTTACCAAGTAAAACATTGCCTAACACTTTAAAATTTTTAAAGTTTAAACTAGCTGTTAATTCAGCAACGGATAGAATTGGATGGTTACCTAAAATAAAAAAATAGTTCATAATTTTACAATATCATAAGACTTAAGCCCTGGCTAATTTTAGCTCTTGCAATTTTAAAAACAATATGTTAATCTTGTCCTTAGAAAATTTAATTAATACCTTTCCCATATTTCCTTGTCAGCTGACAATGGATTAATACAGCTAATGTAGACTGTATTATAGGTATTCTTGAACACTCCTCCAAGGTGTAGACATAATTTATGTCTCAAGAATTCCTGGGGGATTTTATTTAATTTCAAATTCTAAATTTCAAATTTATAATTTATAAACTATGTCTAGAACAAAATCATCTGACATTCCACACTATGAATTGCTTTGTCTAGTTTCTAATAAATTTAGTGAAACTGAGGTTGAGCCAATCAAAGAGAATGTTAAAAAATTAATCACTGACCAAGGCGGCGAAATTACCAAGCAAGATTATTGGGGTAAAAGAAAATTAGCCTACCGCGTTGATGGTTTTCGCCATGGCTATTATTATTTATTAGAATTTGATTTAGAAGGCAAAAAATTAAACGAAATTAATAATCGTTTGCGTCTATCTAATGAAATAATTCGCCACCAAATTATTAAAAAACACAAAAAGACAGCCGCCGAAATTGAAGCTGAGGCTAAATTAGCGGCTAAAGCTGCGGCTCATAAAAAAGCTCAAGAAAAAGACAGTAAGCCAGAAATTAAATTTGAAACCAAAATAGAAAGTAAGGACATAAAATCAGAAAAAGATACGCGCGCTGATCTTAAGAGCTTAGATGAAGAGTTGGACAAAATTATTGATGCGGCTAACTTATTATAAAGTGATTTAAAAAATAAATTTTATTAACTATTATTAAGCCGCCTTTCCCTTAAGCGGTAAAAATATATGAATCTTAATAAAGCTATGATCATCGGGAATATTACCCGTGATCCTGAAGTCCGCCAAACAGCCAGTGGCGCTTCAGTTGCTACCTTTAGTGTAGCTACCAACTTCTTTTGGACTGACGCTAGTGGTCAACGCCAAGAAAGAGTTGAATATCATAATATTGTAGCCTGGAGAAAATTAGCTGAAATCTGCGGTCAATATTTACGTAAGGGTTCTAAAGTTTATATTGAAGGTCGTTTGCAAACTCGTGATTGGGTAGGCAAAGACGGTGTTAAGCGTTTTACGACAGAAATTGTGGCGGAAAATTTAATTATGCTTGATAAAGCTAATGCTAATGGTCCTCGACAAAATTTTGCCAATAATAATGACCAATATGCCCAAAAATCAACTGACTCAGAACCAGTGATTAACTATGATGAACCAATGGGCGGTTTTGAAACTCCAGCTGATGACGAAATTAAAGTTGAAAACATCCCTTTTTAATAAGTATAAAGTTAAAAATAAAAAGTTAAACTATTCTACAATTTTACTTTTAACTTTCAACTTTTAACTAACTTAACCCTCTATGACACAAACCATTAAATCAAAAAAGACTTGCTATTTTAAGAGCAACAATCTAAAAGAAGTTGATTATAAAGATATTGAACTATTAAAAAAATTCATTAATTCTTATGGTCAAATTTTGCCACGTCGTCGCACCGGCACCTCAGCTAAATTCCAAAGAAAATTAGCTGAAGCCGTAAAGCGCGCTCGCATTATGGCATTACTTCACTTCCCAAACCAGAGACGATAAATTTATGTTAAGTTTAAATGAAATCAAATTAGGTAAGGTGATTGTTATTAATAGCGAACCCTACTTAGTTATTAAAGCTGAGCATCATAAAATGGGCCGTGGCGGAGCAGTTTTAAAAACTAAACTTCGCAATTTAATTTCTGCTAACGTGATTGAACGCACCTGGCAAGGTAATGACAAGGCTGAAGAAGCGCAGGTTGAAAAACGTAAAGCTAATTTTCTTTACAAAGATGAGAGCTTTGCTTATTTTATGGATATTGAAAACTATGAGCAGTTTAGCTTAGCCTTAGAAGATCTTGGTGGTAAAGAAAAATTTATGAAAGACGGTTTAGAAGTTAATGTTTTATATTTTGAAAACCGACCCATGGCCATTGAATTACCAATTAAAGTTGAATTAAAGGTCATAAGCGCACCACCAGGCATTCGCGGTAATTCAGCTGGTAATGTCACTAAGCAAGCTGAATTAGAAACCGGAGCAATTATTTCTGTGCCAATGTTTGTTGAAACTAATGATGTTATAAGAATTAATACTGAAAACGAAGAATACGCTGAACGAGCGTAAAATTTTCCACCCCTAACCCCTCCTTACGCAGAGCGTAAGGAGGGGTTTTGTATTTTAAATATCATTTTAGTTTTTTGTATCATACCTAAATTTGTTTTTTGTGTCATGCCCCACTTTATTTTTTGTGTCATGCCCCGCTTTGTTTTTTGTGTCATGCCCCGCTTTGTTTTTTGTGTCATGCCCCGCTTTAGGCGGGGCATCTAAGGTCAATTATGCCAAACAAAGAAAAACATTATTATGTCTATGTTTTAACCAATAGGCCATATGGCGTTTTGTATATTGGTGTCACTAATAATATTTATAGAAGATTAAATGAACATAGAGAAAAATATAATAATGGTTTTACTAGAAAATATTTTATTTATAGATTAGTTTATTATGAAATCTATGGAGAAATAGGCATGGCCATACAAAGAGAAAAAAGGCTAAAGAAATGGTCTAGACAATGGAAATTAGAATTAATTATTAAAACCAATCCATCATGGAAGGACTTGTATTCTGATTTATACAAATGATTAAAAGATCCCCCGCTTAAAGCGGGGGATGACACAGGATAGGTTAAGAAATAACAAAAAGATCAAGCTGGGGAATGACGCAAAACAAGTTTATGAATAATACAAAGAATAAGCCAATGTAATTAAGGGAGGATATTAATTTTCCTAAACACGGTAATTTTTATATTGACAAAATATTAAAAACACTATATTTTATATTATTAACTTATTGAACTTTCAAAAATCAAATAAACTAAAATGGTAAAAAATTATTCAGACAAAATCGCTCTTTTCTTGTTGCTACTTTCTGCTTTTAGTTTTTGTATTTTTTATTATGACTGCAAAAATCAAATCTTTGAAAGCGGTATAATTGGAATAGCGTTTTTAGGTCTTTCTATCGTATCCTTCGGGATTTTTTTAGGAGCCATGATAGATAATGCTTTGCAATTATTCATCGATTACATGGTAGAGAGATTTGAGAAAAAAGATTAAATAACAAATCAAAGAGGCGTTAACTTTGTTAACGCCTCTTTCTTTTTTAAAAACTAATCTACTTTTTCTTTGGCCTTAGCCGCGGCCATAATCTGTTTGCGCATCTGACTAATCATCTTAGGGTCGGCTTTAATAGCCTGGCGAACTACTTCGCGCCCAGTGCCTAATTTGATTTCACCATAACTATAAGTATTACCTGCTTTAGTAATAACACCATATTCAATGCCAGTATCTATTAAATCACCAGCTAAAGAAATACCCTCATTATACATGATATCAAATTCAGCGGTTTTAAATGGGGCGCTAACTTTATTTTTTACAATTTTTACTTTAACCCGATTGCCAATAATTTTTTCGCCCTGCTTAATTTGCGCGGCCCGGCGTATTTCCACTCTGACTGAAGAATAAAATTTAAGCGCTGTGCCACCAGTAGTGGTTTCTGGGTTGCCAAAGAAAACGCCAATCTTCATTCTAATTTGATTAATAAAAATTACCACCGTTTTAGTTTTAGAAACAATACCAGTTAACTTTCTTAAAGCCTGACTCATTAAACGAGCTTGCAAACCCATATGCTGATCACCCATATCGCCTTCAATTTCTTTTTTAGGAACTAAGGCCGCCACTGAATCAACCACTACTACATCAATCGCGTTAGAGCGCACTAAGGTTTCTAAAATTTCCAAAGCTTGCTCGCCAGTGTCAGGTTGAGAAATTAATAAATCCTTTACATTAACTCCAATACGCTTAGCATAGTCTGGGTCTAGAGCGTGCTCCGCATCAATAAAAGCCGCGATGCCGCCCTGCTTTTGTACTTCAGCAATAATATGCTGAGCTAAGGTGGTTTTACCAGAAGCTTCTGGACCAAAAATTTCAATCACGCGACCACGTGGCACACCGCCAACCCCCAAGGCAATATCCAAAGACACACAACCCGTAGACACAGTGTCTACGTTAGTAGCTTGAACGTCGCCGAACTTCATAATTGAACCTTCGCCAAACATCGATTTAATCTGCTCGACAGCGGCTTCAGCGGCTTGATGTTTAGCATTATCATTGGTCGAGGGGGCTTTTATTTTCTTATCTGACATAAAAATTAAATTAACTAAATTAATTAGTAGGGGGATTTTCTAATAGGATACGACGAATGGCCGTCGCCACCTGACTATACTTCTTTTTAGCACTAATAACAATGGTATTTAAACCTGGCTCTAAATAAATTGTTTCACTAAATTTACCATCATTATTAACTTTTATCAACTGACCATTAATTAAAACATTGGTTTCTGGTTCGGTCTGACCAATAATAATCAACTGCTGTTCTGTGGTGGACTTGTCTTGCGCTGGATCAATAATCTCTAGCCAGGGCGGTTTAAAAATTTTATTTAATAAAAAAACAATATAGATTAAACAAATAGCCGCCACTAAAATAATTAAAAAATTTCTCACTACAATCGGCATGGCTAACAAATATTTTTTCGCTACTACTTGTCTTTCAAACAAGGCTGGTTCATTTTTATGCCCTAAAATTTCCGTGTCTAATTGTTTTAATAAACTACGATGATCAAGACCTAAAAAACGAGCATACTCTCGTAAAAAATTTCTAACATACACTCCTTTAGGCAATTTTCCAAAATCATTATTTTCTAAAGCTTGAAGATAGCTTGGTTTAATAATTAATTTTTTAGCAATGGTTTCAAATTTTAATTTTTTTTGTTCACGCGCTAATTTAAGTTGCCAACCAATACTTTCTTGGTTAAACGATAGTGGTTTTTTTTGGAAAAACATGTTCAAAATATATAAATTATTTTATTCATTCTCATTGTTACACCCACCAGAACAACAATATTTACCATCTCCAGCACAATAACCCAAGTTCTGAGCCACACATCGATCTTGAGGACACTCTAAACGTGTTAAGCATGAACCATTACAAATAAACAAACTATTAGGTTGACAACAAGTAGCAACACCACCATTACAACTACCCTCTGCTAAAGTACACTGCGGTTCTGTCACATATTTAATAACGCACTCGCCCTGACAACTACCCTGAAGTTCAATCAACTCACAACAAACCTGGCTCTCCTGGCTCTGCTTTGCACAATAGCCACCATCATCAACTGTTTTTTCTCCACTTGGACAAGTATATTTACAGGTTCCTCCTTTTTGCGTACAAGTATTAGCGGTATTATTGGTTGTTGATGTCTTATCTTCTGGAGCCTTACCAGTAAATTTATATTCACCCTGGGCGCCTAAGAGATTATTGCTCACAAAACTAATAATTAAATAACTAGAAAATACAATTACCAAACCAACCACTGAGCCAATAATAATATCTTTGCCTTTTTGCACTTTATCACTTGAACCACCTGATAAAATCCACATAAAACCACCATAAATAAACATTAATAAAGTTAAAGCGCCCACAATGCCTAAAATATAATTAGCCACATTAACACCCAGTTCAACAAAAGTATTAAGTGTACAACCACTACCAGAACATTCAGCTCTCTCAATAATACCTGACTTTGTATCTAAAATAGAAGTAATAGCTAAAGAGGTATTAGGTAAAATAATAACCAAAATTAAAGTAAATATAATTAATATTTTTTTAAACATATAATTGATTATGGGCCAACGGTTTGTTGTACGCGGCTAGCCGCGACGTTCACGGCGGTTTCTAATTGTTCTGGATTAGCCACAATCGCGTCAATCATTTCATTTATCGCTTTTTCTGCGGCCACAAAATCTTTACCCCAATACCAACTTTTAGCAATTAATAATTGACTAGCAAAAACATTAAGCTCTTCATCGTTTAATTGTTCATTAACCAAAGAACGTAAAGCAGTTGGATACTTGGTTCTGGCTAAATATTTTTTAACCTGCTCTGGCTTGGTAGTCATAAATTGAATAAAATCCCAAGCTTCGTTTTTATATTTACTTTTTGCCGAAACAGTTTCTAGCCAATAATTAGCCACATTAGCTTCAGTTGGATTACCTTCAATTTGTGGAAACTTTGCTAAGGCAAAGTTTAATTTAGGTGCCTGGGCCTGAATAACTGGTAGATGATATGAATAACCAAAGAAAATCGCTAGCTTACCATCAATAAAATTTCTTAAAGAATTATCCAACTGATTATTCCAGGCATAAACTTCTTTAGCTGGGTTAGCAAAATCACTGTAAAAACGAGCTGCTTCCATACCAGGATTATAACCTCGCTCTTGGAAAATTGGCGGAATAACATTAAATTTAACACTATTACCCTCCATCATAACAGCCCCATTTTGCATCATTAAAGCCGCTAAAATATCAACTGAACGTTCAATATTAGCTGAACCCCCTAAGGCCACACCAGATTGAATTAAGTCACCTTTTAAATCTTGTTTAGTTAATTTTCTAACAGCTTGTTGAAAGTCTTTGTTCCAATACGCTGGTAGTTGAGCAATTCCGGCATTATTTAATAAATCTTTATTATAATACATGGCCAAAGTATCAATTGATAAAGGTAGGCCATAAATCTTACTTTTATTATCAGACTGATCAGTTAAAACCACATCATTATACACTGTATCAACAAAAGAATTTTTAACTTCAGTCACGGTAATACTTTTACTGGTCCGTAATTCAGGAATAACCTCCTTTTTAAGCGAACCCTTAACCACCGGATAAACCATGGAAATTGAATCTGGTAAAGGAGAAATTTTAGTTTGATATTTTCTTACCCAAGTATTTTGAATAGAAAAAATATCTGGTCCGCGATCTTCAGCCAAAGCATCTAATAGAGCTTCTTCGTATTCGCTATAAGTCAACTTACGATAATTAATCGTAATAAAAGAATGAAGTTTATTATACTCGGTAATTAATTCAGCAAAATCATCTGGCCCATCCCAAACTCGCCAATAATTTAAAGTAATCGGCTGCATTTTTTGTTTAACATCCTTAGACACTGTTTTACAACCAAAGCCAGTGGTCATAACCACGGCTAAAAGTAAAATTAAAGTTATTATTTTTCTAGACATAGAATAAATTAAGGTCTCTTATAGTATAGCAAAATTAAGCTGGCTAAACAACGTTATTTTTTTAAATTTTCGGCCGATATTGTAGGGCCTCAGCTAGATGTTCTGTCTTAACTTCTGAACTAGCCACTAAATCAGCGATCGTGCGACTTAATTTTAAAATTCTAAAATAAGAACGGGCTGATAAATCATACTCTTTAACTGCTATTTCTAGTAGCTGACGTGACTCAGCTGATAGCTGACAAAACCTTTTAATAGCTGTCGAAGAAATATCACTATTAGCAATATAGGGTAAATTTTTAAACCGCTCGCTTTGTCTTTGTCGAGCGGCTTCTACTCGAGCCCGAACCTTAGTTGATGGTTCTCCGCTAGAAGTATTATCAAGTTTAGCAAACTCTAGACGAGGCACTTCAACATGTAAATCAATCCGATCTAAAATTGGGCCGGAAATTCTTTTTTTATAAGCTAAAACCTGGTTAGCTGAACAAAGACAAGCTTTATCTAAGTCACCCGCATAACCACAAGGGCAAGGATTCATAGCCGCGACCAACATAAATTTAGCTGGAAAAATTAATTGGCCAGCCGCGCGACTAATTGACACCACGCCATCCTCTAAGGGCTGACGCAAATTTTCTAATACTAAACGCGGAAACTCAGCAAACTCATCTAAAAATAAAACCCCGCGATGAGCTAAAGAAATTTCACCTGGCTTGGGCCAAGTTCCACCACCAACCAAAGCCACGCCTGAAGCCGTATGATGCGGCGACCGAAACGGGCGTACGTTAACTAGACCACTATGTGGTCTTAAACGTCCGGCCACACTATAAATTTTGGTAATCTCTAAAGCTTCTTTTAAATTTAAGCTGGGTAAAATTGAAGGCACACTGCGCGCCAATAAAGTTTTACCGCTTCCGGGCGGACCAGTCATTAAAATATTATGAGCTCCGGCCGCAGCAATTTCTAAAGCTCTTTTAGCTTGCTCTTGGCCCCTGATATCAGAGAAATCTAAAGAAAAATTATTGTCTAATAAATTTTTATTTCGAGTTACATAAGACGTAATTAATTTTTTACCAATTAAATGATCAAGCGCTTCACTTAAATAAGCTAAGGGTAAAACTTTTATACCTGGTACTAAACTAGCTTCTTCAGCATTAGCTAGTGGCACAAAAATAGCTTCAAAGCCTCTGGCTTGAGCACATAAGGCAGCTGACAAAACACCATTAACTGATCTCACGGCCCCAGACAAAGCTAATTCGCCCAAGAAAATAAATTTATTAAAACCGATAGTTGGTTTTATTCTATTAGCCGCCACTAAAATACTAATCGCGATTGGTAAATCATAACTTGGCCCTTGTTTTTTTAAATCGGCTGGCGCTAAATTTACTGTGGTTTTAATTTTAGGAAATTCTAGTCCGGAATTTTTAACCGCACTTCTCACTCTTTCACGCGCTTCACTAACTGCCATGTCAGGTAAACCCACAATGGCAAAAGTGCCAATTTCACCGCCGCCCATTTCGGCTTCGACTTCAACAATTTCAGCATCTAAACCAACCACGGCCGTGGAAAAAATTTTTGAAGACATATATTAAGTTTAAAGTTATAGCTCTTTAAAAAAACAAAACACCCTTCATCCGCTAAAAGCGGAAGGAGGGTGTTTAATTATTTTTATTATAGCACCAAACTTAGAATTAAGAAACTAAAACTCTGACATTTATCAAGGTGATTTTGTTAATGAAAAATTACATCCCCATCATACCACCCATGCCATGATTATGAGAATGTTCATCATTTTTCTCACCCGGTTTATCCGCTACCACTGCTTCGGTAGTTAAAAACATCATGGCAGCCGAGGCAGCATTTTCTAAAGCCAAGCGCACTACCTTAGTTGGATCAATAATCCCGGCGCTAAACATATCATCTTCTAATTGATTAGTTAAAGCATTATAACCAGCAAATTTTTTACCTGCTTTTATATTTTCAATTACTTTAACTAAAACTTCTTTACTATTTAAGCCAGCATTTTTCATAATCCAATAAAACGGTTGTTCAACTGCTTGCCCAATAATAGTTGTGCCAGGCTCTTTGGTTTGATTATCATCAAACGCCTTACTAGCTACTAGTAAAGCCATCCCCCCGCCAGGCACCACACCTTCTTCTACTGCGGCTTTGGTCGCGCTGAGAGCATCATCAATCCTATCCTTTTTTTCCTTCATTTCGGTTTCTGTGGCCGCCCCAACTTTAATGACAGCTACACCACCGGATAATTTAGCTAAACGTTCCTGTAATTTATCTTTATCAAATTCAGAGGTAGCTAAGGCCATTTCTTTTTTAAGTTGTTCAACGCGTTGTTTAATTTTATCCTTATCACCGGCGCCATCAACAATCGTGGTAGAATCTTTAGCTGAAATGACTTTTCTGGCTTTACCTAAATCAGCTAATTCAGCGGTTTCTAATTTTTTACCCAAGTCTTCAGAAATTAAAGCGCCGCCAGTTAAAATAGCAATATCTTCTAGCATGGCTTTGCGGCGATCGCCAAAACCCGGCGCCTTAATACCCAAAACATTAAAGGTGCCGCGCAATTTATTTAAAATAAAAGTAGTTAAAGCTTCACCCTCAATTTCATCAGCGATAATGACAATATCTTTTTTACCTGACTGCACAACCTTTTCTAACAAAGGCAAAATTTCTTGAATTGAGGCAATCTTTTTATCAGTCACTAAAATATAGGGTTCAGTCATGTCGGCTTTCATATTTTCAGTATTGGTAATCATGTAAGGTGAAACATAGCCGCGATCAAACTGCATACCCTCAACCACTTCTTTTTCCACACCAAAAGACATGCCTTCTTCAACTGTAATTACCCCATCCTTACCAACTGTTTCCATGGCCTCAGCAATAATCGCACCAATTTCTGGATCATTAGCTGAAATAGAAGCCACTTGAGCAATTTCTTCTTTGGTAGAAATTTGCTTGGACATATTTTTTAAATTCTCAACTATATCAGCTACTTTTTTTTCCATGCCCTGTCTAATTTCTACTGGACTTAAACCAGCTGATACTAAAGCCAAACCCTCATTAATCATCGCCTGAGCTAAAACTGTGGCGGTCGTAGTGCCATCACCAGCCGCATCACCAGTTTTAGCTGAAGCTTCTTTAATAATTTCTGCGCCAATATTTTCAAATTTATCTTCTAGGCTAATTTCTTTGGCCACTGTGACACCGTCTTTAGTAATCACTGGTCCGCCATAAGATTTTTCTAAAACTACATTTCTGCCTTTGGGACCGAGCGTCACTTTGACTGCGTTAGCCAGTTGATCAACGCCGCGCTTTAAACTAGCGCGCGCTTCTTCACTAAAAATAATTTGTTTTGCCATAAATTTAAAAGTAGAAAGTAAAAAGTTAAAAGTAAAATCGTCAAAATAATTTTACTTTTAACTTTCAACTTTTAACTATTATTAATTACTCAATAATTAACATTACATCAGACTCTCTTATAACCAAATAATCTTCACCCTCAACCTTTATTTCATCAGGTGAATATTTTCTAAACATTACTTTATCACCGACTTTAACTGAAATTGGTGCTAAATTACCATTGTCTAATCTTTTTCCAGGACCAAGCGCTACTACCTCGCCTTTTTCTGGTTTGTCTTTATCTATAGTCTCAGGGAGAACAATGCCGGATTTAGTAGCAGCTTCTTCTGCTAAAGGCCTAACTATTAAATAGTCTGCTAAAGGTTTTAATGTCATATTATTTAATAATTTAAAATTAAATTTTATATTTAGCAGTCTTTTATTAAGAGTGCTAATCGTCTACATTTTAGCTAGCTAAAAAAAACATGTCAAGCCTTAACTTGACCTAAGAAAAAAAATCAAGTATAGTAAAAAATTGTTAAATAGTTTTTTTCAAAATTTAAAATCAAACGAGGTAGTTTATTATGGAAAAAAGGCGGAAAAAAGACCGTTCTAAAAAAAGTAGTGCCGAAGATAGCTATATAGCTCTGACTAAGGGCTCAAAAGTAGCTGTTCATGAAGAAAACAAAAAACATCCCTTTTTCATCGGGGAAGTTACAGAGGTGGTATTTTATAAATCAATCCCTGATGTTGTAAACATCAAAATCTGTAGCTGCATTAAGGAGCGAAATTTGGTAGGCAAGGTTGCCACCATGAAATATGCTCATATTAAAAAAAGTAAGGCCTTATGGAGGATACAAACCATACAGGCTCAAGAAACCTTTAATAAAAAACAATATATTTTAAAAAAGGCGGCCTAAACTGCCAAGTAATTACAATAATTTTAAAAGATGAGATTTTATGTCTCATCTTTTTTTATACCCATTAAAATAACACCGCCTAAGATCATCAGTAAACTGACAATCTGTGGCCAACGCCAACCAAAGACCATTAATGTATTATCAATTTTTATAAATTCTAAACTAAAACGAATTAAGCCATAAGCTAATAAATAGCTACCTAAAACAGACCAAGCTTTTAATTTATTATTTTTCACTAAAACATATAAAACTATAGCAACTAATAACATGCCCAAAGCTTCATATAAAAACGTGGGATGAAAATACAAGTAATTCTCATAACCCAAGGGACGATTAAATAAAGCGACAGGAATGCCCCAAGGTAAGGTAGTGGGCAAGCCAAATAATTCTTGATTAAACCAATTACCAAACCGACCAATTGACTGCCCCAAGGCTACACCTGGTAAGATAATTGATACTAGGGTTAATAAATTAAGTCGTTTGACTCTAGAAAAAATAATTAAAACTATAGTACCACCTAATAAAGCGCCGTGAATAGCTAAGCCACCCTGCCAAATTTTTATAATATCCAAGGGTTGATTTAAATAAAATTTATATTCTAATAAAACATCATACAACCGAGCACCCACTAAGCCACTAATCACTAACCAAGTAGCCAAATCAAAAATTAAATCAAAATCAATTTTTTTATAGCGCGCTAAATTAATCGTTAGTAATAAACCAACAATTATAGCTGTAGCTAAAATAATACCGTACCAATAAAAATTAAACTGACCAAGGGAAAAAGCAATTGGTTGAGGTGAAAAAGAGTGTAGCCAATAAAAAATATTCATAGCTTTATTATCTAATTATTAAATCATTGAGTCAAATAAAAAAGCCTTAAAAATAATTTTAAGGCCTAATAAAAAATTAGAACACTATCTTAGTTATCATCTAGCCACAATTTAACACCATTCGGATCGTCAGTGAAAATTGATGTCATGTACCTATTATCATCCTTAATAAGGCAGCTAATAATTACTGCATCAGACGGACGATCCTGTAAATATTTTTTATAATCAATTATGTCATCAACCCTTACTAAGGCTAAATAACGATGATATATTTTTTTTTCGTTAGTTTCAGGGATCCTCGCGTCTTTCAAAACTCGCTTACTTGTTTCTGCCCAATAATCACTATGATATTGAAGCGGGGAACAATTAACAATTTCAACATCAATATTATTCGTGCAACTAGCTAAAAAAATTAAAAGAGCTGAGAAAAATGCAAAAACGATTTTTGTCTTCAATTTAAATTCTCCTTATTTTATTATTTTATTATTTTATTATTTTCCATAGAATAACATATTTATTAAAATAAGTCAATCATATAACAAAAAACCGCCCTAAAAAGGCGGTTTTTCATAATATTTTGGTCTATCTAACAGCTACAAAAGCGCTGACTGCTTCATCATAGCCAAAATTATAGCCAAAATAATAGCCCAAAGCTGCGCCCACTGTTAAGGCTAGTAAAGACCAAATAATAACTCGTGAATGCATAGATTTAATTTAATTAATTAATTTTTATTATACAACCTTATCTTTAAAAGATAAAATCTTAGCTTGGTACACTATTTGCTCCATTAAAACAGATAATTTTTTCTGCCAAATTATTTCATCTTTAATATTTCCCGTTTCATCAAACAAACTATCGACCTTGCCAAAATTAACACTAATATTAATCGGCACCATTTGCAAGGTTAGCAAAACAGGCTTTAAATTTTCCATCATTCTTACTCCACCAAAAATACCACTAGACACACCGACTAAACCAACTGGCTTATAGCTAAGTTCTTGGGTAATATTATCTAAAAAAATTTTTAATTCCCCTGGATAGCCGTGATTATATTCAGGCGAAACAATAATTAAACCATTAGCCCGCTGAGCCTTGGTTTGCCAGTCTTTTATTTTTTCTTGAGCCTGGTGAGTAAAATTCTGACTAAAATCTCTAATATCAATTAACTCAGTTTCTAGATCGAGTTTCTTAACAAATGATAAAACATAATTAGCTACCAAGCTTGATTTACGACCACTACGAGCTGTGCCTAAAACTACTGGAATATATAACGACATAAAAATTAATCACAATTTAAAGCCGCCCTACATTCAGCGCGACTATCGGCTGGTGCGCTATCACAAGCCGCACATTGCATAGCCTTTAAACCATTATCACTGGGTGTTTCTGAATTATTACCAGCTGGATTAGTGGCCGGCATCATAGCATTTAAATCAGTAAAGGTCACATTAGAGGGTAATTCAAAATAAGTCTCATCCTTAGCCCAATCAACACAACGATAATCAACCTGTTGATTAAAATCAATTTGAGCCTGATCATTAGTGGTTGACTCAGTTTTATTAGACGCCACATCATTATCCTCTACTGTCACCTTAAAACCAGTTGTAGCTCCTTCAGACCAAGTATAAGACGTATTATTAATAACAATCGTATGATTAATTATTGTCTTATTATCGCTTACAAAAGAGTTATCACTACGCATCTTTTTATCAGCTAAATAAAATTTATTAACCATTCCCTCACCTGAGAACTCACACATCATTGGTTTATTTTGGTTAATTAAATCCTTAAGAGATGTTTTTTCTGCCATGGCGCTATCATCAGCTAAACGAGTAGCCACCTCTATTGGGTTAGGCGATTTAATTTGATTAAAAATCAAATAACCAACTAAACCAAGTGCCACAACAATCCCAATAATAATTAAAATCTTTTTTGACATAAAATTAAAAATTAATAATTAAGTTTATAAATCATAAAATTTAAATAAGAAGCGAAACTCACCCAAAGTAAATAGGGGATTAATAAATAACCTGCCCAGGGCCTTATTTTATAAAAATAATATACATTATATATAATCAATAACCATAAAATAACAATATCAACCAGGGCTAATAAAGGAAAGCGAAGGTAAAAAAATAAAAATGACCATAAAATATTAAAAAACCACTGCAAAATAAAAACTAATATAGCAATCTGGAAAATTTTATGTTTAGATTTTTTATTCTTATACCATTCAACAATAACTAAATATAAACTTACGCCCAAGAGTATAAATAGTAATGTCCAAACTAGACCAAATAACCAACCAGGGGGAGTTAAGCTAGGTTTAGTTAATTGCTGATACCATGAACCAAGAGAATCAAAATTATAAACACTCCCCAAGGAGCCAATCATAATGGAACCAGCTACACAATAAAATAACCAAGCAATTTTTTTCATATATTATTATTTTAAAAACAAATTACCACCAACGACGAACAATAATCTTTTTAGTTACATCTTTATAATTACCTGCTTTATCATAAGCTCTTAAGGTTATATAATAAGTGCCTGCCTGAAGAAAGGGGATATGAATTTCATCACCAATAGGGAAAAATATGCCATCATTAATTTTAATATAAAAAACTTTCTGTAAACCACTTAGACCATCTTGTGCACTAGCTTCAAAGCGAACAATCTCGCCCGGTTTAACTTTTTCTCCACTAGACTTTAATTCAACTTTTTCTGGCGGTACTGTATCAATTTTTATAATAATATTACCAAAAACATCTAACCCAGCCTCATCCTTGGCGCTAACTAAAAAATTATAAATTCCATCATGTTTTAATTTTTTATAAAAAGGAGGTGAACTAACCAAGGCTTCAGGACAAAGCTGATCTACCTCGGAAACAACCGCGCTATAATTGGGCGCCCAGGATAAATTAACATAACGATTAGAGTACCAACGTTCTGGATTAGAATGCGAGGGAGAAAAAACTACCAAACCTTTATTCTTAGAACGATCAGCCGAGTTTTCAAAATAAAATGTAGAATCATTAGCCAGACGAAGAACATTAGTGGCCAAACCATCATTAGCCAATATCTGGGTATCTTCAGAAAAATATACAGTAGAAACAGTGGTATCTTCTAAAGACTTAATAAATAAATCAGCTAACACCGCTGAGTTTCCCTTAAAACCAGGATTAGGAATCATGCACTCCATAACAATATCCCCTGATTGAGAATTATGCTCAGATAAAATAAAATATTTACAAATTGAACGATCCATATCAACAGATTGTACTTTTATTTCTAGGGGGTTATATTTTAAAGCTAAACGAATGGCATTAATACTTTCATTACCAGTATCTAAAATCACGGAAATCTTTTGGGCAAATCTACGATCTAAGACTCCGCCCTCGGGCTGAAAATGCAAGGTGGAATTATATAAAGGGTAAATGCCTGGCTTTAAAAGCGGAAAATTATTAAATAAAATTGTATAAAAAACAAAACTAACAATAAAATAAAAACCAAGTAAAATAACCACCAGGGGACAACATAAAAAATTTAATCGTATCTTTTTTTTATAATGCTTATTAAACAAAAACCAAGCCACAAAAAAAATTATAACAGGAAAAATTAAACCAATAGTCCCCCAAAGCCAAACATTTTTTAATTCAATAAAAATTAAAACACCGCCTGGCGAAGATTCTTGACCCGAAAGTATTATATTACGAACTAAAATAAGGTCGCCCTGCGGTGTTCTTAGAATACTATTATCTAAACCATCTTTTATCCAAGGCGAATCAGGATAAAAATAAGCGGCAAATAAATTTTTTTTACTATCGCTATCAAAACTCGAACCAACCACGCCATTTTGCTTAGTATAAAAAGCCAAGTTGACTCTTTTGTCTAAATAATTATTAAAAAATTTAGCGGCTAAATTATCATCTGCTATATAACTAGTCAAAACATAGCCGAGAAGATTATTATCTAGATTAACCGGTTGGCTATTAATAAATAATAATTGCCGGCGATCATTACTATTTATTTCCACGGAAGAAACACTCCCGTTAAATTTAGCCATTGATCGACCAAGAGGAGAATTAAGAAAAAAATTATCACCCTTAAGGCTAATCGGCTGAGTCCTAGTTAAAACAATGCCATCTTTATTAAGTATGCCAATTAAATCAACTTGTTGCGCAATAATTTGTCGAGGAATAGCCTTAGTTAATAAAGATAAATTTTCTGTAGCCAGCCCCTCGATAATGTCTGGTGAATTAGCAATTAATTTATTTTTATTATTTAATTCTTCTATTTCTAAATTAAAAGCCGAATCTAATTTAGCTATATATTTTTCTGAAGTCTGTCGAGGCAACCAATTAAATACTAGATAAAAAACACCTAAAACCACTAAAGAAAAAATAACCAAAAAACACACAGACAACTTAAATGATTGGTTGCGCCAAAGCTTATTAATAATTTTACTATTTAATTTAATCATTAAATGTTATTTTACCACTAAAATTAACAAATAACAAACAAAATAAAAAAAGCCTGAGTATTAAAATTGGATCTGATTAAAGATATAAACCAGCTACCAAGCGATTTAAAATTAAATAAATCGCACGAAGAACCAACCAAAATAGGTTTAACTACACAAGCTAAAAATAAAAATATTTTTTCTTTATAAATTAATAAACTTTAAATTAATATTACTTTAATATTATGAGTTAAGCCTAATAATAAAATATCAACTACCGAAATCTCCAGCCCGGCTGATGAGATGGGCTAGGTAAATTTGTATTTAATTGATAGATTTTTTTCATTGGACCGCGTCTAAGCCAAAGATTATCTAAGCCCGAATAATCTATTAACCAGCCAGCTAGTATTAAGGCTAAAACAGACGCTACTAATAAAATAAGAAAATTTTTATGATAAGAAAAACGATATTGTTGCATAATTTTAAAACCAACTATTAAACCAACTACGGCTAAAAATAAAGCCCACCAAGGAAAGCTACTTACTAACTGTTGATAGCGTACAGCTCCCATTGGACCATGACTACGCAAAGTAAAAGTCATTAAACTAAATAAAAAAATTAATAATAAAACTACGCCAGTGAAACCACCAGCCAAAGCTAAAGAGCTCAGCCAAAAATGCCAACGAGGCTTCATTTTAGTTTGACCTGACTTAATTAAAGAAATAACCTCATCTTTTATTTGTGACTCATTCTTTTCTGACATATTTTTTTAATTAAAATTTTGGCGCGCCTTAACCTGGTACCAATTGTACTAGGGCGACAACGTAAAATATAAGCAATCTCTTCATAGCTTTTTTCTTCTAAAAAATATAAAGCTAAGGGTTCAGCATAAATCAAGGGCAAATCAGCCAAGCACTCTTTTAATAAAGCACGCTCTTGAGCTAAGGAAAAGTCTTCAACAAAATCTTTTTCATCAGCTATATCAACCTCGAGATTAAGCGGCAATTCTTTTTTATTCTTAAGTAAAAGGTTAACTGCTTCATTATGCACAATCCGGTAAAGCCAACTAGAAAATTTTAATTTAACATTAAAACCATTTAAATTAATAAAAGCTTTAAGAAAAGAATTTTGTACGATATCAGCGGCATCTTCTGTCTGATGAGTTAAAGACAAAGCATAACGCAATAATTTATCTTGGTAGCGATTCATAATTTCATAATAAGCTTCTTGATCCTTGTCTCTAACATAACCAACCAATTCCTCGTCAGTCATTTTTTTAATATCTATCATAGAAGTTAATTCTATCATAAAACGCCACCAAAATACTTAACCCCGAAAAATCGGGGTTAAGTAATAAATTTTTATTTAGTTAAGCGACAGTTACCATTACCCTGACCTTTAGCCTGACCATGCCTCATACCCTGACCTAAACCTAACTCCTGCCTAATAACATTAGCTTCACTTGTTTTACCAGCCACCATTAAATTATGCATTTCCACAAAACGCGGAAAATTATTTTCATTAACAACCTGAGTCACTCGACCACGATTAGCCATTAAATCTTTCCAAGCTTGATAGTCTTTATTAGCTAGTGCCTGAGTCATGGCCACATGACGCTCCTCACTGTAACTTGGACCTTTTTGATTGTAGTCGCCGCGATAAGCTAAAGTCTTATTAGCCATAATTAAACCTAAAACACCAACAAAACCAACTATAGCTAAACTAAAAAATAGTTTTTTATGTTTCATAAATTTTTAAAATAATTTATTAAAAATCGACCTTTATGCTATCTCTTATACAAATTAAAAGCTACTTTTATTTCAATAAATAAAATTCAACTAACATTAAATAAAAAAATAGCCAAAATGACTATTCTAGAAACAATAAACTGCGGAAGGGGTGGGATTTGAACCCACGATACCATTGCTGGTATTCAGCTTTTCGAGAGCTGCGCTTTCAACCACTCAGCCACCCTTCCAAATATTATTTTATAAATCAATTTACTTTGTGTTTTTCCGGTCATGCGACCGGATCGAGTCGGATGACTCGGCAACCACTCAGCCACCCTTCCAAGATAAATTATAAATTTTTTAATTTATTTATTTCTTCCTTGCTTAAATATTTCCAACCACCTTTTCTTAAGCCACTAATAGTCACCCTACCAATACGCACACGCGTTAAATGAGCTACATGACAATTTAGCTTTCTAAACATTCTTCTAATTTGTCTTTTTTTGCCTTCATCTAAAATTATTTCAAAAGTTCGACCTCGTAAATACTTAACTCGATTAGCTTTAACTAAACCATCACCTAAACCAATATCAATTCCATGCCTAAATTGTTCGATAATTTGCTTAGCTCTTTTTTTAATGTCTTCTCTTGTCTCAGCTAAGTCATGACCCAGAGTCACAACATAGACCTTATCAACCCCAAATTTAGGATGAGTTAACTTATAAGCCAAATCACCATCATTAGTCAATAAAACCAAACCCTCACTTTCTTTGTCCAAACGACCAACAATACTTAACTGCTCTTTGGTTTTAATTAAACTAAGAACATTTTTTTCCCCAGGAAAAGACCGCGTGGTACAAACAAAATCAACTGGCTTATGAAGCTTAATATAAATTTTTTGTTTGTTAAAAGTTAGAAGTTTTTTATTAACTAAAACCCTATCGTCTTGATTGGCGCGATCGCCCAACTTAGCTCGCTTACCATTAACCAACACTAAACCCGAGGCAATTAGTTTTTCTGCTGCGTGGCGCGAACAAACCCCAGCTAAGGCAATTAATTTTTGTAAGACAATTTTTTCCATAAAATACCAACTAAAGCTAGCCACAACCAAAACAAAATCGCTAGATCGTTTTTAAAATAAGGCACATCAACTAAGCCATGAATAATAATATTGAGCATAACTAAAATCAAACCAAAATTCAACCATTGATCAGGGTTGTTGATTTTTTGCTCTTTACTAAAAGCTTTTAAACTAAAATAAAAATATTTTATAACCAACCAAAGAAATAATAACAAACCAATCAAGCCAAGCTCGCTCCAAAAATTTAAAAATATATTATGCGGATAAAGATAAATTTCTAGGGGTTGCCAATGAGCCTCACGATAAATTTTATCACTCTTAATTTTGTTAACAAAGTCAGTTTGGCTTAATTTTTCTTTATTAAAGAAAAACCCTTTCTGGTGCCAGGGCTCAATCGCTACTTGATAATTATTTAATCCAGCGCCGGTCACAATTTTACCATGATACAGCATGTTAATCGTCTCGCGCCACTGTATTTTTCTAACTTGTCCGGAAAAATTATTTAATGTTACTCGTTCAACAACATAATTATTAAACTTGGGCCAAAAACATAAACCTAAGCCAATTATTATAATTAAGCCTAGGGCGACTAAACGCGCTTTATTATTAGCTAATAATAAACCAATAAAAATAACCAAAACTACAGCAAAAACACCGCCTTCTGATTTAGCTAATACAATTGCGCTAGCTGATAAAACTATAATACTTAATAAACCATAGCTTAGTTTTTTATTAGTTTTATAAATAGTTAAAACAACACCGAGCAAGAAAAAAATAATTGGCCCAAGGTATAAACTAACAGCGTTAGGAAAAGGAAATAATGAAGTAGCGCGACGACTACCAGCGATTACCCAAAATTCATTAGGAATGAACTGACCAGTAATAAATTGATAATAAGAGATCGCGACAACTACTAAAGCTGAGACTCCAAACGCATAGGCTAATTTAATAATTTTTTCTTTAGTAGAAAAAGTATTAACAAAAATAATAAAAAGTAAAGCGGGTTCAAAAAAATAAGCTCGCCATAAACCTAAATCTTTAAAAGTTAAACCAGCTAACATGGCGCTAGTTAAACCAATGATTAACCAACTAATTAGTTCCCAATCAAATGGATAACGTTTTTTAATTTTACCTTGATTAAAATTATATTTTAAACGAGTCAAAATACTTTGATAATTTTTAGCTAACCAAACTATAAATAAAATAATAATTAAAATTTCTAGCAAGGTAGTTGGTAGGTTACCAATAGACCAACGAACGACATACAAAGGCACGCTGGCCACCACGATCAAAACTGCCAGATCAAATTTTTTACTGGCTATAATAAAAAAGACTGCGGCCAAAAAAATAATTAAATAAGTCATGATTTTTTAGAGGGCTAAAATATACAACCCAAAAATCACTAAAATTACACCGAGAGTTTTTTGTAAAACTACTCCATGGCCCAATTCTTCGTCCAACAAACCTGGCTTTTTCTTAGATATAATTAAAATTAAAACTAGTAAAAAAGCATATTGCACTCCCTGTAAGGCATTAATTAAGGAAACATTTTCGCTTAAGCTAACCGCCCAATTTAAAAGGATAAAAGCTAAGGCGGCAGTTAAACGAATCGCAAAGAAAAAAGCTAATTTCTTAAAACTACGATGTTCCTTAGTTTTAGTTTTTCTAATCAATTTACGCCATTCTGGTATTAATAAAATAGCTAAGACGCCCAAAAAACTACCCAAACGTGACCAAACAAAAGCCCCGATAAAAGGTTGATCGGTATAAGAGTAAATATATTTTATAAAAACATAATAGCCAGCAAAACAAAGAGACGAGGCCGTAGAATTAACAATTAAACGACGCGTTGGTCGAGCCTCGGCTGAAAAACGCCCTAAAAAATTACCCCAAATATCTTTAACACGCTCTTGAACCTTGTCAAATAAATGAAGACGAGTTCGCTTAATAGAAATTAATAAACCACCAGCAATTAACATAACAAAAGCCATTAAATCAAATTGATCAATATCAGCTCCTAGAAAAGAATAAGACAGCATTAAGGAAAAAATTGGCGTTAAGGCGCCAACAATCGGCACAACTCTAGTAGCTTCGCTTTGGTGCAGGGCCTTATACCAAAAAACTAAAGTAAAAAGAAAAATAAAACCAGCGATTAAATCCATGGTTAGCTGATAAGTATTTGGTACCCAAGGATCAAACAATAACAAAACAAAATTACCAAGACTCCAAATACCAACATAAAAAGCATAAACAATTGAGGAGTGTAATTTTCTAGACAGGAAAAATTTATCAGCCACATAAACCCCGGCATTAAGAAAATAAGATGCTACGGCTACTAAAACCCACATATAAATAAAAATTTAAAAAGTTAATGAATTATTATTAATAATTTTAGCATAAATTAAGGCTGATGGCCTGGGCGTACGGACAAAAGTCTTATAATCTACGGCAAATAAGCCAAATTTAGGAGCAAAACCATGCGCCCATTCAAAATTATCTATTAAGGACCAATGAAAATAACCACGAACATCAACGCCTTGCTTTAAAGCCGAATAAACACTAGCTAAAGCTGTTTGAAGATACCAAGCGCGATGTTTATCCTGAGCATCAGCTAAGCCATTTTCTGTCACATAGATTGGTTTATGATAACGTTGCCACAAATCAATTAATAAAGGCTCTAGGCCCTGAGGATAAAGCTCCCAGCCCAAATCACTAACAACTTCATTTTTATTTTTAGAAAAACCATTTTTAATTAAATTATGAAAATAAAAATTAAGACCAATAAAATCTTGTTGGCGTCGTATTTTGTCTAACCAATAATGATTCCACCACCAATTGGCTCCTCTTTGTAAAATTTTATTAATCAAGCCTGGCTCAGCTTGAAAATAAATATTATGAGTTGCTATACCAACCAAGGCTCCTTGATTTGAATTCTTAATAACTAAATAAGCTGAACGATGAGCCTTGGCTAAATTACGTAAAACTTTTAAATAACTAAAAAAATTTTTTTTCTGTGGCGGCCAAACACCCTTTAAATAGCTATCACCAGCATAAACCGTTGGCTCATTAATTGTTTGCCATAACTTAACTGTTGGTAAAGCTAAAACAACTCTTTCGACATATGATTTAAAATAATCAACTATTTTAGTATTAGTAAACCCACCTTTATTTTTTAGCCATAATGGTAAGGTAAAATGCCACAAAGTAACCATGGGTTCAATATTTTCTTCTCTTAAGCGACCAACAAAATTAGCATAACGACTTAAGGCCGCTTTATCAAATTTTCCTTCTTCGGGCTCAATTCTTGACCAATCAATTGAAAAACGATAAGCCGTCGCCTTAATTTTTTTTAAGCAAGCAATATCCTGATCTAGCATATGCCAAGAATTACAAGCCAAGCCAGACTGAAAATCTACTGGATTAAGATCTTGTTTTTCTAGGTACCTTAAACGTTGAGTTGATTTTTCCCATTCTGACCAATCATTTATTAAGCCGCCCTCAATTTGATAAGCCGACGTCGCCGCCCCCCATAAAAAATAAGAAGGAAATTGATAATTTTTATCAGCCATATAGCTTAATTATAACATATAAAACAACCTATTATAACAGGTCTAGACTTGACTAAAAAGGTATTTTTTGATTATAATAACCTTATTATAAAAATAATTACAAATTTTAAATTATAAATTTCAAAACAATTTTTAATGATTTAATGTTTAAAAATTAAGACATTATTTTGAAATTTAGAATTTGAAATTTAAAATTACCAATATGGTTCAAATGAAAAGACACACTAAGAGCTCAACTCGTAGTCGTCGCTCACATCATGCTTTAAAAAATAAAGTTTTAAATAAATGCCCTAAATGCGGTAAGGCCGTGAAGCCTCACTACGCTTGTGCTTTTTGTGGCAGTTATCGTTTTATGGAAACAGTAAAAATAAAAACTAAAACCAAGAAAAAATAATATGGCTAATCGACATCTTTCACGAACTCTAGCTATGCAAACTTTGTTTGCCTGGGATTTTAATGAAAGGAAAGAAATTGATCTTGAGCAATTAATTAAAGAAAATTTTAACCAATTTGCCCCCAGTTTTGATGATCATGGTTTTGCCGCTAACTTAGTTAAAGGCGTGATTAACAACCTAGAACAAATTAATGCTTATATAATTAAATATGCTACTGAGTGGCCACTAGACCAAATTACTATTATTGACCGCAATATTTTACGCCTAGGTATTTTTGAATTAGTGTTTGATCAAAATATTCCGGCTAAAGTAGCGATTAATGAAGCCATAGAAATGGCAAAAACTTTTGGCGGTGATTCTTCGGGTAAATTTGTTAACGGAGTTCTGGGTGCAATCATGAAAGAAATGCCAACTAAAGAAGTTGATAAACAGCCAGTAGAAAATAAAACTGAAACCAGTAACTAGATAAATAATTAATGTGGGACACAAAAGTAAAATATTAACCCGGCTTTGATATTTTACTTTTGCTCCCCAATAAAATATGAGAGAATTTGAAAAGTTAGAGGGAGTTATTAACTACCAATTTAAAAAACCCGAATTATTGCGTCAAGCCATGACGCATCGTTCTTATTTAAACGAACATCCAGAGTTTAATTTTGGGCATAATGAACGTTTAGAATTTTTAGGTGACGCGGTTTTAGAAATTGTCGTAACAGAACATTTATTTAATGCCTTTCCACAAACACCAGAGGGTGATTTAACTGATTGGCGCGCTAGCTTAGTGAATGCTAAAATGTTGGCTTCAATTGCCAAGAATTTAGCAGTGGAAGAAAATCTATACCTATCTAAGGGCGAAGCTAAGGATGCTAATTCTAAGGCTCGCCAATACATCTTAGCCAATGCCATGGAAGCCTTAATTGGAGCAATTTATCTTGATGGCGGATTAGACAGTGCTAAAAAATTTATTAACCAATTTGTTATTTCTCACCTAGAACATATTTTAACTAATCACCTTTATCTTGATCCTAAATCACATTTTCAGGAAAGGGCCCAAGAATTAACTGGCATTACGCCACACTATAAAGTTATTTCAGAAAATGGACCAGATCATGAAAGAATCTTTGAAGTTGGCCTTTATTTAGAAGATAAATTAATTGCTATTGGACGCGGCTCTTCAAAGCAAGAAGCCCAAGTGGAAGCCGCTACCCAAGGCCTAATTAACCAAGCTTGGTAATAATTGTCATCTTTGACACTTTACGGTATTATTTATATATCTATGAATCCAAAAATTATAGCTAAAATCAAAGCTGATTTATTAGCTAAAAAAACCCAATTAGAAAAAGAATTATCTGACTTTACGTCTACGGGCGAGCATGGTTTTAATCATCGCACCGCACAAATGCCTGACTATGGTGATGAAAATGATGATAATGCCCAAGAAGTTGAGCAGTATACGACTAACCTGGCGGCTGATAAAGTTTTAGAAAAAACCCTAGCTGATGTTAATCAGGCTCTGAAAAATATTGAAGAAGGTAATTATGGTTTGTGTAAATATTGTGGCCATGAAATCGAAGAACGTCGTTTATTAATTAGGCCATTTTCCAGTTCTTGCGTCTCTTGTAAGTTGCGTTTACAAAAAAATAATTAACCATATGGCCTCTAACCAGGCACGAACAAAGAAACAAATTGTTATTTTTTTAATAGCGATTTGTTTTTTTATACTCGACCGTTATTTAAAATTTTTAGCCTTAAATAATTTTTCTAAAACATTAATACCTTATTTACTAGATTTTAAATTAATGATTAATAACCGACTTGCCCTATCTTTAGGCCCGGTTAACAATCAATTAATTTTTATTTTAATTATTTTCTTTAACTTAATAATTATTTGGCTATACCTTTGGTCCATAATTAAGCAAAAAAATAATCTAACCCACCCCTTGACATTTATAGTTTTTGGTGCTATAAGTAATTTACTTGATAGGCTATTTAGCCATGGAGTGATTGATTATTTTTCAATCCCTTTAACTGTCTTTAACTTAGCTGACCTAATGATTATGGTTGGCGCAATACTTTGCACATTAAATTTTTTAAAAAATAAACATACTACAGTGAAAAATGACAACACTAAGAGCACCGGCACCAATTTGGGAGAAAAAATATTTAAGCAACACCTAACAAAAAAGGGTTATAAAATTATAGACTCTGGCGAAAATATTATCGTTTCCAAGGGTAAACAGACAACAACTGTTAACAAAAAAACTATTTCACCCAAGCCGGAGCTTAAATAAAGTTTTACTGTTTTATTGATTAAGAAAGCCTGAATAAAATTATTCAGGCTTTATTTTTATTAAATAGTTTAAAAATCTATTAAGCGTAGTTTGAGCATAACGCGGTAAATGACGCTTAGGGTCAAGCCAGGTAGTTAATTTTTTATTAACTTCATCAACGAGCTGCGGCGCAATAGAAATAATTTCCTGCCAAATTGATAAACGCAAATTAAGATTATCTTCTAAAGAAGATGACTCTTTAATAAAGCCATCGGCTAAGTCAATAATTAAATCATTAATTTCATCTACCACCTCGTCCATTTCTTCACCTGACTTAATTATGTCTGACACCTGATTTAACAAGGCATCATAACGCGGCAATAGTTGTTTATTATTTTTTATATTATTTAAATTCTTATTTAGTTTAGAAAAAAATTGCTCTTTTTCAAGCTCTGCCTTAGGTTTAGTAATTGCCTTATAAGACCAAACTAAATAATTATCATTAGGAAATTTTTTGTCGCCCTCAATATAAATATCATCATCGCCCGGTGTGCCTAAAGCTGATAAACCAAAATCGATCACGCTTAAACGATCAATTGTTTTATTATCGTCACCAAAAGACAACATGACATTTCTTTCGTGTAAATCGCGATGATATAAACCATTTTTATTAAACAAAGAAATTGTTTGAGCTAAACGTTCAATAATTGCTTCATCAATAACTAAATCATTGTCAGAAAAAAACTTAACTAATTTTTCCATATTAGTTTGTCTAACCTCTGGTTGATCAAGCGAATTGCGCGCTAATTTAAGATCGAGCGCTAAGCTAACTCGATTTTGCAATTTAGGAAAATCAGTCATTGCGCCATGCTCTAGCTGAGTATCAACTTCAGCTAAGTCAGGCGAGAAGGATAATAATTTTTTATTTTCTTCAGGCTTAACCACCTGATATTTTTTTAAAGCTTCTTTATAAAGATAAGTTAACATATCTTCACCCTCAATAAAATCCATCAAGACTACGCCGATTTTATTATCTTCCAAGTCAATTCCTTCGGCGATTAAATGATTTTTTAAATCATCTGACATCACTGGCACACTATCACAAAAATAAACCTCTGGAACGTCAACTCCGGGAATTGGATTATCAGCTAATAATTCACGAGCTTTGATTTGCAGCTCACCTTCGCTTTTGGCCAAATTAGCATCAGTATAAACTTTTAACATTTTAATGGCTAATTTTTCATTACTTGGTTTTTCTTTACCTTGAAAAAAATAATCAATTAAACGCTCATCAAGTTCAGAAAAATTAATCAAACCAATTACCGAATTAGCGCCCTCATTAATTCTCTTATAGTGTTCTAACATAGCCACAACATGGGCCTCAACAATATCGCGGTTTAGGCGATCAGCATCGCTTAACTTTGCTTTAAAATTATCTGGTTTCATAGAGATATTTCACGTTTTAATAATGATTTATGTTTAAAGTCAATTATTTTAGCTTGACGCGGCATAATTGATCTTACTTTATCAGCCCATTCTACAACTATTAAAGCCGTGGGGTCAACTAAGTAATCCTCTAGACCAATCGCCTGTAGATGATGGGGTTGCTTAAGTCGATAAGCATCAACATGAACCAAGCGTTTAATGGTTTTATGCTTTGCGGACTTACCCTGTTGCATAACGGGGTAAACTCTCATTAAAACAAAGGTTGGACTAGTAATCTTTTGTTTAATACCTAGCCCTTGAGCTATACCTTTAACAAATTGGGTTTTACCAGAGCCTAATTCACCCACTAAACCAAACACTCCACCAGCCTTAAGTTTTTTTACAAACTTTTTTCCTAAGGCCTGAGTAGCTTTAGCTGAATTGGTAATCATATTTTTTAAGCTAATTTTTTGTGCCAATACAAAGACTTAATCTTTCTTTGGCCGTGGTAAGTCAAGTCATGAATAACCGGACAGCGTTTTTTATAATCATTACTAACTGCCTGATGATGACCGATATAAAAACCAATATGCTCGCGCGGATCACCATCGCCGAAATCAAATTTATGCCAAATAATCACACTGCCAACTTTTAAATCTTTAGTTTTTTTCCAACCAGATAATATCAAGTCATTAACTGTAATATCAACTCGTCCATGAACCGCTTTAATTAATTTAAAAATATTTAAAATTGTTGAAACATAAAAAGCACAAGACACCTCTCCTCCGCGCATAACATCAATCGACTTAACGCCCTTGCCTTTAATGTAAAAATTTCGAAACATTTTTGTACCAACGCTATTTTTTATAACGGCCAAATAAGTTTGTTTTAATAGACGCTCAACTGGCAATAATTTTCTCATAAAATTTTAAATCAACCGCAAATCTTTTAATAATTTATCAACGGCCTTTTTAATATAAATAAAGATTTCTTCGTCTAAAGCTAATTTTAGTTGTTTAATTTTTAATTTATCACCTGTTAAATTATCAGGCACATCTTCAATATTCCAAATATAATAATTTTTTGGCACAAAGCCTAATTCATTTTTTACATAATCAAAATGCAGGCGTTTCATAAACACCACTAAATCAACGGATCGTAAAATTCTTTTTGTGGTTTTCTGCCAAGATTTACTAGTAAATGATAAAATACCAGCGGTTTTTAAAATTTTTTTAGCAAAAAAAGTAATATTACTATTTTTGTCTTTGTCAGCAAAAATACCGCTTGAACTAGCTTGTAAGTCTTTTATTTTTTTAGAATTAAGATAGGCCTCAGCTAAACGAGAACGATTAGTATTGCCCGAACAAACAAAATGAATATGCATATATTAAAAGTATAAAGTAGCAAGTAACAAGTAGCAAGTCTTAAAAAAAAATAGACTTATTCCAAGGGTTTGAAATAAGTCTATAAATATACTCTAAAGAACTTAGTTTGAAGAGGGCGGGTTAAACATTGTTGGTAGAAAAATTTCCATTTTTTCTTCAGCCAACTTTTGAGCATAAATTGAGATGTCAAGAATCTCATAATAGACAATCACGATTGGAATTTCATTTTTGCCTTTAATGTAACCAAAGATTAACCAAACTCTTTCATTAATCATGTTGGCAAAAAACTGTTTTGCTCTAGTTATGCCGCCGGCTTTCTCTTGGTCAACACCTGTGTTAAAACCAATAACAAATGTTTTAGAACTGTGACGCGATGGAGAAATAATACTCTTCACTTCTATTTTAATTCTTAACCTTCTATTATTTTGCTCAATAATTCCGGCGGTTGAAAAAGAAGATAAAAATCCACTTTCAAAAAGCCTCCATTCTTCTTTAACGCTTTCTAAAATAATTTTACCCTCAGCTGGTAATTTGCCACTTTGTTTTTGTACCATTAATTTTTTGTTTTTATTTTATTTAAATTATTTTAAGTTATATTTTAAAAGAATATAAAATAATAACACGAAAATAATTTCGTGTCAATATCTACTACTTGTAACTTTTTACTTGTTACTTATAACTATACTAGTGGACGCACAAGGATTCGAACCTTGGACCTCCTCGGTGTAAACGAGGCGCTCTAACCAACTGAGCCATGCGTCCGTATTAAAAACAAAGACCAAAAATTTGTTTTTTATTTTTTGTTTTTTATCTTAAACCGTGCGGATAGGGAGACTTGAGCTCCCACGAGGAAACCCTCACAAGCCCCTCAAGCTGGAGCCTGCCCCGCACCAAAACAATGTGCCGAGAACAGGACTTGAACCTGCATGGGAAATTATTCCCACAAGCCCCTCAAGCTTGCGTGTCTACCAATTTCACCATCTCGGCAAATGAACACTTTTATTCCCAAAGTATTTTTTGGTGCGGGGTGAATCTACCAATTTCACCATATCCGCAAACAAAAAGTGGCAAGTCGCAAGCCACAAGTTGCAAGTAAAACACACTTGCTACTTGCCACCTGTAACTTGCCACCCTAAATAAATATTTAAACTACCTTCTTTTCTTTTAAACGCTTATTATAACCGCGACGCAAATAATATAATTTAGCACGCTTTACCTTAGCTTCTTTTTTTATTTCAATTTTAGTAATTGCTGGCATGGCTAAAGGATAAATTTTTTCGACCCCCACACCATCAGACACTTTTCTAACCGTAATCGTAGCGCCTTTTTCTTTGCCATGTTTATGAGCAATAATAATACCCTCAAAATACTGCAAACGCTCTTTTTCTTCTCCTTTAGGATTAAGTTCCTTAATCTTTTGATAAACCCTAATAGTCATACCTGGTTTAAGTATTGTTTTTATTTCTTCAAGACTTTTGGTAGTCGAAGCAACCTTAGTCTTAGTCGCTTGTTTAGTTGTTCTAGCCATAACAATAAAAAAATAATAAGTAATGACAAAATCCTATAACAAAAAAATTATCTTGTCAATTTTTTAACGAGCAATAATTTTATCAATAATACCATATCTCTTAGCTTCGTCTGGTGTCATAAAACGATCACGATCACTATCTTTTTCTACTAAACCAACATCTTTGCCAGTGTGTTTAGCTAAAATCTGATTTAATTTATCTTTAACTTGCAAGATATGCTCTGATCTAATTTTAATATCACTAGCTTGGCCCTCAAAGCCACCCATCACCTGGTGAATCATAATTTCTGAGTTAGGCAAAGCAAACCTTTTTCCTTTAGCACCAGCGGCTAATAAAACAGCTCCCATAGAAGCGGCCATGCCAACACAGATAGTAGACACCTCGGCTTTAACATATTGCATAGTATCATAAATCGCTAAACCAGCCGTGACTGAACCACCGGGCGTATTGATATAAAATTTAATATCTTTATCTTTGCTTTCGGCGTCTAAAAACAAAAATTGAGCAATAATAATATTGGCTACATGATCAGTAATAGGCTCACCTAAAAAAATAATTCGATCTTTTAAAAGACGAGAATAAATATCATAGGCGCGCTCTATTTGACCACTTTTCTCAATAACTGTCGGAATTAAAGGCATATAATTTAGTTTAAGATTTAACTAAGATAATATAACAAAAACTTGATTTTTTATCAATCTTAACTTGACAAAAGAAATAAAATCATTAAAATACTTTTATTGCTCTTTAAATCATAAAAATAAAAAGGCATGCCAAAAAACAAAAGGTATAAAATAAAAAAATTAGGTAAAAAAAATTGTCTAGGCAATAATTCTTCAAAAAAAACCATTCAGCAGGTGATTAAATATTTAGCCGAAACAAAAATTAAGCAACCAGACAAAATAAAAATTAATTCCGCCCTAGAGGGAGATCGGATAATTAAACTAGTTGCCGGGGCTATGATTAAGAAAAAAATAAATTTTAAAAAAGCTCGTTATCTTAAAAACAAATTAGAACTCTTGGTTAATCTAAAAATAAAATTTGTGTTTTTTAATCGCTTAGTAAAAATACCTGGGCCAATTAAAATCATTGATGAAATTTTATTAATTTTACCTGGTGACCTGCCTCTTTCTTTACATCACGAAAATTTATCAAAAAAAACCTACAAACAAGGTCGAGCTTAAAAGTTCGGCCTTTAAAATTTTCTTTCTTTACCAACAATGGCAGATAATAGCTTGGGGACAATTTCTACTTCTTTAATTGATTTGAGTTCAATCCCTCCATCTAAAACTATTTTAGTAACACCCTTTTTAAAACTTATTCTACGACAAACAAAACTGGATTGAGAAATATCCTTTTTTAATACACTACCAGCTGATTTTAAAATATAAATATTAAGCTTACCATCATCAGCTTGCGGCGCCGCACCACGATAACCATATTCATCACCTAATAAATTTACAATTTCAACTAAAGCTTGTCCTTCAACCTCTACCTTTAATTCACCATCAAGTACTAAGGATGGATTAACAGTGGAAATAATTGCCTGACCAAGAAATGATTGTTGTCCATCAATGCGCCCAACATCAAGTTCAATAATTCTTCTAGCAGCTAAAATACGACAAGCATTTTCTAGATTAATACCAAAGGCATCAGCCATTATACTTTTGCCTACAGGGATAATACCCAGGGGCGTTTTACTGCCAATAATTAAACTAGCTAATCGACTAATTAAAACATCACCACCCACGGCTACTAAAGTTTTGGGATGGCGAGCCAATTCTTCGCGCGCCATATCATCTAAGCGCGTCATTGGGCCCAAACGATAAATTTTTCCACCAATGCCCAAGTCAGTTAAACGAGTCTCTAATTTTTCTAATAATTTTTGATAACGTCGACTCGACAACTCTTGGTCATAAACATAAATATTATTCATGGCTTTGTGTTGTCGAATCTTCTTTGGATTTAGTATTTATTTTAGAGGACTTTTGTTCATTACCTAAAATAGCACACTTACCTTTAACAACTGCCCCTCGAGCAATAGAGACAAAGGACGCTTCAATATCACCAAATAAACGAGCTGAAGAAGTTACCTCAAGATAGCCTTCAATTTTAATATTACCTTTTACTTCTCCGCCAATTTTCGCCTCCTTAGCTCCAACCTCGGCTAAAACTGAAGCACCCTCTCCTACTTCTAAAAAACCAGCTGTTTTAACCAAGCCCTTAACTTCACCATCAATCAAAATTCCGCCTTGACAAATAAAGTTTCCCTCAATTTTAACTGATGGGCCAATAACAGTTTCAATACCATCTTTGCCCAAAGAAGCATTTTTATTAAACATAGTTTTAAAGTTAAATAATAAAAGACATCTATATTGTAGCAAACTTATGACCAAGTTTGATACTTATCAGCCAATAGTATATTCTAACAATATAGACTAAAAATCAATAGGCTCCTGTAGTTCAATGGATAGAACAGATCCGTCCTAAGGATAAAATGGGGGTTCGATTCCCTCCAGGAGCACAATTATAATTTCAAAATAAAACATAAAAGCCTTGCTATTATTGAATATATATTATATTATTGTGAGCGTAGCAAAAACTATAATTTGAAATTAAAAATTAGAAATTAGAAATTTCCGCCGCAGGCGGACATGGGCCATTAGCTCAGTTGGCTAGAGCGCTTCCATGGCATGGAAGAGGCCAAGGGTTCAAGTCCCTTATGGTCCACTAAAGTCCAAAAAAACATAGACTTTAAGCCGAAAAAATAAGACTGTTAACAAAGTCCAGGCTATCTTAGACAAATCTATAAAATTTGTCTAATATTAGCTAAAAAATAATTTGTGGATAAATTGTGGTTTAAATAAAAAAATGAAACCGATACCAAAAAAAACAACCCTATTTTCATTTGATTTAATCATTGAAAAAGCTGATCTACAGAAAGGCCAAATAGTAGCCGAGTTTGGTTGTGGAAAGTCATTATTTTTTTTATATGCCTTGTTAACCTTAGTTGGCAAAGAAGGTATGGTTTATGGAGTTGATATCATGCCTGATATCATCGAAACTATAAAAAGAGAGGTTGCCTACCATAATATCATTGGAATTGTTCCAATATTAGGTAATCTTGATAGTAAATTTGGTGTAAATATACCTGAAAAAAAGATTGATCGTGGATTTTTAATTAATACCATGCATCAATCATCTGATACCATAACCATGCTATCTGAAGCAAGTAGAATGATAGTAAATAATGGTTTATTGGTTGTGGTTGATTGGGACAAAGACAGAGTAGTTTTTGGACCAAATAAAGAACAAAGAGCTGATAAAACAACCATAAAAGAGGTAGCAAAAATAATAAAACTTGAGCTAATTGATGAGTTTAGCCCTGGGGCACATCACTATTGTTTAATATTTAGAAAATAATCTATGAACAATCTTTTATCATGGGCTTTTTGGTTTAATTCTCGTCCAGAAGCAATTGATTTGCAGGGCCAAAAAATCCTAGTCTCTATTGCTGTTATTTTATTGTTATTAGTAATTATTATCATAACCAGATCATATGGTGGAAAATTATTAATTTATAAAACAACTATCAATAATCTAAATCCATTCTGTCTTACTAATGCTATTATTAGCCTTTATTTTCTCTTTCTTAACCATCAATTAATCCCCATTCTTAGAGCTAGGGTTTGGTATATTATTTGGCTAATTATAGCTATGTTTTGGCTAATTTTAATTATAAAAAAAGCCATAAACATCAATCTTAAAAAACAAGAATTAACTAGGCAAGCGGAAATAAAAAAATATCTTCCCTAAACACTAAATACTAAAAAACAAAAACCCCTTTATAGGGGTTTTTGTTTTATGTAGAACAAATATGTTCCAGAAGAAACAAATTGGTAAAATTGGAGAAAAAATTGCCTGTTATTATCTATTAAAAAATAACTACATTATAATCGGCAAAAATGTAAAAATAAGTCATAAGGAGATTGATATAATTGCTCAAAAAAACAAAAACTTAATTTTTGTTGAAGTAAAAACGACCTACAACAATAACCCCAAGGACTATATTTCAAACAAAAAGATCCGACTTATTAAGCAAGCTATTGACTATTTTTGTTTAATATTAGCTAAAAAACAAGAAAACATAAGACTTGATTTTATAGCAATTAAACTAACTAATAAAAAAATAGCTAATATTAGCCATTTTAAAAATATAATCTAACAAATTAAATCTAGACACACCACCTAATTAGCATTGACTTTTAAGATCTAATATGATAAGGTACGGTCACAAAAATCCCCTGCTCTATAGTGGGGTTTTTTATATCTTAAAAAATTTTATGAAAATCTTTTCTAAAAAAGATAAAAAATATTTTTTGATTTTTATTCTTTTGTCTTTAGTCCACAATTTTATAGTCTTTCCTGCGCAAGCTGCCCTAGAAAATAAAGACTTAATTAATAATAATGTTTCTCAAAAACTGATTATTAAAAAACCAGATAGTTTAATTAATCATCTAGAGCAAATAAAAAGCAACTCATTAGTAGAAGCTGATTTAACGATTGTTAAAAATTTTAAATTAATTAATCAACCAAATAATCCTCCGGCTGACCTTAAAATAACTAAGACCAATTTAAAAAAGCAAGCTATTAATAATAAACGAGTTGTTTTAACAGCCTATAACTCTGAGGCGGCTCAAACCGATGGCGACCCCTGCTCAACAGCTAATGGTTTTAATGTTTGCCAACATGGCATTGAAGATACCGTAGCGGCTAACTTTCTCCCCATGGGAACAAAAATTATGATTCCAGAATTATTTGGTGACAGAATTTTTGTAGTTCGCGACAGAATGAATAAGCGCTTTTCTAATCGCGTCGATGTTTGGATGATTAAAAAAAGTGATGCTTTAAGGTTTGGCGTTAAACAAGCTGAGATAGTTGTTTTGGAAAGTTAAAAATCTACTAAACAATAAAACCATAAGACAGTAGTTTAGCTAAGCTACTGTCTTGTTTTATATTAAGAGACTTGTTATATTAATAAAAACGGTCGCGTCGCCAAGTGGTTTAAGGCAGCGGTTTGCAAAACCGCCATTTCGTGGGTTCGAATCCCACCGTGACCTCAAATTTTATATGGGTTTGTCAGATAATTTAATCTGACGCCGAATAAAACAACACAGTAAACACCTCTTAAATCTAAAGACAGGCCTAAAAAGTAAATTAAACACAAAATACTAGAAGTTCTAGCTTGATTAATAAAAACCACAAAAACTACCATTTCAACACTTAATAAAGGCTTTTGTAATTGTGGATAAATAGTGAATTGTGTTAATAAATCACTGTTTTTAGTCTAGCTATACCTGGACTTAAGCTGTTGAAAAACTATTTTATTAAAATATGATTTTAAAAAATTAAGCTTATTTTACACAAATTTTTCTTATTATACATGATTGACCAGATGTCAAATATATGATATACTGATAATATAGCAAGTTCTTTTTTACTTTTAGAAGTTTTCCGGAATATTTGTTAATTCTAGGAAAACTTTTCCTTTCTACTGAGATAAAAAACGGATGGTGTTGATACATCCGACAAAAATAAAAATAAAAAAAGGGCTAACTTTGTAAATAAAAACAAAGTAAAACCGTACCTCGCGTAGAAAGGTGAGCTTAGAAAAATCAACACTAAGCCCAATCCCTGCGAAGAAATTACTAGATTAAGAGCAACTTACGTAGGGATGGGGCTCAACTACGGACCCACATATTAATTTTTACATTAAAAAGGGGCCCTGTTGGGCCCCTTTTTTATTATTTAAAATTATTATTTAATTACCTCTCCTTCAATAATTTTATTATCATCCTTATTTCTAAACATATACCATTGTTGAATAATAGTTAAAGCCGTAGAAATAAACCAGTAAAAAGCTAAACCACTAGGCAATGTCCAGCAAATAAAAATAGTAAAAACAGGCATAAAATAAAGCATTTGTCGATTCATGGCAGCGGCCAAATTCTCATCCTTGGCTTCATTGGTTTTTATTGGCGCTTGTTTTATGGGCATCATTTTAGCTTGAATAAACTGAGCCAAACCAGCTAAAATAGCTAAAATAATATTAGGCTTAGAAAAATCTACTAAATTAAAAGCTAAGGGATTAATTACACCTGGATGAGCAATAAATGAATAAACTAAAACTGTTGCCTTGCCAGCTAGTTCATCTCTAAAAACCCTAAAAATTGCCCAAAAAAATGGTAACTGAATTAATAATGGCAGACAAGAAGACAGGGGATTAACCTTTTCTTTCTTATAAAGCTCCATCATGGCTCGACTAAGCTCTTCTTTATTGTTAGCATATTGTTTTTTAATTTCTTCTAGCTTGGGCTGAATATTTTGTAAAGACCTTTGCCCTTCAATTGATTTTTTTGACAAAGGATATAGCACCAACTTAACAATAATAGTTAAAACAATAATTGCTAAGCCAATATCATGACCTGGTACATAATTATAAATAAATACCAAAAGATTAAGAATTGGCTGATAAAAAATAACAACAAATAAATTACCCATAAATTTTTATAAAAGTGGATCATTGCCCCCTTTATTCCAGGGGTTACATCTTAATAACCTCCAGGCAGTTAATAAGCCACCCTTAATAATACCATACTTAAAAATAGCCTGATAAGCATAATCTGAACAAGTAGGATTAAAACGACAAAAACCATAGGGAAAACGATTCTTAAATAAGCCATGATCAGGTGAAAAAATTTTTTGGTAACCACGAATCAGCTTTAAAACTAGTATTTTTGGCAAAATAAATAAAAAATTCATGTTTATAAAAACTTTTTAGTAAAAAAATTAGTAATTTCCAGCCTCAAATCAAAAAAACTGGCCTTAGTAGCCTCTGGTAAGGCAATTAAAATAATATCTAGCTTATTATTAAAAACATAAGGCAGGGAATTAATTACTGACCAAGCTCGACGACGAATCTTATTTCTCACCACTGCTTTTTTACTAACCCTTAAACTAACCACCACAGCAAAACGACTTGATTTAAAATTATTTTTCAAAATTTTAAAACGAAAAAATTTACCCTGATAAGACCGACCGGTAGTAAAAATATTCTCAAAATCACGCTTTAAGCTAAGGCGAAATGATTTTGGCAGCATAATTAAACACTTAATTTTTTTCTGCCCTTGGCTTTACGACGCCTTAAAACCGTGCGACCATTTTTAGTTTTCATTCGGCTACGAAAACCATGCTTTTTCTTAGCACGCCTTTTATTAGGTTGATATGTTCTTTTTGGCATATAAATAAAAATAATAATCTATGTCTAAACTAACATTATTAAACATAATAGTCAATTATTTATTTCTATCCACTACTTATTAACATTTTATAAACAAACCAAAGCCTTTTAGTAATTTCCTAGTCTTGGTATAATTGCCCTTGACCTTATAGTTAAATTTTTATTATGGACAAAGAACAACTTTGGCAAGCTGTTTTAGGTGAAATAGAATTAACTTTATCTAAAGCTAGTTTTACTACTTGGTTTAAAAATACTTTTATTGACTCTTATGAAAACGGACGAGTAATTATTGCTGTGCCAAATACCTTTACTCAAGCTTGGTTACAAAAAAAATATTATCAAGAAATCATCACCGCTTTTAAAAATATTACCAAAGAACCGATTAAAGAAATCTCTTATAAAATTGAAATTAAAAAACCCACTACAGTCTCACTAGATAAAACCCAGGGATCAATTATTAATAAAAAAATCTCCACGCCTAAACCCCTGGGCACCAATCGTTTTGGACTTAATTTTTATTATACTTTTAATAATTTTATTGTTGGCAAAGGTAATGAATTAGCCTATGCAGCCTGTCAGGCTGTAGCTACTAACCCTGGCCGCGCTTATAACCCATTATTTATTTATGGTGGTGTTGGTTTAGGTAAAACCCACTTACTACAAGCGATTGGTAATGAGTTATCAAAAAAAACTGAGAAAATATTATATGTTACCTCAGAAAAATTTTCCAATGATTATATTAATGAGGTTAGATCTGGCCGGGCCAAACAACTAAAAGAAAAATACCGTAATGTTGATTTATTATTAGTGGATGATGTTCAATTTATGGCTGGTAAAGATGGTACCCAAGAAGAATTTTTTCATACTTTTAATGAATTACACCAAACCAATAGACAAATTGTTTTAACCTCAGATCGACCACCCAAGGCTATACCGGCCTTAGAAAAAAGGCTATTATCACGTTTTGAATGGGGTATGATTGCTGACATTATTGCCCCTGACTTTGAAACCAAAATAGCTATCCTAAAAAACAAATGTCATGAAAAAAATTATCCCTTAGCCGAAGATATCCTAAATTATTTAGCTATTAATATTAATAGTAATATCCGCGAATTAGAAGGCGCTTTAACTAGATTAATTACTTATTTTGAATTTAATAATTTATCAGCTACCCTAGAGGCCACTAAAAGTATTTTAGCTAATACTTTAGCAGAATTTAGAGAAACCAGTTTAACCTCTAAACATATTATTGAAGCAGTCGCTAAATTTTTTGATATTGAAATTAAAGATTTAACTGGCAAAAGTCGCAAAAAAGAATTAGTTTTTCCTAGACAAATTACTATGTATCTTTTACGAGAAGAAATTAATTTCTCTTTTCCTGCTATTGGACACGAAATTGGAGATCGAGATCACACCACTGCTATTCATGCTTGTAATAAAATTAATGAAGATTTAAAAAATAATCCCAAATTAAAACAACAAATTCTTTCCATTAAACAACTATTACACTAGTTTAAAAACTGTTAACAACCCTAATTTATAAACATAAAAAATTGTGTATAAACTAGGTATAAAAAATAAATAAAAATATAAAAACAAATTTTGTGCATAGTTATAAATTTTTTTAACAAATTTATTAACAGCCTTATCCCCAAATAAAAATTATTTTTATAAATAAATAATTGGATAAAAATAATTATTCACACTTTTAACAGCCTTATTATTATTTTTATTTATATAAATATATGAAAATTATAAGCTTACAAAAAAATTTAAAAAATAGTCTTTACTTAGTTAGTCATATTGCCCAAAAGAATACTTCCTTACCAATTTTAAATAATATTTTATTTTCTGCCACTGAAGGGGTTATAAAATTAATTACTACTAATTTAGAATTGGGAATTACTAGTATTTTAAGGGGTAAAATTGAGAAATCTGGTTCTTTTACAGTGGATGCAAAAATTATTTCAGAATATATTAGTTTATTAAATAATGAAAAAGTTGAATTAAATCTTAATAAAGATAATGAATTAACGGTTGAATGTGGGTCTTATAAAACAAAAATTAAAGGAATGTCAGCCGAAGAATTTCCTTTAATTCCAAAAATTGATCAAATAAATTTTATAAAAATACC
Organism: uncultured Gammaproteobacteria bacterium; assembly: GCA_964593745.1. Lineage (GTDB taxonomy): Bacteria > Patescibacteriota > Patescibacteriia > Patescibacteriales > Patescibacteriaceae > Patescibacterium. The sequence continues at coordinate 43,669 of CAZQHN010000002.1, forward strand.
AATTAATGAACTTAAAAAAGCCTTATCCCAAGTAGTTTTTACCGTATCAAATGATGAGGCAAGAGTAGAATTATCCGGTGTTTTATTTTTATTAAATAATGAAATTATGACCATAGTTGGTACCGATAGTTATCGTTTAGCTGAAAAAAAAATAAAAATTGAAACAGATTTATCGGATATTAAACAATTTATTATTCCAGTAAAAACCATTCAAGAATTAATTAGAATTATTTCTAGTGATCAAGGTGATGATGAATTAGTTAATGATGTTATGTTTTATGCCTCTGATAACCAGTGTTTATTTGTGGTTGGTGGTACAGAAATTGTTTCACGTTTAGTTGATGGTCATTATCCTGATTATCAACAAATTATCCCTCAAAAACATGTTTGTTCTTTTTCAATAGATAAAGATGAAATTTTAAGGGCGGTTAAGGCGGCAGCTATTTTTTCTCGTAATGGTATTAATGATATTAATTTTTCTTTTTCTAAAAAGGGTTTATTAATTTTTTCTTCCTCTAGTCAAACCGGAGAACATGAAGCCCTTTTAATAGGTGATCTAAGTGGCCAAGAAACTGATATTACCCTTAATTATCGCTATGTTTTAGATGGTTTAACGGCTTTAAATAGTTCTAAAATTAATTTTAAAATTATTGATAATCAAACACCCTGTGTTTTGCAGGGTGAAGAAGAAAAAGATTATCGTTATATTATTATGCCTATTAAAAAATAATTAAATAAATGTTTGTTTAATTATTATTAACAATAATAGTGGTAGATTCGCTGGTTATGGTTTTTCCTTGCCAGGTGGTAATTTCAGCATATATTGTATAAGTCCCACTAGCTAAGGGGGTTGACCAGTTTGTTTCTATTGTTGTTTGATTAGAGACTTTAATTGGCCCAACAGTCTTTATTTGTTTAGAGGCATCAGTAATTTTAAAAATTAATTTAGCGGCGTTTTGAGTATTTTTTAAATTAACTTTTAATAATAATGGAAAATCACTTGGCCCAACTAATTGTTCATTAGTTGGGTTAATTAATATAACACTTGGTGTAGAATTGTTGGTTTGGTTATTTTTTAAATTAAAATTTATTTTTTGTTCAGAACAATTATCAATATCATCACACACCCTAATATCTAATTCATAATAACCAGCTGATAAAAAATTAAGATTGGTTTCTAAACCAAAGGGATAATTTAAATTAGTTTCTAATAAATTATTATTAATATAATATTCAGCTCGAGCAATGCCGCGCGGTGCCGAAGCTTGGAGCTTTATATTTAGGGTAGTATTAGTAATGGCCTGATTATTATTTAAACCAGAAAAAGAAAAAACCGGTTTATTTTCGGGTAGGTGTAAATTATCTTTTTCAGTTGGCGCTTGACTACTTTCAATTTTATTTCTTTTAGCCCAATCTTGCACAGCATTTTCCCATAAATTAAATTGTGGATCAGAGGCAGGGTTTTTTGGGGCTTCGCCCAGGGGGTCATTTTTATCAATATAATATAAAATATTATGTGGCTCCTGAAAGATTTTTTCTTCAATAAAAGTTTCCGGGGTATATTCAGTCGCTAAAAGACCAGAGGCGCGATCAATTTTAATTTTAGTTTGGTTAATATCTTTACCATCTAAAACCGCTTTACCAGTAGTTGATATTTTTGGAGCAGTAAAATTTTCTATATTATCATCGCCTAAAACTCGTCGCATATATTCATTCCAAATTGGTGCTGCTACTACACTACCATCAGCCCCAGCTTTCATCTCGGTGTTATTATTATTACCAACCCAAACTCCAGTGACTAATGATGGCGTATAACCAATTGTCCAGGCATCGCGATTATTATTAGTGGTACCAGTTTTAACCGCGACCGGTCGATTACCTAAGGTTAAAAAGTTTCTGGCTCCAAAAATATAAGCCCTTTCGTTATTATCTGATAAACAAAAATTTATTAAGCGAGCAATATTAGCTTCAAATACTCGACGCTCGTCACTTTTATATTCCTCAATTATTTTACCTGAGCGATCCTCAATTTTTAAAATAAAATTTGGGTCATGCATAACTCCGTCGCGCGCAAAAGCACTATAGGCGTTGGTGTGTTCTAATAAAGAAACCTCTCCACCACCTAAAACTAAAGATAAACCAAGTCTATCTTTATCATTTAGGGTGGTATAACCAAGTTTTTTAGCTATTTCTAAGGTGTTATCTAAACCAGCTAAATAAAGAGTTTTAACCGCTGGGATATTTAATGAACCGGCTAAGGCTTTTTTCATACTTACTGGGCCATATTCTTGACCATTATAGTTTTTTGGTTGATAGGGTTGTCCAGTGGTAGAAAAATTAGTAATTACATCATATAACACGGTATTAGGAGTATAGCCTTTTATAAAAGCCGTAGCATAAGCAATTGGCTTAAAAGATGAGCCTGGTTGTCGAGGGCTTAAAACAACATTAACCTGCCCATCAATTGATTCATTAGAATAATCTTTTGAGCCCACTAGAGCTAAAATTTGACCGTTTTTAGGGTCAATTGAGACCAGGGCTGCATTTCTAGCTAAGAATTTTTTATCATTATCTTCAGCTTTGTTTTTAACTACCTCTTCGGCAATTTTTTGTTTATAAGTATCTAGGGTAGTATAGATTTTTAAGCCACCCTGTTCAACCATTTTTTCGCCATATTTTTCCACTAATAATTGTTTAACATGTAAAACAAAATGTGGTGCCATAAAATTATCAGTCGGATCCCTAAAGGTTAATTTTACTTGTTTAGCTGTTTCAGCTTCTTCTTTGGAAATCATATCTTGATCAACCATTAAATCTAAAACATATTGTTGACGAGCAATTAAGGTTTCCTTGTTTGTGCCATAAGGAGAATACCGCGTTGGACTTTGTACCATGGCGGCTAAGATAGCGGCTTCGGCCAAATTAACTTCTTCAACGTGTTTGCCAAAATATTTTAAACTAGCCGCCTCTACACCATAAGCATTAGAGCCATAGGGTATTTCATTAAAATACATTTGTAGTATTTCGTCTTTAGAAAACTTTTTTTCCATACGATAGGCAATAATAACTTCTTTTAGTTTTCTAATATATGATTTTTTAGAAGTTAAAACAGCGTTTTTAACAAATTGTTGAGTCAGGGTTGATCCACCCGCGCGACGATTAGTAAAAACATTAGTGACAGCGGTTCTAAAAATAGCCCATAAACTAAAACCTTTATGGGTGTAGAAATTTTTGTCTTCAATGGCGATTGTGGCATCGCGTAAGTGTTGGGGAATTTTATCTAGAGTAACAAGTGTTCTTTTTTCATCACCGTGTATTTCATAAAGAATAGTTTCTCCAGTGCGGTCATAAATTTTTGTACTTTCTGCAACCTCGCGACTCATTAGTTTATTAGGATCAGGCAAACCCCAAGATAGCCACATTACACCACCAACTAATAAAATAATTACCGCTAAAAGTCCATAACGAATAATTTTTTTAACCTTAGGTAGAGTAAAAATATAAGACCAATTAAAACTTTTTTGGTGTTCGGTCCGCCAATTTGTACGCTTAATTTTTGGTTTTTTATCTGGTCGCCAATAATGAGGCGGGCGACGCACAAAGCGAGGGTTAGTCATAATTGATTAGTTAGGCTTATTATATTATATCACAGAGTTATTTTTAATTTGTGTCTTAATTTAATTAACTTTTTTAAAAACCCCAAACCATTACTAATTAATGATAATTTACTCTGTCTTTTACCTGTTCTGCCCTCGCGCCAATCAACTGCTATATTTTTAATAATTAACTCTAGTTTTTCTGCCCAAATAATTAACTCAGTGTCAAAAAACCAGCTAGTATCAGTTAGTTTATCAGCTAATTTAAAGAAGGCTTCTTTGGTTAAGGCCTTAAAGCCACATTGTAGATCCCTGGTTTTATTATGTAAAATTAAGCGTGCTAAAAAACTATAAAGTCTAGAGTACATTTCTCTAATTAAGGGCCGTTTAACAATTGATTGTTTGTGAAATCGGTCACCAATTACCATGTCAGCTTGATGATTAATTAGGGGCGACAATAATCTAGGCAAGGCCTCTAGCGCTACAACTAAATCACTATCCATAAAACAAATAATATCTGCTTGGCTTTTAAGCCAATAAGTTTTTAAAGCTCTACCCTTGCCACCCTGGGGTAATATAACGGCTTTAATTTGTTTATATTGTTGAGCTAGTTGTTTAGCTAACTCAGGTGACTGGTCATTAGAGCCATTGATAATTAAAATAATTTGCCAAGTAACATCTTCTAAATTAGCCACACAAAAGTTATAAAGTTTTAAGGTATTATTTGTGATGATAGAAGCTTCATTGTAAGCCGGTAGGCAAATATCAATACGCATATTAGTTTTTAATTAAAATTTTTATATTACCTAAGTTATTTACTTCGTGATATTGTTGAGCAATAAAATTATCAATTGGGTTGTTTTTGTTGTAAGAAAATTTTTCTACTACTTCGTAATTTAAAATAACACAATTTGGTGGTTGTTTAGTTAAAGTTTGCGCAGCTTGTATAAATTGTTCAGGAGTATGTTGCCTAGTAATTAAAAAGCTATAAGGCAAGAGTGATAAGCCCCTCATTTCAAAATAAATACCTGGTAAAAATGGTCCAGCATAGAGTTTTTTTTCTTGAGGGCAAGATTCATTAACCAATTTTATTAAAGTTTTTGCAGCCAAATTATCTAGTATGGGCTTGGGGATAGATAAAACCAGACCCAAGGACAAAATAAAGGCCATAATTTTTTTATCATTGTCTTTAATTAAATATTTTTCTAAGTTTAGGGTGATTAAGGGCATAATTATAGCCGCTACTTGAATTAAGTGGTTAAAATCAGGTCTAGTTAAACTAGTTGAAATAAGACCTAGTCCTAAAATAAACAGTAATTTAATTTTTGATTGGTTGATTTTAGTCTCTTTAATTAATGAGCAAAAGCTAAAAACTATAGTTAGGACCACAAAAATTAACCAAGGCCAAAGCGGCAAAAGATTGGTCGCTAAATAATTATTTTTAGGAAAAATAATTAAATTTTGATATAAGACTTTAGCTGGCCAAGTAATAAAGACGGGGGCCAAACTTAAGCCCAGGCCGACAAACCACCATAGTATGTGTTTAATTTTAAGTGGTTGTTTAATAAATTGCCAGGCTAAATAAAATAAAAATATTAATAGGGCGACGAGTCCCTTGTGCTGGGTAAATAAAACAGCCGCCCCGGCTAATAAGCCACTAAGTAAAAATAAATAATTTTTTTTATAAGCTATTATTAAACAATAAGTCGCGCCGATAATCGCTAAAATATTAAAAGTATTATGATTAATGGCTGGCCAAAAAGCAGAGCTTAAAATAAATAAACCAGGAGTAAACCAGGCCCATTGCTTTATGCCTAGATTTTTTGTGATTAAAAATAATAACCAGGCTGATAATAAAATAGAAATATAACCTAGAATCGCCGCTGAAAAATAACTAACGCCAAATATTTTCCACCATATGGCTAGTAAGTAGGGTGCGCCCGGGCCAATAAATTCAAAAGTATCAATGTAAAGTTGTCGGCCGTTAATAATATTCCAGGCGGCATTAAGTATCACCCCTTCGTCGCTATTAATCGTATGTTGCGAATGAAGTAAAAAAATTAAACCAGCTAAAATAAGCCAAGGCCAATGTTGTTTAATTATTTTTTCTAACATAAATAATCGACGTTTTATCTAAATAAATCCTTGTCCAATCAGGTGAGTTTTTTAAATAATCTAATAAGGGATTAGCTTGATTACCTGATGTTTGTCCAGTAAGTAGGTGTTCTAGCCAATCAATCCTTATAAATGATTCTTGGGCCATAAATAAAACCAAATTAATAGAGTATTTATTTAGTTGATTGGTGATATCTGGTTTAGAAAAAAATAAATAGTATTCTTCTAATAAGGTATGGTGGTTAAATTTGTATTGCGGTAGTCGGCCGTCAATAAAAAGTTTTTTGTCTGGCCAGACGCCGATTAAATATCCACCCCAACCATAGTTGTTAAACATTTTTAATTGGCCATATTGAGGGTTGTCTTTTAAAAATTGAACGGCGCCGCAGGGATAAAAATGGCAATAGCTTGTAAATGGTTTATTAGTGGGGCTAATTTTAATTATAGTGATAAAAAAAAGTAATAATAGACAACCAAATGTTAGGCTCGCAAGATATTTAGTGTAAAATAGTTTAATGTCATTAAGGTGGTATTTAATAATTTCCGGAACAAAAAATAGCAAAGAAAAACTTGCCCATAAAGGAAAGTGCCTAACTGAACGCATAGCTAATAAAAAAAGTGTTATACCCAAAACAGTTTTCCAAAGAGAAAAGTTTTTTTTAAGGTATGCTAAAGTGGCACCACTAACCACTAATATAAATAAGCTATAAATAATTTGGTCATAGCGAAAATTAATTGTATAAGGCGAGCGCCATTCTTCAATGTGTGATAAATAATAACGGTTTTGGCCATAATCTTTTAAAAAAGAATATAACTCTAATCCGTAAGGCGTTAAGCAGGTACTTATAATAGCTAATAAAACAATAATTAAAACAAAGGTTAACTGTTTATTGGTTAGTGGTTGGTCATTGGTTAATCTTTTAACTAGAGGGAAAAATTTTAAAATTATTTCATACCATAGCCAGCCTAGGCTAATAGCTATGCCAAATAAGAAGCCACCATGTAAACAAGACCAAAAAAATAAAAGTGGTATCAGCCAAAAAATCAATTTAATTTTTTTGTTATGTCTAAAGCTATCTATAATTATAAATAAAATAATCGCAAAGAAAAAACTAAACTCCTGTACTCTAACGCCAAAGTGTGGTAGGCAGCCAATTAGAGCGATGGTTTCTATAAAAATAAAAATTGTTCGATGGCTTTTATTAGTTAGGTAATATTTAAAAACATATTGGTTTAAGCTTAGTAAACTAGCTATAATTAAAATTATAAAGAAGCTAGTGATTAATATATAGCCACCATTTTGCCATAAAATATAAATAAAAAAATTAGCTAGCCATTCATGGTCAACCCAACTTTGTCCCTCTAAAGACCACATATATATCTGATCATGAGGTACTTTTTGTTGGAACATAATTTGCTCCCCGGTTCTTAAGTGCCAACCAAAATCAGGGTCAAAATAACTAAAACTATTAACCCCTAAAATTAGGGCTAAAAAAAGATAAAAAATAAACCAAAAACCCCAGTTTTTAATTTTTGCTAAAAGCATAAAAAGTCATTAATAAAACCTTGTCTTTATTTATATAAATATGTTATCATAGTAGTAACATCTTTATAAGACAAAGATTTATTCTTAATAGAGAGGGGGTGACATATGAAGAAAAATTTATTAGCCTTTATTTTGGCATTTAACTTATTCGCTTTACCAGCCTTGGCCTTTTCAGTGTCACCGGTTGAAGCACAGGCTGCGAGTAATTTAAACCTTTGGGGTAATTACAGTGCCAATGACTTTGCTAACGAAACTGGTATGGGCCAAAGAGACCCGCGTGAAATCGTGGCTCGAGTTATTCGTGTTATTCTTGGTTTTTTGGGTATTGTGGCTGTGATTATTATTTTGTTAGGTGGTTTTAAGTGGATGACAGCTGGTGGTAATGAAGATAAGGTAAGTGAAGCTCGTAAACTTATTATCTCTGGCGTGATTGGTCTAGTGATTATTATGGCTGCCTTTGGTATTGCTCAATTTATCATTAGTGCTTTATTGGACGCTACTAATAATTAAATATAGAGCCCGAAATTTTTCGGGCTCGTTTCTTTGGAGCTAAATTTTATTTGGCTATGAAGAAGCATACTATGTTGAAGAAAATATTTTTTAGTTTGTTAGCTTTGTTTAGCTTATTTAAAACAAAGTTAATTTTAGCTTATACTGGTGATACTGGACTTAGTGATGCCGCGCCTAGTTCATTGGAAAATGCTGGTAGTATTCAGAGTTTTATTGGTAAGGTTATTGGTGCTGCCTTGGGTTTTACCGGAACCATCTTTTTTGTTTTAGTAATTTATGCTGGTTTAAAGTGGATGACTTCAGCTGGTAATGAAGAGCAAATAGAAAAATCAAAAAAGATTTTAATCGCGGCCATTATTGGTTTGGTGATTGTTGTTTCCGCTTACGCAATTACTTCTTTCGTTGGTGAAACTTTAACCGGCAAATAATTTATGTTTCGTTGGAGTTTAATGATATTGTTAGTGGTTAGTTGTTTGGCGCCTTTAACTAGTCAGGCGTTTAATTTTAAAACCGACAGTGGCTTAAAAACAACTGCTGATACAGCTCAAATTAACGACACGTCAACCAATATTACTGTTGCGACAGGTAGGGTTCTAGCTCCAGTACTATCTTTTGTTGGTATTTTATTTTTTGCTTTAATGATTTATGCCGGAGTACTTTGGATGACAGCCGCAGGCGATGACAAAAAGATTGATAAGGCTAGGCAGATAATTATTGCCGCAGTGATCGGTTTAATAATTGTAGCTCTGGCTTATACAATTACTCGATTTGTTGGCGAGTCAATTAACAATAATGCGCAAATATGAAAAAAATAATTGTTATTTCTGTTTTAAGTTTATTTTTATTTAATAATGTCTTGGCTCAAGAAGAGCCTACTGCCACGCATAGTCCTAATACTGGCTTTGGTTTTAATAAGGTTAATGATTTGGCTAAGCAAGCTGGTTATGATCCGGATAATCAACCAACGCTAGATGAAAGAATTAGTAATTTTATTTCTATTTTTTTGTCTTTATTAGGCGTAATTTTTTTGGGTTTAATGATTTATGGTGGTTATAATTGGATGACGGCCGCAGGCGATGAACAAAAAGTTGATAAGGCTAAAAATACAATTCGTAGCGCCATTATTGGTTTAATAATAGTGATTGCGGCTTATGCCATAAGCGTTTTTGTGATTACTCGTTTATGGGGTGTTGGCGCCACTTAAAAAATATGAAATTTAAAAAGTTATTTATTATTGCTATTTTAGGTTTTTCTCCCTTACTAAGCTGGGCACAAACCCCTAGTCCAACTGTTTCGCCTATGCTTGATCGCTTAAAAACCGTTGGGACAGGCGGTGGTTATACTGAAGCCACAGACACTACGTTAATGGAAATTATCGGCATAATTATTAATACTTTTTTAGCTTTATTAGGTGTAATTTTTGTAGTGTTAATTATTTTGGCAGGTTATAATTGGATGACAGCTCAGGGCGAAGAAGAAAAAATTACTAAAGCCAAAGATACTATTAAGGCTTCAATCATTGGTTTAATTATTGTGGTTGGCGCTTTTGCGATTTGGGCTTTTGTCAGTAATTATTTAGTTGGTGGCACCACTGGGGAATTACCAAGTGGTGGCGGGCAATAATATGAAAAAAATTACTTGGTTATTAATTATTTTTGGATCAATTTTATTTTTTAATATAGCTGAGGCAGGTTTATTGCAGGGTAATACCGCGACTCAATTAACTAATAATATGACGGTGGTGCAAGAAAAAGCTGGCTATGATCCAAATGTCACTGTTGGCTTGGTAGTGGCCGGAGTTATTAAAACCTTTTTAGCTTTATTAGGCGTAATTTTTGTAGTGTTAATTGTTGTGGCAGGTTATAATTGGATGACCGCGGCGGGTGAAGAAGAAAAAATTAATAAAGCTAAAGATACTATTAAGTCAGCCATTATTGGTTTAATTATTATTGTAGCGGCTTACGCAATTACTTATTTTGTATTTGAAAATTTGCCAGGCAGTGGAGATATTAATGGTTAAAATATTTTTTAAATGGAAAAAGCATTCTGAATCTTCAGAATGCTTTTATAATTTTTGAAAAACCTTTTTAGTAGGCGAACCAGTAGCAGGTGTAATGTTCGCCGTCGATATTGATGCCTTTTGTTACGTCAGGCATAACATCAAAGGTTTTTATAAATTTACCGTTAACCCAGGACTGATAATCCTTCCCGGGCGGTAAATAAATAGCCACATTTTTTTTGCAGCCGATAAGTTCTTCGGCTACAATTTTTTCTCGCTTATTGTAAATCGTTATTTTTATTTCGGTATAAAAAGAACGATTTGACATATAACCGAGTAACTTGCCGTTTTGTTGTAGCGGTTTACCTTCCTCGTTATATTCTGAGGCAAAGGGGTTTGATGAATTGGCGTCATTTTTAATTACCGATATGACAGAGTAGGTTTCACCTACTTCGTCAATCGTAAGATCATCTCCGCCCACTTTGTTAATGTGGACGTTACCGTTTTCATCATTTTTTATTTCATACTTGGCTTCGCCGTCTAACATCCGGTCAGCAGCGCCACAACCAGCAAGAAAGACGCCGATTGTAATGATAAAAAGAACTGTGATTAAATTTTTCATTATTATCTCCTATTTATTTTATTTTTTTATAATTTTTTATTTTAAATTTAATATTAAAATATATCATATTTAGCTATTTTTGTCAATATATAGCTAAAAATAGCCAAAATTAGCTTAATATTGACTAAAAATAGGCCAGGTGTTAAGATAGAGTTATTAAAGTCAGTATCTTAAATACTGGCTTTTTTAAGTGCCAGGCAGTAAGATTAAGCTATTTTTTAACTTGCCACTTGCCATTTTTTATCCCGACATACGTCGGGACAAGCTTTTAATTTTATACTATATATATGAGTGAAATAACTAGCGCCATTAAACAAATTTGCGATGAAAAAGGTCTGTCTTATGAAGCAGTCATTACTACAATTGAATCTGCTTTAGCAGCGGCCTATCGCAAAGATTATGGTGAAAAAAATCAAAATATTAAGGTGGAATATAACCCCGATAATAACAAAACTAAAGTTTTTGACATCAAGACCGTGGTAGAGGACTTACCTGAAGAAGAGTTAGCCTCCTACGCTGAAGCTTCGGAGGCCGAGGCTGAATTGCCCGTTAAAAAAGATGATAAAAAAATTGCAGTAGAACAATCAGGCGAGCCCTCCTCCGCTGAAGTTACGGAGGGTGAAGAAAAAAGACGTTTTAATCCTAAAACAGAAATTCAATTTAAAGATGCTAAAGCTATTAATAAAAAATATAAAATTGGTGACGAAATAAAAACCGAGTTGGAAACTCATGAAGAATATGGTCGTATGGCCGCGCAAACCGCTAAGCAGGTAATTATTCAGCGCTTAAGAGAAGCTGAACGCGATATGGTGTTTAGTGAATTTAAAGACAAGGAACATGAAGTCATTACTGGTTTTGTGCAACGACGTGAAGGTCGTTTAGTGTTGGTTGATTTGGGTCGAGCAACTGGTATAATCCCACCTGAAGAACAAATTAGAACTGAGCGTTATGTACCTGGTGAGCGTTTAAAGTTTTATGTTAAAGAAGTTAACATTACGCCCAAGGGCCCAGAAATTGTTTTATCTCGCACCTCGGAAGAAATTTTAAAAAAGGTTTTTTATTTAGAAATCCCAGAAATTTCCAATGGTTTAGTAGAAATAAAATCAGTCGCCCGCGAAGCTGGTAGTCGTTCTAAAGTTGCGGTGTTGGCGGCTAATGAAAATATTGATCCGATTGGTTCTTGCGTTGGTCAGCGCGGCGCTCGTATTCAAACAATTATTAAAGAATTAGGCGGAGAAAAAATCGATATTATTGAGTTCAATGAAGACGCTGAAGTTTTTATTGCTAATGCTTTAGCTCCAGCTAAAGTTGAACAGGTTAAATTAGTGGTTGACCAACATCAAGCTTATATTACCGTGAAAGATGATCAGCTGTCTTTGGCAATTGGTAAGGATGGACAAAATGTTCGTTTAGCTGCTCATCTAACAGGTTGGAATATTGATATTGCTGGTGATGGGACCGCAGATAAAACCACGGATAATACAGATGGGACCATAGATAGCGCAGATGAAACCATAGATGGAACTACAGATAATATAGATGAGAGTAAGGATAGCACAGATGGAGTTAAAGATGGCGCGGAAGAAAAAGTTGAAATCGAAGAACAGATTGAAGAAATTAAAAATTAAAAATTATAAAATTAAAAATTTTTAATCTATATGAACAATATTATTTTTCTTATTTTAGGCAGTGCCGCCCTGGCCATTGTTTATGGTCTAGTGTTTATTAGTTATATTCTTCGCTTACCAGAGGGTAATGAAAAAATGCGTCAAATTGCCTGTGCTATTCAAGAGGGTGCTAAGGCCTATCTTAATCGTCAATATAGAACCGTTGGTGTAGTAGCTATTGTATTATTTATTATTATTGGTTTAATTCCTTCTTTGGGTTGGATAACGGCTATGGCTTTTTTAATAGGAGCAGCTTTGTCAGCTATTGCTGGTTATATTGGGATGAATATCTCTGTTAGAGCTAATGTCAGAACAGCTGAAGCAGCCCGTCATGGTATTGGTAAGGCTTTGGCTGTGGCTGCACGCGGCGGTAGTGTTACTGGTATGTTAGTGGTTGGTTTAGCTTTATTAGGTACAGCTGGTTTTTATCTTTTAACTCATGATGTGCACGCTTTGATTGGTTTAGGTTTTGGTGGTTCATTAATTTCCGTGTTTGCTCGTTTGGGCGGTGGTATTTTTACTAAAGCCGCTGATGTCGGAGCTGACTTAGTTGGAAAAGTTGAAGCTGGCATTCCAGAAGATGATCCAAGAAATCCAGCCGTGATTGCGGATAACGTTGGTGATAATGTAGGAGATTGCGCTGGTATGGCCGCTGATTTATTTGAAACTTATGTTGTGACAACCATTGCTACAATTATTTTAGGTAAATTAACTTTTCCTGGTTTTGAAAACGCTTTACTTTTCCCATTGGTCTTAGGCGCAGTCGCAATTATTACTTCAGTCGTCGGGACTTTCTTTATTAGATTAGGTAAGAAAAAAAATATTATGGCGGCTTTATATAAAGGGCTGATCGTCGCCGGAGCTTTAGCCGCTATTATTTATTATCCTATTACTAAATGGTTAATGGCTGGTAATACTTTATATAGTTTAACTAATATTTATTTAACTACTTTAATTGGTTTAGCTGTGACAGCTGCTATGGTAGTAATTACCGAATATTACACTTCAACTAAATATAAACCAGTCAAAGAAATTGCCGAAGCTTCAACGACGGGGCATGGTACAAATATAATTACTGGCTTAGCGGTGTCTATGAAGTCAACGGTTTGGCCAGTGATTGTTATTGTGTTAGCCACTTGGGCAGCTTTTTCTTTAGCCGGCTTATTTGGTATTGCGATTGCTGCTATGGCGATGTTATCTATGGCAGGTATTATTGTGACGATTGATGCTTATGGCCCAATTACTGATAATGCTGGCGGTATTGCTGAAATGGCTGAGTTGCCTTCTGAAGTCAGAAAAGTAACTGATCCATTAGATGCGGTTGGTAATACTACTAAAGCTGTGACTAAGGGTTATGCGATTGGTAGCGCGGCTTTAGCAGCTTTGGTTTTGTTTGCTGATTATACTAATAGCGCTGGAGCTAGTTTTTCTTTCCAAATTAATAATCCTTTGGTGTTGGCTGGTTTGTTTATTGGTGGTATGTTGCCTTATTATTTTGGGGCTTTATCAATGCAAGCCGTTAGCAAAGCGGCAGGTAGTGTGGTAGAAGACGTAAGAAAACAATTTAAAGAAAAACCAGGCATTATGACTGGAACAGATAAACCAGATTATGGTCGAACAGTTGATATTGTAACTAAAGCAGCTATTAGTCGCATGACTTTACCAGCACTTTTGCCAGTAGTTGTGCCTATTATTATCGGTTTTGTTTTAGGGGTTGAGGCTTTAGGCGGCTTATTAATTGGTTCAATTGTGACTGGTATTTTTGTGGCTATTTCCATGACCTCTGGCGGTGGTGCTTGGGACAATGCTAAAAAATATATTGAGACCGGCTTTTTTGGTGGCAAGGGTTCAGAGGCTCATAAAGCAGCCGTGACTGGTGATACAGTGGGTGATCCTTATAAAGATACAGCTGGGCCAGCCATTAATCCAATGATTAAAATTGTTAATATTATTGCTTTATTAATTGTTGGGCTTTTACTTTAATTTTAAATCATGCAAGTTACAAAAAATAATTTATCCGCTTCTCAGGTTGAATTAATTGTTGAGTTAAGCGCTGAAGAAATGGCTCGGTTTGTTAAGCAAGCCGCTGAGCAACTATCTTTTAAACACAAAATTGAAGGTTTTCGTCCTGGTAAAGCACCTTTGGAAGTTATTGAAAATCGTTTTGGTGAAATGGTTTTAGTAGAAGAAGCGGCTCATTTAGCGATTGCCAAAACCATTGATCAAGCGATTAAGGATGAAGTGGGCGAAGATTGGGTTGGTCGACCAGAAATTACGGTTACTAAAATGGCACCACAAAATGATTTTGCTTATAAGGCGTTGCTAACCCTTTTGCCAGAAGTAAAATTAGGTGATTATAAAAACTTAAAATTGTCTAAAAAACCAGTGCTAGTTAGTGAGGCAGAAGTTAATAAAGTTTTAAATCATTTACAAGACAGTCGAGCTAAAGAAGTAATAGTTGATCGTCCAGTAGAAGAGAGCGATAAGGTGGTTATTGACGTTGAGATGTTTTTAAATAACGTTCCTCTTGAAGGTGGTCAAGCTAAAGCTTTGGCCGTGGTAATGGGTAAAGATTATTTTGTACCTGGTTTTGATAAGAATTTATTAGGTGCTAAGCGCGGCGATGAAAGAGAGTTTAAGCTTCATTATCCAGCTGATTACCAACAAAAAAATTTAGCCGGTCAGGCAGTTGATTTTAAAGTAAAGATTAAAGATGTTTTTGCTCGGGAATTACCCAAGCTTGATCAAGAGTTCGTAGCCACCTTTGGTTTAAAAGATGAAACTGAATTAAGAAATAATATTAAACAATCCCTAGAACATGAAAAAAAGCATGAGGCTGAGCATAAACTAGAAAATGAGATGTTGGAAAAAATTGTTAAGGCTTCAGAGATTAGCGAGCTACCAAAAATTTTAATTGATAATGAGGTTGAAATTATGTTGCAGGAGTTAGAGTATAATGTTAAAGCCATGGGAGCTAAATTTGATGATTATTTATTAAGCCTTAAAAAAACTATTACAGATTTAAAAACGGAGCTTGTTTCCCAGGCAGAAATAAGAGTTAAAACGAGCTTGGTTTTACGTGCTATTATAAAAGCAGAGGCCTTAGAAGTAAGTGCCTCAGACATTGATCAAGAAATAAATCTTTTAAAACAACGTTATCAAGCTGATGCTAAGGCTTTAGAGACATTAAATTCCATTTATTATCGTCGCCAGGTTGAAGTTAGCTTACTAAACAGAAAAGCCATGGCGCAACTTATAGCTTGGAATGTTTCATAATTTATGAACGTTTTAGCGCTTAACAAACGAGCCAGTTATGATTATGAATTTTTAGAAAAATTAAGCGCCGGCCTAGTTTTAACCGGAGCTGAAGTTAAGGCTGCTAAAAATGGTTTAGCTAATCTAGCTGGTAGCTTTGTGGTTTTGCGTCAGCGCCCACCTAGATTACCAGAAGCTTATTTAATTAATGCTTATATAGGTCATTATCGTTGCGCTGGTAATAAAGAAAATTATAAGCCCGAGGTACCAAGAAAACTTTTATTACGTCGTCAGGAAATTTCTCGTTTAGTTGGTAAACAGCAAGAAAAGGGGTTGACATTGATTCCGCTTAGACTATATACTGAGAGAAGTCTTATTAAGCTAGAATTCGCTATAGCTCGCGGAAAAAAGCGCTATGATAAGCGTCAGAGTATTAAAGATCGGGAGCTAAAAAGACGACTCAAGAGTATTAAGCAGAGTGGCTTAGTTGGTTAGTTCTTAAACAAGGGGATGTCAGGCTTTGATAGTAAATCTTGGCCTTAGCATTCAGATCGTGCTGATTATCACGTTAATCTAATTACATCAACAGTTGTCAAAACTGCTAGCGCCAAGCTAGCCTTCTCTTGGAAGGTTCCTAGCTTCGCGACCGTTGCTGCTTAAAGCACGCAACCATCCATCCAAGGTAGTCCGCGCTAAGGTTAATGGGTGTCATATTGCGGAATCGATTAAGCTTTGTTGCCTGACAAACTTAATCTAAATTTATTCAGGCTAGTTTTTATCGGTTTTGTTTGATCTTGACGATAAAAATAAAATTTTAGATCAGACTATATCTGGACAAATGCTAACTCCAATTTATTAGACAGGGGTTCAACTCCCCTCATCTCCACCAAGTAAGCAAAAAGTCACAAGTTAAAAATAAAATAATAACCAAGTTTATTTTATTTGGAAGAGGTTTTTAAAAATTTTACTTTTAACTTTTTACTTGCAACTTATTAAGCCGAAGTGGCGGAATTGGTAGACGCGACGGACTTAAAATCCGTTTGCAGTAATATGCAGTGAGGGTTCGATTCCCTCCTTCGGCACCAGCCTTCGCCAAGGCTACGGCTGGCAAGCTATCTTTTGCTAAAGCTTTAGATAGCAGGCCAGGTAGTTTAAAAATTTAGTTAGCGCCTATAATGGCGGGCCTGCCCGCCGAAGCGAAGCGTAGGCGGGTATCGTATAATGGTTATTATATTGCCTTGCCAAGGCAGAGATACGGGTTCGATTCCCGTTACCCGCTCAGAAATAGTAAAAAGTAACAAGTTAAAAGTAAAATAATACCCAAATTTATTTTATTTTGAAAAATTTTTTAAAAATTTTACTTTTAACTTTTTACTTTCAACTTATATTTATGCGTCGAACACATCGTAAACCAAAACATCAAGAACCACAAAAAGCTTTTCGCGTTAATCGAGCAATTCATGCTTCGATAGTTATGTTAATTGATGATGAGGGCAGTTTTCGTGGTGAAATGCCCTTAAGTCAGGCTTTAACTTTAGCTGAAGAAGCAGAATTAGATTTAATTGAAGTTAATCCGACAGCTAACCCGCCAATTGTAAAAATTGGTGATTATGGTCAATTTAAATATGAACGCGACAAAAAAGCTCAAAAGCAAAAAGCGCATCTAAGAAAGAGTGAAATTAAAAGCTTGCGTTTGTCTATTAGAATTGGTGAGCATGATCTTAATGTTCGTCGTGAGCAAGCTAAAAGATTTTTATCCAAAGGTGATAAGTTGCGTTTAGAATTACAACTTAGAGGTCGAGAAAGACAACACCCAGAATTGGCTCGTCAGATGATTAATAAGTTTCTTGATCTTTTGCGACAGGATGAAGAGCTATCAATTACTATTGAAGAAGGCTTGACAAGCATGGGGGGAAAGTTTAGTATAGTAGTAATTAATAAAAAGAGCTAGATTTTATCTAATATAATTGAAATTTTACCGATATGCCTAAGCTAAAAACTCATAAAGCCACTGCTAAAAGATTTTCTAAAACTAAGACCAATAAATTACGTCGTCGTAAGGCCGGCCAAGATCATTTTAATTCTCGCGAATCAGGCAAAACAACTCGTAATAAGCGTCGTGATCTTAGCGCTCATAAAAGTGATGCTAAAAATATTAAATCATTCATGCCCTACCACTAGTTTTAAAAATTAAAAATTTGAAATTAAAAATTATCCTATATGCCTAGAGTAAAACGAGGAACTACCCATGTTAAGAAGCGCCGTAAGTTATTAAAAAAAGTTAAGGGCTATCGCTGGGGAAGAAAAAATTTAATTAAGCGAGCTAAAACCGCTACCCTTAAAGCCGGAGTACACGCGTATCGTGATCGACGTAATAAAAAACGTACCCGTCGCGCTTTGTGGCAAATTAAAATTAGTGCCTTTGTTAAAGAACATGATTTATCTTATTCAAAATTTATAGCTTTATTAAAGAAGCATAAAATTGAAATTGATCGTAAAATTTTAGCTGATTTAGCCGTTAATCATCCAGTGACTTTGGTTAATTTAATTAATAAAATTAAAAAATAAAGTATGACGCTTGATCCTCGCTTAATACAAATTACTCAAATCATTGTCTCGGTATTGTTAATTGTGGTTATTTTATTACAAAGCAGGGGTACTGGTTTGTCTGGTGTTTTTGGTGGTTCAAGTAATGTTTTTCAAACTAAAAGAGGTATTGAAAAGACTCTTTTTATGATCACAATTGTTTTGGCCGTTTTATTTTTTGGCCTTTCAATTGCTCGTTTGTTTATTTCACAAATTTAAATCTCTTTTATGAGACATAATCATATGAACAAAGCAGCTTTGATTGACAAAATTTCTGAACAAACAAGTATTGGCAAACGCCAAGTTGAAGAAGTGATTGATAAGATGATTGACTTGATTATTGAGCAACTAAAATCCGGCGCTAAGGTTAATTTAGTTGGCTTTGGTACTTTTGAGGCTCGTAGTCGGCATGCTCGTGGTGGAGTTAATCCGCAAAAACCTAATGAAAGAATCCAGATTCCAGAAGTAAAAGTCGCTAAGTTTAAAACTGGCAAAACCCTTAAGGATGCCTTGAAAAAATAATAAATATTTTGTAATTTAAAAGCAGTAAAGATAATTTCTTTACTGCTTTTTAAATAGGATCTATTTTTTCCGGCAAGGGCATTAGTAAAAGTATGGTTTCAATTAGATTACTAATATTTATTTGCCAATATGTTTTAGCGGCTTTTAATTTTAGGGCTACAATAGGCGATAGCTGATTAAAAAGTATTAGGGGAATCGGTTCAGAAACTACGATAATTACACCTTCTTGTGGTAACCATTCTAATAAAGTGACGTTAAGTCCATGCTTATCATTGGTATAGACTAGTATTTTACTAGAGCCTTGGTTAGTTGCCGAAGTTTTAATTTCAATAATATCGATAATTTGTGGGTTAAATATTAAAAAGCTATCAACTAAAACATTATAGACTGGTTTATTTAAATCCCTTCTTGTTAAGGCGCTAACTTTCAATTTTACCTCCTGTTTTATAAGTTCAATTTATTAAATTAATTAAAATTTATTTATTTTAAATTACATATACAAAATATTACATATCCCTCCAAATAATTTGTGCACCCAGTAGTCCGCCAGTTGGCGGATACGACCATTCGCTTAAGAGTCCGCCAGCTGGCGGATCTACCGCCGAGCAGTGAGTAAAATAATGTTTTTAATAAACTTTCTTCCTCGATAACTTTTTAATTGTTTTTCTCTTTGTTTTGCTTCTTGTCTAGTATTGTGGGTTTCTTTATATAAAATAAACCAAGGGCCTTTTGTTTTTGTAAAAGAAGATTTTTTAGATGGTAATAATAAATTATGCCTAGCAAGTCTCTTTTCTAAATTACATGTTTGGCCAATATAAAATTTTTTAGCTTTATTAATAATTACGTAGACGAAATATGTCATACCCCTCCAAATAATTTGTGCACCCAGTAGGGATTGAACCTACGACCATTCGCTTAAGAGGCGACTGCTCTACCGCTGAGCTATGGGTGCATAT
>CAZQHN010000002.1:63142-260605 GCA_964593745.1 uncultured Gammaproteobacteria bacterium
TGTTAACCTTAACTTATCTAATTTTATTTTAAAATACCATTCGCTTAAGAGTCCGCCAGCTGGCGGATCTACCGCTGAGCTATGGGTGCATATTGTTAACCTTAACTTATCTAATTTTATTTTAAAATACCATTCGCTTAAGAGTCCGTCCGACCGGTTGGCGGACGGATCTACCGCTGACCCTGTCATGCGACAGGGCAAGTCTATGGGTGCCTATATGAGTAGCTGGGGAGAGGATCGGACTCTCGACCTCGGCGTTATGAGTGCCGCGCTCTAACCAACTGAGCTACCCAGCCAAGACTACGCTAAAACTTCGTCTTGCAAGCAAAACTAATTTTACTTGATTTTGATTATAAATTAGACTTGCCAGCCGAAGCCTTAGCGAAGGTTGGCGCACTCGGCAGGATTCGAACCCACAACCCCTTGGTCCGAAGCCAAGTGCTCTATCCATTGAGCTACGAGTGCTTATACTCAATAAAGCCCATCATAACACGTCTTTTTATAAAAAACAAGCCTTTTTATTACTATCTACTCTTGCCAAAAAGACTTTTTGCGTGTATAATAGGTAGGATTTATTTTTTTTATGGTCAATCCCTCATTACTTAAAAAATCAGCCAAAAAAAAGACTGGGCATGACGTGATTAGAATACAGGGCGCTCGTGTTCATAATCTAAAAAACATTAGCTTAGATATTCCACGAGATAAATTAGTAGTCATTACTGGTTTATCTGGTTCAGGCAAATCTTCTTTGGCCTTTGATACAATTTATGCCGAAGGCCAACGTCGCTATGTTGAATCTTTAAGTGCTTATGCGCGACAGTTTATTGGGTTAATTGATAAACCAGACGTTGATTTAATTGAAGGTTTATCGCCCGCTATTTCTATTGATCAAAAATCCACCTCTCATAATCCGCGTTCCACTGTTGGTACAGTGACAGAAATTTATGATTATTTACGTTTATTATTTGCTCGTATTGGCGTGCCTTATTGTCCAAAGTGTAATTTGAAAGTTAAGCCCTACTCCATTGATGAAATTATTAAACAAATTTTAGAAGTATTTTTTGATCAAGAAATAATTATTTTAGCGCCGATTATTAAAGATAAAAAAGGTGAACATAAATCAGTTATCCCGAGCATTAAACGAGCTGGTTTTAGTCGAGTAAGATTCGATAAAATAATTTATACCTTAGAAGAGTTTGAAGACTTGTCAGTTGATAAACAAAAAAAACATAATTTAGAAATCGTGGTTGATCGTTTAAGCGTCACTAAAGATAAGGCAGATATTTCTAGATTAACTGATAGCGTAGATAAGGGACTTGATTTAGGGGAAGGCGTAGTTTACGTTTGGTCACTTAAAGATTCTCAGCTTAAAATTTTCTCTCGACTATTGGCTTGTCCTAAGTGTGGTTTGACTATTATGGAACCAGAGCCACATCATTTTTCTTTTAATTCTCCTCATGGTGCTTGTCCAGATTGTTCTGGCTTGGGCACTAAATTAGAAGTTGATCCTGATTTAGTATTTAATGAAAGATTAACCATTGCTCAAGGTGGTATTAAGCCCTGGGTGCATAATAATGTTAATGGCCAGATGTGGTTATCGCGCCAACTTGGTTTAGCCGCTCAAGACTATAAATTTGATCTTAATACGCCCTTAAATCAATTAAATACTAAGCAGCGTAATATGATTTTATATGGCACTGGCCCGCAAGATCAATTTGCTTTTGAAGGTATTGTGCCTAACTTAATGCGGCGTTATGAGCAAACTGAATCTGATTATATTCGTAAGGAAATCGAGGGTTATATGCGGGTATTATTATGCCCAGCTTGCCAGGGCAAGAGATTAAAACCAGAAAGTTTGGCGGTTAAAATTTCTCAAAATTCTATTTATGAGGTAACAGCTAGATCTATTAAAGAAGCTCAAGCTTTTTTTGTTAATCTAGAGGCTGGTAAAGAGCTTGGCGCGCGTGAAAGAAAGATTGCTTATCAAATTATTAAGGAAATAAAACTGCGTTTAACGTTTTTGCTAAACGTTGGCTTGGATTATTTAACTCTAGATCGGGCGGCTGGTTCTTTGTCAGGCGGTGAAGCGCAGCGCATTAGACTAGCTACGCAAATTGGTTCAGCTTTAATGGGTGTTTTATATATTTTAGATGAACCATCGATTGGTTTACATCAGCGCGATAATGATAAATTAATTGACACCTTAAAAGACTTACGTGATTTAGGTAATACTGTGATTGTAGTAGAACATGATGCGGCTACTATGGAAGCGAGTGATTATATTATTGATATTGGCCCAGGGGCTGGTGAACATGGCGGACAAATTGTGGCGGCTGGGACACCACAAGAAATTAAAAAATCAGCTAAATCTTTAACTGGTCAATATCTGTCTGGTAAAAAAACTATTCCTTTGCCTAAGTCTTATCGTACTGGTTCTGGTCAAAAATTTAAAATTATTAACGCCAGCGAACATAATTTAAAAAATTTAGATGTAGAGTTTCCTTTGGGTAAATTAATTGCCATTACTGGCGTGTCTGGCTCTGGTAAATCAACTTTAGTGACTGATATTTTAGCTAAGGCTTTAAATCGAAAATTTTATCATGCTAAAGATTTGCCAGGTAAGCATGATCGCATTGAAGGCTTAGAGCATTTAGATAAAGTAATTGATATTGATCAATCACCTATTGGTAGAACGCCGCGTTCTAACCCGGCAACCTATACTGGTTTATTTACCCCAATTAGAGATTTATTTGCGGCTTTGCCAGAAGCTAAAATTCGCGGCTATCAACCAGGCAGGTTTTCTTTTAATGTGGTGGGTGGACGTTGCGAAGCTTGTTCTGGTGACGGTATTATTAAAATTGAAATGCAATTTTTGCCAGATGTTTATGTAGAATGTGATGTTTGTCATGGTCATCGTTATCAACGCGAAGTTTTGGAAATTCATTATAATGGTAAAAATATTTCTAATGTTTTAGAAATGACAGTTGAGGAAGCCTTGCTTTTTTTCAAAAATATTCCAATTATTCATCAAAAGTTAAATACTTTATTTGAGGTTGGTTTGGGTTATATTAAATTAGGTCAACCAGCGACAACCTTATCAGGCGGAGAAGCACAACGTATTAAGTTAGCGACTGAATTATCGCGCCGTGCGACTGGTAAAACTTTATATATTTTAGATGAACCAACTACTGGCCTACACTTTGATGATATTAAGCGTTTATTAAATATTTTGCATAAATTGGTTGACAAAGGCAATACCGTAATTATTATTGAACATAATTTAGATGTTATAAAATCAGTTGATTGGATAATTGATTTAGGTCCCGAAGGTGGTGATAAGGGCGGAGAAATTGTGGCTCAAGGCACGCCAAAAGAAGTAGCTAAAAATAAAAAAAGCTATACCGGAAAATATCTAGCTAAATTAGTTTAATTTAGAATTATAAAAAGCTCGTTTATTAAGACGAGCTTTTTTGCGCTATAATAAAATTATGATATTTAAATTATTAGGCAATCAATATAATAATAAATCAGCTTTTACCCTAATCGAATTATTAGTCGTCATCGCTATTATCGGAGTTTTATCTACCCTAGCCATAGTGGCCCTAGGTAATCTAAGAGCTAAATCAAGAGATGCTAAAAGAGTGGCTGATATAAAACAAATATCTACGGCCCTAGAACTGTACTATGATGACCAAGGCTATTATCCTACGATTATTACTCCAGGCAATAGTTTAGCTAGCCCAGATAGCACTAAAACCTATTTAGCTATTATTCCTAATAATCCTAGTCCCAGGGATGACAATAATTGTCCTGATAATAATTATAGTTATAACTATTCTACGGAAACTAATAAATATGCCTTAGGTTTTTGTTTGGGTAATAATGTTAATGATTTAAAGGCAGGAGTTAATTTAGCTACCGTAGATAGTGGTTTGGGCAATAGTGGTTTAATTGGTTGGTGGAAATTTGATGAAGGCGAAGGAACCACGGTTTATGATTCATTTGGCAATCATGGTACCTGGTCTGGTTTAGGTACTCATTATGCTACTGGTAAGGTTGGAGCTTATGCTGGCCAATTTAATGGGAGTAATGATTATTTATTAGTTAATAATTTACCAACTAATTTAAGTAGCGGAGCCTATAATACAGTAGCTTTTTGGATGAAATGGAGTGGTGTTAATGGTATGGTTTTTAAATGGAATAGCCAGTCTTATGATTTATGGTTACAAGCTGGATGTTTTGGATTTAATACTTATGAATCAAATGTTTTAGGAGTTAGTAGCTCTGGTTTAGCTAATAACTGGGTTTTTGTAACCGCCATTTTTTATAATGGCGTGCCCTCGGCTTCTTCCGTGGAACTTTATGTTAATGCCGTTAAACAAAATTTAGGTAATTGTTTGAATTATACTACGCAATCAAGAATTGTTAGCAATGGTTTTTATATTTCGCAGCCAGGTTATTATTATAGTGGCTTAGTTGATGATATTAGGGTTTATAACCGAGCATTGTCTGTTTTAGAAATAAAAACTTTGTATGATTCAACTAAGTAATTATTTCTTCGGCTTTAATCATTTCTGGCGTTCCCCGCCCTGTATTCCACACCGCGTAAATTGACGACAAAAATCTTAGACTATTGTTGTTAGCTTGGTTTTTTGCTATATTTATATTCTTACCCCTCTATTTTATTAATTTTATAATTTAGAGGTTTATGAATAAACAAACAAGTGATATGGAGATCATGGAAGCTATTAAAGCTCTGTCCGAGCATGTGGACGAGCGATTTGATAAAATGGAAGATAGTATGAATAAACGTTTTGATCAAGTTTGGGATGAACTTAATTTTCATCGCACCTGGCTAGAGCGTATTGAAGCTAATATAGTTACCAAGAGTCAATTTAATTCTTTAGTTAGTATTTTAAGACGTAATAAAACAATATCTGAATATGACGCAGAACACGCTATTAATTTAAGTGTGTTATAAAAATTATAATAAAAAAATGAGCATCTTGATTAACGCTTATTTTTTATTTGTTTAATAATTCAGTTCTAATTAGTTCCGGCGCCGGTCGGCTTAGATTCCACGCCGCAAAAGTAGAGGGCATAAAAACTCCGCCTAAAGTTCCGGGATTAACTAACATAATTTTATCTTTTATTTCCACCCATGGTTTATGAGTGTGGCCATAAAAAATAATTTCTGGTTTGTCGGCTATTAACTTTTCTATTTTGTAGGGCTCGTGACAGAGTCCGATTTTTTTACTATCAATTTCAATAATAGCTGATTCGCCTAAATTTATTATGTAAGACGGGACATCATCTGGCGAAAAATTATCAGCATTTCCAAAAACAAAATAAATTTTTTTAAATTGTTTTTTTGGAATAGTTTCTAAAGTCTCTAAACTGCCAACGTCGCCGCAAATTAAAAGTTCGGTGATTTTTTCTTTTTTAGCGAGAGCTAAAAAAGCCGTTAAGTACGGCAAGTTATCATGGAGATCAGAGATGATAGCAATTTTCATGGTTTTTAAGACCTCACCCGACTCAATCCAGCTAACGCGGAATTTTGTCACCCTCTCCATCTCGCGGAGCGGATGGAGAGGGTGGGCTCGCGTAGCGAGACCGGGTGAGGTCGGAATTTTACGCTGCCACTCTAAACACTTCATCTAAAGTAGTTTCCCCAGCAAGAGCTTTTAAAATACCATCTTGCGTCATAAGAATTGAGCCTTGTTGCAAAGCTAGTTCTTCAATTTCTGTTTCAGTGACAGTTGGCGTTTGAATTAATTTTTGCATTTGAGGTGTCATAGAGACAGCTTCATAAATACCAATTCTACCCTTATAACCAATATTACCACAAGCTGAACAGCCCACTGCTTTATAAAGTTCGAATTTTTTTGGAATTTCTACGCCACTATTTGGCTTAATTCGATCTAAAATTTCTTTAATTTTCTTTTCCATTTCAGGTTTAATTATATCCTTGGCTTTGCATTTAGGGCATAGGCGTCTAACCAATCTTTGACCAATAGAGCACTCAATTGAACTTGATAGTAAAGGTTTATCAACGCCCAAACCAACAAAGCGAGCAATAGCGCCGGCCGCTGAATTAGCGTGAATGGTTGATAAGACTAAGTGGCCAGTTAAAGCCGCCTCAATAGACACCTTAGCTGTTTCTTCATCGCGAATTTCTCCCACCATGATAATATTTGGATTTTGGCGCATTAAAGAACGTAGTGCCGCGGCAAAAGTGTAACCCTCTTCATTGCTAATTTGGGTTTGAATAATGCCCTCTAAGTTATATTCAATTGGGTCCTCGATGGTAATAATTTTTACACTCGGATCATTTAGTTTATTTAATAAACTGTAAAGCGTGGTGGTTTTACCTGAACCAGTTGGACCAGTGGTTAAAATAACGCCTTTAGTTTTTTTAATAGCTTCGTTAACAATTTTTAAAGATACAGAACTAATGCCTAGTTTTTCCATTTCTAAGCTCTTAGCTTGAGATGACAAGAGACGAATAACAGCGGTTTCACCATAACCACCAATAATAATTGATACACGGCAATCAACTTTTTTATTATCAGTAGCATAAATCGTAAAGCGCCCATCATAAGTTGGTTTTTTAATATTAGACGCAAAACCAGCATTGTTTTTGATAGCTGATAATAATGGAATATAATTTTCTTTTCCTAGGGTAGCTATATCATGTAAGATTCCATCAATACGATAGCGAATCTTTACTCCGTCTTCGGTTGGATCAATATGAACATCGCCAGCTTCAGCCTGAATAGCTCCAGCCATCACAATATTTATTATTTCATTAGTGTGATAGCCAGCTAATAACTTGCCATTATCTTTACCAATTTCTTTAATTATTTCTTGGCCATGGCTCACGTCTTCTTGATTAAGTTTAAAGCCGCGACCAATAGTTTTAGCAACCACAATGTCATATAGTTTATCAATATAATCCATTTTACCAGCTACATTATAAACCTCTTCTAAGGAAGTTATGCCTTCAAGTGCTTTAAGTATGCCATCTTGAAGCATGGTTACCATGCCATCTTCAATGGCTTGTTCTAAAATTTTAAATTCTGGAGCATTTTGTCCGGTTAAATCTTTAATCGCTTGATTAATCATCATAACTTCATAAATACCAATTCGTCCTTTATAACCAATACTATTACAAGCTTCACAGCCCACCGCTTCATAAACTTTTGGTATTTCTTTAGGCACATCAACCTTAGCCTTGGGGCTAATCACCGCTAGGATTTTTTTAATTTTTTCAGTTTCTTCAGTCGTTAAAGATTTTTCTTTTTTACATTTTGGGCAAAGTCGCCTAACTAATCTTTGAGCAACAATGTTATTTAAAGCTGGTGCTAATAAATAAGGCTGGATGCCAAGATCTAATAAACGCGGAATTACACCGGCTGAATCATTGGTATGTAGGGTAGTTAAAACCAAGTGCCCAGTTAAAGAAGCGCGCACGACAATTTCCGCAGTTTCTAGATCGCGCGTCTCACCAACCATGATAATATCAGGATCTTGTCTTAAAGCCGAACGTAAACCTGAAGAAAAAGTATAACCCTTACTCTCTTCAACCTGGCTTTGGTTAATACCCTCTAATTCATATTCAACTGGGTCTTCTAGGGTAATAATTTTAGTTCCGGGCTTATTTAATAAATTTAAAACAGCATAAATAGTTGTAGTTTTGCCAGAACCTGTTGGTCCAGTTACTAGGATTAAGCCGTTAGGTTTATCGATTTCATCTTTTAAGACCTCATAAACTCGAGGAGCAAGTCCTAATTCATTTAAAGGTAGTCCAGCAGCACTGGAATGCAAAAGACGCATAACCACACTTTCGCCAAAGGCCGTTGGCAAGAATGAAGAGCGGACAGCAATTTTTTCTTTAGTAGTTAAAATATCAAATCGTCCATCTTGTGGTTTATCATCTACGTTAATTTTTACTTTAGACAGAGCTTTGAGGCGAGAAATAACTCGATGCCACTTGTCCCTATCAATTGTCGCGGCTTCTTGTAATGTTCCATCCACTCGCAAGCGAACTACTACGCCTTTTTCTTCAGCTTCAATATGGACATCACTTGATTCAACTTTTAAAGCCGTGGCTACAATTAAAGCAATAACATCAGTCATATTAACTTGATTGATTTTTTCTCCTAGGGTTCTAAAATCACTAATTTCTTTTTGAAATTTAGTTAGAGTCTCTTCAGTGATTTCCACGGCTTCAATGACAGCTTTAATTTTGGGTAAGCTTTTATAAAGCCATAAAGCATGGCTCATGCTATGAGTTGAGACTAGATAGACTTCAATGTTATCAATAAATAATTTATTTTTTAGTTCGGTAACTTTTTCTTGTACTATCGGTGCTAATGGTTCAAGGGCTGCTAAGCGTATTTTTTTGCCGTCAAAGTAAAAGCAAATAATTGATTTTTTTTGTGCTTCTACTTCATCAATTAATTCTAAAGCTTCTTGGCTAATAGGAAAGCCAGCTAGATCAATATAGGGTACGCCAGAGCTTTTAGCGCGAGCGCTAGTTAGTCTTTCTAAATCACGTAGCTTTATTTCACGCTGTTTTTTATCAAATTTACCAGCCAAAGTATCTTCATCGCCGGGGTCTTGTTGTCTACTAGAGTCAATTAAATCCTCAATTGATTGTACATTGTCGCTCATACAAGAAATAGTTAATTAAAGTTTAATTTAAGTTTAGTTTTCTTTTATTAGTTTACCATGAGATAGGCCTTTATTCAATTGTTTTGCTTTTATATTTTATGCTATAATTACTAAAGATTTAAAGCTTTATGGTTTTAAAAAATTTTAGTTTTTAGAGTATGAAAAAAATGTTTAGTTTACGTCGCAAACAAGATTTGGGGCCAGCGCCGGTGAAACTTAATAATGGTGCCTCTGATAATGAACACCAGTGGCTTAATTTTGGTGAAGAAGAGGGTCAATTAGCGGTTGATATTTATCAAACCGATGATGATTTAATAATTAAATCAACTATTGCTGGGGCTAATAGTAATGATATAGAAATTTCTTTAGTGGATGACATGTTAACGATTCGTGGCCAGCGCGAGCTAGACGAACAAATACCTAATGATGCTTATTTATATCGTGAGTGTTATTGGGGTAAGTTTTCTCGCTCAATTATTTTGCCAGTTGAGGTTAAGGGAGAAAAGGTTGTTGCTTCGCTTCATAATGGAGTTTTAACTATTATTTTACCTAAGATTAAACGCTCTAAACATACTAAGATAAAAGTTAAAGAATCTTCCAAATATGGAATTTAAAACCATAGTGTGTTCTCTTTCAGATGAAATTATTGAACTTGAAACTGAGGACCATAAAAAAATTTCTTTAGCTAAGGAGTTCTTGCCCGAGGCTAAAATTAATCAGGTAGTTTATGTTGCCTTGGCTTTAACTGAGGGCCAGGGAGCACGCGCCCTACTTAATGAATTAATGTCCAGTTATGATTAACCATCAATTTTATAAAAAGCTTCCTAATTGGCTGCTGATTACGGCGGCTGTTTTTATAACTTTATTTTTTATAGCGTTTTTAAGTGCTTGGTTATTATCTTTTAGATATGAAAATTTAATTGCTCCCCGCGTTAAATTAGCTGATTTAAATTTAGGTGGCAAGTCATTAAATGAAGCGCGCGATATTTTACAGCCTAGGTTTATTCAGTTTGATAGCGGTTTAGAGGTTATATTTCGTGATAAAAAGATTATTCTTGGTCAAGTAGTATCACCCGAGCTTAGTCTAGTGTTATTTACCCTTAATCCCGAAGCGACTTTAGAAAATTTGTGGTCAATTGGTCACAATGAGTCAGAATTAAAGAATATTTATGAGCAGGTTTCAGCTTTAATTTTTGGTCGCCGTTTAGATGCTTCCTTAACCGTTGATCGCGAAGCAATTAAAGCAATTTTGCAAAAAGAATTTTTTAATTTTGAAATGGCTGCCCAGGATGCTGGGGTTGAATTTAAAGATAATAATTTTACAATTTTAAAAGAAGTATCAGGCTTAGAACTTAATTATGATCAAGCGGTTGATGAATTAATTAATAATTTAGCTCAATTAAATAATCAACCCATTACTATAAATAGCCAGGTAATTGAACCTAAAATCTATGAAGAAGACATTAGAGCTAGGTTAGAAGAGATTAGTAATTTTTTTGATTTTTCTAAAACTAAGTTAGTTTACGAAAAAAAATCATGGGATTTAACACCAGATTTAGCTCGTCATTGGGTAGGTTTAATAAAAGATGACTCTCAGACTAAAATTGTTTTACGACAGGATAAAATTTCTAAATGGTTAGAGGATAATGTTTCTCAAAAAATTAATCAAGAAATGACAGAACCTCGTTTAACTATTTCCGCTGGCAAGGTGTCTGTTTGGCAACCAGGTCAGGATGGTTTAGAGGTTGATTTAATTGCTACCGCTGAAGCCATAGCTAATTGGCCAACTAGTCAGCCAGATGAAATAGAAGTCAGGATTAAAAAGATTAGTAGTCAAACTGAGGATAAAACAGCAATTGCTATGGGCTTAAAAGAAATAATAGGTACCGGCATCTCAAATTTTGCCGGCTCGCCAGCTAACCGTCGCCATAATATAAAAGTTGGGGCTAATAGTTTACATGGTTTACTTATTAAACCAGGTGAAGAGTTTTCTTTATTAAAAGCTTTAGGTGAAATTAGCGGTCGTACTGGTTATTTAACTGAATTAGTTATTAAAGAAAATAAAACTATTCCCGAATACGGCGGCGGCCTTTGTCAGATTGGCACCACAATGTTTCGTGCGACGTTTAATAGTGGCTTACCTGTGACGCAAAGGCGTAATCATTCATATCGCGTAGTGTATTATGAGCCAGCCGGAACTGATGCGACAATTTATGATCCAGCTCCAGATTATCGTTTTATTAATGACACTGGTAATTATGTTTTAATTCAAGCGCGCATTAATGGCAATGAATTAGCTTTTGATTTTTGGGGGACTAAAGACGGTCGCCAAATAGAATTTACTAAACCCGTTATTTATAATATTATCAGACCAGCCGCTACTAAAATAATTGAAACGACTGACTTAAAAGAAGGTGAAAAAAAATGTACGGAAAGCTCTCATAACGGGGCTGATGCTTATTTTGATTATAAAGTAACCTATCCTAATGGTGAGGTTAAAGAGAAGAGGTTTACTTCTCATTATGTGCCTTGGCAAGCAGTTTGTTTAGTGGGTGTTAAAGAATTAACCAACCCCGAAGCACCCTTACCCATTACTGGCACAGTGACACCGTCAGTTAGCCCAGCAACAAATTAATAATTTTTTATAACAAAACCCGCCCGATCTAAAAGACCGGGCGGGTTAGTCATTCAAACAAAAGTTCGATTGAAGCGGGTAGGCAAGAAATTTTCATCAGAAAAAATCTAGTCGGAACCGGATTGTTTCTGACGAATAAATCCCCATGCTTGTCGTGCCTAGCCCGCTTCAAGCGACCTTTTTGGTTTTTAAACGTAATAACCGATTTTATCATAGCTTAGTAAAAAAGTCAAGCCCCGTAAAGCTTTAATTTTATATTTTTTGCTAATATTAAATAAAAAAAATCAGTTCATGCACTGATTTTCCCCATGCTTTTCACTGGTTTTACACAAGAGAATCTATAATAGTATCTAATTTTTTATATAAAGCTAAAGTGTTTTCTTTAGGCCTTGTTTGTAGATTTTTTTTATAAGTAGGTAAATTATTTATAAAATCCAAACCTTTTTTGGCAGTTAATTTTTCTGCCCAATCGCCATAACCAAGTTTTTTAATTTGTATGGCATTAAGGATTTGTTCAATTTGGTGCTCAACTGGAATAGCTAGGTAAGGTTTTTTTAAATGGAGAGCTTCAGAGATAAGACTTAAGCCCGCCGTGCCAATAATAGCTTTACAGTTTTTTAAATCAGTCGTATTTTGGTGAGTATAGTCTTTGATAATAATATTATCAATTTTTTTATAACCCGATTGGTTACGGTAAATGACAAAATTTTCTTGCTTGATTTTTCTAAGTTCATCAATAATATAATCAAAATTTGAATTTTGATAAACGAAAATAAAATTTTTATTAGCTGGTTTTAATTTAGCTATTGGGCCACGCACAATCGGTGGGAAAAGAAAAGTTTTTGGTTTAGTAATTTTAGTTTTAAAAAAACTAGTAATTAAATAGTAATCGGCTCCCCAGACCATGGTTTTAACAATTAAGGAGTCGGTTAAAAAATCACGACGATATTTTTTAGGGACATCAATTTTAGTGTGTGTAAGTTGATGTTGGTTATCAAGTGAAATTAAAGGTAATTTTTCTAGATGAGCTAAGGCCGTGGAGAGTGGCTCGAAATCAGTGATGACCAAATCAGGTTTAAATTTTTTAATACTTTTTATAATTTTAGGATAATTTTTTGATTCAGCCACTAGGGTTTTAGCATTATCGTAAATTGTGCGCCAGTAAACCACCTTATTATTTTGATAATTTAAGCCTAGTCCAGGAATTTCTAAAACTTTAAAATATTTTTTTAAAAATTTAGCCCCTTGGTTATAAGTTAAAACCAAAATTTCATGTTTTTGTTTTTTTAAATGGTTGAGAGTTTCAAAACTACGAGCCGCATGACCAAAACCTTGTCCAGAAACTCCGTAAATAATTCGTGCCATATTAAGCAAAGTAAATTTTTAATAGATACATAATTAATAGCCCACTACCTAAAAGTGTTAATTGTAAGAGTGATTTTTTTAATTTTGTTTCACGATGTAACTCAGGCAAAAGATCAGCCATGGCAATATATAAAAAAGCGCCAGCGGTTAAGGGCATAATTATTTGGTTAAGTTGTTCAATTTTTTCACCAATAAAAAAGATAGCCATAGCGCCAATCACCGAAGTTAGGGCGCTTAAAAAGTTAAAAGTTAAGGCCTTGGCCTTACTATAGCCAGCATGTAATAAAACTCCAAAGTCGCCAATTTCTTGAGGGATTTCATGAAGTAAAACCGCTAGAGTTGTAGCTAAACCAACTGGTATGCTAATTAAAAATGAGCCACCAATTAATAAGCCATCAAAAAAATTATGAAAAATATCGCCCACTAAATTCATAGTACCTAAGGGGTGAGGGTGTTCGCTAGAAGTTAGTATATGACAATGGCGCCAATGAATAATTTTTTCTAAAATAAAAAATAAAGCAATGCCAATAATTATCCATTTCCAAATTTTTTCACCAGCTAGTTCAACAGCTTCGGGTAAAAGATGAATAAAAACATCGCCAATCATGGTGCCGGCAGCTAAACCAACTAAATAAAAGGAAATTTTTTTTAGTTTTTCACTTGAGGCTGATAAGGTGATAATACCTACTAAAGACACCAAGGAGACAGCTAGGGTAGCTAAAATAGCGTATAATAACATAAAAATTATCTATAACTTAATTATACTTTATTTTTTCTTAAGATAATATAGACGTTTTTTGGGTGGTAATTTTTCAATGGCATACCTTAGCATGGTACGCGGCATTGTTTTACTGTGTTGGTTTAAAAAATTATGAAGTTGTGTTGGTGATTTTTTACCCAATTCTCTAAGCATCCAACCAACGGCTTTATGTATTAAATCATGCTGGTCGGTTAAAAGTTTTTTAGCCAAGCGCAATGTAGGTTGAAAATTATTATTTTTAATATGAGCAAAAGTTGAAATAATAGCAACACGTCTAGCCCATAAATTTTTTGAGTTAGCTAACTCGTATAGTTTAGCCGGGCTTTTATCTAATAACCAGGCACCAAGAATTTTATGAGCGGTTAAGTCAACTAAATCCCAGTTGTTAACAGCTTTTAAATTAGTTAAATAAAATTTTACAATTTTAGCCTTAGTTTTTGTATCGCTTTTAGCAAATTGATCAACTAAAATTAATAAACCCACTAAGCGAACCTCATGAATTTTTGAAGCTAATAATTTTTTATTTTCATTGAGAGTTAGGTGGTTAAATTTTTTAACTATAGCTCTAGATTGCGGAACCATTAAGCCACAAAAAATATCTCCTGCGCCATATTGGCCTGGGTCAGTTTTAAAAAAACGCTGTAGTATAACAGCTTGTTTTTTATTGGCTGATTTTTTTATTTGGTTAATAACTAATTTGGCGTTCGACATATTATTGATAGGTCGGTGATTTTTCTGTTTTAGCTTCTTGTTCATTCATATAGCGTGCTAAAGCATAAAGTAAGCTTGATAGACGGTTCATATAGGCTAAAGAACCCCCCTTTAGGGGTGAGGCTTGTTGGGCACCAATAATCATGCGTTCAGCGCGCCGAGCGATCGTGCGCGCAATATCAAATAAAGCACTTGGTTCACTTTCGCCAGGCACAATAAAATTTTTAATTGGTTGAAGATTGTTTTCTAGTTCGTTAATAGTGGTTTCTAGAGCTTTGGTTTTTTCTGGGTTAATAGTTAGTTTAGCCCCAGCTAATTCACCTTGAATAATAAATAGATTTTCTTGCGTAGCGTAAATTACTTGATCAATTGTAGGCCAAATTGAAGTCGGGATGGTTTTTTGCCCCAATTTAACTCGGCAAAACCCAAGCCAAGTATTTAATTCATCAACCGCTCCCAAAGCTTCAATCGTGACATGATTTTTTGGTACTCTTTCGTTGGTTTTTAGGGTTTTGGTTGTACCTTTATCACCCTGGCCAGTATAAAGCATATAGTTAATTTTATAGCTCACAGGCGCCAGAGACGCAGGCAAATTCTTTGCTACCTGTGGTTGAGTCGCCCATTTCATATTGCATTAGTTTAGAAAAATCTAGTTGGCCAATTTCAGCTTTACGGCGCTCATATTCGGTTTGGTCAATCGCTTCATAAGGCGCTAATTGATAAACATGATCTGATCTTGGCAAGAAGGAAAGTCCACCCACCCAGTCCCAATTTTGATAAACAAAATTAGCAACCTCTAACCATTCATTTGGTCCAACATAAATCGTGGCTGAAGGATTATGCTCTACAAAATGTTGTTTTAGTCTTTTCCATTCAGTTAATAATTCTAGAGCCGTGACGTCTTCTTTAAAAATAGCTTTGTCTGGCGCTTTAACTGGAAATTCTAAAACAAAAGTCGTGGCTGATTCTACGGCTTGACCAACTTCAGGTAAACAAGGCACGCCTTGCTCACGAGCAAATTGTAATAAAGGATCAGTGTGAGAAATTCTTACCCGACGAATAAAATAAGGCGCAAACCAAGGATGCATGCCTGAGCCAACACCTAAAAGTTGGCCTGAATTGCCATGCGGTTTAACACAGGTAATGGCAGTAGATTGATTAATACTAAGACGTTTAGCATATTCTTGGTTGATTTTAATACCTTCTTCGCGTAAGGTGTCTAAGACTTTGTCGTCACGGATAATTTGATTGTCATAGTAGCCAGTTAATGACACGCCCAATAATCTTTCTTCTTCGCAATTATCTTTCCAGCCTTTAGATAAATAGCCAAAGTTAGTTAGAGTTGATTGGTAAGTTCCTAAAATAGTGGCTAGCTTCATTTTTCTTTTTAGATCTTCTAGGCTGTCTTCGGGGCGAATAACAATACTAGTTAAATTACAAAATTGCTTGGAGCGTAAGTAGATTTCGCCACAAGGATTTAAGCCAACTAATTTTTCATTTTTTAATTTTTCCCAACGGCGAGCTGGTAATTGTGTGGAAAGACTACCGCGATTAAAAATGCCGCGCTCGCCCGATTTTGATTTAACTAGGGCAGTCCATTCATCTAAAAATTCTTCTGCTGAGGGCTTTTCATTATAGACCGCTGAGTTATTAGCCATGACGCGTTGACCTTCAGTGACATAAAATTGACCCTTTTTAGCATCGCGCATTTCAATATCATCTAAGTCAGACAAGGAAATTAAAGCACTGCGTCTTACGCCACCAGCCACAACAATTAAGCCAATTTGGCAGATAATATCATGTAGGTCAACATTGGTTAAACGGCGGTTTTGACGAGCTAAAACTTTATTGCGAGCAAAACGCATCAAATCAATTAAAGGTTGGGGACCACTTGCTCTTCCACCGGCGGTTTTTAATCTAGCTCCAGCGGGACGAATACGAGAATAATCAAAATTAATATCCTCGCCTTCGGCCCAGGTTTTCATACCTAAAACAAAAGCCTCAGCCCAGCCCTCTTTGCTATCTTCTACTATATGAATCGGTAATTTTTTACCAGTTTGTTTTTTGATTTGCGGAAATCTCTGCACAGCTTCGGCTTCAACTGAAAAACCAAGACCAGCGCCGCACATTAAGATATACATTATTTCACCCAAGTCTTGAAAACAACTTGGCGCAATATAAGAGCAATTATAAGCCCAAACATTAGAATTGCGCGCCGCCTCACCCGAGGACCAAAGTAAACGCATGGAAGGACAAACGTCTTGTTGTAAAATACCTTGCTCTAATTCATTATATTCTTCATTAGTTAATTTTTTACCCAGGCTTTCGCGCATAAAATCAATATAACGCCTAACTGTTTCGGTCCAAGTTTCACGACGTTCTAATTCTGGTAGCCAACGGCTATACATTTGGTAAAAAATAAACTCCGAATAAGAACTTCTAAAATATTTACTACTGTCAGTGACTAATTTTTTTATGCTATCTGGTACGGGGCGAGTTGTTTTTCTAATTTTAGCTCGTTCTGAACGATAAAGAATAAAAGCTTTAGCGGCTTTAGCAAACCCCTCACGCATTAATTCAACCTCAACAATATCTTGAATTTGTTCTACCGTGGGAATGTTGTTGTTAAATTTATTTTTTCTGATTAAAGCTTTTAAATTTTTAGTTACTGTCTTAGCAATCATTTTTGCTTCTTCTCGTCCGCCTTCTGAGGCTTGCTCTAAGGCTTTGAGCGCCGCATTTTCAATGCGTGATTGATCAAACTCAACTAAATTGCCGTCTCTTTTCTGGACGTGAGTGAGGGGGTTAAGCATAGGGGTAAATTATTAATTATAGCTTTTTTAATATAGCACTCCTGAGTCTAAACTAAAAGTGGATAAGTTTACCTGATTTATCCATATATAGAGGCTAATTAGCTGTTTAATCCACTATATGTAGTGTTTGCCTTTAAAGCTTTTAAAATAAATGGTTTGGTCTTAGTTTGGTCCAAATTTAAAACCCCGTGCCGTTTAGGCACGGGGTTTATGGAGCGTATTTTATAGATCAAACCCAAAACCGCCATCGTCAAATCTAATTGGTAAAGCACTGGCCTTAGGTTGTAATTTTTCACAGGCCTTTAAATCGGTTTTATAAGTATCCCAAATATTTTTATGAGCTTCTCTTAGTGTTTTGCGGCCATCAAGCATGTCTTTTTTAAAATTATTAATACAGATGTTATTGGCCTCTTTTTGCTCTTTAATAGTTGTTTTATCTAAAGCTGCTTTTTGACAAATATTACGTTGATCAAGTAAATTAGCTAAATTACTACTGACGTTTGATAGGGCGTCTTTAATAGCGGTATCTTTTTTATCAATCGCTGTTTTAACACAAGTTGCAGCCTCAGGTGTAATTAAGGCTTGGCTATCTATTTTTCTAATCCCCCATAAATTATTGCCAATTTTTTTAACCGCTTCAAAATTTTCTAAATCCTGTAAGGAATTTATTTTTTCCATAACTCTTTTTCTGATTCCCCAAAGTTCAGTGCCAATTTTTTTAATATTGCCAAAATTTTTAATTTCGGCTGGAGAGCTAATTTTTTCTAAGTTAGAGCCTGTGGTAGAATTATCGGCCGCTAAAGCCATGGTACCAAAGACCAAAACTAAGGCTATTATTAAAAATAAGATTTTTTTCATAAATTTTGATTTAATTACCCCTAGCAGGGTAGTGGTGTTATTATAGCATAGATCTTATTTTTTCTAATAAAAAAGCTAATTTTATGTAAAAATTAGCTTTAAATAATTTAAGAAAGTCGCCTCTTTAATGATAATCATTTTTAGAGTCTCTTATATTTTCTGCTTGTCGAATAGCTTCTTGGCCAGTAATAATTTTATTGTGGTAGGCTTGAAGAATTGACGCAAAGGCGCTAGCTTCATAATCATTAGCTCCTCTACGCATTACTTCATCCATAATACCATGGATAATCATTTCTGGGTCAAAATTATTTTCTTCAGCAGTTGGTTTGATCTTTTCTTTTTCCATGATTTTAATATAAGTTATTTTTAATTTTAAAGCAAATTATTTAAGAGTTTTTTTTAAATTATAATATGAGACAATATATAGTATATGGGTGGTTTATTTGCTATTCTAGCTTTAATATCTTGGGGAGTTGGTGATTTTTTAATCCAAAAAAGCACGCGTAAGCTTGGTGATTGGTTGTCTTTATTTTATATTACCGGATCAATTTCTATTGTTTTGTTACCATTTATTTATCAAGACTTACCAGCCCTTTTTAATAATTCTTATAGTCTATTAATTTTAATTTGTGCTGGTCTAGTTAGTACTTTTGCTGCTTTATGTTTGTTTGAGGGCTTAAGAGAAGGAAAAATTTCCATTGTTGAGCCAATTTTTGCTTTAGAGATAATAGTGACAGCTTTTTTGGCTCAATGGTTTTTACAAGAAAAAATTGCCTTATGGCAATTTAGTTTTATTATTACTTTAATTTTAGGTGTAGTCTTAGCGTCTATTAAATCATTAGCTCATTTTAAAAATTTTAAATTAGAAGCTGGTGTTTTAATTGCGGTGTTAGCTACAATTGGCATGGGAGCCGAAAATTTTCTTTATGGTTTGGGTGCTCGCTTAACTAGCCCTTTATTAGTTAATTGGTTTGCTAGTTTAATCGTGGCTTTAATTACTTTAGGTTTTATTATTTATAAAAAACAAACGCCAAAAATTTTAAGTGAGTTAAAGGCTAGGCCAGGTTTAATTTTTTGGATGAGTTTATTAGATAATGTTTCTTGGATTTTTTATACCTTTAGTATTATCTATATCCCCATGGCTCTAGCGACCGGTATTAGCGAGGGCTATGTTGCTTTAGCTATTTTATTAGGCTTATGGCTTAATCATGAAAAAATAAAACTTCATCAAATTATTGGTTTGGTTTTAACCTTACTATCAGCGGTGGTGCTTTTAGTATCGCTTAATTTTTAATTATTTATTTTTTAAAACCCCGTTTCACTATTTTTTAATGAAGCGGGGCTTGTTATTTTATGTTAAACGACTGATTATTCTTTGCTTAGTTTAATTAAAGCTAATCCACCAACAGAGAGTATGATATAAAAAATACCCAATGGCATGGCATACCATAAATCAGTTGGCGCCAGAGTAGCGCCTGTCACTGTATTTAAATCAATTATTTTTGGGAGCCAGTTTAAGCTGATAAATAATACGCCGTTAATAAACAGTAACCAACCATAATTAGTGAAGTAATTATTTAGCTCATGGTCGCTTACGATAGCTTGTTTATCATTAGCTTTAAAAAACCAGCTTAAACTAAAGATGGCTAAAATTGACAAGATTATAAAAATGCCAATATATAGCAAATGTGGCCAATTAGTAAAACCTGGGATTCTAAGCTGTACGAGCCAAGCATAAATGAGGAATAGAGTAGACGATATTTTTGCCACAGCTTTTTTAGATGAATTATTCACTGTCTTTGTGATTGAATTTCATTGATGATATTTTTGATAAGTTAGGAAAAAAATTAAATCAAAATTATTTTTAGCATTACGATCAAAAAAAATCATTACACCCAGCATGCCAAGAAAAATATAATATAAACCTAGACCAACTGATAATAAAGTATCCTGGGGGCAAATTTCTTCCTTAATCCAATTAAACCAAAAATAAAGTATCAGGTTTCCGAGTAATATAGTACCTAGTGTTTTTTGTATTGTTCTTAATGTTTTATAACTCAAAGTATCTTCAATTATCCTAAGATTAATTAGTGCCAAGAATGATAAGATAATAAAAATAATTATCATAACATAGTCCGGAAGACTAAATAATGGTTTAACTCTTAGGTGTATCAGCCAGGCGTAGATAGTTGGCAAAAAGATCAAAAAAATTTTTAAAGTTCTCATTTTTTCTCCTGTTTGTTTTTTTATTTTTTATTTTAATATAAAAATCTATCATTTTTGTTAAATAAAGTCAAGGCTTTGACTTTAGTCTATAAATCATTTAGGATAAAGCTAATTTAAATTAAGGGAGGTATTTTGAACATTAAAAAATCATTGCTTAAATTAATTAAACTAAAGTTTGTTCGTTTTTTATTAGCTGGTAGCTTAGGGGTGATAGTCTATTATGTTTTTCTTTATGGTTTAACGGAATTTTTTTTAGTACCCTATCTTATTTCTTCAGTGATTGGTTCAATCTTAAATAATGTAGTTAATTTTATAACGCAAAAGTTTTGGACTTTTGAAGATAAGGATATTAGAAAAACACCTCAGCAAGCTGTATGGTATTCATGTAAAGTCATTATTATTTTAGCTATTAATTCGGCCTTACTTTGGTTATTAGTAGAAAAATTAGGATTTCATTATCTTATTGCACAAACTTTAATTATTCCTTTGATAACTATTTTAAGTTTTATTATTTCCAAGTTAATTTTTAAAAATAATAAACCCAAGTTAGTTAAGTCAACTGTTGTCGATTATTATTTGTAATGTTATGTAGGTTGGTTTTTTACCCCCCAATTATTAATTTAGTTGGGGTTTTTATTAAAAATGGTTGAAGTCGGTCGCGGAATTAATTCTCAGACAGGACCGCGTGATTATATTATCACTCGCTTGTCTCATGATTTAGTCACGACCGAGGTTGGTTTATTAAGTAGTCATAATTACTCCAACTTTGATGAATTTGCTACCTATAAGTATTACTGG
Organism: uncultured Gammaproteobacteria bacterium; assembly: GCA_964593745.1. Lineage (GTDB taxonomy): Bacteria > Patescibacteriota > Patescibacteriia > Patescibacteriales > Patescibacteriaceae > Patescibacterium. Next base: position 83,985 of record CAZQHN010000002.1, read on the forward strand.
TTAGCAGTTCATCCTAAATATATTTTTGCTGCTGTTGGTAATGAAGTTGACCGTACTTGGGCAATAGTCGGTAGCAAAGATTTGAGTGATTTTGGTAACCTTAGTTTTGCCAACCATGATAGAAAGACTCAAGATTTTTGGTTTAGAACGCAATTTGGTTTTGGCCAAGTTAATCAAGGGTTTTTCTGTCTCGACAACTACTTGACCGCGGCTAGTTATTTAATAGTGCCGCCCTTCTTCTATAAACACTTTTCACCCGTGTCTACTAAAGGTGATTATGGTTTAAAGTTTGATGGTAAAAAGGTCGGATCGGTAGAGAAGTACGAATTAGCAATTTCCAAAAAATTCGGAAAATTAGGACAGTTAGCAGTCGGCTATCAAAGACAAGTCCCTTCTACTAATGGTGTAACCATTGAATATTACAAGGACGCGTCTTTGGGTCAATTCAACACTTCAGTTGAGTTAAGATATGAATCCATTTATAAGCGTTTGAGTGGCTTCATCACGGCTAGTTATCAGTTCTAAATATAGTTCTTTCAAAAATCCCCGTAAGGTTTTCTTACGGGGATTTTAATTTTTAAGACAGTGAATTGAAATGTTATTAACACGTATATTTTATCTATCTTTTTATGTCTCTTGACACTTTATTTAACTAAGTATATAATTTAGTATACCTACCCCCCAGGTATGTTAATAACTTAAATTTATGATTACTCAAGATCAAAAAAAGAAGCTTCATATTGGTTTTAAAAAAGCTTCTAGTTTGTTAGCAAAAATTAATGAGATGATAGAACAAGATCATTATTGCATTGATGTGATGCAGCAAAATTTAGCAGTCATCGGGCTTCTAAGGTCAGCTCATGAGTTTTTAATGGAAAATCACCTTAGGACTTGTTTTAAATCAGCCATGGCTTCTAAAAATGAAAAGAAAAAACAGCAGATGATAGCTGAAATTTTAAAAGTTACTAATCTTTATAATAAATAAATGAAAAAACAAACTAATAGTTGTTGTTCAACTAAACGAACCAAAGAAAAACAAGGTATTTTATCTGGTATTTTGTTCGGCCTATTGCCTCATTCTTTTTGTCTAGCTTTTATCTTGTTGTCTGTTTTTGGTGCAGTCACAGCCACGGCTTTTTTAAAGCAAATTTTAATTATTCCTAATTTTTTAACTTTTCTAATAGCTTTGTCATTAATTTTAGCGACAGTATCTTCAATAATTTATTTATATAAGAAAAATTGTTTATGCCTAAATGGTATTAAAGAAAAATGGAAATATTTATTAAGCGTTTATTCGGTTATAATGGTGGTTAATTTATTGATGTTTTTCGTTGTTTTTCCGGTCCTAGCTAATTTTAAAGGTGATAAAAATACAATAGCTTCTACTAGCACTTCTCAAGATAATTTATCCTCTTTAATAATTAAAACCCAAATACCTTGTTCAGGGCACGCTCCTTTAATTATTGATGAGATAAAGCAAAATAAAGGTATCGTCTCGGTTAATTTTTCTATGCCTAATGTTTTTAAAGTAGTTTATGATCCTCAAAGAATCACGCCGGAAAAAATTATTTCTTCCCAGGCCCTAAAAACCTATCAAGCTACTATTAATTAATTTTAAAGGTCGAGACAAGGTAATTTTATAAACTATTATTAAACTCTAAAATATGAAGAAGAAAAAAATCAACGCCTGCTGTGGTTGTGAGTGTAAGAATTGTAATTGCGCGACCTGTGACTGTGGGTGCAATAAATAAAGTAAAATCGCCGATTACTCGGCGATTTTTTCATATTTTTTATACGCCTGTAACTTAACTTTATTGTCTCAAACCAGAGTCTGATAATTGTTCAATCAAATTTTTACCTTCCATGGTAAAGGTTTGAGTTATACCATAGTTTCCTGTGTTATCAGGTGCTTCTGTGCAAATACCTGGTTTTAGTGTGTCACAGGAGTAATATGCAATATAAGGTTTTATTGATTCAAAGCCGGTTGCTTTGGTAAATTCTTTTTTTATAAAAAAACTTACTTAAACCAAACTTGTTATTTTAAAAATAATACTGGTGTAATAAATAATTCTAATGTTACTAGTCTTAAAGGCATCTTATCCAAAGGATATAGAGATAAATTTTTATCAAACTCAGATATATTCAATAGACGAGTAAAAGGTAAATTTATCATTTTAAAGACCTTTTTATATTTAATATAATATAAAGAGGTTTTTTTGTTTAAATTTAAACAAAAACATCACCAATCTTAGGGATGTTTTTTCTTGGGCAAGCAATCGAGAAAGTTGCCTGCCTGCCGGTAGGCAGGGAAAACTTTTTTGATGGATTATTTGTCTATGTAATTCAAGGTAGGCTTGCAATGCTTTAACATAGTTTATTTGTCATCGAATAAGCTATGAAAAAACTGATCTACTTCTTTCCAATCTTTAACTCTCGTTACATTTTTTGGTAACTTATCTATTTTGTTCCACGTGTAATCTCCAAATAGCAATCCCTTTATGCCCATCGACGCTGCTGATTGAACATGTTTTAGTTGATCATCAATCAAAAAATCCGCATTTATATTCTTGGCCAATTCTCCTTTAGTCATATTAATACTTTCCTTGTTGTGTACGTCAAAAAATCCACTGAATATATAATCACTGAAAATTTCTGGATAATATTTATCTAACCATTCTTTTGTTAACTGATTAATTGATTCCCGTCTTGTTGTTAGCACTACAAGTGAAAAATGTTGTTTTAATTTTTTTCAAAACATCCAAAGCGCCATCAATAATATCATAAGTGGCGATATGGCCCGATGCATGATATTCAATTGCCCGACGTTCGGTTTCTTCATATTCAGTTTTCCATATTTCTCCCCAGTGCTCCTGATAGTCGTCAATGGTTAAGTGTGTGCCGTATTTTTTATTGCTAAACTCCACAAAACCAGCAGCATTAGCTGCTATTACATCATCAATGTCAACTGCAACAATTGGTTTTTCAATATGTTTTTTATTTGTGTCAGTCATTTAAATATCTAAAGTTTGTGTTCCCTTTAGTGGTCACACATATTCTAACACAAAAACACCCATTTTACAGGTGTGTTTTTGACTTTCTACTAGGGGTCCAGGTTGGGGTTTGGTTATAAATATTATACAAAATGGGGCGGTAGTGGGAAAGATGGTTGAGAAAATTGCCAAAAAAGTGTAGTTATGGGGTATGTTCAGAACTATATAAATTTTTTAATACTAACATTATATCTTCCAGTTTCTCGTATTCAATAATATAATTAGATATCCCGATTGATGTGTTTTTTATAGTAGTACCTTTTTTTATTAAAATTATTATTTTTTTATTTAGCGCATAAGCCATACCAGCTTCTATCGCCCTGCCGCCAGTTGGTATGTCACTCATATCTATTAAAAGAATATCTGATTTTTCTATTTCTTTTTTTACTCTACTCATTAGTTCTTTGGGGTCAGTAAAGGTTTTTTGATAATGTTCCACATCTCTAATAAAACAAAAATCTTCAAAGCCTGAATCTCGAACAAGCGAGCAAAGATGTTCTATTTCTTTTTTGTTTTTAGATTCTTTAAATGTGGCCGTGATAAATATGCGCATAAATTATTTTCGTGAGTCTTTGGTGGGTTATTTTTTAATTTCAAAGACGACTCTTAGCGATGGCGTTAGTGTGTCGCCCGGAAGGCGCAAAATTCGAAGTATACAATAAACTGGAAAATATAGTAAAAACAAAATTATTTTAAAACCTTTGCGTGTCCCGCCAAGATTTTTGAATATATCAGCGTAGCGTTCCTCAAAATATACTACGGTCTTTTGCTTAAATGATTTTAAGTGCGGAGATTTTTTAAATATTTTTCTTAGCGAATAAATGTTTAAGTATTGAGATGGTGGGAAGCTATACTTTCGGATCATTTTTGTAATTTTGCTGCGCCATTTATCGCTTAAAAGCCAATGAACTAATGGAAGATTATTGTCATGATAATCAAAAGGAAATAGAAAGTTTGGTGTTTCAATTAAAATATGGCCATTATTTTTGCAAACCCGGATTGCTTCATCAAGAAGTAGTTTCTTTCCTTTTTTAGATAAGACGTGCTCAAGAACTTGCCACAAAACGATAAAGTCAAAAACATTGTCATCAAAAGGAAGCTTATAGGGATCTTTTTGTAGAGCCATCTCCACGTTATTTATTTGATGTTTTTTCATTTTCTCCTTAGCTTTTTCTAGTTCTTCTAAAGAAATGTCGCAACCGGTTACTTTGCTATTCGGAACATGAGCCAGTGCAAATAAATTTCTTCCATAGCCACAGCCTATTTCTAATATTATTGGATCTTTAGTATTTATATATCTTTTTGCAATCGGCAAAAGCTCTTCCAAAGCAAGTTTGTCACCTTCATCTGATTTGTATAGTTCATTGATTTGGTTTATTTTCATAGTATTTTTCTTTAATTAGATTATAGTTTAATTATTTTGATCACGGAAATCTGTTATTAGTTTGTTCTACCTGCAGATCGGGGTTTGGTTATAAATATTATAGAAAATAAAGTTTCAATTAATAATTTATTTAGTAAGATATTTTTTAATCAAAAATTAACCAATTATTTTTAATATATAGTTTCCTAGTAAAAAACTAGCAATATTCATAACTATACTCAGTAAAAGCAATTCTTTATATGCTATAGTCTTTTTCATTGTGATAAAGATAAATATCGACTCCACTATTACTATAGTTATCTCTGCAATTGTCGTAAAAATATAATAATTAACATTTATATAGCTTGATGTTAACCATAATAACGGTATGGTAATTAGATTTATTAAAAAGATCCAGAGAATAATAATGTTTAAACTGTTGTTGGATGTACTATCGCTATAACTCTTTGTTTTTTTGATTAATAAATAAATAATTACTATAAGCAGTTCAATGATTATTGTTATTATTAATGACAGGGCAAAGATTGATAGTTTGCTATCGAAAATTGACCCCACTGTTACGCCCTGTTGCTCGCCGTTATCTAAAGACTCTTCATCATAATGAAAGTTTGCTGTTTTTTCTATTAGGAGACTATTTTTAGAAACCGTGACATTAAAATAAGAATCCATCGTCCTTCCAGTGCTAAAAGTATTACTATATAGCATTTTTTTAGAAACCATTGCTCCGACTTGTAAGTAGTTAGTATATCCGTAAGACATTGAGTAGCAAGATAGTTTTGATCCATACTGACAGGAAATAGTTTGCGGCCCGAAACTTTCCATCTCTTTTTTATTTGTGCAGGCTTGATCAGTACATTCAAATAATTTAACAGCCGATATGTTTGATGTTTTCCCTAAGAATTTTAAACTTATGCTTGGTTTAGGTCCAAGATCAGCTAAGGTTATCATTGGTAAAGTCAATAAGATTAATGCACTTATTATAAATATTTTTTTCATATGTTTTTATACTTATAATTAAATTATATCACCAAACAAAAATAACCCCAATTTGAGGTTATTTTTATTAATGGGTCGAGGTTGGGATTTGGTTATAAATTTAGTAACAAATAGAATTCTTATTGGAAGCTTGATTGATAAAATCAAACCTTGAAAATACTTAAGATGGCTAATTAATTTCAAGGTTTTTGGAGTATGGCAAACTTTTTATATATGCTTCTATAAAATCCCAATTAATCTTCCTGTTTTTAAATGGTAGTTTAATTTTTGTTTCCTTTATTCTGTCTTGATTAAATTTTCTTCCATATTAATTAATAAAATTATTAAGCAATAGACCGCCTACTATAAAGCTAGTGGCATTCATTGCTAAGCTCAGTAGCAAGAGCTTTTTCCAGTCTTCTTTTTGTTGGCTAAACCATAATATAAAATAAAATTCAAATATTACTGCAAATATTTCTGACAGTATTAATATAGTTGGATAAGGCAGGGTAATTAGAGGTAATATAAACCAGACAATCGGTATAGAAATTATGTTTACTAAAATAACATAGATAAGTATATTTTTTTTCCATATTCAATGAATAATATTTAATCTTTTTTAATTCATCAAACATTGGCTTGTCTTTTAACACAATGACAAAATCAAGATCAGATATATTTTTTTTAAAATTACCAGCAGCCACGCTACCTCTTATATAAATACTAAAAATGTTATTACCAAATTCTTTTTTACAAAAAAATAAAACCTCATTCAGAACTAATATAAGTTTTTTACCAATTTTATTTTTATTACCACTATTGACGAGGAAACCTCTTTTATCAGTGGATATAATCATATAGACTATTGAATAAATTTTAATTTATTGCCATCAATAATAATTACTTCCCCGTCTCTTAGCGGTTTATATGAAATATTATTGTCTTTAAAAAATTGTTGCACTTGATTAACTTTGTCCGATTCAGGGTGATTTGATTCAAAATGGGGAAGTATGGAAAAATCAACTAACCCCATGCCATTCCATAAAATTTCTTTATCATAATCTTCAGGTACAATATTTGGATCATCTACAAAGTCTATTCCCTTCAATGTTGGCGTAGCTACAATACTCCCTGCGCTGTAGCCTCCGTAAACGAGTGAGTCATTAGCCAAAAATTCACGAATAATTTTATCAAAGCCACTTTGATGCATGGCGCGCAGAAGAACAAAGGCATTTCCCCCTCTAACCCAAACTAAACCAGCTTTTGATAGGGTTTCTCTGAGTCCATCTGCTTTATTAAAATATAACCGTAAGTCAAGCTCTTCTGCATTAAGACCAAGTTCGTTAAATAAAACTATATTTTGGTTAATTCGTTCTTTAGTTGAATCTCTTGGAAAAAGATCTTGAGCGTTATTTACTATTAAAACCTTCTTATTACTATTCATTAATGACACTAGCTCTTCTGGTTTATTTCCCAGGCCATATGATGAAAGATAGAGTTTCATATAAAATAATAAATTATATTTGAATTATATCACCAAACAAAAATAACCCCAATATTAGGGTTATTTTTTGGTGGGGTGAGTTATGTGATATGTTCAGGACTTTAAGAATAGAAATTAGCGATTTTGGTCAACTAATCCACCAATATATTTAGCTTGATAGACAATTTCATTATTAGATTTAATAATTTCTGTGCCATAAAAATTATCTACCTCGCCTTCATAAGAGTTATTATATTCCAAATTATTTTCAGTATATTTTTCTGGTCCACGATAAGGTTTATTTTCCGGGATTTGTTTTAAGGCATTTTGTAATACTTCGTAAACCTCACCAAAGTTATTATCTTTTTTAACTTGTCCATAATAAACCATTATATAAACGGGTTTATTTTGATAAAAAACTACTTCGCGGCCGCCATACGGTTCGCCTCCAAAATAATTATCATGATATTTCCAATCACCCTCTTCAAAATACAAAGAAGTTGAATTATCTTTTTCTTTTATTTGTTGAGCTTCGTCGCCTGAAGCGTACGTCGCTTTTTTAGCTTTGGCTAGAAATTTACAAAGCTCGGTTAGATTTATCATAAGTGGGTGCCTACTGGGAGTTGAACCCAGACTAACGGGACCACAACCCGCTGTTCTACCGCTAAACTATAGGCACCATATTAATAGCAAGTGACAAGTTACAAGTAACAAGTAGCAAGCGCTGACTAAATTATTTTAATCAAAACTTGCTACTTGTTACTTTTTACTTGGGACTGTGCTTGTGCCCCCGGTAGGAACCCTCCTTCGCTCCTTCGGAGCTACGGAAGGGCAAGTCGAACCTACATGACACATGTGCCTCCGGAGGGAATCGAACCCCCATAGCCAACTTAGAAGATTGGCGTCCTATCCATTGAACGACGGAGACTAATTTATATTATCCATTGCTTGTCCGCCGAAGCTTTAGCGTAGGCGGAAACTACAGGGACTAAACTTTTCTAAAACTAACAAAAAAATGTCTAATTGTCAATCATTTTTTGCGTCGTTTACCATGAAAAGCTTGATAAACATCGCGTAATTGTTGGTCAGTAATATGAGTATAAACTTGCGTTGTCGTAATTGAAGCATGACCCAGCATAGCTTGCACACTTCTAATATCGGCGCCGTTCATCAGTAGATCAGTCGCATAGCTATGGCGAAGAGTATGAGGCGTTACCTTTTTCATAATACCAGCCAGTCGTGCATAACGCGAAACTAATCTTTCAATTGAACGTGGGGTAATAGGAAATAAAAGCGACTCTGGATCAGTGCGTAGAGCTAAGTACTTTTTTATCCAGTGGCGAGCTGTGTCTGATAAGAAAACTAAACGCACTTTACTGCCTTTACCACGCACGGTAAATTCTTCCTTATTTAAATTAATTTCTTCAACTTTTAATTTAGCTAATTCACTAACACGTAAACCAGTAGAAAATAAAGTTTCTAGAAGTGCTTTATCTCGTAATTGTTGCAATTGACCTTTGGTGTGTTGTAAGGGCATTTCTAAGATACGTTCTAAATCATGGCCTTCTAGAAAATCAACTTGTCTGGGTGCTTGTTTAGCTAGTTCTATTTTTTCCGGCTCTAGAGTTTTAATATCATTTTTAATTAAATACTTTAAAAAAGTACGTAGAGCAATTAAATGATAATTTTGGGTATTCTTTTTTATATTATCGGCCGTGCGCGCTGGTAAGCGATTAAGATGCAGGCGCCATTGATGAACTAAAATTTTAGTAATATTTTCGGGCTTGGTAACGCCGCGCTCTTTACTAAATAGCGCAAAGCGTTTTAAGAAAAAATTATAATTTCTTAAAGTTAAGGTTGATAAGCCACGATCAACTTCTAAATACTCAAGAAAATCAATGATAGCTTGGTCTAATGGTGTTTTTTTAAAATGAGTTTTAGCCATATCTTAACATTGTACGACGTCTTGATTTATTTTTCAATTAATGTTATTCTCTATGTGTCATTCTCCGCGAAAGCGGGGAATCTAAAGTAGATTACCCGGTCAAGCCGGGCAATGACACAAAAGATTATTATTAATATACCATATCTTGGAAATAGCCTTTGGCGGACTTTTTCTAGGACATGGCAAAGAAATCTATGTTGGACAAAAAGGCCAAACAAAGGATAATTAACAAATTTAAGGTGCATGAGACTGATACTGGTTCGCCTCAGGTGCAAATTGCTATTTTAAGTGAGGAAATCAATCAGTTAACCGATCACCTTAAGATGCATAAGCATGATTATTCATCTCGTCGTGGTTTATTAAGAAAAGTCGGTGAACGTCGCCGCCTATTAAAATATTTACAGCGTGAAGATGAAAAAGCTTTCATGGATTTAGCACAAAAGCTTAAATTAAAAATCGCTAAAAAAATGATTGAGGAAGAAGATGAACGCAAAAAGCTAGAAGCTGAATTATTAGCTGAAGATATTGGTGAAGAGCTTGAAGACAAAAATAATTAAAACTATAACGGAAGCGAGCGTTAAGCTGGCTTCCCTTATTATTTATGACTAAACACAAAAATCAAAGAGTCGCTGTTTTAGTTGATGCAGCTAATATGTATCACAGCGCAAAAAATTTATATAAACGTCGGGTTAATTTTAAAGAAATTTTAAAAACAGTTATAGCTGATCGACAATTAATTAGAGCGATCGCTTATGTTATTAGTGGTTCGCACACTGATGAAGAAAAAAATTTTTGGGAAGCCTTGGATAGCCAGGGTTTTGAAGTAATTATTAAAGATTTGCAAGTTTATTTTGGTGGCGCTAAAAAAGCCGATTGGGATGTTGGCATTGCGATTGATGCAATTAAATTAGCCGATCATGTGGATGTGATTGTTTTAGTTTCCGGCGACGGTGATTATTTACCACTAGTCGAATATTTACAAGTTGCTAAGGGTTGTCGAGTAGAAATTGCTGGTTTTAGACAAACAACCTCTACTAAATTAATTGAATTGGCTAATGAGTTTGTTAATTTAAGTGAAAGTAAAAAGTTTTTGATCGGAAGATAGACCTCACCCGGCCCACCGAATCGGCGGGCCACCATCTCCTAGCTTAAGCTAGGAGATGGGCTGGGGGTGAATTAAAAATTTAATAATTAATTAACGTTTTGCTCGTCAAACACACAGCACTGTGGTTAGTTCCATAGTTCTCTAGTTTGCCGGGCAGACACAAAAAATATGAATAAAGAACAGGTGTTTACCCAAGAGTGGCAAGGACGCACTCTAACTATTAAAACTGGTCGCTTGGCGCGCCAAGCTGATGCCGCGGTTATTGTCCAATATGGCGAAACCGTGGTTTTGGGTACGGTCGTCGAAGCTAAAGCAGAGCGCGAAGGCACGGATTTTTTCCCGCTCATGGTTGAATTTGAAGAAAGATTTTATGCCGCTGGTATTATTAAGGGTTCGCGTTGGATTAAGCGCGAAGGTCGTCCAACTGATGAAGCGGTTTTAACTGGCCGTATGATTGATCGCTCAATTAGGCCCTTATTTGATCAGGCGTCACGTCGCGATGTACAAGTGGTGTTGACGGTTTTATCAGTTGACCAAGAAAATGATTATGACACTATTGCCTTAGTCGCGGCTTCAGCGGCTCTAGCTATTTCTGGTGTTAAATGGCAAGGACCAATTGGTGGTATTAGAGTCGGCCGAGTTAATGGTCAATTAATTTTTAATCCAACTTATAAAGAAAGATTAGAAAGTGATTTAGATTTAATGGTGGCCGCCACCAAAGAGCGCGTCATTATGATTGAAGCTGGCGCTGATGAAGTGACTGAAGAAGATATGTTAGAAGCTATTTTAGCTGGTCAGAAAGCCTTAGAACCAGCTATTAAATTAATTGATAAAATGGTGGTTGATCTAAAGGTTGTAGAGCATGAAAGAAAAATAAGAAAAGTTGAAGAAACAATTGATGAAGCCAAAGAAGCAGTCTTAAAAGATTCTAAAGCTTGGCTAGAAGATAGTGTTAAGCATATTTTATTTGATAAGGTTTATTATACTAAGGGTGAACGCAAAGCCGCTGTGACAGCTATTAAAGAAAAGCTTGAAGATTTTTTGATTGAAAAAGGTTATGACAAAGATTATCGCTATTTTGCGATTAAAGAATTAGTAGAGACGGAAGTTGAGGCTGAGGTGTCGCGCGCTATTTTAGAAGACAAGCGCCGCGTTGATGGTCGGGCTTTAAATGAAATTCGGCCTTTAGAAGCTGATGTTAATATTTTACCAAGAAACCATGGAGCTAGTTTATTTTCTCGCGGTGAAACCCAGGTTATGTCAATTGTTACTTTAGGAGCACCAGGCGATGAACAATCAATTGAAGGCTTAGAAGGCCAAAGCAAGAAGCGCTTTATGCATCATTATAATTTTCCGGCTTATTCAGTGGGTGAAGCTAAGTCTAGTCGTGGCCCAGGTCGTCGGGAAATCGGTCATGGTGCTTTAGCTGAAAAAGGTTTAGAGCCTATGATTCCAGAAAAAGCTGATTTCCCTTATACCATTCGCGTGGTGAGCGAAACTTTATCATCTAATGGTTCTTCATCCATGGCTTCAACTTGTGCGGCTTCTTTGGCTTTATTTGATGCTGGCGTACCTATTAAAAAGGCCGTAGCAGGAATTGCCATGGGCTTGGCCTCAGTGCCTGATATGAGTTGCTGGGAAGTTTTAACTGATTTACAAGATTTAGAAGACGGTGAAGGCGGCATGGATTTTAAAATCACTGGTACTAAAGATGGGATTACGGCCATTCAATTAGACACCAAAACTATTGGTTTGGATAAAGCGATTATGGAAAAGACTTTAACTGAAGGTAAAATTGCTCGCTTAAAAATTCTAGAAGTTATGAATCAAGCTTTAGCTGAACCTCGTAAGGAATTATCCAAGTATGCTCCACGTATTGTTAGTTTGCAGATTGATCCAGAAAAAATTGGTGAAGTCATTGGGACCGGCGGAAAAGTTATTAATGAAATTATTGAGGCTTGTGGTGTGTCAATTGATATTGATGATACTGGTTTAGTTATGGTGTGTGGCACAGAAGCCGAAGGTGTTAAAAAGGCAGTGGAATGGGTTAATAACATTGTAAGAAAATTTGAAGTGGGTGAAATGTTTACTGGTAAGGTGGTGCGTTTACTTGATTTTGGGGCTTTTGTCGAACTCGTAGCGGGCCGAGATGGCATGGTGCATGTTAGTGAAATGGCGCCTTATCGAGTGTCTCGTCCAGCTGACTTTATTAGCGTTGGAGACGTAGTTAATGTTAAAATAAAAGAAATAGATGAGCAGGGTCGCGTTAATTTAACCATGAGGGGCTTAGCTGAGAATGAATCTTTATGGAAAGATGAAAAGGGTAAACAGGCTGAAGGGGATTTTAATGGTGGTTTTAGCCGCGGTCCAAGACGAGATTTTAATGGTCCAAGAAAACCATTTGGTAATAAATCAAATTTTAGAAGATAAATAATAAGTAGAAAGTTAAAAGTAAATAGTAAAATCGTGAAAATAATTTTACTTTCAACTTTTAACTAAAATAAATATATGTCGCAAGAGCAAGGTTCCATGCGCATTACTCTAACGACTGCCACTTTGGTAAAAATAATTGTCGTTTTGTTTTGCCTTTATTTTGCCTATTTAATTAGGGATATTTTAGCTATCTTATTTGTTTCAGTTATTTTATCCTCAGCGTTTGATCCTTGGGTAGATTGGATGCAAAAGAAGGGTTTGCCGCGCGCCCTAGGTATTTCCTTAATTTATATTGCCTTACTATTAATCATCACCTTAACTTTTTATTTAATGATTCCGCCTATGATTGGTCAATTTAATCAGTTAATGGCTGATCTGCCAATCTACACCGGTCGTTTTAATGAATTTTTGTCTGGTTTAAAATCTTATGCCGCGTCTAATAATTGGTTAGATCAGGTTAATAATTCTTTATCAGGGGCTACTAGTAGTTTACAAAATGCGACGAGTGGTTTATTTTCTACGCTTTATAATATTGTTGGTGGTATTTTTTCTTTGGTAATTATTTTAGTGATTACTTTTTATATGGTAGTGGAACAGGGAGCAATTAAAAAGTTGATTTGGTCTTTAACACCAGAAAATAAACAAAGTTACGTCATGGATTTATTTAATCGTATGCAGATTAAGATTGGTTTATGGCTAAGAGGTCAGTTAATTTTATGTTTAGCTATTTTTGCTTTAACTTATGTTGGTTTATTAATGCTAGGGGTTAAATATGCTTTAATTTTAGCTCTAATCGCTGGTTTAACCGAATTTATTCCTTACTTAGGTCCTTTGTTAGGCGCTGTGCCGGCTGTGTTTATTGCTTTTACACAGTCGCCGGCCTTAGCTTTGTTTGTGATTATTCTTTACATTGTTATTCAACAGATTGAAAATAATATTTTAGTGCCTAAAATAATGGAAAAAGCCGTAGGCATGAATCCAATAATTAGTATTGCGGTTTTAATCGCTGGTTTTAGTATAGCCGGTGTCATGGGTGCTTTATTATCTATTCCTGTTGCTACCGCGGCTTTAGTAGTGTTTGATGATTTAATTCATAAAAAAAGAAGTAAAGAAAAAGTGATGGTCTAGTTAGCAAGGTTTTTAAATATTAAAATAGCGCCCTGATAAAGGCGCTATTTTTTAATTACTTGACATTTTATGATTTTTTCTGTTAATTTAATATAAATTTAATAAATAGTTATTTAACAATATTTTTAATAAAATTTAATATTAAGGAGGATCTATAAAATGTTAAAGCGAGTAATTTATGTTGTTTTAGCCTGGCTCTTTGTTATCAGTGGTTGCGGGGACTATATTGAAAGGGAAAATAAATTATTAGAAGAATTAGAAAATAAAGCCTTGGTAACCTATGGTTTTCTCAAAGAAGATTTTCAAGTTAAGTTAATGCCTAAAACCGACAAAAATAGAAATTTTTTTTGGCAAAATCCTTTGACCAATGAATTTATTGAGTTATCTTTCCCTGTGTCAAAAATTAAGTTTGTTCCCAGTGATACTGATTTAGTAATAGTTAAGTTTAATTTTTCCGATAGAGCCTTTAAGGATTTAGCTAATGATTGTTTAAGTCCTAGACTATACCCACAAGTAAGTTATGTGAAAAAAGATATTACCACCGTGTTTAATAACGATGAGCAAGCATTTTTTGATAAATATTTATTATCAGTGACCATTAAATGTCATGAAAAATATTGGTAGTTTTTAAAAGCCGTAAGTTTAACTAAACTTACGGCTTTATTGTAAAGTAGTAATTAATTTTCTGCTATATCCATTAAAGTTAGTAATTGTTTGATGGTTTTAAAATTTTCATGTTCTTTCTGTATTAAAATTTGTAGCTCTTTGATAAGTTTTGTTTTGTTAACTTCTGTAAGGTCGTCTTTATCAAGCTGGTTTGATATTTCTGAGCAACGCATAGTAATTTGTTCTCTTTCTTCTATAGATTTAGTAAGAGCCTGTTTTATTGTTTCTTGGTTAGTTTCATTATTCGGCAAATTTATTTTTTCCATCATACAATTAATTTAAGCCTTTTATTAAATCAGGTAATATTTTTTTAAATAAATTTTTTTCCTCATCAGAAAATTTTTGTAAAACAAAATTTTCGGCTGGAATTTTGTTTCTTAGTTGAGAGCTAATACCAATGCGTAAACGTTTAAAGTTTTGCGTTTTTAAATAATCAATAATTGATTGAACGCCATTATGCCCGGCGCTAGAACTGTTAACTGATAATTTATATTTGCCAAGTGGTAGATCTAATTCATCATGGATAACAATTAAATTATCACTTAAGTCACTATTTTTTTTAAGACCAAAAATAGTGCGCGGTAAAAGTTTGTAATAGTTTAAAATCTTCATCACAGCTTCGCCTGATTTATTCATGTAGGTTTGCGGTTTTACTAAAATAAAATTAGCTCCTTCAGCCATAAGAGCTTTAAATTTTTTACTTTCTTGCCAAGTTAAATTATTTTTTAAAGCCAAAGTATCAACTACTACAAAGCCGATATTGTGACGAGTTTTATTATATTTTTCGCCTGGGTTACCAAGGCCGACGATTATGGTCATAAGTTAAGTATAGGAGAAAAAAGATTAAAAAACAAAAACAAAATTTAATTGTCATACCCCGACTTGTTCGGGGTATCCAGCCCATGAATCATTAACCACGGGCTGGATTCCCTGCCTACGCAGGGAATGACACAAAAATGATAATGTTTTGATTTTTGTTTTTAAGAGTCATGTAGTCCATGCCTAAAATAGTTATTAAGCTATTATTACTATAACATATTTATCTTTAAATATCCGTTGACAAAATTTTAGCGAGCTGATCAAAGAACTCATATTCTAGAGGAGAGAGATTTTGCTCCCTTTCCTTGGTATACAAGTCAGGGAGCTTAGAATAAAGCTCTCTGGCCTGATCGATTATTTTGTCAACGGGTATTTAAGGATAAGTAAATTTAGTAGATAGGGAGGTTTTTAATAGGTTAACCTCCCGAAAACCTTTTAGAAAATTTCACTGACGCAACGCTCATCCCAGGTAAAGCCACCCAAGATTTTTTCGCCGTCCCATTTATAATAATGGGATGACGGCGAACCATAGAGGCGGCCGCTATAAGACGTGCGAAAAATAACGTCTTTGGGTATTATAGCAACCAATTGGTCGCCACTACCCATTCTTCCAGCCGTGCCTTGGGCAATTGTTCCGGAGGCAATAATTTCTCCGGGGAAATCTGAAAATATTATATCTCCATTTTCATTTTTTCCAGAGCGATCGCCGGTATGAGAGTTGCCGCCGCGGAAACCAATTTTTGTTAAAAAAACAACAACAATTTTTTCAGTTTCATCAGTTGTCTCTTTAGCAATTAGTTTTGATTTGCCAGCTTTGGTTGTGGTAAGATCGGCAAAATTAATTTTTACTATGCCTTTTCCCTGCCACTCTTTATACTGACCATTGCTCAGCTGTACAGGTAGTACTCCGCGTTGCCGGCCGCGACCGTCTTCCCCGATAATAATTGCCGGAATTTCAATGCCGGCATTTTTAAGAGAAAGTTTTTCAACGCTTGCGCCGTCTGAAACTGTACCGTTTTCAATTGTGAATATTTTCATTTTTTTCAGGCCTCCTTTGCCTGTTTTATTTTTTATTTTGAAATAATGCTTTCCGAGACTATTGCTAGCTTAATAATCTCTTTAGCATTACTTCAAAATAGGAGTTTCTGCTTTCGTCCTATGCCTCGCTAAAGCCACGTAGAACGTGGCGGAGGCGGGACTCATCAGTCCGGTTGCATAACCAGAGAGCAGAAGGAGAAAGAAAAACCAATTCTTTCTCCGATAACCCTACTCAACCAATCCAGACTATGAATTGGTTTTTGCATGCGGCAGTGTTTTTATTCTCTGCCTAAGAATTTTTGCCGGTATTTTTATATAAGAATCATGCTGCCTTATAAAAAATTTGGATTTTGTTTTGGCAGATCCTAACCGGTCGAATAATCTGCCTAGCTATAAGGTTGCAACCCTCTTCGGACTCGGTCCAAAGAAACCGCCCCTACCTTATCACTAAATCCGCGTAGTAATAGGGGATGGCTCATGGTTTTTGTTTTGGCTTACAGTTGTTATCCGCGGAGATAACAAGATAAGCCTTGATCGTTTTACCGGTTTCTCCTTTCTTTAGTTTTTTTAATTGTAATTTTATTGGCCCGGTAAACCATATAAAATTAGAGCTTTTCAATACCCACCCCACCAGTGGCTTTAGCAAGCTCAGCTAAAGCATGGTTAGAGCACTCAACTACAAAGGCATGCAGTTTAGTACCTGCAAAATCCTTGGTGGTTAAATTGATAGTATCATCGCCGTCAGTTATAACGACGAGTTCCGGGCGGTAGGTTGACCCGGCTGACACTATTTCTTCGATTCTTTTCTGCGCTTCTCTAGCACACGCAGAAATATCTGTTGATCCGCCCGAGTAATTTTTCTCGGTAAAATTACGGATCAACTCTTTGGCTTCAGAAGGAGTGGACGCGTGATGCTCCTTCTTAAGCTTTGAATCGAAGAGGCGGACATACAATTCCGCCTCGCCAGCAATTACCGCTTTTAAGCGGTTCATGAGGATCCCGCCGGCTTTAAAGATCCTCTTCCCTTCCCCCATCGAGCCGCTGCAGTCAATGATGACATACAGCAGTTGTTTCCTTTCGATGGTTGTCACTCGTTCCCGGACCGGAATTTTTCCGGAAACGGCCAGATAGTCAAAATAAATCTTTGACTGCTGGCGTATACCCCAATAAGATTTTTCAATCCTATTGAGTTCACCCAAGTGACGGATTGGGCGTTTGCGGATTTCGTCCCCAGCAGGATCCGCTTCCTGCTTTTTGCTCTTGCGCACTTGCATGCGCGTAAGCTGGTCAAGGTTGCGGGAAATCTGTAACATAATTTCCTTCCCGCCTAACATATCCTCGGCTAGGGACATTTTTTGCAGACCGTCGTCTGCATCTGATTCTCCTGAACCAGCGTCCTGGTCAGGATTTTTCGGGTCCAGGAGATCTTTTTCATCCTGGGATAAGGAGTCAACCTCATCCATTAGATGATTTAGATCCTCT
This sequence comes from uncultured Gammaproteobacteria bacterium, assembly GCA_964593745.1. Classification (GTDB taxonomy): domain Bacteria; phylum Patescibacteriota; class Patescibacteriia; order Patescibacteriales; family Patescibacteriaceae; genus Patescibacterium. The sequence goes on from CAZQHN010000002.1 coordinate 101,493, forward strand.
CCAATTTTTTCCGAGTTGTCATTCTCGGTAAAAATCGGGAGAGGTTCCTTGCCCTCTCCTCCGCCGCTTCCTCCGCTCTTTTTTGAGAGTAGCTTAAGCAAGTTCATAGCTTGCTCAAGCGGCGATTGTCCTGGAAATTTATCCAGTTCAATCGTCTGGAGAAAATCGCAGACGTTTTGGTGATAGTTCATCGCTACCTCCACGCCGTCTGCTACGGCGGTGCTCCGAGACTTGGTGTACTCGCGACCATTGTCCCGGAGTCTTTTTAGCTTCCATTCTCCGTCTGAATCCGAGGCTGGAAGCTGGGCCTCGATTTTTTCTTGAATCACCCCGCGATAGCTGGACGGGGGAGCGATATCTCCTCCAGCCGCGAGGTTACACAAGTCGGCCACCAAATCCCGACTAAAGGACTTGAGGCCAACTTTATTGGCAGCCTCTCGCATTTCCTCCTGGTTAGGAGGAATATAAATTGCGGGAGCTTTGGTACGGAAAGTATACATACTTTCCTCCTTTCTCTCCCGCGGCCAATGCGGGAATTATATTTTAATTAATTCTAAAGCCTTGGCCTGGGCTTCGGAACTTTTTTGACTAATTGTGTCTCGGATTTTTTTACGACGCTCAGAGAGAGCGTCGGTAGCCTTTAGCGATGAAGCTTCATCACTTAACGCCACTAATTTTTTTGCCACTTGCATTGCCTTAATTGGAGAAGTGGCACTCTCCAACTCATTGAGAATATTCTGAAACTTATTCTCAACGATGGAAAGATTATTCTCCGCCGCAGCTCTTTCCATGGCTGCTTGAAGGTCCTTTTCAATTGTTTCTGCAAGACCTTCCAAACCTGGTAAGAACTTTAGATCTACCAGGTCGCCCTGATCAACATGATCAGAGCCGCGGAGCGCCGCTGAAGACTGGCACACCTGGTATGCGTGGACTGCTGTTCTCGGCGACACGAAGTTGCCTTCCGCTGTAGCTTTGGCCAAGACTTCGGCCAAAACTGCCTTGAATCCGTTAAGAATCGGACCCCAAAGGCGAGGGGCGACTTTTTCAAAAAGTTGTAGATAACTTTTTGAAGAGTAGTCTTTCCACTGCAGGTTTAACTGCAGTGGAAACCGCTCAATCAAAGCATGGGCGGCAGGCCCGAGCTCTGAAATTTCGGACGGCTGCTTGTTAGTCAAGCAGATGATTATCTCCGTCCTCATTGCGAAACGCTGAGCGCCGTTTCGCAATTCCCGCGATGTTAGCACATCTTTCAGTGCCAACAAGACGCTCGCAGGAGCGTCAAAAAGTTCCTCAAACACTGCTACCCGTGAATTGAGGAAACTTTTTTCGGGGTAGTACTCAAGGATTTTTTGATCCTCGAGTTTTTTAAAGTTCAGGCCCCCGAAAAGCCTGGACTCATCCATACCCTCGCCAAAAAATTGGCAGAAGGTTTCGGCTTCTAAGCCGAGGCCCTGGATGGTGGTCTGAATCATTTCAGACTTGGCATGGCCGCCAGGTCCGAAAATGATTATATTTTTCCCGGCGTTGAAGCCTAACTCCAACAACCGAGAAACCTCGTCAACAAAAATAAATTTGTCTTCGAGAATCTTTTTTATATTTTTATTCAATTTTTTTGCCCGTATAACGCCACGGTGCCGGGCTTTTGAGTTTGAGCGCTTCACCCATTCTTCATTAAGGGAATAGATGAACCTAGCACTCCTCGCCGTCTTATTGGTGGCGAATAACCCAGGATTCAGTCGTTCCTATCAACGACTGTCCTGAAAAAATTTTCAGAAGTCGGATAGGCGACTTATTTTACCAGGGACATACCGAAGTTTCAGTCCCTGGAATTATTTCTTCCTTTCCCCACACTAAAGCATGTGAGGTCCAGAACTTGCGACTCTTCGGCGTCGCGTTTTTATCCCAGAGCTCTGGCTCTGGTTTACCGCCGATAAAAGCGGTAACCAGAACATATGTCCCGGGTTGTTCGTCCGCCGTCTTTAGAATAACGACAACGGTTGAACAAGGTTCGGCTTGACGGTTCTTTACAAACCGGCTCAGCCCGAACCTTTTGGGCCTTTGAGCAAAAACAATTTGATCGCCTAGCCCTGTGGCGACGCAGATTGTTTCCCCGATGATTCGGTCAAGATCGACCTCCTCAACGAGGAACTTTCTCCCCTTGCTTTCAATTTTTCCTAATGCCTCGGGGAGAATGTCGAGGACACTAGAATGAAGATGGCTGTTGTAGCGATCTACAACAGCCTCTCCACTTTTTATTTTATAATTCATTTTTCTTGCCCCTCCTGTGGCAAGAATTTTTTTTAGTTTTTAAAATAATGCCCCGAAAGTTTATAAGCATGGGGCTGATAAACTTCCGTTCGCATTATTTTAAACTTTATAACAGGAGAATATTATATTATGTATTTTACTTTACATATTTTTATAATTATTTTTTTATCATTAACAAACCAGCGGTTGCTGACGTTGCTGTTTTGGCACCAACGTAAAATCACCGTCTAATTTATTAAGTTTATTCTATTGTAAATGTTCAGTTTTACTGTTCCGTAGTTCGCCGAAGGCGAACGCAGGACAGCTCTCTCCTCTTTTATTTACCATTCCTGACTTACGTCAGGCAGGCCGTAGCCACGTAGAACGTGGCGTAGGTGGGTTTTACCATTCCGTAGCCACGTAGAACGTGGCGTAGGATGGCTCTCTCCTCTATTATGAAAACCTCAATGGTCTTCTGTAGAGTTTTAATAAAGAGGTTTATGAAGGCAAGACGGGTTAAATCTTGTCTTCAACCGATCTCTTTACTAAGAACGGTTGGCAGGAATGTCGTTGGGGGAGTTTACTCGTCCTTTTTGGACAATTCACTACGCCCTACTGGTACATCGTCCGTAATATTGACCGGTCGTCTTTTCCGATCCTTATTACAGGCTTGTCTAGTAACTCTCTCCTCGAGATTTATCAGACTCAAATCCTGCGCGACGATTTGACAAATTTAAAGAACTATTTTATTACACTGGCATTATAACAGAATATTATAAAAGTGTCAATAATAATGCTAACAAAATTGACCACTGATTAACAATGACATTGACAGTATTGATTAATACGCTGATAATTATTGATTAATTTTGTCATTATTTAGGTTGACAAATTGTATAGCTATGCTATAATTAAAGCAGTGGATCCTAGCTTTCGCTAGGATGACAATTGATAAATATGTATAAAGATATTCTAAATGAGCTTGGTTTAACTAAAACCCAAGCTGAAATAATGGCCTTTTTATTGGAAAACGGATCGGCTAAGGCTAGTTTTATAGCCCAAAAAACCACTGTTCCCAGAGGTGTGGCTTATAAAGGTCTTGATGAATTGGTTAATTTAGGCCTGGTTGAGAAAAAACAAGCCGGTAAAATTACGGTTTTTCAGGCCGAGCACCCTATTAAGTTAGAGAAAATCATTGAAAATAAGGAAAAAGAAGCTAATCAAGCTAGGCAAAGACTGACTGGTTTATTGCCGGAATTGGTTTCTATGTATAACTTAGCCAATCATCGCCCAGGCGTTTATTTTTATGAAGGTAATGAGGGGATTGAGCAGGTTTTAAATGATAGTTTAGAAAGCAAAACCGAGATTTATACTTATGCTGATCTTGAGGCCGTGACAGCTGAATTAAAAGAGATTAATGCGCGCTATGCCAAAGAGCGGGATAAACGGGGCATAAAAAAGAAAATTATTGTGGCTGACACTGAGTTTAATCATAATTTTTTTATGGATTATGATAAAACCATTACGGAAATAAGATATTTAAAAAAAGAATTTTATCAGTTTAAAACCGGTATGCAAATTTATGATGGAAAAATTTCTTACCAGGTTATGGACGGCAATAACAAGTTAGGCATTATTATTCATGATCAGCATATTTACGAAATGCATAAGTTGTTATTTGAATTTATTTGGAAAAAATTAGAATAGCTTATTAAAAAACCACCCGCTAAAGCGAGTGGTTTTGTTTAATGACGTAGTCCGTGAAGCGTTGTTCCCAAGTAATTCTAAACTAAATAATATTTAGCGTAGTAATACGCTTAATACTAATTATTTATTCCACCTTTTTAGAAAAGGTGGAGCCAAAAGCGCGAGCTCGTAAAAAATTTAATAAATTTATCGCTCGTTCAAGGCGCCTCGCCCAACTCCTCCTCCTCGCTTACGCTCGGACTCGTCAGACAAGGGCTCGGCTTATGCCTTTCACTTGCTCAAATTTTAATTAAATTTTTTAAGGCTCGCCATAAAGAAATTTAATTTAAATCCCAAACCATGTAATGGGCAAAAAAGAAACCGTCAGTTTATTGCTGGTAGTTTTAATTTTGTGCTTGATTTTTTTCAAATACCAAATAGCGTATATCATCGGCGCTTGATTTATCTTGCCAGTAGCGGGTCATAGTATATTTAGTCTCAGTTTTTTCCAGTTGATTAAGATTATCGTCGCATTTAGGTAATAGGGTAGTTAAAACTTTTTGGTAACTAGAAAAGTCTTTGGTTAGGTTACATTTTACAACAATAACAGGACGATTTAGGGCTGTTGTTATTTTATTTGGCTCAATTGCAATTCCGATTAAAGAATTTGGTTCCAGCTCAGCTTGATTAGTTTTTTCTTCCGGGCGGTAATGGTAAGTTTTATTTTTTTCATTGTCTAGTTTAATAGAAAATAGCGTTTCTCCGGTATTATGATAATCTTCAATCAGTCCATCAGCCACAAAGCCGACTTTTTCCACATAAGCGCAACCGGCCGGTATTTTAACTGAAGCTGAGGCTTCTAAAACACTATTCTCGCCTTCTTTAATTAAGGCTTTTTCCATCATGCGGTTACCAATATTTAAGCCCCTTAAATCTTGACTAACATTAAATGAACCAGCATAAGTGGTATCATGATTAGTCGGTTCAAATCTAACAAACCCAATTATTTTATGATTGTATTTTAATAGATACCACTTTTGTCCATCCATGTTTTCTAGTGATTTTTTCAGATCATCTATTACTACTTTTGCCATTTTAGAGTTACCGAAAGATTCCCAATTTGCTCTGGCTATGTCAATTATTTCTTGTTTTTTATTATCTGTTAAATCATTATAATGCGGTTGTTTAATTGAGAGATTTAGCTTTTTAATATCTTCAAGATTAAGGTCAAAACCTTCTAGCTTGGCCGCTCTTAGTGTTGCTAATAAAATTTCTTCTTCATTAGAAATATTTTTTAAATAATCTATTAAAAAATCTACATCATCTTCATTTTTTTCTGGGTTATTTATTTTTAAAATAATTTTATGAATTAATTTTTCAATTCTTTCTAAAAACTGGCTTTTTATTAGCTGAAAATTAATTTGGTCATCATCATTAAAAATATCATTTTTTAAAAAAGAAAAATTGTATTGATCAGCTAAATCATAGACTGAGTTTATTTTGGAAAAAATATCTAAAGCTTGATTAGGTGATAATTTTTGACTCAATTCAATAATTGAATTTGCTGTTGTTTCTTTTTTTTGACAGGCAGCAAATGTTTTTAAACCCTGTGCACCATATTTTTCAGAAAAAGTTGTGAGTTTTTTCTTGTTGTCGCTTGACTTTTCGCCATATTCTATAATTCTAGTTTGTTCTAGTGTTTTTAAAGAATCAAATCTAATAGATAGGTTTTTAAAATTTTGATAGTATTCATTATATTTTTCTGAGAAATTTGTTACTGAATTTTCTTCTAAAATAGTCTGTTTTTTAAAATAATCTTCAATTTTTATTGGTTGTTTGTTAATTATATGGTTTGTTTTTAAAATATCTTGATCATAATCAATTTCAATTATTTTTGTAAGCTTATTGTCATTGGTAAATATGCCGATAGAGCCGTCATTGTTAATTTTTTTTGCAATACAATTATTATAGTTATCATCTTGTAAAACAATTTCTTTTCCATAAAAATCAAAAAAATTTTTTCCCTCCTCATTTTGGTTGTTTACTGTAGTGTTGCCGTTTATTATTTTTTTATCTTTAAAAATAATATCAGTCATTAAAAAGTGTCTAAAAAAGAACTCTCTTTTTTTATCAAAATCTTTTTTTAGGTATGGGTTATTTTTAGCAATAGTTGAAATATTTAGATAAGCATTAAGAGCATTGCGATGACCTTTGTTTTTTAAGCTGTTAATTTTTAATTCATTACCTATTTCAAAGTCAACATTTGGTAAAAGGGGCATTTTATCTTCAAAAAAATTTTCTACTGTTTCTTTGACTCTTAATTCTAGAGGTGAATTTTTTATTTTTTCTAATTTATTAAAATCTAAATTAGGATAAATTTCCTCATTTTCTCTAGGGGTTTCTTTTTCTGTGTCGCCTGTTGTTTTTTCTGAAATTTTTTCAAAATTATTAAATTCTCTCATATGACTGTGTTTAAAACAATAATTATGAGTTATGTAGCCCATGCACGTCTCGTCCCTTTTTTACCCACATGGAAATCGGCGTTCCCAAAAAGCCATATTTAGCCCTTAATTGATTTTCTAAAAATCTTAGATAAGTCTCAGCTAAGCTTTCGCGCGGTCCGATCTGTACCATAAATTGCGGTGGGTTTACACCGGTTTGTTTAAATTCATAAATTCTAGGGTATTTTGTGCCCTTACCTTTAGTGGGGCGATGTTTTAAAATAGCAGTTTTTAATAAACGGTTTAAACTAGCGTCAGGGATTTCCAAATATCTTTGCCTATTAACTTCAATAATTAGATCTAGTAATTGATTAATGCGCACTCGATTTTTAGCTGATAAAAATTGAATTGGTGCATGAGTAGCAAAGGGTAATCTGCCTTGAATATAATTAGTATATTTTTTGGGATCACGCTCAAGAGCTAGGTCCCATTTGTTGGCGACTAAAATTAGACTTTTATGGCGGTCAAAGATTTCTTCAACTAATCTAGCATCTTGTTTAGTTAAGGGTTCAGCAATATCCATAACTAAAATAGTAAGATGTGATTTGTGTACTGACGCCAAACTTTTGTCCATGCTAAATTTTTCTAAATTATCTACCTTATGGCCATGCTTAGTAATACCAGCGGTATCAACAAATTCTAAATCATGATTTTTATAATTAAAGAATGCGGCCTGTGGTTCTCTAGTAGTATGCGGCACCGGACTAACTATGACGCGAGGATAGCCTAAAATAGCGTTGATTAAACTTGATTTACCAACATTTGGTTTACCAATAATTGCCACTTTTATAATTTGTTGATCACTCTTAGCTTTTTTATCCGCCGTAGCTTCAGCGTAGGCGGGAATTTTTTTTAAAACTATTTCTAATAAATCACCTGTACCAGCGCCAGTTAAAGCAGAAATTGATATAACTTCACCCCAGCCTAAGCGATGAAATTCTCCGGCCGCTGGAGTTAGATTAAGCTTTTCTACTTTATTGGCGACCAAAATTACTTTTTTCTTATCGGCGATTATTCTTTTAAGAATTAAGGCCATGGTTATATCCTGTGGCAAAAGTCCATCGCGCGCATCAACTAAAAATAAAATTAAATCAGCCTTTTTTAAATAATCACGCGCTTGTTTTTGCACAAGCTCATCAATGGTTTCCGCTTTAATTTTTTTTAATCTTAAAAAATCAAGATTCATAAAACCTCCAGTATCAACTAAATCAAAAATTCTACCTTGCCATTTAACGCTAGCTAGGTTTGAATCGCGCGTGGTACCAGGAAAATTTGAAACTAAGGCTTGATGCTTTTCAGTTAAGCAATTAAAAAGCGTGGACTTACCAACATTGGTACGACCGAAGATTACGACTAGAGGTTTACTGAGGGTCATAAATTTTAAATTGTCGAACTAGTTAGTGTTTTCCGTGCCTGATGAATTAATATCAGCGTCAGTGCCTAAAACCAAAATAAAATCTGGCTGTTCATGTTGCGCTGAAGCATTTTTATTCATTAAATCCGCTTTTAACCAATCAGGTATTGTAGGAGCAATGTTAGCCTGAGTAGCTTCTTTAAGAAACTCTAGGTCTTCGCGTTTAGCACCAAAAGTTAAATCATAAATAACTGAGCGTTCAAAATTATGGCGACTAGAATTACCAATCTCAATTACATTAATGCCTAGTCTTTCTAGTTCTAGGGCTTTACGACTACCTAGGCCATTAACCCAGGTGCCGTTTAGAATTTCTATTTTTGGCTTGGAGCTAATTTTTTTGTTATTTACATTGTTTGAGTTTTTAAGATTAGTTGGTTCTTCAAATAAACTACGAAATAAATATTGAATTTCTGAAAAATCACCACTACGTGGACTTAGAATATAAGCTCCATTATCACCTCGTCCGTCAACCAATAAGCCGCTCGGGCTATTATCTAAAACTTTATTGATAATGTTGTCTGAATCTATATTTTTAACTAAGCTCCAAAGTTTTATAATTTCCCAAACCTTTAAATTGGTTATTATATTATCTTCTAGGGTGCTAATTATTTCCGAAATATTTTTGGGGTTAAGTAGAAAGTTAGCGGTGAGAACTTTGTTTTTTACAGCTTCCAAGACTTTTTGTTGTCGGCGGGCGCGAGCAAAATCAGAGCCTTCACCATTGACACCGTGGCGAGAACGAACAAATTTTAAGGCTAAGGAGCCATCCATGTGTTGCCAACCTTGATCAACGTGCAGGTGCTCAAAGCGACTGTAATAATCAGGATTATCTTCTTGGCCTAAAATGGGGTAGCTGTAATCATCTAAAGTGTTTTCTACATAAACATCAACTCCACCAATTTGATCAATTATTTTTTCAAAGCCAGCAAAATCAACTCGGACATAATAATCAATAGGAGCTTCTAGTAAGTCACCGATTGCTTGGCTAGTAGCAAAACCGCCGCTACCTGGTTCATTGCTTTCCGCAAAGGCATTGATGTTATTAATTTTTCTCCAACCCGAACCCTCAATTGGAACTGATAAATCACGGGGGATTGATAGCATGGCTACTTGATTAGTTGAAGGCTTAAGACTGGCAACAATAATAGTATCGGTTAATTGAGCGCCATCATGGCCCTTGCCACCAATCCCTAAAAGTAAAAGATTAATTCTATCTTTATCTTCACCTTTTAACTCTCGATCAGCGCTCTCGGCTAAATGTTTAACTTGACTAATTAAAGGGATTTTATCTACCCAGGTTTCTGTATGAGTGGGGAAAAAGTAATTTTTAACATAAAAGAAAGCGTACATTAAACTCAAAATAACGATTAACCAAAATAAAAATTTAACAAAACGCCGACGACGTGGCGCCGGTTTTATAGAATTAGTTTGTAGAGCTTCTAAATCATGAAGCATTCTATCATTATCGTACATAGTTTTGTGTTTGGTTGTTGCTTAGCTATTCTTTTATTATACCTTATTAAATTGACTTTATAAATAAATCAGAAAATAGAGAAAAAATCAAGTTTTTTTAATTGACAATCAGGTAATTTTAGCGTATATTTAAAAGGTAAAGTTATTAACTTTTAGATATAATTAAATGCAAATTTCTTGGTATGGCCAGTCAGCTTTTCGCTTGCAAGGTAGGGCCGCGACTGATGTTGTTTCGGTTGTCACTGATCCTTATAGAAGCGAATTTACTGGTTTAAAAATGCCGCGCCTAGAAGCTGATATTGTAACGATTAGTCATAATCATGAAGATCATAATAATTTAGAGGCTATTAAAGGTGAGCCTTTTGTTGTTCGTGGTCCTGGTGAATATGAAGTTAAAGGTATTTATATTGATGGGATTAGTGCCTATCATGATGCTGAGCAGGGAGCCAAGCGAGGTGAAAATATTATTTATCGTTTTGAAATTGAGGATATCTCCATTGCTCATTTGGGTGATTTGGGAGCTGAATTAGATGATAAACAATTAGAGAGACTAGAGGGAACAGATATTTTATTAGTACCAGTCGGCGGTGTTTATACCTTGGATGCTCAAAAAGCTATTTCGGTTATTAACCAAGTTGAGCCTCGCTTAGTTATCCCTATGCACTATAAATTACCTGGTTTAAAATTTGCTCTAGACCCAGTTGATAATTTTTTAAAGGCGATTGCAATTAAGCCGCGCCAAGAAGAAAAGTTAAAAATTACTAAAAAAGATTTGCCCCAAGAAGATATGGAGGTAATCGTACTTAGTTTTTAAAATATGCCACGTCGTAAAGTTAGCGAAGTGGCTAGTAAGCTACCAGCTAAAAAGAAAAAAGTTTCGCGTACTAAGCAGTCTAAAAAATTTTCGCGTTTGACTTCTAGGTCAGATGAGATTTTATTGTCCACTGATTTGTCAGGTACGTCTATAACCCATGGTCACCTACCTTATAAAACTTCTTTGGCTAATAAAACGATTAATAAGCACAAAGATCAAACGCAAAAACTAATCATAATGACTGGCGTTAGTTTGATTATGGTAATAATTATTGTTGCTTGGGCTTGGAATTTAAAAAACACCATAGATCAAGAGGCTTTTTCTGTGGCAGCAGATGAGCCTCAAACTAGTGTTAATTTTGAGCAATTAAAATCTGATTTAAAAAAGACTATTTCTGAAGTTAAGACGGATATAAGTGATTTAGAAAGTTTGTCTAAAGAGCAGATTACATCTACGGCGGTGATTTCTGAAACCATAAAACCAGAAGCTGAAGATTTTAAACCAACTACTACAATTAGTAATTCGCAGTCGCCTAATACTTTGCCGAATTAATTTTTATTTTTATGCCTAAAGGAAAAAAAGCAGCTCCTCAGGAGAAAAAATTTAAATCAGAAGATACTAAGGATACAAAACTTAATCCAATTGGTGCTATTGAGGCCCAGCCAATTGTTGAAGAAATGCGTCGCTCTTATCTTGATTATGCTATGAGCGTGATTGTGGCGCGGGCTTTGCCTGACGTAAGAGATGGTTTAAAGCCAGTGCATCGTCGTATTTTGTATGCGATGTGGAATTTAGGTTTAAAGCCCAGTGCTAAGTTTAGAAAATCAGCCACCGTGGTTGGTGAAGTTTTAGGTAAATATCATCCTCATGGCGATAGTGCAGTGTATGATTCTATGGTGAGAATGGCACAAGATTTTGCAATGCGTTACCCTCTAGTTAGAGGTCAAGGTAATTTTGGTTCCATGGATGGAGATAATGCGGCCGCCATGCGTTATACGGAGGCCAAACTAGCGTCCATTTCAGAAGAATTACTCTTTGATATTGATAAAAAAACCGTTGATTTTTTACCTAATTTTGATGGCTCACAGCAAGAGCCAAGGGTCTTACCAGCTCGCTTACCTAATTTGCTATTAAACGGTAGTATGGGCATTGCCGTTGGTATGGCAACTAATATTCCGCCACATAATTTAAAAGAAGTGGCTGACGCTATTAACTATTTAATTGATAAACCCGAGGCTACGGTTGAAGATTTAATGATGTTTGTTAAGGGACCTGATTTTCCCACTGGTGGTATAATTTATGATCGAGCAGAAATTATTCGGGCCTATACCACTGGTAAGGGCGGTATTGTGATGCGTGGTCGCGCTGAAGTAGTAGAAACTAAGCAAGGCGGTTTTGCTATTATTATCTCTGAAGTACCTTATCAGGTTAATAAAGCTGTCTTAGTAGAAAAAATTGCCGAACTAGTTAAAGATAAAAAACTAGATGGTATTAAAGACTTACGTGACGAATCAGATAAGGACGGCGTCAGAGTAGTAGTAGAATTGAAAAAAGATGCTTTTCCTAAAAAAGTTTTAAATAGTTTATATAAACAAACTCAACTACAAGAAACTTTTCATCTTAATTTATTAGCTTTGGTTGATGGTATTCAACCTAAGGTGCTTAATTTGAAATCGGTGTTAGAGGAATATATTAAGCATCGTATTGAAGTTGTCCGACGCCGCACTGAATTTGATTTAGACAAAGCTCGTGAGCGAGCTCATATTTTAGAAGGCTTGATGATTGCTTTAAAAAATATTGATGCCGTCATTAAAACTATTAAGGCTTCTCGCGATCGCGAGGAGGCTAAAATTAATTTAATAAAAAAATTCAAATTATCTGATCGTCAAGCCCTAGCCATTGTGGAAATGAAGCTTGGCTCCCTCGCTAATTTAGAAAGATTAAATATTGAAAAAGAATTAAAAGACAAGCAAGCCTTAATTAAAGATTTAGAAAGTATACTTAAGTCACGCTCTAAAATTTTATCTATTATTAAAAAGGAAGTTAGTGAATTAACTAATAAATTTGGAGATGAGCGTAAAACAGCAATTGTTGATCATGGTGTTAAAGAATTTAGTACTGAAGATTTAGTGCCTAACGAAGAGGTTATGGTTTTAATGACGCGTGATGGGTATATTAAGCGTTTACCTTTAGATACGTTTAAAGTTCAGGCTCGAGGTGGTAAGGGTGTAATTGGTCTAACCACCAAAGAAGAAGACATGGTGGAATTTCTTTTAACCACCATGACCCATAATGATATTTTATTCTTTACTACGCGTGGCCGGGTGTTTCAGCTTAAGGCGTATGAGATTCCCACAGCGGCTCGCACAGGTAAGGGTCAAGCAATTGTGAATTTTCTACAATTGCCAGCTGATGAAAAAGTGACTTCAGTTTTACCTCTAGATAAACTTACTAAGAGCGCCTATTTATTTTTTGTGACTGAAAGAGGTTTGGTTAAAAAAGTTCCCTTAGAAGAATTTTCTAAAGTTAGGCGCAGTGGTTTGATTGCTATTAAAATTAAGCCTGAAGATAAGTTAATTTGGGCTAAGCCTACTTCTGGCAAAGATGAAATTCAATTAATTACCGCACGTGGTCAAGCCATCCGTTTTAAAGAAAGTAATGTTAGACCAATGGGCAGAAATGCCTCTGGTGTGCTTGGTATTCGTTTAAAAAAGGGCGATAATGTGGTTGGTATGGGCGTTATTATTAATGACAAAGATAAATTAAAAAAGACACAAATTTTATCAGTCATGGCTAATGGTTTTGGTAAAAGGACTCCTTTGGGTTTTTATAAAGTTCAGGCTCGAGGTGGCAGTGGCATTAAGACTGCTAAGGTGACAGATAAAACTGGTCAGCTAACTAACGCTTTTGTTATTAATACTGAAGCCATGGTTAATAAAGATTTAATTATTATTTCTGCTCAGGGCCAGGTAATTAGATTACCTTTTAAATCAGTTAATCAATTAGGGCGCGATACTCAGGGCGTTCGTTTAATGCGCTTTAAAGAAGAGGGCGATAGTGTGGCTTGTGTGACCTGGAGTTAAAGTTGACCCTGATTAAGTAATAAAGTATAATTAGAAAAATATTTATTATTAATTTTTATTTATGGAACATGAAACATCAAATCATCATTTAGCTACCAAGTTAAAGAAAAAACTTGATCATAAATCAAACTTAATGATTGCTCTTGGTGCGGTTATAATTATTTTAATCGTAGTAGCGATTGTTAGTTTTGGTGGTGATAAATTTAACTTTAGTAAAAATTTAACGCCAGACGAAGCCAAGACTAAAGCTGAAGAATTTATTAATAAAAATTTAGTGGCTGAAGGAACGTCTGCTAGTATTATTGAAATTAGCGAATATAATAAGGGACTTTATAAATTAAAGGTTAAATATAATGAAAATGATATAGAATCTTATATTACTAAAGATGGTAAACAGTTTTTTACTAATGCCTATGACATTGATCAGATTAATAATGAAGTGTCAGACGAAGAATCCGACTCTGCGCCAACGGTCACGCCAGAAAATGTACCTAAAGCTGATAAACCAAAAGTTGAGGTTTTTGTAATGAGTCACTGTCCTTATGGCACGCAGATTGAAAAAGGTTTGGTGCCAGTTATGGAAACCTTAGGTAATAAAGCTGAGATTGAGATTAAGTTTGTTAATTACGCCATGCATGATCAAATTGAAATTGAAGATAATATTAAACAATATTGTATTGGCAAAGAACAGGGAGATAAATATGTTGGTTTCTTGAAATGTTTTCTTAATTCTGGTGATTCTAAAAGTTGTGTAACTTCTAGCGGAGTTAATCAGGCAAAATTAGATAGTTGCTATAATGCGACTGATAAAAAATTTAGTTTAATGAAAGATTTTAATGATAAAAATACTTGGAATGGTAGTTTTCCGCCTTTTTCAATTCATCAAGCCGAGAATGAACAATATGATATCCAGGGTTCGCCAACTTTAGTGATTAATGGTTCTCAGATTGAATCAGGTCGCGATAGTGCTAGTTTGTTAGCGGCTATTTGCGCTGGCTTTAATGAAGCGCCAGCTGAATGTAGTACTACTCTAGCTAGTGCTAGTCCAGCACCAGGCTTTGGTTCAGGAACAACCTCTGACTCAACTGATGCGAGCTGTAATTAAGGTTTAAATTTTTAGGCCCCTGAATCCTATGTGGTTTAGGGGCTTTTTTACCCTTGATTTTTTTAAGCTCTTATGATATAAATAGTGTATTGAAAAAATAACTGAATACCGCTTTTTATTAAACTCTTAGTAAGCGGCTAAGAGACTCAACTTTTAAAGCTATTATTAGAGGTTTTTATAAAGTATGGGTTAAGTCAGTCTTTTTTTATATGTCAGATACTAATGCTACTCAACAAATTAGCGAATTTGCTAATTTAATTAAAGAAGATGTTTTTAAAATTCCCCAAGTAGGCGATACTGTGACTGGGAATGTTTTAAGCGCTTCTAAAGCTGAAGTTCGCCTTGACATTGGCGGACGTTTAATTGGTGTAGTTAGGGGTCGTGAGCTTTATTTAGAAGCTGGTGAATATTCTAAATTAAAACCTGGCGATGTTATTGAAGCTACAATTATTGATGTCGAAAATGAAAATGGGGAATTAGAATTATCTTTTAGGCATGCTGGTGAAGAAAAAACTTGGCAAATATTAGAAGAAGCCTTTGCTAAAAAGACTCCAATTACAGTACGCATTAACGCAGCTAATCGTGGAGGTTTATTAGTCAGCTATGCTCAAATTCCAGCCTTCTTGCCGGTTTCACAGTTATCACCAGAAAATTATCCTCGCGTTTCCGGGGGTGATAAAGCTAAAATTTTAGAAAAATTAAAATCTTTAGTGGGGACTGATTGCGAAGTTAAAATAATTACTTTTGATAAAAAAGATGGTAAGTTGGTTGTGAGTGAGAAAGATGCTTGGCAGGAAAAACAAAAAGATGTTATTTCTCAGTTTAAAGTTGGTGATACTATTGAGGGAAGAATTATTGCCGTAACTGGTTTTGGTATTTTTGTTAATTTTGGTGGTAACCTTGAAGGTTTGATTCATATTAGTGAATTAGCCTGGCAACGCATTGAAGATCCCTCTGAGGTTTATAAGGTGGGCGATATGATTAAGGCCGAAATTATTTCTATTGAGGGTGCTAAAATTTTCTTATCAGCTAAGAAATTAATGGACGATCCTTGGGCTGGTGTAGAAAAAAAATATGCGGTTAATCAAGTAGTTAAAGGCATAATTCTTAAAGTTAATCCCTTTGGTTTGTTTGTTGAATTAGATAAAGATATCCATGGGCTAGCTCATATTAGTCAATTGGGCTTAGGAGCTGGTGAAAAAATCGATGATATTTTTAAAGTTGATCAAGAAATGGATTTTACTATTATTTCTTTAGATGCAGTGGAGCATCGTTTAGGTTTAGCTATTCCAGGTAAAAATAAAGTTAAAAAAAATGATAAGAAAAAAGAAGAAAGTAAAGAAGCTGAACTAAGGCCCGAGGAAGATTCTGTGTCTTCAAAAGAAGAAGCTTAATAAATAAAATTAGCCCTGCACCGTACGGTGCAGGGCTAATTGTTTGAGCGTTTTAGGTTAAAATGATATAATAGATTTATAAATTTATTTTTAATTTAATTAATATATGGCTAATTTATTAGAAATAACACGTCGTAAAATTTCTGAAATACAGCGCTTCTTTATTGTCATTGGTTCAGCTATGTTGGTTTTGGCAGTGTTAATTGTTTGGACTGATGTGGTTTTAAGGCTGTTTGTTGGTTTGGTAATTTTACTAGTGTCTTACAGTCTATTTTACGTGGCTTATAAAGTTCACGTTATTAAGAAGATGCTTGACTAGCCAGGGGTTTCATTGTAAACTATTTTGACTATGAAACCCTTAGTTAAGAATCTGTTTATTCTTTTAGTAGCGTTCCTGTTTTTAGGAGCGCTCCTTTCGCTTTGGCAAAGTGATAAAAATTCAGTTGAACAAATTTCTTTAAATCAGTTAGCTAGTGAGATTAAAGAAGATACGGTAGAAAAAATTGATGTTAAAGAAAATCAGTTAAAGGTTTTTCTTAAAGACGGTAAAGAACAATTAGCCACTAAAGAAGCAGGCCAGCCTTTGACCGAACTTTTGGCTGGCCTAGGTGTAGATACTGAAAAAATTTCTCAGTTACCGATTAAAATAGAAACTGATTCAGCCCTTAATTCTTGGTTAGGAATTATTTTGCCTTTTATTATTCCCTTACTTTTGATTGGGGTTTTTATTTATTTTATGTTGCGCTCGGTGCAAGGGGCTAATAATCGTGCTTTAATGTTTGGTCAATCACAGGCAAGGGAAGCTGACAATAAAAATAAGACCAAAATTACTTTTAAAGATGTGGCGGGTGTTAAAGAAGCTAAAGAAGAATTAAAAGAAGTGGTTGATTTTTTACGCGAACCGCAAAAATTTACTGCCCTAGGAGCTCGTATTCCGCGCGGCGTCCTTCTCCTTGGTAGTCCAGGCACAGGTAAAACTCTTTTAGCCCGTGCGGTATCAGGCGAAGCTAATGTACCTTTCTTTAGTATTTCCGGTTCGGAATTTGTAGAAATGTTTGTTGGCGTAGGTGCTTCTCGCGTACGCGATTTATTTAAGAAAGCAAAAAAGAGCGCGCCTTGTATTATTTTTATTGATGAAATTGATGCTGTCGGACGTAAACGTGGTGCCGGTCTTGGTGGTTCGCATGATGAACGTGAGCAAACTTTAAACCAGATTTTAGTAGAAATGGATGGGTTTGAAATTAATGATGGCGTGATTGTAATGGCCGCAACTAATCGACCTGATGTCTTAGATCCAGCTCTATTAAGACCTGGTCGATTTGATCGTCAGGTGGTATTAGATGAACCCGACATTGCTGATCGTGAAGCTATTTTAGAAATTCATGCGCGCAAAAAACCCTTAACTAAAGATGTGTCTTTAAGAAAAATTGCTGAACGTACACCCGGCTTTTCCGGCGCTGATTTAGCTAATGTTTTAAATGAAGGCGCAATTTTAGCTGCACGTCATAATAAAAAAATTATTTCCATGGCGGAATTATTTGAAGCGATTGAAAAAGTTATGCTTGGACCAGAAAGAAAATCTCGAATTTTAAATCCTAAAGAAAAAGAAGTGACAGCCTATCATGAAGCTGGTCATGCGATTGTGGCGCATTTTTCCCCGAACGCTGACCCGGTTCATAAAATTTCCATTATTTCTCGCGGCGTAGCCGGCGGCTATACTTTAAAAGTCCCAATCGAAGATAGACATATGCATACTAAAGAATATTTTTTGGATGAAATTGCCGTTTTGCTTAGCGGCTATATTACTGAGCAATTTATTTTTAATGAAGTGACTACCGGAGCGACGTCTGATTTAAGACGAGCCACAGCTTTAGCTCGTCGTTTAGTCACTGATTTTGGTATGTCAGATAAATTAGGTCCGCGTACTTTTGGTGAGAAAGAAGAAATGATTTTTTTGGGTCGTGAGATTCATGAGCAAAGAGATTATAGTGAAAAAGTAGCTGAAGAAATTGATAGGGAAATTAACTATTTTATTAATGAAGGTCGGGTTCGAGCAACTAAAATCATTAAAGACCATAAAGCCATATTAGATAAAATTGCTAAGGTTTTATTAGAGAAAGAAACCATTGAACAGGTTGAATTTAATGATTTAGTGAGTGAAAATAATAATTAATTTTTGCAGATTTAAGTAGGGCTCTTTTATGGGCTCTACTTTTTTATTGCCTTATTTAAAGACTATTGGTTTTATGGTATAATAAAGATAATTAATTTTAATTAAATTACTATGTCTTTATATCGCTCTATTGTCAGGCAGTCATTTATTGTTGCCTGGAAACATAAATATCTTTGGTTTTTTGGTTTATTTGCCTCAATTTTAGTAAGTAATTTTGAGGTTGGCTTAATAAACCATTTTACTAATAAAGGTAGCTCGACAATTTATGATTGGAAGGCCTGGGCTGAGACAGGTATTTTTAGCCCCCAGGCCTGGTCTAATTTTATTGAGTTAATTAGAATAGATACTTGGTCGTTTATTTCTTTAGTGTTAGTATTTTTGGTTTTATTGGCTTTGCTTTTAGCTTTATTATGGTTATCGGTTGTTTCCCAAGGTGGTTTAGTTAATAATGTTTCTCGTGCCTTAGCTGAGGGTTCTAAGAGTTTAACTAAAGCAGAAAAAAAACATGATACGGCAGTTGGTTTTCGTGAAGGCAAAAAAAAGTTTTGGCCCTTACTTTGGCTTAATATTTTAGTTAGAGTAATAGTTTACGTCTTGGCTTTAATAACGATCGCGCCGATTGTTGTATCAGCTAAGTTAAACCTAACTATGGCTATTACTTATTATATAGTGTTTATTTTATTATTATTAGTTTCTTTAGTTTTAGCTTTTATAACTAAATATGCTATCACTTATATAATTTTAAAAGATAAATCTTTTGGCCAGTCAATTGTTTCGGCTTGGAGATTATTTAAAGATAATTGGCTAGTTAGTTTAGAGATGACTTTAATTTTATTTGCCATCAGTATTGTTTTTAGTTTGGGTTTGATTTTAGCTGTTTTGGTTCTAGCTATACCATTAACCATTCTTTATGTGATTAGTGTTTTAGTTGGTTCTTTCCCGATTTTCTTTGCTATTATTATTTTAGGTGTTATTTTATCTTTGGCAATTATTGTTATTGGTGGGGCATTTTTAACCGTTATTCAAACTACGGCTTGGGTATCATTATTTAATCAATTAACCGTTGGTAAGGGCCCGGAAAGTAAATTAGAAAGAGTGTTTGGGAAGATTTTGTAGAGTTTAAATTAAAATCCTCCGATCTTTTGATCGGAGGATTTTTTTAAACTCTAATAATCACCGGTAAAAATAAGGGGCGACGCTTAGTTTGTTGAAATAAAAATTTACTTAGTTCAGTTCTGAATTTATTTTTAAGATAATCATCTTCAGTCATACCAGGTTGTGGCATTGGTCGACTTTTAATAATTAATTTTATTTTTTGGCGTAGTTTTTGAATAAGATCTTGATTTTCTTTCATGTAAATAAAACCGCGCGAAATTATATCTGGGCTACCAATTAAATCACCGGTTTTAGAGTCAATTGTTGCAATGATAACTACCATACCTTCTTCTGACATCATTTTACGATCGCGTAATACCACATTATTATTGGAATCAGTCACGCCCATCCCATCAACAAAGACATAATTAGCCGGCACTTTTTCTTTACTTAAGTGAGCGCCTTGCTTGGTAAATTCTATGACTGAACCATTATCAGGCACAAAAACTCTTTTCGGATTAAAGCCAATACTGACGGCTAATTTTTGGGCTTCTTTAAGCATATAATGATTAGCATAAACCGGAATATAATAATCTGGTCTAATAAGTTTTAGCATATTAGCAATATCATCTTTAGTACCGTGACCAGAAATATGAATGTCCATTAAACTGCCATGAATAACATTATCGCACTGGCGATATAAATTATCTTTTAAGCGTTGAATACTTCTTTCATTACCAGGAATAATCGAGGAAGAAAAGACGATAGTGTCATTTTTTTTGATTTTAATATATTTATGATTACCTTCAGTAATGCGGGTTAAGGCTGAGTTTTCTTCACCTTGTGCTCCAGGGCAGACAATCACTATTTTATTTTCTGGATAATTATGAATTTGCTCAGCTTTAATAATGGTATCTTTTTTGCATTTGATATAACCTAATTCCCGAGCAATTTCAATATTAGTTTTCATGCTGTAGCCATCCAACGCAACTTTTTTACCTAAACTTTCCGCAATACTAATAATCCAGCCCACTCTTTCAATTTGTGAAGAAAAAGTACCGATAATAATTCGACTAGGTGCTTTATTAATTAAATCATATAGGGTTTGTTTTAGCTCATCGCCTGTTGGACTTTCTTTAGTAGACACTACACCTAAGCTTTCTAGCATTAAAATAGTTGGGCGAGTTAATTTAGCTAAGTGAGAGTAGTCTACAACTGGTTTACCATTTTTTCCTTTTTCCATTGTCCAATCGCCGGGGTGAATCACTGTACCGCAAGGCGTAGTAATAATAACTCCCACTGCATCCATAATTGAGTGTTCAATTTGGAAAAAGCTAACTTTAAATGAACCTAGGCTAAGTTTGTCATTAATACCTTTAATTAAAATAGTTTTTAATTTTTTAGAACTATTAGGTTCATAATCTTCGACGCGGTGCTTGATCATGGCTAAGGTTAAATTGCGGCCAATCACTGGCGGGTTGTTTAGTTTTTTAAGTAAAATTGGTGCCGCGCCAATGTGGTCCAAGTGACCATGAGAAAAAATAACTCCTTTTATATTTTTTTCTTTGCCTTTGAGGTATTCAACGTTGGGTATAATATAATCAATGCCTAGCATGTCTTCTTCAGGAAATTGTAAACCCATGTCTAAAATAATAATGTCATTATTATATTCAAATAAAGTCATGTTGCGTCCGACTTCTTCACAGCCGCCCAAAGGAATAATCCGTAGTTTACTTTTATCAGATCCACGATTAATCATCGTCGGATGATGTTTTGGTTGGTTAGGTAAACGTCGTTGTCCACTAGGTCTACTTTTTGGCCCTGTGTGCCTGGTTGGTTTTATATTTTTATATTTTGTAATCATAAAATTTAGTTGCAAGTAAAAAGTTAAAAGTTAAACGTGTTTATTAATTTTACTTTTAACTTTTGACTTTTAACTTATTTATTCGTGCCGAAGGAGGGAGTTGAACCCTCATCTCGCTAAGCGAGACAGCGCCCTGAACGCTGCGCGTCTACCAAGTTTCGCCACTTCGGCTTTTAAAATAATTAATTTTTTATAGCATGATCAGTTTTGCTGTACCAGTAATTAGCTTGGTTAAAACGCTCTGAAGGGTCTTCTAAGGTTTGTTTATTAAAGCCCTTTATTTTTTTACTTTGTGGATAAACATAAGCTTGCCAGTAAAGCGGTGATGCAGGCACTTCATCAGCGGCGGCGGCTAAAAAATGATGATAGCGATCAGCGGCTGTAATCTCATCGCTTAAACGAGCTTCTTCTAAGGCTTGGGCAATTTCTGGCTTATTCCAACCACTAATATTTTGTGAGCTATCTTTTTGCCATAAAGAATAAGGGTCGCCTTGGTTAATAGTCATGGAATAGAGCAAGGCTTCAAATTGACCAGTATTTAAAATATCTTTTGTAAAATCATCATTAGTTTTAAGGCTAAGCTCAGTTTTAATCCCTAATTCTTGCCAACTGGCAACAATGTTATCTGCCAAGTTTTTAAATTTTTCTGGCGCCACTAAATAAATAATTAAAGCCTTATTGTCTTTAAAATACCATTCACCAACGCCAACTTTAATAATCTCTCCATTAGCCGGTTCTTGTTTAGCCTGTTCTAAATCTTGTTCGGTAATGGTTTTTTTCTGCCAGCCTGTTTCTGCTAATAAATTTTTGGTTTTTTCAGGGTCAAATTTAAAAAGATTGTCATTGCCAGGAACAAAAGATGGTAAAAGTGTTTGTGAGGCAATTCCCCAGCGACCAACTGTTTTTTGGGTTAGGAAGTCTTGATCTAGCGCCGCAGCTAAAGCTTGTCTTATTTTTTTATCATTAATTAAATTCTTACTTTTAAGATTAAAAAACAAAGCGACTAATTCCGGTAAAGCAACTTGATGATAATCTAAGGAATTTTTAGTAATAATAGAGCTTGCTCTTTCACTGTCTAAATAAGTTAAGCCAGAAATTTGTCCATTATTAAGTGCAGCGATCATTTCTTCTTTAGTAGGGAAAAATTTAAAAGTAATTTCATCAAGGTATGATGCAGTGCCGTAATAATTTTTATTACGTTCTATTGTATAAGAACGAATCGTTCCGTTTTTACTTTTGATTAAGGACTTAAAGCTAAAGGGGCCTGAACCAATAGGTTTAATATTTAATTCAGTTAAGGTGATTGTTTCTGAAGTAATTGCTTCCCATTCGCTAGCAGGCATAATACCGAAATCAAGTAAACGAGGAAATTCTCGGTAGGGTTCCTGAAGATTAAATACAATAGTTTGGTCATCTAATTTAGTTAAGCTAACTCCTGTATATCTATCTTTAAGAGGTGATTTATAATCAGGGTTAATCAGGGTGTTAAAAG
The DNA here is from genome assembly GCA_964593745.1 of uncultured Gammaproteobacteria bacterium. Lineage (GTDB taxonomy): Bacteria > Patescibacteriota > Patescibacteriia > Patescibacteriales > Patescibacteriaceae > Patescibacterium. The sequence goes on from CAZQHN010000002.1 coordinate 123,834, forward strand.
TGAAAATTACATCATCGACCGTTACTGGGTTACCATTGTGCCAGTAAGCTGGGCGAAGTTTTATGGTATAAGCTTTTTTATCATCTGATAAGCTAAAGCTTTCGACTAAGTCTGGTATCATGTGACCAGCTTCATCCTTGGTGAACAGACGAGAAAAGATTAATTTTTCCAAATCAGCATCAGCGTCATTCAGTGAGGCATAGAGTGGATTAATATATTGCGGATTACCCACTAAGCCCTCTTCATAACTATTGCCCGCTGCAGGTACTAGTTCAACCTTTTGTTTATAAAAAGTAAAGCTTATAAAAGCTAAGGCTCCCAAGCCAACTAATAAACAAAGGTAAACTATAATTCTTTCTTTAACCGAAAGAAATTTGCCAAGATATTTGATCTGTCGTGGCCCTGGTATTCTTGATTTAGATAAATGAAGGACCAGTGTTTGATCAAGATGATTTTTAGGAGAAGATTTTTTTAAATGCCAACGTTTTAAAAAAGACATAAGTCAGGCTAGGAAGAAAGATTTATTGTTTTTTGTAAGAGTTCAATGTTAAGACAATATTTAGTTTGAGGATCAATTGTTAAATGGACAGCGTTACACTGTGCTAGCCCCTTGTCAGGTAATTGATGACCCATTTTAACTTGCGTAAGAAAAGATTGAATAATAGGTTCAGGTAAAACGCCAATTATACCAGCTTGGTAACCTGTCATACCAACGTCAGTTATATAACCAGTGCCTAAATTAGTAATTTGGGCATCGGCTGTTGGTACATGAGTATGAGTGCCGAGTAGAGCGCTGATTTTTCCATCAAGAAAATGGCGCAAAGCAATTTTCTCTGCTGTAGTTTCAGCATGAATATCTATTATTATAGCAGAAAGTTTTTTATCTGTGAATTGGCTAATGATTTTTTCAGCCTCTCTAAAAGGGCAATCAAAATAGCGATTCATTAATGAGCGACCAACTAAATTAATTAATAAGATCTTAAATTCTTTATGTTTAATTAAAGCATAACCCTGGCCAGGCGAATCCATTTGGTAATTAGCTGGTCTAAGAATTGGCCATTGTCCAGAAAAACAATCTTTAACTAAATTAGTTTGATCAAAACAATGGTCACCAGTGGTTAGCCAATCAATCCCAACTTCAAGCATTTCTTGAATTGTTCTGGGCGTTAAACCCTTGCCATGGGCTAGGTTTTCACCATTAGCTATGACTAAATCGGGTTGATATTGTTTTTTTAATTTGGGCAGCAATTGTTTGATTGTTTCTCGACCTAGTCGACCAACAATGTCACCAAAGAATAAGATAGATAGTGGTTTATTAATCATTTTTGTGTCATCCTCCCGCTTGGCCGGAGGATCTAAGGTTGCACGAATTTAGATAAGATTTTCCAGTTAAACCGGGAAATGATAAGGATATTTACCTTGCGTATTCAATCACGCGAGTTTCACGTAAAAGATTAATCTTAATTTCTCCAGGATATTTTAGCTCTTGTTCAATTTTTTGAGCAATATCGCGCGCTAGGTCATGAGCTTTGATATCATTAACTTCACTGGAATCAACAAAGACTCTAATTTCTCGGCCAGCTTGAATGGCATAGACTTTTTCAATTCCCGAAAAAGACGTGGCGATTTTTTCTAATTCTTCTAAACGTTGAATATATTGTTCAAAGCTATCGTTTCTAGCCCCAGGGCGAGAAGAAGAAATAGCATCCGCCACTTTAACAATTACCGAAATAATATCACCTGGGTTATCTTCATGGTGTTTTTCAATCGGAGCAATAATTTCTTCGCTTAAACCAAATTTGCGGGCAATTTGCGCACCAATTTCTGGGTGAGTACCTTTAACCTCATGATCAACAGCCTTACCAATATCATGTAATAAGCCACCCTTTTTTGCTACGCTTACATTAGCGCCTAATTGTTCAGCCAAAAGGCCTGAGAGGTGAGCTACTTCTACAGCGTGCTTTAAGGCATTTTGGCCATAGCTTGTACGATATTTAAGACGTCCAATGATTTGAGTTAACTTAGGATCAAATCCAGTAACACCTAATTCATATAAAGCATCTTCACCAGCTTTTTTAATATCAAGCGCTAATTCTTTTTTAGCTTGTTCAACTGCTTCCTCAATTTTAGTAGGATGAATACGGCCATCTTTAATTAAACTTTCTAGAGCGCGTTTAGCAATATGTCGTCTAATACCAGAAAAGCCAGAAATAGTAATCGCGTTTGGTGTATCATCAACAATAATTTCCACACCAGTTAATTGTTCAATGGATTTTATATTACGACCTTCACGGCCAATAATACGACCCTTCATTTCGTCATTAGGCAAATCAAGAGTAGTTGTGGTCATTTCAGCAATAAAGCCAGAAGATAATCTCTGTATAGCACTAGAAACTAACTCTCGAGTTTTTTCTTCAATGGCCTCGCTGGTTTCGTCTTCCATTTTTTTAAGACGTGAAGCTAGTGATTCGGAATTTTCTAGTTGCAGGCGCTCAATTAATTTATCAATTGCTTGTTCACGATTTAAACCAGTGATTTTTTCTAAAACAGCGGTTTGTTCTTCGTGTATTTTTTTAACTCTTTCTTTGGCTTCTTCAATTTGAGAAATTTTGTCATAAATTATTTGCTGTTTGTCCTGTAATTCTAATAATTTTTGAGAAAAGGTACTTTCTCTTTGCTCTAATCTTTTTTGGGTTTCAGAGATTTCGTGTCTTTGTTTGTCAGCGTCTTTTTTGGCCTGATCAATAATTTTTAAAGCTTTGTCCTGAGCCTCAATAATAATCTGTTTTTCTTTAGTTTTAGTTTCAGAAATTATTTTTTCCGCTTTTAATTCGGCGCTGTTAGCCCTGGTTAGAGCTTGTAATTTTTTTAGCCACCAACCACCTAAAAAGGCAATTAGGCCAATGATAATATACAAAAAATACGGCATATAGATTTAAACTTGCCGTTGTTCAACACCAAATTAGCTAGTTAGGTTATTCAGCTTTAAATAACCGCCTTAAAGTCGGTTTATAAATAGTTGGGAAAACAAAGTATATTTCTGAATTTTTGCTAACATTAGTCATAAATTGCCAAATCAAACTTGGTGCAGAAAACAGCTAGTAAGAATTTTAATAAATTAATATAAGTAAACTAACCCTATCCTACCATGACTTTAGTGGCTTGGCAAGTTGGGCTATTTTTGTCGTGCTTTTTTGAGTTTTATAAGATATAATGATTATATATGAAAGATAATTTAGCTTTAAATTTAGGGCTAAATAAGCCCATTGTATTTTTTGACCTAGAAACCACTGGTTTAAGCGTGGTTAATGATCGAATTGTTGAGTTGGCTTATATTAAACATTGGCCTGATGGAAAAATAGAACAGGAAGATTTAATCCTTAATCCAGAAAGACCAATCCCCGAAGAAGTTTCTAAAATTCATGGGTTGACTGATGAGGATGTAAAAAATGCTCCTACTTTTATTTCTCAGGCCGCACGGCTTATTGCTATTTTCCAAAATTCTTATTATAGTGGTTTTAACATTGTGCGTTTTGATTTACCATTTTTGCGTCAAGAGTTTATGCGCGCTAGTCAGGAATTTAACTTTCGGCCTGAAGATATTATTGACGCTAAATTGGTTTATCATTTTATGGAGCCACGCAATTTATCAGCTGCTTACCAATATTATTGTCAAAAAAATCACGAAGAAGCTCATAACGCCTTAGGCGATGTTAAGGTGACGGCGGAAATTATTAAAGAGCAGGTTAAGCGTTATGGTTATGAAACAATTAAAAGTATTCATGAAGAAAATTGTCGTGATTATGTTGACTTAGAAGGTAAGTTCTATCGTGAAAATGGAGAAATTTATTTTGCTTTTTCTAAATTTAAAGATCGTAGTTTAACGTCAGTGGCTGAAACTGATCCTACTTTTTTGCGTTGGATATTACAAGCTGATTTTTCCGAAGATACAAAAAATGTAATTCGTAATTTTTTAAATACTCAATCGTAATCCATTCTATGGATGTTATTTCTCATATTTTATTAACTAATTTGGTGTTTAAATCAGAGCCAATGGCTAATCGAATGTTAGCCGTCGTGTTTGGTATTTTACCTGATTTTATTAGTTTTGGTGGCATGTTTAATTCCACCTTTTTAAAACGTATATTGTTTTTTAAAAAACCGCCCAAGGATTTATTCCCAGCTTATGTTATGAAACTATATGACGTTTGCCATAGTTTAATTATTTGGTTAGGGATTTTTATTATTTTATGGTTAGTGGGTTTTAAGTGGCTAGCGATTGCTTTTTGTGGTTGGGGATTTCATATTTTATTAGATGTTTTTACTCATAGTCGCCAATCTTTCCCGACTAAAATTTTGTGGCCGTTATCTAATTTTGCTTTTTCAGGTTTAAGTTGGTCTAGTAAGTGGTTTATGTTATTTAATTATTTATTAATTGCTTTTCTTTATTTAGTTTTTTATTTCTAATATGACACGTGTAGTTGATCCACAACTTAATGATAATACTGCTAATGAAGAAACGTTTGATGTTAGTTTAAGGCCCAAGATTTTAAGTGAATATGTTGGTCAGGATAATATTAAGGCTAATTTAAATATTTTAATTAAAGCCGCTGCTCAACGTGGTGAGCCTATTGATCATGTTTTATTATATGGTTCACCTGGCTTAGGTAAAACCACTTTAGCACATATTATTGCGAATGAACTAAAAGCTAATATTCGTATAACTTCTGGCCCAGCTTTAGAAAAAGCAGGTGACTTGGCTGCGATTTTAACTAATTTAAATGAAGGCGATATTTTGTTTATTGATGAAATACATCGTTTACCTCGCATTGTAGAAGAGGTTTTATATCCCGCCATGGAAGATTTTAGTTTAGATATTGTAGTGGGCAAGGGGCCATCGGCCAAAATGTTAAGAATTGATTTGCCGCGTTTTACTATTATTGGTGCTACCACGCGAGTTAGTTTATTGTCTTCGCCTTTGCGTGATCGTTTTGGAGTATCGCATCATCTTGATTTTTATACTCCAGAAGATTTAGAAAAAATTATTCATCGTAGTGCTCGTATCTTAAATATTGTTTTGGAGCCACTGTCCGCTAAAGTGATTGCCGAACGTGCACGACGGACGCCGCGGTTAGCTAATCGTTTATTGCGCCGTGCTCGGGATTATTCTGAAGTTAAAAGTCATGGTCAGTTAACTAGTGCAATATGTCAGCAAGCTTTAGAATTGTTAGAAATTGATGAGCTGGGACTTGATCGAATTGATCGTAAAATTTTAGAAATTATTATTGATAAGTTTTCTGGTGGTCCAGTGGGTATTAGTACTTTAGCGGCGGCCACTGGTGAAGACTTAGCTACCTTAGAAGAAGTTTATGAGCCCTATTTATTACAAATCGGCTTTCTTGACCGAACGCCACGCGGACGTTTGGCTACACCTAGGGCTTGGCAACACCTAGGTAAAAAAATTGATTTTTAAATTTTTATATGACTTTTTCTTTAGTAATATTTTTATATCTTTATTTTGTTTTTCTATTGATTTGGGCAATCTTTAGTTTAATTGGTTTTTATCATTTATTGCGTTTTGGTGGCCGAATGTTTGGCAGTTTTTTCCTAGGTGTTTTTTATTTAGCCGGCTCAATTGCTCTTTTATATTTATCTTATATTTTATTAGGCCAGGTGGAATGGGGAGTAGAGGTTGAAATGTTTAGTGGTTTTAATAATGTAAAAGATATTTTTTCTTCACCTACTATTTTAAAGTAATTATATGTTTCATATTTATCGCTTGCCAGATGCTTTGCCTGATGAAAAAGTAGAATTTGCAGTTCATCGCGATGCTTTTATTGCTGTACGCAGGGTGATATTTTTTGTTTTACTTTTGGCCTTACCAGTAATTTTATTTTTCATGATTAATATTTTATTTCCTTCATTGGTAGAAAAAGTTTGGGTTTGGCCTTTACTTTTAACCCTAGGGAGTGCTTATGTTTTATTTGTGTGGCTACTATTTTTCTTTTCTTTGTTAGATTATTTTTTAGATGTCTGGATTATTACTGGTCATCGTATTATTGATATTAGGCAAAATGGTTTTTTTTCCCGCTCTGTTTCCGAGGTTAGATTAGATAAAGTTCAGGATGTATCTAGTCAGGTTAATGGTTTTTTTCCGACGGTTTTAAAATACGGTAATGTTATTGTGCAAACCGCTAGTGAAAATAATAATCTTTATTTTGAAGAGGTGTCTCACCCCGAGCACATTCGTGATTTGTTAGTTAAATTGATTGATAAGCATCATACTAAAGATAAAACCGCCGTGGCATGAAGTTAAGTGAATTTAATTATAATTTACCCACTAATTTAATTGCTCAGTTTCCGGCTAGGCCGCGCGATGCTGCGCGGCTTTTGGTTGTGTTTAAAAAAACTAAAAATTTTGAACATAAATTATTTAAAGATATTATAGATTATCTTAAGCCCGGCGACGTTCTAGTTTTAAATGATTCCCGCGTTATTCCGGCGCGCTTAATCGGTTCAAAAGTATCAGGCGGTCAAGTAGAAATTTTATTATCCCAACCAACACTTAATAATAAAAATAATACTTGGGAAGTAATTGGCAAGCGTCTTCCCAAAAGTAATGAAAAAATTATTTTTAGCAAAAATTTTTTTGCTACAGTTATAGATAGGCAAACTATTAAATTTAATTGTTCGGGAAAATTATTTTGGGCTAGATTAAATCGTTATGGAAAAGTTCCTTTGCCACCTTATATAAAATCTTCGGGTAAAACTTTAGACGCCGAGCGTTATCAGACGATTTACGCTGATAGACAAGATCACGGGTCCGTCGCCGCGCCAACAGCTGGCTTACATTTTACGCCGCGTTTACTTAAAAAAATTAAAGCTAAAAAAATAAAAATTCTTACTCTTACCTTGCATGTTGGACTAGGTACTTTTCAGCCTATTCGAACAGCTGACATTACTCAGCATAAAATGCATCCAGAATATATTGAAGTTAATAAAAAAGTGATAGCAGAAATTAAATGTGCTAAAGAAAATAAGCAGAGAATTATTGCTGTGGGTACAACCTCGGTTCGAGCTTTAGAAACTGCGGCGCAACATTCTTTAACTAAAGCATATAGTGGTTGGACTGATATCTATATTTATCCGCCTTATAAATTTAAAATAGTTGATGGTTTAATTACTAATTTTCATTTACCAAAATCAACCCTTTTACTATTGGTTTCAGCCTTGGCTGGTAAAAATAAAATTAAACGAGCTTACGAGGTGGCCATAAAAAATAACTATCGTTTTTATAGTTATGGCGATGCCATGATAATTTTGTAATTTACATTGACTTTTTTACCTCACCCCCAACCCCTCTCCACGCTAATAGCGTAGCGAGGGGTGAATTATATTCACGTTTTAATTTAGTTACCCCTCTCCGTTCGCTTGCGAATGGAGAGGGGCTAGGGGTGAGGTCTTCTCAGATTATCGTTTTTATAGTTATGGCGATGCCATGATAATTATTTCATAGTTTGTGTTTTGTATTAACTTTTATAAAGAGTATTTTTTCATTGACAATGATTGAATTTTGTTGTAATCTTAAATAAATTATATGAATATTAGCGAACTAGCTAGAATACTAAAAGTTAACCCCAATGATCTGCGCGAGTATTTGCCGCAGCTTGGTTTTGATATTGGTTATAAAGCGATTAAGATTGATAATTTTACCGCTAATAAAATTATTAAAAATTGGGGTATTTTAGCTAGACGTTTACCCAAAAAAGATACTTTAGCTAATCAAGTCGATTCTACTATTAAGCCAGCTGTTGATCAGGTAAGTATTCCGGCGTTTATTACTGTTAAAGATTTTGCTAATTTATTAAAGATTCCTTTAAATAAACTTTTGGGTGAGTTGATGAAAAATAATATTTTTACTTCTTTGAATGAAAAAATAGATTTTGAAACGGCCGCTATTATCGGTGCTGATTTAGGCGTCGAGGTTAGTTTATTAAAAGATTCTCAGACAGAATCTAATCAAATGCAATCAGCTCAAGATAAAATTAAGGCTCATTTAGCGCAAACTAGTGATCAATCTCAACTAGCCAGTCGTCCGCCAGTCGTGGTGGTAATGGGACACGTTGATCATGGTAAAACTAAGTTGTTAGATGCGATTAGACATACTGATGTTGTGGCCACTGAGGCCGGTGGTATTACGCAACATATTGGTGCTTATCAAATTAAACACAACGACCGAACTATTACTTTTATTGATACACCAGGTCATGAAGCTTTTACCGCCATGCGTAATCGCGGTGCTAAAGTAGCTGATATTGCTGTTTTAGTAGTGGCGGCTGATGATGGCGTTAAGCCACAAACTGTGGAAGCCTATCGTATTATTGAAGCGGCTAAAATACCTTTTATTGTAGCGATTAATAAGATTGATAAAACCGAAGCTAATTTAGATAAAGTTAAGCAAGAGCTATCTATGCAGTTAAATATTCTAGCTGAAGATTGGGGAGGTAAAACTGTTGCTGCGCCTGTGTCGGCTAAGGACGGAACTGGTGTTAAAGAACTTTTAGATATGTTAATTTTAGTAGCTGATTTAAACGCTGATAATTTAAGAGCTGACCCTAAGGTTAAAGCCATTGGTACGATTATTGAATCAAAACTAGATAAGGGCGAAGGTCCGATTGCTACGGTTTTAATTCAAAACGGAACTTTAAAGGTGGGTGATTTGGTTTGTTTTAATAAAATAGCTGGTGGTAAGGTTAGAGCACTGAAAGATTATTTAGGTAAAATAGTGACGGAAGCTAAACCAGGCACGCCGGTTAAATTAAATGGTTTAAAGTTTGTGCCTGAAGTGGGTGATGTTTTAGAGGTTGGAGAAGGTGAAAGAATTAAAATTTTAAGAACCCACTCTACTAATAATCCGATTTCGCTTAATCAAACAGAAGAAGAAACTACTGGTGGACCAGTTATTAATTTAATTGTAAAAAGTGATACCCTGGGGTCAGGTGAAGCGATTGAAAATTCTTTATCTAAACTTGATACACAAGGAGTCAAGGTTAAAATTCTTTTTAAAGGTTTAGGCAATATTGGCGAGGGTGATGTAGCTCGAGCTGAAGCTAGTCAAGCTATTTTAGTTGGTTTTAACGTACGTTATGCCCCCAGTGTTGAAGAATTGGCGCGTGATAAGGGTATAAAAATTTCTTTATATAAAATCATTTATGATTTAATTAATGATATTAAAAAAGAAATTCAGGAATTAGTTAAGCCGGAAATTGAACGTATTAGTTTGGGTCGGTTAAAAGTTATGGCTATTTTTAGAACTGAAAATAAGGCACAAATTTTAGGTGGCAAAGTTTTAGATGGTGTGATTAAAGTTAATACTAAAGCAGATATTAAGCGTGGTGAAGAAATTATTGTCTCGGGCAATTTAGTTGGCTTACAAAGCGGTAAACAAGATGTTCAACAAATTGAAGTTAATCAAGAAGGTGGTTTAAGGTTTGAAGGTAATCCAATAATTAAAGAAGGTGATATTATTGAATGTTTTGAAGAAAAGAAAATTATTAAAAAAGTGGGATAAAGTTTAATTTCAAATTGCTCATATGTCGCGCATTGATCAGATTAATAGCTTATTAAGAGAAGAAATAGCTTTAGCTTTAAACCGTCATTTAGAGATTGATGGTTGTTTAGTAACTATTACTGAGGTTCATTGCGCGCCGGATTTGAGTGAAGCTAAAATTTATTTTTCCGTTTTACCAGAAAAATTTGTTGGTACGGTTTTAAAAAAATTACGTCATCTTTCTGGACAATTAGCTCATGATTTAAGGCCGCGTTTAAAATTTCATCATTTACCAACTTTTCATTGGTTATTTGATGAGCGCGAAGTTAAGGCCTCGGAGTTAGATGAAGTTTTTAATCATTTGACATGACAGTCGATTTTTCAACAAAAAATTATCAGCTTGTCGCCGACCAACTTAGGTCGGCGCAACGCATTTTAGCCGTTACGCATCTTAGTCCTGATGGAGACGCCCTGGGGTCTTTATGTTTTTTTAAAGAGTTAATGGAAAAAAATAATAAAATTTGTGTGGCTTATTGTGCTGGCCCATTGCCTAGTAGCTTAGATTTTTTAGCTGGCCGTCAGTCAATTATAACTGATAAAACTAAATTAAATTTTGAAGAATTTGATTTAATTGTTAGTTTAGATTGTGCCACTCCAGCTCGAACTAATTTAGAAGATTTTATTAAGCAACGTCGCTCCGATCAGGTTTTTATAGAAATTGATCACCATCCGGCTTTTAAAAAAGTGTCTGATTATGAATTGCGTATTATTGAAGCCGCTGCTACAACAGAAATTTTATTTACTTTAGCCAATTATCTTAAAATTGAATTAAGCCCTACTATGGCTCGCTCACTTTTAACTGGTATAGTGACTGATACAGGTCATTTTATACATTCTTCAGTCACTAAAGAAACCATTGCTACAGCGGCTTTAATGCTTGGGCAAGGAGCTAGTTTATCTAAACTTTATAATCAAACAGCTAAAACTAAAACCTTAAATGGTCTTAAACTTTGGGGTTTAGCTTTATCTCGATTAACTATTAATCATAAGATTGGTTTAGTCTACACAATTTTAACGGCTGATGATTTTGTTCATTATAAAGTAGACGATGATACTATTGAAGGAATTGCTAGTTTTTTATCAGGCTTAAAATCAGGTAAAATACTTATGATTTTATATGAAAAAGACAATTTACTTAAGGGTAGCTTGCGCTCTTTGGCAGATGGCGTAGATGTTTCTCGTTTAGCTCGTGCCCTAGGCGGTGGCGGGCATGTTAGAGCAGCTGGGTTTACTATTAAAGGCTATTTAGCCTTTAAAACTCAGACTTGGCAAGTTTTAGATAATAAATAATTGACCCTAGTTTTAAAGCTAGTGTAAACTTAAAGAGTAGTCTTTTTTTAAATTAAATATGAATTCTTCTATTACTAAACGTGTTAGTCAGGGAGAGGTTTTAACTATTACACCTGGCGCTAAAAAAATTTTTCAAGCGATTTATCGCTCGCAAGCTAAATCTAAAATAGAGACGGATGAAACTATTGCTAGATTACGAGTTTCAGAGGTTATTTCTAAGATGTCTTTTTATTATGAAAAGATTCGTAATGCTGTTCAATATAGTGAAGAGCATTTATTGCGTAAAGAGGCGATTGAAAGAATAATTCGTCGTCAATTAATGATTGAAAACCCTATAAAATTTTCTCAATCTGATAGCCTGGATGCAGCACGTCACCTACTAATTGAATTAATTAGGGCCGGTTATTTAAAAAATAACAGTTTACCAGAAAGCCAGGTTAATGAAGTGTCGATTATACTTGATAAATATTTAACTTGTCGTCACTTAGTTACTAATGAAGTTGTGGAAAATTTTAATTTTTTTGGTCAAACAAAAAATCAGCAATCTCCAGCTAGTGGTCTAGAAGTGACTAATTGGTTGGTTGGTTTAGCCGCCGCTGAAATTGAAAAAAATATTATTCCCAATGAAGTTAATGATACTATTGTGGCTGTCATGTATCATTTATTAGAGAAAAAAATTACTCTACCAAATAATTTACCTTACCAAGAAGACTTAGCGGTGCAGATTTATATCGCGATTCATCGTCGTTTATTAAAGTTTGATGATGATATGCTGTCTTTAATTTTGTTAAATTATTATAATGGCGATTGGTCAGAGGCCACACCAGAGGTTATTAAGCGTGTAGCGAAAAATTTTGTTACCTTACGCCAACTTATTACTGAACAATTAAACCATCCTTTAAGAGAACAATTAATTAGTGTAGTCTCGTCTTATACTGTTTTTTTTGATATTTTGCAGGATGTAGTAGCAGAAGATCCGGTTAAGGTTTATGACGAATTTTTTGATGACCCCAAGGCCTTTGCTCGTCGCATTAAAAATATTTGTACTAAACGGTACTCTAAGGCTAAGAAAAAATTATGGCGCTCCGCTGTCCGTAGTATTATTTATATTTTATTAACTAAGTCAATTTTTGCTGTTTTACTAGAATTACCAGCCGCTAAATTTTTTGGTTCCGTTGTTAATCCCTTGGCTTTAGTGATTAATATTTCTTTTCCAGCTATATTGCTTTTTTTAGCAATTGCTTTAACTAGATTACCAGGTGAAGATAATACTAAAAAAATTATTACCGGTATTGAAGAAATTGTTTTTATTGAAAAACAGCGTAATGAAGCAATTACTTTACGTAAACCCATAGGTCGTCATCGAGTAATGAATATTATTTTTGGCTTATTATATATTGCTACTTTTTTTGTTTCCTTTGGTGTTGTAGTGTGGTTACTTGATGCTATTTATTTTAGTTGGGTTAGTATTATTATATTTTTATTCTTTTTGGCTTTTGTTAGTTTTTTTATTATTCGTATTCGTCGAGGCGCTAAAGAATGGATTGTTATCGAAGGCAAGGATACATTTTTGCGTTTTTTGTTCGACTTTTTTTCTACGCCGATTATTGCGACTGGCAAATGGCTTAGTACTAAGTTTTCTCGTCTTAATGTTTTTGTTTTTATTTTAGACTTTATTATTGAAGCGCCGTTTAAGATTTTTGTTGAGATTGCCGAAGAATGGACTAAATATGTTCGTGAACGTAAGGATAAAATTTAAAATCTATGAATTGGTTTGATATTTTAATAATAATCTTTTTGGCTGGTTTTTTGTGGTATGGTTTCTTTTTTGGTTTGATTATTGTCTTGGGAAATTTATTTGGTTTATTAATTGGTGCTTATGGGGCAATTAGATTTTATTTACCAATTTTTAATTGGTTAGATAGTTTTTTACCTCTTAGTCCAACTTGGGGTAAATTATTTGTTTTTTTAATTGTTTTTACTTTACTACATCGTTTAGTTAGTTGGCTTTTTGTATTCTTAGAAAAAGGTTTTAATTTAATTTCAGTAGTACCGTTTTTAAAAACTATTAATCGTTTTTTAGGCGCTGCCCTAGGCTTGGCTGAAGGAGTATTTCTTTTGGGTGTTTTAGCTTATTTATTTGATCGTCACTTGCCAACTACCCATTTTTTGAGTCAATGGTTAACTAAATCTGATTTAACCCCTTGGCTAATTAAAATTTCTAAAATTATCATGCCCTATATTCCTAAACTGATTAATTTTTTACAAACTTTATTTTAATCCATGAATTTTTTCGATACCCATAGTCATATTAATATGGCAGCCTTTACTAATGACGCCGAATCTGTTATTAAGAGAAGCTTAGCTAGTAAGACGTCAATTTTGATTCCAGGCACGGATTATAAATCTTCCAAAAAAGCCATTGAGATTGCTAATCGCTATCAATCTGGAGTTTATGCCGCTATTGGTTTGCACCCTACGGAAATTGATTTTATGAGCGAAACTAATAAGGTAGCTAGCAATTTACCTGAGGAACGTTTCTCTTATGATATGTATGCTATGTTAACCAAGTTTCCAAAGACTGTGGCGGTGGGAGAAATTGGACTGGATTATGCTTGGCGAGAATTAGATTCTGATCTTGAAATTAGAAAAAAATTGCAGAAAAATATTTTTTATAAACAATTAGAATTAGCGCGTCGGTTTGATTTACCGGTTTTAATTCATTGTCGTCAGGCACATGATGATTTATTGCCTTTGTTGACTAGCTTTAGACAGGATTATAAAAATTTAATGCCTAAAAGTAGACCTTGGGGAGTTTTACATTGTTTTTCTGGCGATGAAAATTTAGCTTGGGAATATTTTAATTTAGGTTTAATTATTTCTTTTACTGGTTTAATTACTTTTTCTCAACGTTGGGATGATTTAATTAGAAAGGTACCCGAAGACAAATTAATGATTGAAACTGACGCTCCGTTTATGACACCAGAGCCTTATCGTGGCAAAAGAAATGAACCAGTGTTAGTTAAATATGTTGCTCAACGAATAGCTGACATTAGAGGGGCAAGCTTGGACTATGTAGCTGATATGACAACTAAAAATGCTAAACTTTTGCTTAAGTTGGCTTAAGTTTAAAAGTTGACTTTTAAAAAATGTTTGTTATAATTGATTAAACTTTGTATTTAGGGCCGTGCCTAGGAGGTAAATCGGCTAATTACCCTCCTGATTGGACGATTTTTAGTGGGCTTTTGTCCGACTCTTAGGCATAGTTTTATATATAAAACGAGCTCGGTTAGACCGGGTTTTTATTTTTTGAAATTTTGCTATAATTAAAGGAGAAAATATTTTATACTATGACGACTGCTTCTTGTCCCGTTTGTAATAGTGACGTCATTATTGGTGACGAAGCTTATGAGCATGATTTAGTCACTTGCTCTAACTGCGGTACTGATTTAGAAATTCAATCTCTTTCACCTTTAAACTTAGTGGCCCTAGGTGACGAAGAAGAGATTAAAGAAAATTAAATATAATTTTAGCTTATTTTTAAAACAGGTTTGTTTAAACCTGTCTTTTTGTTGGTAATTTATTTAACAGCTTGAGTAAATTGTTGTCCGCGATCTTTATAATTTTTAAACATGCCAAAGCTAGCGCACGCCGGTGACATTAAAACTACATCACCCGGATAAGCTTTTGTCTTAGCTAGAGTCACGGCTTCTTTCATGCTTTTAACAATTTTAGTTTTTTCTTTAGGTAAACCAGCTTGCAAAACATTTTTTAAAAGCCGCGGCGTCGCCAAGCCCTCAAACAAAATCAAAAATTTTACTTTTTTAACAATTAATTTAGCCAAGTTTTTAAAGTCGCTCTTTTTTTCCGCCCCACCAGCTAATAAAATAATCGGTTGAGTAAAAGATTTTAAAGCCGTGATGGTTGCTTCTGGAGTAGTGGCAAAACTATCATTAAAGTAACTAACTTTATTTTTTTCTGCTATTTTTTGTAGGCGGTAAATTAAGCCGGAAAAATTTTTAACCGTAGCCTTAATGAGTATAGGTTTAATTTTAATTAGCTTAGCCACCTCAATGGCCGCGGCAAGATTAGCTTTATTGTGTTCGCCAGGTAAAATAGTCGGTAAATTAGTTTTAGTAAAATAAATTATTTTAATTTTTAATTTTTTACTTTTAACTTTCAACTTTTTATTAATGATTAATAAGTTAGCACCTTGAGTAATATTTTTTTTAGCTTGCCAATAATCAGCCATTGATGGATGATGATTAGGATTATTAGGGTCAGCCGGTGATAAATGCTCGCGCGTTAAATTAGTAATAACAGCTATTTTAGGCCCCTGAGTCATGTCTTGTAATTGAAAGCTGGATAATTCTAAAATTACCCAATCAGTAGGTTTAATTTTATTAATTAAAGCAAAGGGAGCAATACCAATATTGCCGCCTAGCCAAACTCTTTTTCCGCCTTTTTTTAATAGCTCGTAAATTAAGCTAGCGGTTGTGCCTTTACCTTTAGAGCCAGTGACGCCAATAGTATTTTTAGTTGGGCAGTAAGTTAAGAATAACTGCATGGGGCAAGTTAGTTTTTGTGTTTGAGCTAAAATTTTTCTTAATTTTGGCTTAATAAAAACTCCAGGCGATCGTACAATCAAAGAATACTTTTTTAAATTAGGTAGTTTGGTAGTTAGTTGCCAAGTAATATTCTTGTCAGTTTTTAATTTTGTATAACGTTCACCCAATTTTTCTTTAGGTAGCGTGTCCCAAATTGTAATTTTATTATTTAAACCTTTAGCTCTTAACCATAAAATTAGGGCTAAGTTTTCTACGCCTAGTCCTAAAAAGATTATATTTTGTTTAGTTAAATTTTTTAAAGTCATTATTTTACTTTAGTCATTTCTTCCCAGTTTTTACCTTGTTTAACATCTACGACTATGGGCACAGTTAATTTTAAAACATTTTCCATAATATGTTTAATTTTAGGTGCTAGGGTTTTAACAATATTGGGTTTAGCTTCAAATAATAATTCATCATGGACTTGTAACAAAAGTTTTATATTAGATTCGTCTTTAATTAAATTATGAATTTTAATCATAGCTAGTTTAATCATATCAGCAGCCGTGCCTTGAATTGGTGTATTAATCGCCATACGTTCGGCGGCTCGTCTAATTTGCATGTTTTTAGCATTAATATCTTCTAAAAATCTTTTGCGACCGAGTAAGGTTTCAACATAACCTTTAGCCTGCGCTTGAGTAATAGTTAAATCAATATATTTTTTAATACCAGTATAAGTAGCAAAATAGCGATCAATAAAATCACGAGCTTCCTCATAAGGGATGTCAGCGGTTTGTGATAAACCATGCGGTCCTTGGCCGTATAAAATACCAAAGTTAATTGCTTTAGCCGCGCGGCGCATTTGTTTAGTGACTTTTTCTAACTCAACTTGGTTAATGGCCGCGGCTGTTGCTGTATGAATGTCTTGTTGGTTTTTAAAAGCTTTAATTAAATTTTTATCTTGGGATAAATGAGCGGCTAAGCGTAATTCAATTTGTGAATAATCAAAGCTAATTAATTCATAACCTGATTGAGCAATAAAGGCACGCCTAATTTCTCTGCCTAATTCAGTGCGTATAGGGATATTTTGTAAGTTAGGTTCAGTTGAAGACAGGCGGCCAGTAGCGGCAATGGTTTGATTAAAAGTGGTATGTAGCCTTTTAGTTAGAGGGTTAATTAATTCTGGTAAAGCCTTGATGTAAGTTGAAGATAATTTAGTTAATTCTCTATAATCCATAATTAAACCAGTAATCGGGTGGCGATGTTTAAGTTTGGCTAGTTCATCGGCCCCAGTCGAGAGTCCAGTTTTAGTGCGACCGACGCCGAAAGTTGATAATTTTAATTTAGTAAATAAAACATCTTGTAATTGCTTAGGTGAGGCAATATTAAAATTTGTGCCAGCTAATTTATGAATCTTTTTTTCTAATTCAATAATTTTTTGGTCAAGTTTAGTTTCTAGTTTTTTTAAAAAATTAGTGTCTAGGTTAATGCCATTTAATTCCATGTTAATTAAACAATCAACTAGCGGCATTTCTAAGTTGTAAAATAATTTATCTAATTTGGCTTGCTTAATTTCCGGCTCTAAGTTAAGTGCTAAACGGTTAGTAAAGTCAGCGTCTTCACAGGCATAAATGCCTAGTTTAGGAATTTCTACAGTGCCAAAATCTTTTTTAGTGCGACCCGTGCCTAATAAATCATCTTTAGAAATTTTTTCAAAATTAAGCTTGTCTAAACTAACATTATCCAAGCTATATTGTCTTGAGCCAGGCTTTAAAACATAAGCCGCAATCATAGTGTCAAACCATAGGCCCTGAACCTCAATGCCAAAGTGGCGCAAAAATTCAATATCAAATTTAGCATTATGTCCAATTTTTTTAATGGTTTTATTTTCTAAAATGGGCTTAAGTTTTATTAGCCAAGGATGAAGTTTTTTATTAACTTTTTTATTCCAGGAAAATAGATCCTGGTTGGTTTTAGAGTTTAAAGATGCTTGATTAACTACCATAAACCAAGCTTCGCCTGCTCGCCAAGCAAAACTTAAACCAATTAATCGTTCAGTCGTAGCGTCAAAACCACTAGTTTCAATATCAAAAGCAAATTTTTTCTGTGTACTTAATTTTTTATAAAAATTTTTGAAAGCTGTTTCGGTGGTAATAATTTCGTAGTTGAAAAGTTTTTTATCACGGCTAAATTTGTCAGTCGCTCGCAGGGCTTTTTCTTCATGAGTTATGGAATTAGTTTTTAACTGTAGTAATCTGGGTAGTAAAGATTTAAATTCCATTAGCTTAAAAAATTCTACAGCTTTGGTTAAATTAAAATCACCAAATTTAAGTTGCTCGGGGTTTATATCAAGAGGTACGTTTTGATCAATTTTGGCTAAATCATAGCTCAATAAAGCCTCGTTTTTATGGGTTATTAATAATTCTTTAAGGCGCGGTTTTATTTTTGGAGAATTAATGTTTTGGTAAATATTTTTTAAAGTTTTGAAATTCTGTAATAATTCAATTGCACCTTTTTCACCAATACCCTTAACTCCAGGAATGTTATCACTAGGATCGCCCCGCAAAGCTTTATAATCAATCATCTGGTCAACACTTAAACCAAATCTTTCTTCAACCGCTTTACTATCATAAATCATACTGTCATTTAAACCATGACTCATAGTATAAATCTTAGTATTAGGATTAATTAATTGCAAAGTATCTAAATCGCCTGTCACAATAATTTTTTCTATGTTTTTAACTTTCTTAACCAATGTACCAATGACATCATCAGCTTCAAAACCACTAATTTCAAAAATAGGGATATTTAAAACCTGGGCTAATTCTTTAACCCGCGGAATTTGTTCATATAATTCATCCGGAGCTTTAATGCGCGTGGCCTTATAAGCTTCATAAGCTTTATGCCTAAAAGTTGGACCCTTTTTATCCATAGCTAAAGCAATTAAATCCGGTTTTAAATCTTTAATAGCTTTTAATAAAAAATTAGCAAAACCATAGACAGCATTTACTACCTCGCCTTTAGTAGTTGCTAAGCTAGTCGGTAGGGCATGAAAACTGCGATGGATAATCGCATGGCCATCAATAATTAAGAGTTTTTTAGTCTTTTTACTAGGCATAGATATAGGTAATTATATCATAATCCCGCCAGTTGTGACTGGCGGGATTTTTAGGTAATTAATTAGTAAATAATAACTTATTTCTTTTGCCTGGCGCTAACAAAAATAAGGTATAAACCACTTAAGCCAACTAAGGCATAAATAATTCTAGCTAAAGGTGAACCTTGACCTAAAAGAAAGTCTACTACATTAAAATTTACTATACCGACTAAGCCCCAGTTTAAGGCGCCGATCACGACGAGAATAAGGGCAATTGTGCCCAAAGGAGTCATTTTCATAAAATATTTTATGGTTTAATTTTAATTGTGGACCTGAAGGGATTCGAACCCTTGACCTCCTGCTTGCAAAGCAGGCGCTCTAACCAGCTGAGACTACAGGCCCGTAGATAATTTTAAATTATTCTGGTCTTGAATACTTAAGCAAGGGAGAAAGAACAAATTCCATAAAGCCGCCAATTAAACCAGTGGTCGTTAAAACACCTAGGAAAAAAATAATTATACCAATTATTTTATAGCCAAAACGCGAGCCACCAGAGGTAGCTAGTTTATCTTCAAACCAACCCATTGGTCCAAAAAAACTATAAACCGCTTCTGACTTAATAGTCACTAAAGCGCCGGCTACCATCATGATTAAACCTATTATTATTGGCATATTTTTTAAGTCTAGCTTAAGCTTTAATTTTTGGCAATTAGCGAATATAGTTAAGCGGATTATAGCGTGAACCATTAATTATTACCTCAAAATGCAAGTGTGGGCCAGTTGAACGGCCAGTTGATCCCATAGCACCAATATACTGTCCTTTATTTACCTTTTGCCCAACGCGAACATCAAAAGCTGATAAGTGAGCATAGCGAGTTTGTTTACCGCCACCATGATTAATAACAATTTGATTACCATAACCGCCACGATTATAGCCTACGGTTTGTACTGTGCCAGAGTCTGCGGCATAAATTGGTGTTCCGATTTTATCGGCAATATCAAGACCAGTATGTCGCCAAGAATAATATTGTGTGATGCGATAACCGGTGGTGGGCCAAGCCATTTTACCGCCGGTTGGAATAACAGCGCTACTTGTTCGATCTTTAGTAATAATTGATTTTAGTTTTTCAGCGCTTGAAGTTACTTGACGTGAAATATTAGTTGAGCTAGCTGTAGCTAGCTTATTACCGCCCGGAATAATAATTTTAGCTCCAGCTATAATTTGTCCAGGGTTTTTTATGTCATTAATTTTCAAAATATCTTCTTCTTTAATATCATATAATTTAGCAATTTGTCCCAAGGTTTGCCCTCGATTAACGACGTGGGCGACACCCGTAACTGGTAAAATAGTTAATTGTTTACCTGGTTTAATTAAACTCGTGGCTTTAAGATCATTTTCCCATAAAATAGTATTAATACTAACTTTAAAGCGACGAGCAATGCTACTAATAGTGTCACCTTCTTGAATAGTATAAATTATTGTACTAGAACGCGGCGCATTATCAGCGATGGCTAGAGGAGCTTGTTCTTTAGTTAAAATGTTAGTTGTTGAGTTTAGTGAATCTTGCCCATATTTAAAATTACGTTGTAATTTAGCAATAGACAAATTAGGATAATCCTCAATTAATTTATCTTGATAGCTATTGCCATCACTAATTAAGCTAGCCAGTTTAGTTTTACTAACTAATTCATCAGAAGAAACTATTTTTTGTTTTAAAAAAATATTACTATAAACTAAGATTAAGCTAAGTGCAATTAAGGCTAGATGAATCATGATACGACTCATCAGTAGGTTGGTTATTTTTCCGCGAGCAATTGAAACTTGGTGAGAGCCAAATATTTTTTTATTAATTGCTCGATAAGCTCGATAAAGAGGTACAATTAAACCGCTAAAAATTAATTGGCTAAACCAAATAATTGGCTTTACTAGGGTAGTAATAAAAAAAGCGGTGGTGAGCCTCTTTGTATGAATGATAAATTTTAGCAAAGTTAATAATAAATTAACTATTATTTGCTTTAATTTATTGTTGATATGGGTGATGTTAAATTTTCCTCCTGGCTTTTATATAATAACATAAATAGATTACTCGGTCAATCTATTTATGTTTTTTCTTTTTAGTTTTTGGCTCCTCTTCGTTATCACTTAATAACTCAATCATTTTTTTTATGCCGGAGATAATTAAGGTAAAATAAGACATGGTAGAAGTTAATCTTTCTCGTATCATGGTGATTATTTCATCAAGCGCGTCAATTTTAGCTTTGATTTTTTTAATTGAATGATAAGTTTGTCTAAATGACATAATAGCATAATATAATAACCAAATTAAAAAGATCGTTAATAATAAAGCGCACAAAGCAAGTGTTAGAAATAAAATATCTTGGCTAGTAGAAATAAAATTCATATGTTTAGTTTGAGTTAGTTGATTTAAGAAAACTATCAATCGGTTCACCAATTTTACCTTCGGTTAGAACAATAATACCAGTATGATCTTGTCCAATGCATAGCTCATCTTCAGCGCAAATCATGCCTTCAGAATCAATCCCTCTAATATTAACCTGTTGGATAACTATACCGTTGGGCAAACAGGCGCCGATTAAGGCCACGGGCACTAATTGACCTACGGCAATATTGGTTGCGCCACAGACAACTTTTAAGGGGCGACCAATATTAACTGTCGCAACTTGTAAGCGATCAGCCTTAGGATGATTGGTGATATCTATAATTTGTCCCACTACTACTTTGGGAAATTTAGAAGTTGGTTTTTTATTGCCCAGTATTTTTTTAAAAAATGAAATAATCATAGATTTATTTTTCCGGTCTGAGCCGGTCTGATTCTAAGCTTAATAATAAGAATTCTAGGGTGCTTAGGCCTAAAATTAAAAGTACAACGTTTAAAGTCGTTAATAATTTATATGATAATAAAAACATAATAACTGTTAGCATGATGGCTATTAAAAAACCTTGACGTAAGGCTACAATAACAGAACGAGCAATTAATTCATGTTTTAAAAATAAAAATCTAATAACAAAACCAAGGATTGAAGCTGTGCCAGTTAGGGAAATTAATAAGGTTAAGTAAAATAGGCTTAAGCCTAGCCAGTTAGTAGTGTCTGGATCAATTAATAAAACTATAATACCAAAACCTAACCAAGCAATTAAGGTGGCAATAATCATTAGGGCTAGATAGGTTCGTAGGGTCATAGTAAGTTAAAATTAAAAAGTTAAAAGTAAAATGTAAAATGGAGCAATATTCTTTATACTATTATATACTTTCAACTTTCAACTTTCAACTTTTTACTTTATATCCGTGTAAATTCACAAAGTTTTTTATAAGGGCAGTTTTTACACATAATGCCTGGTCGAGGAGTAAAATCAAAGCTTCTAATTTCTTTAATAAGCTTAAGCATTTTAGTTTTAACTTTTTCAATTTCTTCTGGCTTAGCTACAAAAGAAACTTTTTCATTATTTTTTAAATAATAAAAGGTTAATTTAGCCACTGGCAAATGAAACACCTCTTCTAAGGCCGCTTGATATAATAAAAGTTGTTGTTTTTGCTCAAAGCCAATAGTCGCTGGTTTTTGGCCAGTTTTATAATCAATAATTTCATAGGTTTGGTCAGCTAATTGATCAACGCGGTCAATTGTACCCACTATGGTTTCTTCACCTAAAGATAGTTTGAATTTTCTTTCCAAAAAAGTTACGCTCGGAAAGGTATCTTTAAGTTCGGTTTGTAAATCTTCTAACATTTTTTTACCGCGTTTTTTATATTCATCCGCTTCTGTTTTGTCTTTATAACCACTATTGAGCCAAGAATCTTCATAAAGAGATAATAGTTTTTTTAAACTTAAGTCAACCTTTGGTTTTTGTTCATTAAATAAACTAGGCTGTGTCCAGCTATTAGTTAGTAAAGGTAATAAGAAGGCCCTTAAACAAGAATGAATTACTCTACCAAAAATAAAATGAGGCTCATCTTCTACGGGTATTTTTAAAATATATTTAAATTTATATTCCCAGGGGCAGCGTTCAAAGTCTTTTAATTGAGAGAAAGAAAAAGTTTCTGGCAGGGCATAATTAATTCGAGTGGGAACATCATCAATTTGCTCTAAATCTCTTTCAAATTCTGTTTTAGCGGCTCTTTGAGAAGTAATGATTTTTAAATTGGCTTCAGTAATAAATTTGGAAGATTTTTTATCTCTTAAACCACCGTAGTCCTTAGCACCTGTACAATAAAGTCCGTTCTTAGCTCTGGTCATAGCCACATAAAACAAGCGTCTTTCTTCTTCAAGATGAGCTTCTTTGCCCTGGGTTTTAATAATACCCAAGTCTTCAGGTATAGGTATTTTGTCGCCGCGGTTATCAGTCGGGAATTTGCGATCAACTAAATTAACAACAAAAACATGTTCAAATTCTAAGCCCTTAGCGGCATGAACCGTCATAATTTTAACCGTATCAGCATCATCAAAATTAAACTTTAAACCACCTGTTTCACCGGCTTCCATTTCTAAGGCGATTAAAGCCATAAAATCTTTTAAGGTGCCATGATCATCACTGGCTTCAAAATTTTTTATTTTAGAATAAAATTGATTTAAATAAGAAAAACTTTCTTGATCATTATCTTGGTCTAGGTGCTTAATAATTAAATCACGCACTATAGCTAGGTAAACTTTTGTGGTCTTACTTTCTTTAGCTAAAGCTGAGTGTTTTTTGATCATGCTTAAGAGATGTTGAATATTTTTTTTCGCTGGAGTTGATAATTCAGTAATTATTTCATAGTGCTCGAGGGCTTCAAATAAAGACCAAAGTTTTTTTCTAGCCCATTTATTTAATAACAACAAATCTTTATGTTCTAGTCTGAATTCTTTAAGGTTAAGTGTTCGATATAGTGCCGCTGGCTCATGATAATCATCTAATAATTTTAAATAAGCTAAAATATCCAAAATCACCGGCTTATAGTAGAGACCCTTTAAGGAAACAAAATGATTAGGGATGTTTTGGCGGGTTAGCTCTTTAACAAATTTATCCGCTGTGTCATTAGCGCGTACTAAGATCGCAATTTGTGCCCAGTTAACATTTTTAGAATGTAAGTCTTTAATCATGTCGGCTACGGTTTTAGTTTCCTCAAATTCAGTACCAAAATCATAAAACTCAGCCACCCCTTTGGTTTTAATTTTAGAAATTATTTTTTTATTAAGTTTTAATTTAATTTCTAAGCGATTAGGATTGTTGTGGCTGATAAAACTATAGGCATGATCTAAAATATTTTGTCCTGAACGGTAGTTGTCCGTTAAAACAACCTCTTTAGCTTTAGGGTAGTCATCTTTAAATTGCATGATGTTAGATAAAGAAGCTCCACGAAAGCGATAAATACTTTGGTCATCATCACCGACCGCTACTAAATTATTTTTAGGCGCGGCCAACATTTTAATTAATTTATATTGGCTAGTATTAGTGTCTTGAAATTCATCAACCATGATATATTGGAATTGTTCACGATATTTTTCTAAAATATTTGGCCTGTCTTCGAAAAGTTTAATGGAGTAACGGATTAAGTCGCCGAAGTCAAGAAAATTATTTTCGATTAAAAGTTTATTATAGATATGATAACCATTAGCTAATTCATTAATTTTTTGCACTTCTAGTTTATCAGCTTTGTCTTCTGAGCTTAGAATTTTATCAGAATTAATTTTTAGCTCTTCGGCTAATTTAAGATAATCTTGACTAGTGATAACTTCGTCTTTAAGACGTGAGAAATGAGAAATTATTTCATGGATAAATTTAGCTGGATCGCCTAATGGTTTATAATAGTCAAATTTAAACTTATCTAGATTTTTTCTAATAAACATCCATTGCTCAGTTTGATTTAAGAGCTTAAAACTAGGCGATAGACCGATTTCTAGGGCATGATCTCTTAAGATTCTTTCGCCTAGTCCATGAAAAGTGCTAATCCATAAATTAACATAACCATAAGGCAATAATTTATCAGCCCTTTCTTCTAGTTCGCCGGCGCCTTTTTCTGTAAAAGTGGTTAAAAGAATTTGTTCGGGATTAACGCCTTTTTCCTGAATTAAATAAGCCAGGCGGTTAATTAAAACCGTGGATTTGCCAGTTCCAGCTCCAGCCACAATTAACATTGGGCCGTTAGTATGGGTTACGGCTTCAAGTTGAGTTTGGTTAAGGTTAGCTAAAAAATCAGCTTTTTTAGAGTTATTCTTAGTCATAAGATAACTCTATTCTAGCAGTGTTGCTTATTTTTTAAAAGTCTCTCTATTTCTAGAGAGACTTTTTTCTATTTTAACAATTTTTTAAAGTCTGGTCGGTTTTTATAGGGCCCGATAATAGCTAAGTTTAGATTATGGGGAGTAAAGATTTTTTTAGCTAAATTTCTAATATCTTGAGCGGTCACTTTATTAATTTGTTTTAGTAAATTTTCTGGTGTTACTAATTCATTTTTTTTAGTTTGTTGTTGATTAATGACTAATTGAAGACCATACCAAGAGGCAATTTCATCTGGACCTTCTAAGCCTAAAGCCAGACGTCCAGCAATAAATTTTTTAATTTTTGCCAGCTCTTTTTCATTGACTAATTCAGTGGTTAAGCGTTTGTATTCACTTAAAATTATTTTGATAGCTAATTCAATTTTATTAACGGTTACGCCAGCTCGGGTTGTTAAGTAACCAGTATCAGAATAATTTTCATTATTAGTTTTTACATAATAACAAAGACCATTTCTTTCTCGTAAGTTAATAAATAATCTAGAGCTCATTGATCCGCCCAAAAGATTGCCTAAAACTTTTAAGGTAGCTATATTTTTATCATTATGTGGCATGGTTCTGACACCTAAAGAAAAATGCGCCTGATCAGTTGCTTTATAATGTAATTTGACAGCTGGCTTTGCTTGTTTTTCTTTGGTAATTGGTTTTTTCTTAGCTTTACCTTTAGGCCAAGTAGCAAAATAATTAGCTAATATTTTTTCAGTTTGCTTAGGTAACTTGCCAGCCAAACAAACAAAAGTGTTAGTGGTTTTATATTGGCTAGTTAAATATTTAATAAAATCCTGGCGCTTAAAGCGAGCAATGTTAGCTTTGGTGCCAATTGTAGTTCGTCCGGCTGGTGTATCACCATATAAACATTCTTCAAAAAATTCTTCTATATAAGCCATGGGGTTATCAAGATACATATTGACCTCTTCGGTAATAACACCGCTTTCACGTTTAATTTCTTCTTGATCAAATTTAGAATGAAGTAGCATGTCAGCTAAAACATCAATTGCTGGCACGATTTGGTTACTAGCAGTCTTAATCCAAAAACCAGTGTATTCTTTAGAAGTAAAAGCATTATAAACGCCACCTAATTTATCTAATTCAGAGGTTAGAGTTAAAGTGTCTGGTCGTTTAAGAGTACCTTTGAAAAATAAATGTTCTAAAAAATGTGATAAACCGCTTTGTTGTTTGGTTTCATGTTTAGAGCCAGTCGCCACAATTATTAAAATGGCTGTGGTTTTAGCACCAGCCATAGGAGCGGTTAAAATAGTTAAGCCATTAGCCAGAGTTTTTAATTTATACATAATTTTTCTTCAAAGTAGTTTTGTAAATCAGTAATTTTAATTCTCTCCTGTTTCATGGTATCGCGGTCGCGCACTGTCACATCGCCATTTTCTAAAGTGTCAAAATCAACGGTAAGACAATAAGGTGTGCCAATCTCATCTTGCCGGCGATAACGTTTACCAACATTACCATTGTCATCGAATTCTACTGACCAATGTTTTTTAAGTTCACGGTAAATTTCTTGAGCGGCGGCGACGAGCATCGATTTATTTTTTAAAAGTGGAAAAACCGCAATTTTCACCGGCGCTAAACTAACCGGTAGTTTTAAGATTACCCGTATTTCAGCCCCGTCTTTTTCCTCATGATACGCACTTAATAAAACAGCTAAAACCGTACGATCAACTCCTAAAGAAGGCTCAATAATATGAGGAATAATTTTTTTGCCAGTTTCGTCAGTATAATCTAGGCCATGATTTTTTAAATCAAAATTAGTGCGGTAAGCTAAGCCATATAATTCTTTACGTCCAAAAGGAAAATCATATTCAAAGTCAATTGTTTTTTTGGAATAATGAGCTAGTTCATCTTTAGGTACATCTAATTCATGGATATCTGATTTTTTAATACCTAATAATTTAAGCCAATTATGCATTTCACCACGCCAAGCTTCAAATTGTCCTTGCCAATCAGAGTCTTTTTTAGGTTCAGGAATAAAATATTCGATTTCCATTTGTTCAAATTCACGCGTGCGAAAAATAAAATTTCCCGGCGTAATTTCATTACGAAAAGCCTTGCCGATTTGAGCAATGCCAAAGGGTAGTTTTTTGCGTGTCGTATCTAAGACATTTTTAAAATTAACAAAAATACCTTGAGCGGTTTCTGGCCTAAAATAAACTATATTTTTTTCATCCTCAACTGGCCCTAAAAAGGTTTTAAGCATGAGGTTAAATTGTTTAGCTACTGTTAGCTCATGCTCCTTTTTATCTTTGGGACAAATTTTATCAACTTCTTCTTGGCGGAAGCGTTGGTGGCATTTTTTACACTCGACTAAGGGATCAGAAAAAGTATCCACGTGCCCGCTTTTGTCCCAAACTTTTGGATTCATTAATAAAGCGCTATCTAAGCCAACCATATCATCGCGCTCCTGAACAAATTTTTTCCACCAAAGATTTTTAATGTTATTTTTTAATTCAACGCCATAAGGTCCATAATCCCAAGTATTAGCTAAACCACCATAAATTTCCGAACCAGGAAAAATAAAACCGCGCCTTTTACAAAGCGAAATAATTAAATCCATTTTATTATTAGTTTTTATCATATAAAGTTAGTTTAGCGTGCTAATTAGTCTCTGTCAAAGTTGGTTTTTCTAAAATTAGTCCTAAAATTACAGCGCTAAAAAATACACCAAAATGAAGGCTTATTAACCAATGATCAAATAAGCCCAGAATAGTTAAAGCTAAAATTCCAGCTAAAATTATTGGTCTATGTTGGGGTACCAATCTTATGCTGTTAATAATTTTTTGACCGATTAAAACAATAATTAGACCAAAGCCAATAATACCTAATTCAGCTAGACTTAAAATAAAAATATTATGAACTGGTTGGTAAAACCAGATTATTTTTTTAGGATAGTTTTGTTCTAAGGCTAGACCATAATTATTTAAACCATATCCTAGCCAAGGTTTTTCTTTAATTAATGACCAAGCTTCTTGATAAGAAGATAGGCGCTCAAAATTAGAGATTTGTTCTAGTCGTCCTTGGCCGGTTAGCCGTGGTAAAAAAATATAATAATAAGGTATGGCTAAGGCAATAATTATGGTTAAACCAACTATAATTAGGGGCCAAATTTTTTTAAGAGTATTTTTAAAGTTTTGTTTTAATTTAATAATTAAGTAAAGTATTAAACTTAGGGCAGTGGCGAGCCAGCCAGCCCGAGAAAAAGATACCAGTAAGCCGCCACTTAAAGCTAAGTAAGCGGTCATAATGATAATTTCTTCTTTGGGGGTATAATTTTTTTCTAAAATTAAAAACCAGCTAAGAATAATGCCTAAGGCACATAAGCCGCCAAGCATATTAGGATGATCTAATGAGCCATAAGCTCTAAGCCAACGTTCAGCAAAACCATCTGGAGCAATTGTTTCTATCGCCGAGCTACCTAAAGCATCTGCTTTATGTTCAGCTAAACCAAGATAGGTTGAGCTAAAGGTTGCTTGGCTGGCAAATTGATAAATGCCCAATAAGGCAACGAGTGCTGCGCCTAAGATAAAACTTAGTATAGCGATTTTTTTTTCAATAATATTTTGTCTTAATAAGGTGAATAAAATAAAGCCTAAGATTAACCAACTAAAATGAAATAAACTTAAATTTTTATTAAGGCTAAAAAAGACATTAAAACTTATTAATAAAATTAGTAAAATTATGCCTAGTATGCTGCTAATGGTAAATTGGGGATGATGTTTTTTAAGTTTAAAATTTAACAGATGACATAAAAAAATAATAATTAGTAGTATATCGCTGACATATAAACTGATTGTGCCATATTCCCAATATTGATCAACGAGTGAGCCAGGATAAATCAGCCATCTAGTTTGCCAAGGCAGAATAAATAAAAAAATTAATAATAAATATTTAGTTATTTTATCTAAAATTAAGTTCATAAATTTAGATTAATTGTTTAATTTTTTCTTCAGCCTGTTTAATAAAATTTGCTCGGCGATCTAGTGAATGAAGTTTTAGTATATGATCATTAATAATTACAGCGCTAGTTTTATTTTTTGTTTGTTGCAAAATTGGGGCCATTAATTTTTCATGTAGTTTTTGGCTTAGTTGATTGATTAGTTTGCCTAGTTGACCAGAGAATGCTTTAGTATTTTTGTTTTTAAAAATTTTTTCAAAAATATTTAATTGATCTGACCAATTAGGTAAATTATGTTTTAACCAAGGGTTAGCTTGTAATAAAGTTAAATAAACTTCAGCTTCGCCCCACAAAGGTTTTAGACCAGCTAGCCAATAAGTAAAATACCAATCTTCATCGCCCAGACGACAAGTCGTTAAATCCAGGGCGTCAGTGTCAACTAAAAAGCTAAGACATAATTTATTTTTTACTTTTTTAGGCGTAGGCCTAAGACCGGTTAATTTTAAAATAATAGTGGCACCTAGTTTAACCAACCATAATCTGTTTTTTGCAGTAATAATAAATAAATCAAGGTCAGCTTCAGCTTTTAAATTATTAGGTCCAATAATATTAGCTAAAGCAATGAATTTAAGTCCAGGTAGCCAAGTGATTAATTTTAATCTTTGTTGGGCAATTTTAATTTTTTGTTCACTAAAACGATAGCGATTCTGTCGTAGAGCAACGATTTTGTCTCTCGTTGGTAAGAAGAAAAAACCGTATTTGGTTTTTAATAAGGGCAGTTCTTTAAGATGAGATTTAACTATTTTATAAGAATATTTATTGGGTAAAAATTGCCAGAGTTCAAAATCAGTTAAAGGGTAATCAAATAAATCAAACCTAGCAACGGTTTGTAGAATATCTTTGGTAAGTTGGTGGTTAGTCATAGTTAATCTTCTTCCACATCTAGATTGGCTTTATCTAACAAGATTGGCTCTACGCTTTGTGTGGTGCCAGTAATTTTTACTACATCTTTGTCAATTTTGCCAAATTCTTTATAAGCCGCATTAAAATGGCTTACACTAGTATTCATACTAGTGCCTAATTTTTTTAAATAGGCTTCATAACTTATTAGATGTTTATTTAATTTTCCCACTGAAATAGCGATGGCTTTAGCGCTTTCTTCAATCTGTAAGGCTCTTAAGCCCTGTAAAACAGTTTGCAAATAAGCTAAAAATGAAGTTGGAGAGACAATGATGACATGTTTTTCTTTAAAAGCATATTCAATTAAATCTCTAGTATTAACCGCGACTGCGCCCACTTTATTAATTAATAAATCATAGTAAATTGCTTCTGAAGGAATAAACATAAAGGCAAATTCCATGGTGCCTTCAGCTGGTTTGATATATTTTGAAGTTTCATCAATGCGATTTTTTAAATCGGCCTTAAATTGACGTTCTAGTTTTTCTCTAAGACTGGTTTCATTGGTAGCTAAAAGGCGTTCATAATTTTCTAAAGAAAATTTGGAGTCAATCGGAATAATTTTATCTTTAACAAATACCACGGCATCAACAATTACCCCATCTTTAAAGCTATACTGCATTTGATAATTATTAGGTGGTAAGACATTTTTTAAAGTTTCTTCTAAAAAATATTCGCCTAGAACGCCGCGTTGTTTGGGATTTTTTAAAATGTCCTGCAAATTCTGTAATTGAGCTGAAAAATTAACTACTTGGCGGTTAGTTTCGTCTAATTTAGTTAATTTTTCTGTAACCTCTTTGATAATTTGTGAAGAAGCACTAAATTGTTGCCTGGTCACAGCATGAGTTTCTGATAATTTATTATCAAGTAGTTGTTTTAACTCTTTATTTTGCTCAGCTAAATTAGCTAAGCGTTCCATTAAGGCGCCGGCTGCTTGGTCTGGCGCTTTCTTTTTAAACATTAAGACTATGGCAATTACTACGCCAATGGCTAGGAGACTATTTATAATTAAGCCTAAAATCACTAAATTATCCATAGGGGGGTTTTAAAATTAAGACTTTTATATTATACTATTAAAGTAGAGTTATCTTCAACAATAATTTATTTCATTATATGAAGAAACATTTAGATACCAAAACTTTTGTCACCTGGAAGGTGAGTCGAGGTTTTGCAGCTTCCTTGTTCAGTTTTGTAGCTGGCTTTGTCGTAGCTTGGTTAATTTGGGCTCAGACAGCTGCCTATATCTTTGCTTTAATGCGACCATAGGCCATGAAAGGTCGAAGTCGAATTAAGGTAGGTAAAAAAACCGGCAGTCCTGCTTTTAGGACGCCGAGTTTTTTTAAGAATCAATCACGTAAGTTTAATATTAGATTTAAAAAATAAATTATTTCCCATACTCACAACTTCGACTAGAGCAACGTGGCCCATCTTTTCCCTCTACTAAGGGAGCGCCGCACTCAGGGCAATTTTTACCAGTCGGCTGAGAATTAAAAGCAGTTTTACAATCAGGGTAACGATCACAAGCCCAGAAAATGCCGCGGCGACTTCGTTTCTGAATAATATGCCCCTCATGGCACACCGGGCATTCAATCACTGGCGCCTTAGGGTCAGTGATGTTTTTTATATTTTTACATTTTGGATATGCACTACAGGCTAAGAACGGACCAAAACGACCATTCTTAACTATCATAGAACTGCCGCATTTAGCGCAAGTTTCAGTTTTAAACTGTTCTTGTAGAGTTTTTAGTTTTTCATCTTGGGCTGGGTCAGTTTCTTTTTTGCCGTTTAATGATTTAATGTTTTTACAATCAGGAAAATTAGAACAGGCTAAGAACGGACCAAAACGACCTTGTTTAATAACCATGGGTGAATTGCACTTGTCACACAATTCATTTGATTTTTCTTCAGGCATAATATCAGTTTTTTTAATAGCAGCGTATTTAGCTTCTAAATTAGTATGAAAAGGCGTATAAAAGTTTTCAATAACTGGTACCCAGTCAAGTTTTCCTTCAGCAATGTCATCTAATTCCTCTTCCATTTTAGCTGTAAAAGCTAAATCAACAATTGATTGAAAATGTTCTAGTAATAAAGTAATAACAATTTTAGCAATAGCGGTTGGTTTAAGACGCTTATTTTCATCACGCACTACATAATTGCGGGCTTCAATCGTAGAAATGGTTGGTGCATAAGTTGAAGGGCGACCAATGCCGTGTTTTTCTAATTCTTTAATTAAGGTAGCGTCGCTAAAGCGAGCTGGTGGTTTAGTAAAATGTTGGTCAGCCTTTAAATCTTCTAAGTTTAATTTTTCTTGCTCCTTAATTTTAGGTAAAATTATCTCCTTAGATTTTTCAGGATAGATTTTTAACCAGCCAGGAAAAACAATAATCTGCCCAGTGGCTAAAAATTCTCCCTTATCGGCCATAATATTAATATTAGTTTGGTCAAGCTCGGCTTCTTTAGCTTGGCTAGCCAAGCTTCTTTGCCAAATCAATTTATAAAGTTTTAATTGATTAGGTGTTAAATAATCTTTAATGTCTTCTGGCGCGCGTGAGGCTTGAGTTGGACGAATAGCTTCATGTGCTTCTTGGGCATTTTTACTTTTAGTTTTAAAACGACGCGGCGTCGCCAAACTATACTCTTTTCCCCAGGTCGTAGCGATATATTCCCTAGCTTCATGTAAAAATTTATCAGCTAAATTAAGTGAATCAGTTCTCATGTAGGTAATTAAACCAACACTACCTTCAGAGCCCAGCTCCACGCCTTCATAAAGTTGCTGAGCTAACATCATGGTCTGCTTAGCTGAAAAACCAAAAAAGCGATTTGCTACTTGTTGTAGGCTAGAAGTAATAAAGGGTGCTGGGGCGGCTTTTTTAGCTCTTTTTTGTTCTAATTTACTAACAATGTAGTCAGCTTTTAGTAAATCGGTTTTAATTTTTTCGGCTTGAGCTTGATCTTTAATTGCCAGCTTATCTAAAACCTGATTATTAAATTTAATTAATTGAGCGCTAAATTTTTCTTGTTGGTTAGTAATTAAGTCAGCCACAAGACTCCAATATTCTTGGGCTTGAAAACTTTCAATTTCGGCTTCTCGTTCAACAATTAAACGCACGGCCACTGATTGTACGCGTCCAGCGCTTAAACCGCGCGCTACTTTTTTCCATAAAAAAGGTGAAAGCTCATAACCTACTAAACGGTCTAGTACGCGACGAGCCTGCTGAGCATCAACTAGATGGTAATCAAGTTGACGTGGTTTAGCTAAAGCTTCTTCAATGGCTTCTTTAGTAATTTCATGAAAAACAATGCGCGAGGTTTTAGTCTGAGGAATTTTTAAAGCTTCGGTTAAGTGCCAAGCAATCGCTTCTCCTTCGCGGTCTTCATCAGACGCTAAAATAATTTCACTAGCTTTATCGGCTAATTTTTTTAATTTGGTGACGGTTTTCTTGGCTTTTGTAGGAATAACATAGCGTGGCTTAAAATTATTATCTACTTCAATACCTAGATCTGATTTAGGTAAATCACGAATATGCCCAAAAGAAGACTCAACTGTAAAGCCGCGCCCTAAAAATTTGGTAATAGTTTTTGCTTTAGTAGGTGATTCAACGATTACGAGCTTCATAATATTGAGTTAAAAGTGGAAAGTAGAAAGTAAAATAGTGAAATAGTTAATAATTATAAACAGTGGTTTAACTTTTAACTTTCAACTTTTTACTCTTATATATTCCATATTGCCTAGATGCTTGACTAGGCCTTTCATTTCCATAATAGTCAGTCTACTGTTTATCACATTGATGTCAAGTCCAGTGCTTTTAACTAATTCATTAACATGACAATTAGCAACGTCTAAATTTTTTAAAATTAAAGTTTCGTCTGGAGAGCTTGGTAAAAGTGTTTTATTTTGTTGTTTAAGCTTAAATTCTTCAAGTCCTAGGCTGTTAGTAATGTCCTCGGCTTCACTAATTAATTTAGCGCCTAACTTAATTAAATTATTAGTGCCCAAAGAATTTTTATTGCAAATTGGTCCAGGTATAGCAAAAATTTCTCGATTTTCTTCTAGTCCATAGCGCGCCGTAATCAAAGCACCGGATTTTTCTCCTGCTTCAATTACTAAAACGCCTAAGCTAGCACCAGCAATTAAGCGGTTGCGGCGCGGGAAGTTAGTTTTAAAAGGAATGGTTTGGGGTGGAAATTCACTTATTAATAGACCATTTTGGGCTAAGATTTTTTCACCGAGTTTATGATTTTCTCGAGGATAAATTTGCTCGACGCCGCAACCTAAAAACGCTATGGTTTGTCCATTATTATCTAGGGTTATTTCATGAGCTAATGCATCAATCCCTAAAGCTAGTCCGCTAATAATGGTTAAATTATTATTAACTAATTCTCTGACTAAATTTTGGCAAACATGCTTGCCGTAGTTAGTAATTTTACGAGAGCCAACTACTGCTAAAGGTAAAGTAAAGCTTTGGGCGGTTAATTGTCCGCGGTAGTAAAGCAAAGGTGGTGGTGCATAAATTTCTTTTAATAAACTAGGATAGAGCTTATCTTCTAAATCAAGTAGTTTAATGTCATGATCCTGGATATAGTTTAATAAAGTTTCAATTTTAGTTTTTTGTCTAAATTCAATAAATTTTTCTACTAAATTATTTTTTAAACCAATGTGACTTAAGTCATGGTCTGAGGCTGACCAAGCTTTTTCCCAGCTACCAAAATAATTAAATAACCACTTTAGTCGCCTAGGGCCAAAGTGTTGAAAGTGACTTAAAGCCACTAAATATTCTATACCCTCCATAGAAAATTAGTTAAAAATAAAAAGTTGAAAGTTGAAAGTAAAATTTATTAATAATTTAAAAATAATTTAACTTTTAACTTTATAACTTATTGTAGTGCGCCTGCTTGGACTCGAACCAAGGACCCTCGAGGTATAAGCTCGATGCTCTAACCAACTGAGCTACAGGCGCGAAACATAAGATGTGACCGCTAGTGGACTTGAACCACTGACCTTTACGATGTCAACGTAACGCTCTAACCAACTGAGCTAAGCGGTCTTAGTGTTTAAACTAACTATTTATGTCAACGTAACGCTCCCCGCCCGGCACTCTGCCGGGTGGGCTGAGCTAAGCGGTCAAAAATTATTTTACGATTATTAACCAACCACTCATTTAACTAAGGGAGTTAAGCACGTCATGTCGAATGACATGACGGTCATAATTACAATCAATATTACAATCAATGTAAATCACAATATCATAAAAATTAGCCTTTTTCAAGGTGTTATGATTCTAATCTTTTTATTTTTTCTTCAATTGATTTTATTAAATTAGCTACACCTTCAGGCAATGAACCCGTTAAGGAAACTAAGGCAGTAGTTTTTGTGCCCTGAGCTAAAAATGGTTGAACTAAATACATCGCATCTAGATTTTTGATGCTTTGGACTAAGGCCGTAGTTGTTTTGGTTTTAGTTATTTGGTCAATAGTTTCATAACCTAAAATCACTACTTGCGTCTGAGGTAGATTAATAATTAATTCCTCAACAATATCTGGTAAATTTTCTGGCTTAGTGTTGGTAGTTTTAAAATTTTCTTCATTAACTATTGCCCAGATTATTTTATTATTAAGTGTGCTTTGTAAATTAGTTAAAACTGATCCCCATAGCTTTAAGACATTTAATTGTTTAGAGCGATAAAGAGCATTAATAATCTCTTCCCGGCGTCCGTCACGATTAATTAAATCCGAGGCAATAGTTAGGGTGCGCGGCGTGATATTAGCGGTTTTAAAACTTTTAGTCGCGGTGATTAAACCAGCTAATAAACAGGTTGCTATGTCTTGATCTAAAGCGTCATTTTGACTAACTAATAAATCATAAACTATTTCCGCTGTGGCTACGGCCCTAATGTTAACTAAGTTTATTTGGCCATAGTTATCATTAGCTGCTTGGTGGTCAAGATTAATAATTGTGGTGTCAAAAAAGAATTGTGTATCTTGGTCATAAATTGCGCCTAAACTTTCTAAGTCAGGTGTGGCTAGAGTAATAATTAAATCATATTTAAAACCACTGGAGCGCGAAGAAATATCTTGCGAACTAAAAAAACCGCCCTTGGGTGAAATAATAAAATCTAATTTTCCATTTTCCACTTGGTATTCAATTTGGCTAACTTCGGCCTGGCTAATATCTAGAGAAATAATAAATTTTCTTAAATTAGCTACCTCTGGTTTGATATGAGAAAAACCCGGTAAAAAAGAATAAGGGGAAGTAGCCAGGGGTTTTTCAGCGGCTATATCAACTTCTTTATTTTGTTTTTTTAGCCATAGCCAAAGCGCCAGAGCTGAGCTTACTGCATCGCCTGACCAATTACGATCAAAAACAATTAAGATTTTTTTAGCTTGGTTAATTGCTTCAATAATTTGTTGTTCGATTGTTTTCATGCCAAAACCATTTTATCTATAAAATAAAATCAATCTTACAATTTACTGTAAATTATAGGCAGTGTCAAGATAAATTTGTACTTGACAATAGTCTAGTCTATTATTATACTAAAATTTGACTTGAAAATTAAAAATTATTTTAAAATTTTAAATTGAAAATTATTATTGGTCCCATCGTCTAATGGTTAGGACGCCAGGTTTTCATCCTGGTAATAGGGGTTCGATTCCCCTTGGGACTACAATATAAAATAGATTAAATAAATAAAACGTTGTATTCGTCCAGTCATTCGACCGGACACCCCGTCGGATGACGGGGCGATTCCCCTTGGGACTACAAAATATATGCAACTTAATGATTATCAAACAAAAGCTAGTCGTACAGCGCTTTATCCAACTATTGGCAAGCGTTATGTTTATCCTGCTTTAGGTTTAGCCAATGAAGCTGGTGAAGTTTTAGGAAAAATTAAAAAAGTTTTTCGTGATCATAATGGAGTTTTAACTAAGGAATATAAATTAGCTTTAAAAAAAGAATTAGGTGATGTGTTATGGTATGTGGCTATGCTAGCTAAGGATTTAGGTTTTAAATTAGACGATTTAGGTAAAGATAATTTAAAAAAATTAGCCAGTCGAGCACACAGAGGTAAAATTACTGGTGATGGAGATAATAGATAATTTATTTTTATGACTTACGATTTTGATTTAATTATTATTGGTGCTGGAGCAGCTGGTATGACAGCTTCAATTTATGCTTCGCGTTATAAAGTAAAAAATATTGTCATTGGTGATGTTGTGGGAGGAACTACTACTGAAGCTCATACTATAGATAACTGGCCGGGTGAGCCAGGAATTAGTGGTTTTGAACTTATGAATAAAATGGCGGCTCATGTTAAAAGCCTGGGCGCCGACATTATGCCTGATTATGTAATTGAAGTTAAATCGCATCAACAAGGTTTTGGGGTAAAGACCAAGAATGGTAAAGAATTGACTTCTAAAAAATTACTTTTTACTTCTGGAACTAAGCATCGTCACCTTGGTTTGTCTAGGGAAAGTGAGTTATTGGGCAAGGGCGTGGGCTATTGTCCGACTTGTGATGGTTTATTTTATCAGTCTAAAATTGTGGCTGTAATTGGGGGAGGCAATTCAGCTATTTCAGCCGCTTTTTATTTATCAGATATTGCGCAAAAAGTTTATGTAATTTATCGTGCTTCTAAGTTAAAGGGCGAACCTTTGTGGCTTGAAGAATTAGCTAAACGTCAGAATGTAGTTTTATTAGCTGAAACTAAAGTGGTTGATTTAGTCGGTCAAGAAAAATTAGAAGGCTTAGAATTAGATAAGCCTTATAACAATTCTAAGGTTTTGCCGGTCGATGGGTTATTTGTGGAAATTGGTTTAGTGCCTCAAACAGATTTATTTAAAACCTTAGGTGGAGAAGTTAATGATTTGGGCTATGCTATAGTTAAAGCTGATATGTCAACTAATGTGCCGGGTGTTTATGTAGCCGGAGATTCTACTACAGCGTCTAATAATTTCCATCAAATTGTAACCGCTTGTGGTGAAGGTGCGATTGCCGCAGAGGCAGTTTATAAGTCGTTAAGCTTAAATTAAATTTTGTCGCCTAAATAGTAGAGTTCAACCTTAAGTTGAGCTCTTTTTTATAAAGCAACTTTTATTTTTAGCTACCTTAAGCCCAATTATTAATCTATCAATTATTAAAATAAAGTGTGCTATAATGGTTATATATGGTTTTACGAGATTATTTTAAAGCTGCCATTGACAAGAAGGCCTCCGACCTTCATTTAGTAGTTGGCGCTAAGCCATCTTTGCGTGTTAATGGTAAATTAGAAAATATTGACGGTGAAGAATTATTAGCTGATGATTTTTTAGTTTCTGAATTAAAAAATTTAATCGAAGAGAGATTGTGGCAAGTTTTTACTGAAAAAAAGGAGCTTGATTTTTCTCATGAATTTTTTGGCAAGCGTTTTCGTGTTAATCTTCATTTTCAACGTGGTCAAGTTGGTTTAACTGCTCGTTTAATTTCTGAGTTATCGCCTGATCCAGCTTGGTTAGGTTTTAATGATATCATGTATAATTTAACTAATTTGCGTGATGGTTTAATTTTAGTCACTGGTCCTTCGGGTTGTGGTAAATCAACCACGCTAGCGGCCATGATTAATATTATTAATAAGTCACGTGGTGCTCATATTATTACCATTGAAGATCCGATTGAATACGTTTTTGAAAATGCTAAAAGTTTAATTGAACAAAGAGAAATTGGTAGCGATACTTTAAACTTTGCTGATGCTTTAAAATATTCTTTACGTCAAGATCCGAACGTTATTATGGTGGGCGAAATGAGAGATTTAGAAACCATGGCCGCGGCTTTAACAGCCGCCGAAACTGGTCACTTGGTTTTATCAACCTTACATACGGCTTCAGCGCCTGATAGTATTGCTCGTATTGTTGACTCTTTCCCGCCACATCAACAATCGCAGATTTTAAATCAACTATCCTTAAGCCTAAGAGCGGTCATCACTCAGCAATTAATGCCCCGCGTTGACGGCACCTTAATAGCGGCTCGAGAAATTTTAATTAATAATCAGGCAGTAGCTAATTTAATTCGTCGTAATCAAATTAGTCAGATTATGTCTATTATTCAGACCAGCGCTAAGGATGGCATGGTTTCTATGAATAAATCAATTGAACAGTTAGTTGATCGTGGTGTTATTTCTTTTGAAACCTCAGAAATTCGTAAACGCGATGTTCAAACTCAGGCTTCTTATTTTTAATTTTTATGAGGTTAGAAAAATGGCAAGAAATTACTGAGAAAATAAAAAAATCCTTCACTGTGGAGGATTTTGGAACAATTAAGGATGACGCGCATGGCGGAACCACCACTGAATTTATTGTTTTTAATGGTCCTTTAGGTCGTTTACGTTTAGAATTTTCTACCCATCCTTTATTACTTGATACTAAAACTAAATATTCTCATCGCATTGGTTCTGAAACTAAAGTAGAATATGTTTATAGTCCAACTGAAACCACTAGTTTTTTAAAAGTTTTTCGTTGGGATGATATTTTAGATGATTGGCGTGAGTTTGAAGCTAAAAATTTATTTTAATTTTTATGAATAAAAAACTTTTTTTAATTGTTGGTTTAATTTTGTTAGTTATTTTTGTTTTGGCTGGTGGCTATTGGTTATGGACTAAACAACGTTCAAGCGTTGATTTACTTCCGTCTAACTCAAATGATGAAATTACTAAATTAGCTGCTAGCCTAGATCAACAGAAAATTTTAAAAAAGTTTTCTTCACCCGAAGAGATTAAAGATTTTTTTGCCGCCCGACCTAATAATTCAGCCAATAATTTTATGGTTACTGAGCAAATGGCTAGAGTTGGTGATGTGGCTAATAAGGCAGCTCCCGCGGCGACTGGTTTAGGAGCTGGCCCAGCTAGTGGTTTTTCTACCACCAATGTTCAAGTGGCGGGCGTGGATGAAGCTGATTTAGTAAAAACCGATGGACAATATATTTATCAGGCTAATGGCGATAAAATTAATATTATTAAAGCTATGCCAGTAACCGATGCCTCAGTTATTAGTACTATAAAGGCGCCGGGTAATGTTCAGGAAATTTATTTAAGTGCTGATCGATTAATTGCTTTTGGTTATGATTATCAGCTAGTTAATAGGGTGGATAAAACCATGATGATTAGACCGTCCCCCTATGTTTTTTTAAATGTTTATGATTTGAGTGATCAAACTAAGCCAGAGCTGTTAAAAACTTGGCGCTTAGAAGGTTCTTATATTTCTTCACGCTTAATTAATAATCATTTATATTTTATTACTACAGCCTATAATTTTTATCCTTTAGGTGATTTTATTTTACCTAAAGTATTTATTGATCAAGAATTAATTTCTAGTGAGAAAAATTCTGAGCGTTATAGTTATCCTGAGGTTTATTATGTTGATGCCGCTACTAGTTACAATGCCACTACAGTATCAGTGATTAAACTTGATGATTTAGCTAGACCTTTTTACTCTCAGCTTTACTTTATGCCCAGTAGTGAAAATGTTTATGCTTCAACTAACAACTTGTATTTAACTTATACTAAATATTTAAGTGATTACCAATTAAGAATGTCAGTGGCTAAAGAATTATTATTCTCGCGTTTAAACTCTGTTGAGCAAAATAGAATTAATGAAATTAGTCAGATTAATTCGGCTATTTTATCAGAGGATGAAAAAGCTGTAAAAATTAATCAGGTGATTGATGCTTATTTTTATCGTTTAGCCGAGGGGGAGAGAATGAATTTATTAAAGCAACTGGATGAAGAATTTACTAAGCGTTATCAGGCGCTATATGAAGAGTTGGAAAAAACCGT
The DNA here is from genome assembly GCA_964593745.1 of uncultured Gammaproteobacteria bacterium. GTDB lineage: Bacteria > Patescibacteriota > Patescibacteriia > Patescibacteriales > Patescibacteriaceae > Patescibacterium. The sequence continues at coordinate 164,314 of CAZQHN010000002.1, forward strand.
GGTTCATAAAATTAAATTAGATAATGGTAATTTAGTTTATGGCTTTTCTAATGAAGTTTCTGGTCGAATTTTGAATCAATATTCATTAGATGAATATAATAATTATTTTCGTTTAGCAACTACTCGTAGCCAAGGCTGGGTTATGCCCTTAGGTATGTCTTGGCGCGGACCAGTAGATACTATTGAAACCGAACAGTCTTATAATAATATTTATGTATTAGACGAGCAGCTTAAGTTAGTAGGTGAAATAAATAATTTAGCGCGTGGCGAAAGAATTTATTCGGTGCGTTTTATTAATGATCAGGCCTATGTGGTGACTTTTAAACAAATTGATCCTTTATTTGTTATAGACTTAGCAGAACCGACTCAGCCGACCGTTGCTGGAGAATTAAAAATTCCTGGTTTTTCTAATTATCTTCATCCTTATAAAGATAATTGGTTGATTGGCATAGGCAAGGAAACTATTGATAATGGTGAGCAAGGCATAACCATCAAAGGTTTAAAGTTAAGTTTATTTGACGTTTCTGATCCAGCTAAACCCCAAGAAGTTAGTCAATTAATTTTAGGTGGTCCAGGCAGTGATTCGTCGGCTTTGTATGATTATAAGGCCTTTACCTTTATTCCGGATAAAGATTTGTTTGTTATACCCATGTCATTAAATAATTTGTCGGCTTATCAATTAGAATTTCAGGGGTTAGGTGTTTTTAAAATTGAAAATAATAAGTTAAGTGAGCTTGGTCGAGTATATCATCCTTTATCAGAGGAGCAAAAAAAATTAGGTTATTCTTTTTCTGAGCCTATCCAGCGTGGCCTCTATATTAACGACTATCTTTACTCAACTTCTAATAGTTTAGTTGGTATTTATCAATTAGCTGATTTAGCTAAAATTAAATTTATTAATTTACCTATGGCTGACAAACCAATAGATATTCAGCCTATGCCAGTTTATGAAGAAGTCATACCACAACAATGATGCTAAAAAATTATTTTGGCTTATTGTTATTTTAATTTTATTAATGGGTGCGGGTTTAATTTATCGTTATTTTTTTTATAATCCAATTGAATCAAATATTAATACCACCACTCAACCAAAATTTATATTTGATGATCAGGCATATAAAAAAACCACTCATGATTTTTTTGCCCGCCTATCAGTCGATAAGCCAACTGAGGCTACGGCTATAAAAGATACATTGCTAACTTTAAAAGTTAGTCAAGATTTTAAGGATTTGCATTATCGTTTAGTGATGGCCTGTTTAGCTTTAGAGGATTATGGTCAAACCAATGACGGTAAAGCTCTAGCAAGAGCTCAAACTTTATTAACAAGTTTGGCTAAAGATTATCCTTGGTTAGTTAAAGAAAATTTTTAAATTATGGAAGCAAAAGCTATTTTTTTACCAACAACTATTTTATTAAATTTAGCATTATTGGCTTGGTGGTATTTTAGAGTCAGTGATTTGATGTTTATTATTTTAGTATTAGTGGTTTTAAATTTATTGTTAGCTGGTTGGCTAAATAAATTTCGGGGTCATTGGTGGAATTTTAGTTTTTTTCCAATAACATTTTATTTGAGTTCCTTAGCTTATAGCTTAATTGTTAGCCAGGTCGAATTAATGGTAATAATTATTATTTTTGTTTGGTTGGGATTGATATTTTATTGGCGATTAGTGTTTGCCTATTTAATTAAAACAGATATTTATCGTCCCTTTAGTTTAGAAAAATTTTTTTCTTTTTTTAGTTTTTTAACTTTTTTCTTTTTAGCTAGCGCAGCCTATGGTTTAAAAACTTTTATTGATTTACCGACTTGGCAACTATTAATTGGTTTTGTAATTTTAGAAATTATTATTATTTATCAATGGTGGTGGATTAATAAAATGACCTGGCAGGTAGCTTGGCCTTACGCCCTGGTTTTATTAGTGGTGTTAGTTGAGTTATTCTTAACCTTTAATTTATTACCAATTAATTTTAATTTGAGTGGTTTTTTAATTGCTTCCAGTTGGCATGGTTTAGCTTTTTTAAGCTCTGAAAATTTATCTGGTCAATTAACTAAGACGCGTAGTCGTTTTATTATTGGTTTAATTATTTTTATCTGGTTAGTCGTTTTATTAACGACTCGCTGGTTTTAATTTTATGAAATTATCAGACTCCACTAAATTTTGGTTGATTTTTGGCTTAATTTTATTAGCGGCTTTTTTAGGAGGAATTTTAGGCAATTGGGTATTTATTTATTTATTAGATAAGTATTATGGCGTACCAGGCGGTAATTATTTAGCTGGTAGCGGAACGTCCTCCTCGGTTATTATTCGTGAAGCCAAGCCGTCAGTAGCTGCTTTAGATAGTCTTTTTGCTCAAACTTTATCTTCGATTGATCGTAGTTTGGTGCATATTTTTAAAAAGCAGGCTGATGGCTTATATCAACCTAAATCAGCCGTAGCTTTGGGGGTGGTTATGACGAGTGATGGCTGGATTATGTCGCTTAATAATTTAGAGCCCGATGAAAATGGTTCATGGCAAAATTATGAAGTTATGACTTATGACCGCAAGGTGTTTATGATTGAATCTATTAAACGTGATAATTTTAGTCAGGTTAATTTTGTTCATTTAGCCGAGGCTAAAAATTTAACAGTTAGTAATTTTGTGGTTAGTCAAAATTTATTTGTTGGACAAAACTTGATTTCCGTTGGTTTAGATGGTTCAGTAGAATTAGGTCGCTTATTACTTGATACAACTACTATCTACTCTAGTGACAGAGTGTCAACTAGCCTACCAGTCACTGGTTTTAGTAATCGTTTGGCCTATTTTTATAATGCTGGCGGTCAAATGGTTGGTTTAGGGCGTGATGGTTCAGTACTGTCGATTGACAGTATGGAACGAGATTTAGAAAAATTGTTAACTGAAAATAAAATCACTTACGCTCGCTTAGGTGTTTATTATCTTGATTTAAATAAAACTTTAGATAAAAATTCTAGAACAGGCGCTTTAATTATTAACCCTGATAAAGACACTTCGGCGGTGATAGAAAATAGTCCAGCCGCCAAGGCCGGTCTTAAGGTTGGTGATATTATTACTGCTCTAGATAATACACCTATTAATGAGTTTAATAATTTAACTACTTTATTGCAGGATTATGAACCAGGAGATTCAATCTTATTAGCTATACGTCGCGCTAATGAAACCTTAAAACTATCCGTGACCTTAGATGAATTAACTATTAATTAGTTTTATGAAACTTAAGCTTTTAACTGATGATTTAAATTATTTGTCGGGCAAAACTGTTTTATTACGACTTGATTTAAACGTTCCTTTATACTTAGGTAAGATTACCGATGATTATAAATTACGCTTAGCTTTGCCTACAATTAAATTATTACATCGAGCTGGTTGTAAAATAATTATTGTAACCCACTGGGGGGAACCTCCGTTAGCTACTTCAAAAAAAATAATTAAACAATGGTCAGTTAAGCCAATCGCCCATTGGCTTTCTAAAAATTTAAGCTTACCAGTTAAACTTTTGCCCCTTACTTGGAAAGAGATTAATCTTGCGGTACGCCAGGCTAAGACTAAAGATATTTTAATGATGGAAAATATTAGACTTTTTAAAGGCGAAGTTAATAATAGTCAAGTCTTGGCTTTTAAATTAGCTAGTTTAGCCAAAGTTTATGTTAATGATGCTTTTGCTGTAGCTCATCGTTCTCATGCTTCAGTTGATCGAATAAAAAATTATTTGCCAGCCTTAGCTGGCCCCTTATTGGCCGCTGAGTTAAATAATCTAACTCAAGCTAGTCAGGGCAAGAAGCCGTTAGTTTTAATTATGGGTGGAGCTAAATTAAGTACCAAATTACCTTTGCTTAAAAAAATGTCATCATTGGCTTCGGTGATTTTGGTTGGCGGAGGTTTGGCTAATACTGTTTTGCAGGCGAGGGGGCAAACCGTCGGTCGTTCATTGGTTGACACTAAAGGATTAGTTAGTTTTAAAAAGTTAAATTTAAAAAATATTATTTGTCCAGTGGACGTTGCGGTCGCTTATCAAGGACGCCGTTTAAATAAAAAACTAGCAGATTTACGGACTAATGATATTATCCTTGATCTTGGTCCTAAAACCATGGAGCTTTATGAACATTATTTAAAATCAGCTCGCACAGTGATTTGGAATGGTCCCTTGGGGGTGTTTGAAAAAAAGAATTTTGCGTTTAGTACTAAGCGATTGATTAGTATTCTTAGTCGGATTACTAAACGAGGCACCTTTACTTTAGTAGGCGGAGGAGAAACCGTGGCCACGCTTAAAAAAAATAGTCGATCTTTTAGTTGGGTGTCTACTGGTGGAGGCGCTACTTTAGCTTTTTTAAGTGGTGATAAGTTGCCTGGCCTAAAAAAAATAATTAAACCATAAATTATGATTAGTTCATTAGGCAATAAGCGGCCTAAGCCGATAGCTTTAATCATGCTCGAGGGCTGGGGTGTAGCGCCAAGTGGTGATGATAATTATTTAACTAACAAAGAGTTATATTTAAATAATTTAATTAGTCATTATCCAGTGGGTGTATTAACCGCTAGTGGGCAAGCGGTGGGCTTAGCTAAAGGACAGGCCAGTACAAGTTTTATTAATCAAGCTGTTATCGGTACAGGTAGGCCATATGATGATCTTGGTCAATTAATTAGTTATCAATTAGATGATAAATTATTATTAGAAAAAACTAATTTTAAAAAGTTAGTTGAGTTAATAAATAATAAAAATTATCTTCATTTAGTTGGTCTATTATCTTACGATGATAGTGAAGCTTCGTTAAATCATCTTAAAAAAATAATTATTATTTTAGAAAAATTAGATTTATCAAAAATTTATTTACATCTTATACTTGATGGTCAAAATAGCCCTAAAAAATCCGGTCAAAAATTAATTAAAGATTTATCACACTTTTTAATTAATCATCCAGCTTGTCAAATCGTTTCTTTAGTAGGGCGCATTTATGCCTTAGATAATAAATTTAATTTTGAGCGTACTCGTCAAGCTTATCAACTTTTAACCGATGGCATAGGTAATGTTTTTTCTTCAGCCTCTGAGGCTATACAAAATATTTATGATAAGAAAATTTTTGATAAAGAATTTACGCCAGTAATAATTAAAGATCAAATAGGTGATAAGATTACCGTTCATCATAAAGATGTTGTTTTGTTTTTTAATTATGCTGGTCAGGGCATAAGACAATTGACTGATTATTTTTTACATAACTCTCCTGAATTAAAATTAATTAGTTTAGTAGATTATGGGTTGGGTGATAAAGTTTTACCTTTAGTTGATAATTTATTTAAGACTGAATCTCTAGGTAAGGTTTTTTCTGACCATAACTTAAAGCAATTACGTATTTCTAATAGCGCTGGTTTAGCTAATATTATGGCGGCCTTTGATTTTAATACTAATCCATTCTTTGAAGGTTTGGACAAAAAATTGATCTATACGTCACCTGAGTTAGGTTTATTAGATAGTCTTTTGGAAACTATTAAGCAGAGTCGTCAAGTTTTTATTGAGATGTTACAGAAGTCAATTTATGATTTAATGGCTATTACCTTACCACAGCTTGATACTTTAGCTCATACTAATCAACGAAAGTTCTTACCTGAAATAGTAAAAAATTTAGATGATAATTTGCGTTTAATGATTGAAGCTGTTACTTTAGCTGGTGGCTTGTCAGTCATAGTTGGAACCCATGGTTTTGCTGAAAAAATTATAGATCCAGTGACCGGTTCAGAAATTTTTTCTCATTCTTTAAATAATGTGCCTTTTTATTTAGTTGGTAAATCTTTGGAGGGTTATAATCTTGGTTGGCCAGAGGCGATAGGTAATGATCTTAGCTTATTAACTCCTCTTGGTACATTGGCTGATGTTGCACCTACGATTTTAACCTTAGCTCATTTGCCTATTCCCAAGACCATGATGGGGCATAGTTTAGTTTAAGTTTATGATTAAGCGTTTTCGACAATTGTTTGTTAGTTCAGCTAGCACTAGTGTGGCTTCAGCAGCTTTTATTATTGGTTTATTATCAATGGTTAGTCGTTTTTTAGGTATTTTTCGTGATCGTATTTTGGCTTCAACTTTCGGCGCCGGTCAAACTTTAGATATTTATTATGCGGCTTTTCGTTTGCCTGATTTAGTTTTTAATTTATTAGTCTTAGGCGCTTTATCAGCTGGTTTTATTCCAGTCTTTACTCGTTTAATTAAAGATCATGTAGATAAAACTTTAGCCTGGCGCCTGGTTAGCAATGTTTTAAATACTTTAGCCCTAGGTTTAATTATTGTTTGTGGTCTAGGTTTTGTTTTAGCACCTTGGCTAGTAAAATTTATTGCGCCTGGTTTTCCTGTATCAGCTCGAGGTTTAATTGTTACCTTAACTAGAATTATGTTTTTATCACCTATTTTTCTTGGTTTATCAAGTATTGCTGGTGGTATTTTACAATCCTTTAATCGATTTTTTATTTATTCTTTAGCCCCTATTTTTTATAATTTTGGTATCATTATAGGCGCTCTATTTTTAACGCCTCTTTATGGTATAGTTGGTTTAGCTTGGGGTGTAGTTTTAGGTTCATTTTTACATTTTATTATTCAGGTACCAGCCTTATTTAAACTTGGTTTTAAGTATTTTTATTTGTTTGATTGGCATGACAAAGCCTTGCGTACAATTTATAAAATGATGACAGCGCGTACTTTAAGTTTGGCTATTACCCAAATTAATTTAGTGGTTATTACTATTATTGCCTCTGGTTTAGATGATGGTTCTTTGAGTGTATTCAATTTAGCTAATAATCTTCAGTCTTTCCCAGTTAGTATTTTTGGTATTTCTTTTGCAGTAGCAGTTTTCCCTTTGCTGTCAGCTTCAGTTAAAACAGAAGATTTTGTTAAACAATTTTCTCGTACCTTACGTCAGATAATGTTTTTTATTATTCCAGCAACCGTGGTTTTAATAGTTTTAAGAGCTCAAGTCGTAAGATTAATTTTTGGTAGTGGACAATTTAATTGGCAAGATACTTTATTAACAATTAATACTTTGGGTTTTTTTGCCTTATCTTTATTTGCTCAAGCTGTTTTACCATTATTGGCTAGAGGTTTTTTTGCGCAACATGATTCTAAAACACCTTTTTATGTTGGTTTAATATCTAATGTAGTTAATATTGTCTTGGCTTTATGGCTAGCTAAATTTTTAGGTGTAGCTGGTTTAGCCCTAGCTTATTCCTTAAGTATGATTTTGAATTTTGTAGTTTTATTTGTTTTATTGCGTTGGCGTTTAGGCTATTTGGACGAGAAAAAAATTATTATTTCCGTTAGTAAGTTTTTAGGCGCCGCCTTAATTATGGCTTTAAGTATTCAGGCTATGAAGTTATTAGTTTGGCCCTATGCTGATATGACAAGGTTTGGGGGGGTTTTGTTACAAGGTGGTTTAGCTGGTTTATTTGGTTTAATGGTTTATTTAGCTGTTTGTTCTTTATTAAAGAGCGAAGAATTTAGTGAATTATGGGCGGCAACTAAAATACGACTAGTTGCTTCGGCTAAAAAATTAGTGAGCGATGATCAAAGTGAAGTGCGTGGTGTTTAAGTAGCTTAAATTTTAAATTATGGAAAATAATAAATATTGTACTATGTATATTGTGCGGCATGCTGAAACCGAATGGAATTTAAAAAAAATAATTATGGGTCATAAGGATTCACCTTTAACAGCTAAGGGTATTATACAGGCTAAAATATTAAAAGATAAATTTAAGGCTATTAATTTTACGGCAGTATTTTCATCTGATTCTGGTCGCGCTAAGGCCACAGCTAATTTAATTGTTTTAGAAAAAGATCTAGCAGTAAAAACTACTAAATTATTGAGAGAAAAAAATTTTGGTCAATTTGAAGGTCGTTTAATGAAGGATTATATTGTAGCTCTACAGGAGGCTTTGGGTAAAAAAGAGAAATTATCCTGGGAAGAGATTTTTAATAATAAAGTTGGGCAGGGAGACGAAAGTGAGGGCGAGGCAATTACTCGTTTTATTGTTCATTTAAGAGAAATTGCTTCAGCCTATCTTGATAAAAATGTTTTAGTTGTGACCCATGGTGGATTAATGGGTATGTTTTTAATGCACTTGGGTTTTGGTACTAGAGAAGAATTAATTGGCGCAGTTGATAATACAGCTTATCTTAAAATTTTATCCGATGGCGTAGATTTTTTTCTTCAATCAGCTTTTGGTATTAATAAAAAAAAGTTACTCCAATGAAGGTTAAGCAATTTAAAAAAACAGTTGAGGATTTTACTTGTTTTAATTGTGGCGCTAAAGTTAAGGGCAGTGGTTACACTAACCATTGTCCTAATTGTTTATGGTCTTGTCACGTTGATAATTATCCCGGTGATAGACAGGCTAGTTGTCATGGTTTAATGAAGCCTATTGGTTTAATAGTTTTGGGGAAAAAACAAATACTTGTTCATCGTTGTATAAAATGCCATAAAACTATTAAAAATAAAGTTTGCTTAGCTGATAATAAAATAGAAATTATTCAACTTTCTCGTAAAGTTTTAGCTAATATTAAATAAATTTTTTATTTTATTAAATAAAATTTAACTTGACTAAATAATGATCTATCCTTATAATATGGTATACCTTGTCTTGAGTTATGCGCCGGATAAGCAGATGGCTGCTGTATCTAATAAAGATATAGAGGAAAGTCCGGACTCCAGTATAAGGGCAGTGGGTAATGCCCACCAGAAGTAATTCTAGGGAAAGTGCCACAGAGACAATACTAGCCGGTCGCATGACCGGTGAAAGGTGAAAAGTTAGTTAGTGTCAATCAATGGCTATAGCTTTCGTTCCTTGGTGACAAGGACAACGCGGTAAACCCTGCCTGGAGCAAGAACAAACCTTTTTTGAGTAAATCAAAAAAGAGGAACGTAGTTCGCTAGAATCCATAAGTAATTGTGGATCAAGATAGATGGCCATCATCCGACTCAAATGATCGGTTACAGAATCCGGCTTATAGCTTATCCGGTGTTTATCTTAAGAGAAGGTATTAAATTAAATCCTTATACAAAGGGACAACAAATATTTTTATGAAAAAATCAGAATTATTTTTTTCTGTATTACTTATTCCCCTTGATTTTTTAATGGTTGTTTTGGCTGGTTTATCAGCTTATCATCTTCGTTTTTCCGATTTAACAGTTGACCTTAGACCAGTAATTTTTTCTTTACCCTTAACACAATATTTGCAAATTTTAGTTATTATTGGCTTGGCCTGGCTAGTAATTTTTGCTTTTACTGGTTTGTATAATTTACGAGAAGTAGGTAGTTTAAAATTAGAATTAAAAAAAGTTGTTTTAGGTTGTTCTCTAGGCTTAGTTTCAGTAGTAATTTTTATTTTTTTTCAGCGTGAATTATTTTCTTCACGTTTTATTGTTTTAGCTGGTTGGTTATTATCTATTATTTATGTAGCGGTTGGTCGTATTATTATTACTTATGTCCGTCGCTTTTTTTATAAATATGGTGTTGGTGTTCGTAAAGTAGTTTTGGTGGGGGCTGGTCAAACCGCTGATCGTTTAGTTAAAGAATTTGCTCAAAATAGTTGGCTTGGCTTTTCGGTTGTTAAACGATTTGATAATTTTAATTTAGAAGAATCTAAAACGTTAGAGGATTTTATTAAGACTAAAGAAGTTGATGAAATCATTCAAGCTGATCCTAATTTAGCCAAAGCTGATCGCTTGCGTTTATATGATTTTGCTGATGAGCATCATTTAATTTTTAAATATGCGGCTGATCTTTTTGAAACTAAGGTTTTGCGTGTCGAAGTTGATGAGTTAGCTGGTTTGCCAGTAGTTGAAGTTAAAAAAACGCCACTTGATGGCTGGGGACGAGTTAATAAAAGAATTTTAGATATAATTGGCGCTACAATTTTAATTGTTTTAACTAGTCCCATAATGATTTTAATAGCCCTAGCTATTAAACTTGATTCACGTGGCCCGATTTTCTTTTTTCGCCTAGATGATGATTCTCCGCTTTATCGTATTGGTCAAAGTGGTAAAAAATTCCGCTATTTAAAATTTCGCTCTATGCTTAATAAAGTTGACAGCATGCGTTATAAAGAATTAGCTGATCGCAATATTAGAAATGATGGTCCAATGGTAAAAATTAAAGATGATCCTCGCATTACTCGAGTAGGACGTTTTATTAGACGTTTTAGTTTAGATGAGTTGCCAGAATTATTTTTAGTTTTAAGGGGTTCAATGAGCTTGGTTGGTCCGCGGCCACATTTACCAGAAGAAGTAGCTAAATATGAAAGTCGTCATAAAAAAGTTTTAACTATTAAGCCTGGTATTACTGGTTTAGCTCAGGTGTCTGGGCGCTCTGATTTAACCTTTGACGACGAGGTTCGTTTAGATACCTATTATATTGAAAATTGGTCCTTAGTGTTTGATATTATAATTTTATTAAAAACGCCTTTAGCGGTTCTGCGTCCGCGTCAGGCTGAATAAAATATGAAAGTCGCTTTAATTCATGATCACTTGGCTCAGGACGGTGGAGCTGAAAAGGTTTTGCGTGTGTTTGCTGAAATGTTTCCTCAGGCACCAATTTTTACTTTATTAGCGGAAAAAAATGTAGCTCAGAATTTTTCCGATCGTTTACGCACCTCTATTATTCAACGTTTGCCCGGTGGTATCAAACATTACCAATGGTATATGCCTTTTATGCCCATGGCCGTAGAATTTTTTAGTTTAAATAAATTTAATATTGTTTTATCTGACGCTAGTGCTTTTGCTAAAGGAGTTATTACTGGCCCTGATACTTTACATGTTTGTTATTGTCATACACCAACGCGCTACCTTTGGGATTATACTCATCAATATATTGAAGAGTTGCGTTATAATAAATATTTTAAAAAAATAATTTCTTTAGTTTTAAATTATATTAGAATCTGGGATCGTCAAGCCGCTGATCGAGTCGATTATTTTATTGCTAATTCCAAAACTGTTCAAAAAAGAATTAAAAAATATTATCGCCGTGACTCAGTAGTAATTTATCCGCCGGTAGAAGTTGATAAATTTGAAGTTGCTACTTCACCAGGTGAGTATTTTTTGATTGGTGGTCGTTTAGCACCTTATAAAAGAGTTGATTTAGTAGTTAAAACTTTTGTTAAATTAGGTTTACCTTTAAAAGTTTTTGGTGATGGAGTTGATTTAAATCGTTTGCGTCGCTTAGCTGGTGGGACGCCTAATATTGAGTTTTTAGGTCGTGTTGATGATAAACGTAAAGCTGAATTATATCGTCGCGCTAAAGCTTTTATTAATCCTCAGGATGAAGATTTTGGTATTACTGTTGTGGAAGCCATGGCCGCAGGGCGTCCAGTAATTGCTTATCGTCGAGGCGGCGCTACTGAAACTGTTATTGAGGGTGAGACAGGCTTATTTTTTGAAGATCAGACAGTTGATTCATTAGTAGAAGCTGTTCAGCGTTTTTCTGACATGACTTTTACGCCGTCGATTATTAGACAACAAGCAGAAAAATTTTCTACCGATCGTTTTCGCACCGAGATAGAAAACTACATAAAAGATAAGTATCAAAGTTTTAAATCCGGTCATGAAAATTTTAGTTGATATCCGTCCTTTGATGGATAAAAAATATAGCGGAGTAGCTGAGTACACTTGGCGTCTTTTGTCCGCACTTTTAAACATTGATCAAGCTAATCAATATTTTTTATTTTGCAATTCTTTGCATGATATTAGTCAGCGCCTACCTAATTTTAAACAACCTAATGTTAAGGTAATTATTACTCGTTGGCCTAATAAAATTTTTAATTATTTTTTCTTATGGCCATTTAGGCGACCGCATTTTGATAAACTAACTAAAGAAAAGATTGATATTTTTTTCATGCCCCATCTTCATTTTGCTGCCTGGTCTAAAAATGTTAAGTCGGTTTTAACCATTCATGATTTATCTTTTTTAGTTGATAAATTGTGGTTTAGCTGGCGGAAAAATATTTGGCATAAATGTGTTAATGTTAAAACTTTAGTTAAAAGATTTAATAAAATTATCGCCGTGTCTGAGTCAACCGCTCAAGATTTAATTGCTTTAACTAAAGTTGAGTCAACTAAAATTTCCATTATTTATTCTGGTCTAGATGAATCTTTCAAGTTGATAGATAAATCAGATCCTCGCTTACAAGCTGTGAGACAAAAATATAATTTAATTAAGCCTTTTATTTTATTTTTAGCCACGATTGAGCCAAGAAAAAATGTTATTGGTTTAATTCAAGCTTTTGAAACTTTAAAGAAAAAAAATCAATTTGGAGATTTACAACTAGTCCTAGCTGGCGCTTTAGGCTGGAAGGCTAAGCCGATTATTAAGCGATTAGAAATCTCGACCTATAAAGACGATATAATTTTACTCGACTATATTCCAGCTGAAGACAAGCCTTATTTATATAATTTAGCCCAAGTTTTTGCTTACCCGTCGTTTTATGAAGGTTTTGGTTTTCCGCCCCTAGAGGCTATGGCGTGTGGCACGCCAGTAGTGGCTAGCGCTCATACCTCCTTAGTTGAAATTATTGACCAAGCTGGTATTCTAATAGAGGCTTATAATCCAGCTAACTTAGCTTTGGCTCTAGAACAGGTTTTAACTGATAAACAATTAGCTCAAATTTTAAGGACCAAGGGCTTAGAACAGGTTAAGAAATTTAGTTGGGAAAAAACAGCCGGGGAATATTTGAAGTTATTTGAGAGTATTAAGAATTAAGTAAAAAGTAAAAAGTTAAAAGTAAAACTATTTTCACGATTTTACTTTTAACTTTTTACTTTCAACTTTAATTAAGTGTTATGTCTATTGCTAAAAAAATATCACCTCTTGCTGATCGTCTTAGACCAGATAGTTTTGCAGAGTTTTTTGGCCAAGACGATATAATAAAAGAAGGTTCACTAATTAAACAATCAATTAAAGCTGGGTCTTTACCGTCGTTAATTTTTTGGGGACCGCCCGGTAGTGGTAAAACTACCTTAGCTTTGATTATTGCTAAGCTGACCGACGCCGAGTTTATTCGTTTTAGCGCTGTCACTCAGGGAGTTGGTGACTTAAGAAAAGTAATTGATCGAGCTAAAGAAAATCAGCTGTTAGATAAAAAAACCATTTTATTTATTGATGAAATTCATCGCTGGAATAAAGCACAGCAAGATGCCCTTTTGCCGCATATTGAAAACGGCACTATGATTTTAATTGGTGCTACTACAGAAAATCCTAGTTTTGAAATCCGCAATGCTTTGTTATCTCGTTGTCGAGTAATTGTTTTAAAAAATTTGTCGGTTGAAGCTTTGGAAAAAATAGTGCGTCGAGCGATCAGTGAAGAAAAATTAACTGTTAGCGAAGAGGCGGTTAAATTTTTGGTGGGCATTAGCCAGGGTGATGCGCGTGCCGCTTTAAATATTTTAGAAGCAGCTAATTTAGTTAGCTCCAAGATTGATTTAGAAATTATTAAACAAGCTGCTCAAAGATCGCACTTACTTTATGATAAAGATGGCGAGGAGCATTATAATATAATTTCGGCTTTACATAAGTCATTGCGTGGGAGCGACACTGACGCAGCTTTATATTGGTTAGCTAGGATGCTGGAAGCCGGCGAAGACCCAATGTATGTCGCGCGCCGTTTAGTTAGATTTGCGGCTGAAGATGTGGGTTTGGCTAATTCGCGCGCGTTGGAGCAGGCCATGGCGGCCTATCAAGCCTGCCATGCGTTGGGCATGCCGGAATGTAATGTAATTTTAGCTCAGCTGGTAGTTTATTTAGCGAAGTGTGAAAAATCTAATGCTTTATACACGGCTTACTTAGAAGCTAGCGCTGATGCTCGCGCCACCAGTCATTTAGGCGTACCGCTTCATTTACGTAATGCACCAACTACTTTAATGAAAGACTTGGGCTATGGTAAGGATTATAAATATTCGCCAGATTTTAATTATCAAGAAGAGCAGAATTATTGGCCCAAGGATTTTAAGAAAAAGAAATATTTTTAAAAAATAAAAGGCTTAATTATGAGCTCTTTATTTTTTTGGTTTTATAGATAAAATAATGCTAAAATTAATTTAGCTATGTTTATATTAACTAATTATAAAACTAACCATCAAGCCTTTACTTTAGTTGAGCTTTTAGTGGTGATTGTTATTATTGGTATTTTATCTACTTTAGCGATTATTGCTCTAGGTAATATTAGAGCTAAATCAAGAGATGCTAAACGAGTGGCTGATTTAAAACAGATTAGCACGGCTTTAGAATTATTTTATGATGATCATGGCTATTATCCAACCATTATTACCCCAGGTAATAGTTTAATTTCAGTTGATGGCACAACAGCTTATTTGGCCATTATTCCCTCTAATCCTACGCCAAGAAATGATGGCTCTTGTCCTGATAAAAATTATTTTTATCAATCATTTAATAGTCAGGCTAATTATTATTTATTAGCTTGTTTAAGTAGTAGCCAAGCAAGTTTAGCCGCTGGCGTGGTTAAAGCATCTAACTCTAGTGGCTTAGCTTCGAGTTTAATTTTAGATGATTCACCTTTATTGGCTGATGCGGCTTTTTCTTTACGCAAATTAACCAAAAATTATGATGGACCTGTAATAAAATTACGACGAGTTGATAATAGTGAACAGGATTTTTATTTTAAGGATGATCTAGTTGATTTAGAAGCTATTAGAAATTGGAATATAACCAATGAAGATTTATTTGTTGTCACTTGGTATGATCAATCAGGCAATGCCTGGCATAAAACTCAAACTAGCGCCAGTGCTCAATTAAAATTTAATAGCCTAGAAGGCTATCTTTATGATGTTAATACTGTGACTAAGCCAGGCACTTCGACTTATTTACAAACTGATTCAAAAAATTTTGGTTTATTAACTAATTTGCAAATTTTAGCTGTTGAATATTTAAGAAATAATGTTGGCAGTCCTTCAACTGTGGGTATTTATTCTCCGGTAAGTAGTAATATTTTTTCTTTTATGCAAAAATATGGTCCGAGTGGTAATTATCGATCATTAAGTAGAACTATTAGCAGTAGCACGGTTAATGGATCTTATTATGGTCGACATGCCGCTTGGGATTTAATTTCAATTAAAGCTGATGAAAATAACTCAGTTATTAAATGGAATAATAATCTTACCCAAGAAGCTTTTGGTTTAGGCAATAGTTATAGCGATAATATAAAAATGAGTTGGGCGGTTTTTAAGTGGAGCGATACTGATATGAGAGTAAAGGAAGTGATTTATTTTATTAATAAATCAATGGATGACTCAACTTTTGATGCCTTGCGACAAAATCAGAATTTTTATTTTAATCTTTATTAAGGTTGATATAATTTATAAATAAAAATTTTTAAAAAGATCTCGCTTATGAGTTCTTTGTTTTTTAACTTTACCCCACCCTCAATCCCTCTCCTTTTGTAAACAAAAAGAGGAGGGATGTCTTTTATTCATGTGAGTACAAGTCATTCTTTTATTGTCACTGCCCGGCTTGACCGGGCAATCTAAGGTCGACTCGTATAACAAAAGATCCTCTGGTCAAGCCTGCCTGCCGGCAAGTAGGCCGTGGGGTGGCAAAGAGGGAAATGGGTTAATTAGAAAGGCAAATAGGCTAATGACAATAAACCATGAATTGACATAATTTAAATAATCATTTAAAATAATTTTGCCAATCATGTTTTACATGATGGCTTTTATTAATTATCTCTCATGTCCTAATGGATTTTCCTTGTCAGATCGTATGACCTGACCAACAGGACAGAGGTTAAAAGGAAAATATGAAAAACATTACTTTAAAGGTATCTTTGCCTTCAGTGGCTGAGATGCTCGAAGCCGGCATGCATTTTGGGCACCGCACTTATAAGTGGCACCCTAAAATGAAGCCTTTTATTTTTGAGGCCCGTAAAGGGATTCATATTATTGATTTAGAAAAAACTAGAGCTAAATTAGAAGAAGCTTTAAGCTTTATTGGTCAGGCTGTCGCTGAGGGTAAAAACATTTTATTAGTTGGTACAAAAAATCAAGTTAAGAATCAGCTTAAAGAAGCAGCGCAGGAAATGGGTTTGCCTTATGTAGCTGAACGTTGGTTAGGCGGAACTCTGACTAATTTTCACATTATTCGTAATTCAATTCGTACGTATCAGGATTTATTAGATAAAAAAGAATCTGGTAAATTAGATAAATATACTAAAAAAGAGCGTATTCAATTTGATCGCCAGATTAAAAAATTATCTTTAAGTGTTGGTGGTTTAGTAGGTTTGAATCGTACGCCAGATATTGTCTTTATCTGGGATATTAAACATGAGGCTACAGCTTTAGCTGAAGCTAAAAAGAAAAAAATACCAATTATTGCTTTATGCGATACCAATGTTAATCCCGAGGGAATTAGTCATATTATTCCTGGTAATGATGATGCTAGTAAAGGCGTTGCTTTAGTATTAAAATTAATTAAAGAAATAGTACTTCAAGCTAAAAATTTAGTTAAAGAAAATAAAGCCAAGGAAACTGAAGCTAATAAAGATTAATTCTAAAAAATTTGAAAATTAAAATCCTCGCGTAGGCGAGGAGAAAATTATAAAAATATATGGAAGAAATAAAACAACTTCGTGAAAGAACCGGTGCCGGCATAGTTGATTGTAAAGCTGCTCTAACTGAAGCAGGCGGTGACATTGAAAAAGCCATTGAAGTTTTAAGAAAGAAAGGTGTTGCTAAAGCTGCTAAGAGAGATGAAAGAGAAACTAAAGCCGGGGTTATTTTAGTGTCGGTGACACCTGATAAAAAAGAGGGTTTTCTTCTTGAAATGAATGCGGAAACTGACTTTGTTGTTAGAAATGAAAAGTTTCAAACTTTAATTAAAAAAATTCTTGAAGCAGTTATAGCTCATAAGCCAACTGACTTGGTTTCGGCTTTATCTCTTAATCTAGAAGATGGTTTTAGTGTTGAAGAAAGTTTTAAACAATTATCAGGTGTGATTGGTGAGAAAATGGGATTTAGTCGCTATGGTCATATAACCAGCAATGGTTTAGTAGCTGGCTATGCGCATCCACAAGGTAATATTGGTGTTTTAGTGGCTTTAAATGGAGATCAAGCTGAGGCCATGGCTCATGATATTGCTATGCATATTGCAGCGGCTAGTCCACGTTACATTAATTCAACCGAGGTTGATCCAACTGAGTTAGATAAAGAAAAAGAAATATATCGTGAACAATTAAAAAAAGAAGGTAAGCCCGAAGACATGATTGAGAAAATTTTAATGGGTAAGGTAAATAAGTATTATGAAGAAGTTTGTTTGGTCGATCAAGAATTTATTAAAGACGATAAGAAAAAGGTTAAAGATATTTTAGGTAACGTGATAGTTGAAAAATTTATTCGTTATTCATTATAAATATAATTATTTAATCTACTTTATTTCAGCAGAATCTAGCAGGGTTCTGCTGTTTTAAAATAGTGAAACTAGATTTTATTTATAAAAGATATTTAGTTATAATATAATCATGAAATATTTACTAGCTAAAAAAGCCGGTTTTACCCTAATTGAATTATTAGTCGTCATCGCTATTATCGGAGTTTTATCTACCCTAGCCATTGTGGCCCTAGGTAATCTAAGAGCTAAATCAAGAGATGCTAAAAGAGTGGCTGATATAAAACAAATATCTACTGCCCTAGAACTATATTATGATGACCAAGGCTATTATCCCACGATTATCACCCCAGGTGAAGCATTAATCTCTCCCAGTGGAGAAACTACCTATCTTGCCCAAATTCCTTCTAACCCTACACCTAGAAACGATAGTGGGTGTGGTGATAATGACTATACCTATAGCTCTACCCCAGATAATACTAATTATTCCCTTAATTACTGCATTTCTAATACTACCGGCTCTACTACTAGTGGTATTAACTCCTATTCTAACTCTGGCCCTAATACTGCCCCTGGCTTAGTTGGTTGGTGGAAGTTTGATGAAGGTTCTGGCACAACCGCATATGATAGCTCTGGTAATAATAACCATGGCACTTGGGCTGGCACGGGCACGCATTACACTACTGGGAAAACTGGAACTTATGCTGGAGAGTTTAATGGGACAAATAATTATGTTTTGTCACCTAATTCTTCGAGTTTAGAAAATATCATTGATTTATCTATTAATGCATGGGTTAATTTTTATCATCTTGATTATGTTAATAGCACGGGTAATTTATTAGCTATCTCTTCCAAGGGTCATCCTGATTCAACTTCGCCTCATTCTGGTTGGTGGTTTAATTATGATAATAGAAGTAAGAATAATACTTTTAATTATACTTGTTTTGGTAATACAAATGGTGGCTATGATGGAGGTGGTAATAATTTATCTAATGCAATTTTTATATTTACTCAAAATATTTGGTATATGTTAACTTTAGTAGTTAAAAATAACGTTGCTTCAATTTATGTTAATAATAATTTTATTAATTCTAGAAATTTGAATAATTTACAATTATCTAATTCATCCTCTGGCATTTATATAGGTGCTTATAGTGGCAACGCTACTATGAATGGCTTGATTGATGATGTTCGTATTTATAATCGTGCTTTATCAGCACAAGAAATTGCTGCCTTATATAACGCTAGTAAATAAACTTTATTTTTTAACTAATTAGTTGTTATAATATAACTATGTTTGACCAGATTCTAAATTTATTGGATTTAATAGCTAATGGCTTATTAGTAGTGGTAATTATTATTGTGACGTATAATCTTTATTACCGACCTAAAAATAAACCAACGGATTTTATTTCTATTGCTTCTCACCAATTACGTACGCCTTTGACAATCATGAAAGGTTATTTATCCATGATTCTAGAGGGTAGCTTAGGCGAAGTAAGACAAACTAAAATTAAAGCCGCTTTAGGCGCGGTTTATCAGGCCAATGAAAGATTAATTAGGTTAACTGATAATTTATTAGGCGTTTCGCAGTTGGAAAATAAAACTATTCAATTAGTTAAAGAAGACGTTGACTTTCCGTCTTTGGTACATGAAGTTGTTAAGGAAATTAAACCTAAAGCAGCAGCCAAAAATTTAGTTTTAACAATTGCTTTATCTTGTAAAAAGTTTTTTATTATCACTGACGAATTAATGCTTAGACAAGTGCTGTTAAACATTTTAGATAATGCTATTAAATATACTAAACAAGGTGGTATTACCATAGCAGCTAAATTAAATAAAAAAAATCTGTATGTATCAATTACTGACACTGGCCCAGGTCTTAATGAAGCTGACTTAAAGGATTTGTTTGATAAATTTGAACGCCGCGAGGTCAATGATGAAAAGCCAGAAAGCTTTGGTTTGGGTTTATATGTTTGTCGTTTGATTATTGAGGCTCATCAGGGCAGAATTTGGGCAGAAACTAGAGGCGATGGTTTTGGTTTTAAAATAAGTTTTGAAATACCTCGGTAATAATTTATTAGTAGAATTAATTATTTTAGACGGTTGACATTCGTCTTTTTATACGCTATAATAAAAACCACTTATTATTAAGTACTTTGCAAATTGCTTTTTTTACAGAGCTAATTTAGCAGGTAAGAAATGTATGTCAGACATGCAAGACAAGGCATTTTTAGAAACAATTGTTAAAGCAATTGTTGGCCATCCGGAAAAGGTTGAAGTAGAACGCACCGTTGATGAAATGGGCGTCCTCTTGACCCTAAAAATTGATCCGGAAGATATGGGTTATGTAATTGGTCGCCGCGGTCAAACCGCTCAAGCCATTCGAACTTTATTAAAAATCGTTGGTGCGAAAAACAATGCTCGTGTCAACTTAAAGATTTATGAACCCGAAGGTTCAAATAGAGTACGACGCACTTCAAGACCAACTGATGACCAGATTGATACTTCAGCGATTGATAACTTGACTATTTAAGTTTAAATCATAAAATACCGTCCAGTCTCGACTGGGCGGTATTTTTATGTTTAAATTAAATTATGAATTTTAAGGTTATAACTATTTTTCCAGAAATTATTAATTCTTACGTTAAGGTAGGTATTTTAGGCCGCGCAATTAAACAGAAAAAAATTAAAATTAAAGCGATTGATTTAAGGCACTTTACGGTTGATAAGCACAAAACAGTTGATGATACGCCCTATGGCGGGGGAGCTGGCATGGTGATGAAAGTAGAGCCGATTTACAGAGCGCTGCAGGGAGTTAAAAGTAAAAAGTTGAAAGTAAAAAATGAAAAAATCATTTTATTATCAGCACGTGGCAAGAGGTGGAACCAGCAAATAGCAAAACAATATGCAAAATCTGTGTCATCTGTGGTGTTTATTTGTGGTAGATATGAAGGAGTTGATGACAGGGTGTTAAAATTAGTTGATGAAGAAATTTCGATTGGTGATTATGTTTTAACTGGTGGCGAATTAGGCGCTTTAACTATAATTGATTCAATTACTAGATTATTGCCTGGTGTTTTAGGTAATAAAGAAAGTTTAGTCACTGAATCACATAGTAAAGAAGGCATTTTAGAATATCCACAATATACTAAACCAGAAGTTGTTAGTTTTGGAAAAAAGAAATATAAAGTGCCGCCGGTTTTATTAAGTGGCAATCATAAAAAAATCGCCGAGTGGCGAAGTAAAAATCAGAAGAAATTAGAATAATTAAAATAGATTTTTCATTAAATCATCCAGATTTTTTATTGGGGTGATTTTTATTTTGTCTTTGACTTGATTATCTTGTTTAGGTGCTAAAGCTAAATTAAATTCTAGATCAGAGGCCTCTTTTAGTCTTAAAGAAGTTTTAGAAATGGGTCTAATTTCTCCGCCTAAACCAATTTCACCCAAAATAATCATTTTTTGTTTAACGGCTTTATCTAAAAATGAAGAAATAATACTAGCCACAATCGCGGCGTCGATTCCTGGATCCTCAACTTTCAAGCCGCCAACTACATTAAGAATAATATCTTGATTAGTTAAGTTAATTTTAGTTCGTTTATTAATCACGGCGGCCAAAACCTGCAAACGATTTAAATCAAAGCCCGAAGCTTTTCTAACTGGATAGCCAAAAACAGTTTTAGTGACTAAAGCCTGAATTTCGACTAAAAATGGTCTAGTGCCTTCAATAATACAACTGATCACTGAGCCACTAGCTTGGTTATTTTCTTGGTCTAAAAAGACCGCCGCTGGATTTTTAACTGGTTTAAAGCCCTCATGAGTCATTTCAAAAATACCTAGTTCATTAGTTGAGCCAAAGCGATTTTTACTTGCGCGCAAGATTTGATAACCGCGAGCAGTTTCTTGTTCTAAATATAAAACCGTGTCTACTAAATGCTCTAAAGATTTTGGTCCGGCAACAGTGCCGTCTTTAGTAATATGACCAATGACAATAAAAGCAATGTTTCTGCGCTTGGCTATCTCTAAAAATTTGACGGCTGAAGCACGGATTTGGTTTAAACTGCCGGCTTCACTAGGTACGCTAGTAGTTTGGACAGTTTGGATTGAATCAATAATAACTAAGTTGGGATTAATTTTTTCCACTGCTGCGCAAATAGCTTCTACTTTAGTGTCACTAATAAATTCAAACTTATCTAAAGAACATTTTAAGCGCTCTAGTCTTAATTTAACTTGCGGTAAAGATTCTTCGCCGCTCGCATAAACTACTTTAAATTGTTTATTAATTTGATCACCAATTTGTGCGACTAAGGTTGATTTACCAATACCAGGTTCACCAGCAAGAAGTGTTAATGAGCCAGAAACAATACCATCGCCAAAAACACGATCAATTTCTTTAATATTAGTTTGTAATCTAATAAAACCGCTTTCAGCCGGTACTTCAGCTAAATTAATAATATTAGCTAGTTTAGTTATTTGATTATCCTTTGTGTCAGTTTGTAAAATTGTGCCCCACTGACCGCATTCATTACAGCGACCTTGCCATTTTGGATATTGAGCATCGCAATTTGAACAATAATAAAGAGTCTGTAGTTTAGACATGCGATTAATTTCAAATTTAGATTCCTGCTTGCGCGTGGAGAAAATTAAATTAAAGTTTTATTTTTCTTAAGCGATTAGTAGAAGTATCAGTAAAATAAAGGTATTGTCCATCGGGTGAAACTATGAGATTTTTCATAGTATAGTAAGAGTTACCTAAATTGATTTCTTGTTTTAGACCAGTCTTAGAGTCAATTCTAAAAAGTCTATCAGGCGTATTGTTGGCGGTTTGAGGGAAAAGACCAGCGCCGCGTTCTAGGTTTCGTGGCACAGCACAATAAATTGAACCAGAGGTAAATGAACATTTATCAGCCCAAGTGTCTAGACCAATTGGTCGTCGATTAGAACCAATACTATCACCTTGAGCACTAACTAACCATAAAGTTGGCTTGTAGTCATTATCAGCTGAATAAACACTGTATAATAGTTCATCGCCTTGAGGTGACCATTGCGGTTGAAAACCTCGTCCTTCAACTACCATTGATTTAAAATTTTCATGATTTTGGCCAACAAAATAAATTTCTTTGCGATTATAATCTACCCCCTCAAGATACATGGCAATAGTTTGATTATTAGGTGACCAGGAGGAAATCACTTTATCACCATTTTCTCCTAATTCTTCAATTTTTTGCGCACCTGAACCATCATCATTAGAAATAATTAGCCAGCGGTTATTAGGGTCAACCCCCATACTTTTAGCAACTATTTTATCGCCCTGAGGTGAGAAATCAAAATCTTCCCAGTGTTTAGGCAAAGTAATTTGTTCTTTAGTATTAAAGTTGTAACGAATTTTTGAGCCATCAGCCAATTCTAAAATTGCTTTATCACTCGTATTGGACCAAATAATATTTTCTACACCAAAGAATTGTTTATCAGATAAGGTTATTGGTTGGCCATCATCTCCTAGTTTATAAAATTTGCCATCAAGTCGGTTATAATATTGCATTTGACCATTGCTAGACATAACAACATTATCACTTTCTATGCCCATATCTAAAATAGAATCTTGTTCTTGGTCAACTGTTTCTCCATTCATAATCCCATTGGTTGTTTGGCTACCGGCGCCGGGTAGTTGACCCTCGGTATCAGGGACTTGTATTGGGGTGCCAGTGCCAGATTGAGGTAAACCACTCATAATACCAGCTTGATCAATTAGACCACTAGGAATTTCTTCGCTAACTGATTTAAAAAAAAGACTATAAATAAAATAACCAATGACTCCTGCTATTGCCAAAAAGCCAAGAATTAGTCCTAATTTTTTATAATTTATGTCTTTTAAAGTCATAGAGTTAGTTTAGGGTATTTAGGGAGAGAAAAATGTTTTTGTTTTTATTAGATTATGTTATAATAAAGGTAATCTTTCTAAATTATAGTACGTCTTATTGCCTAGTGTCAAAAAAGGTGGTAAGTCGGCAGTTTTCTTTATGGGAATTTTTAAATCTTCTTTGCAAAATTATTTGGGAATAGACATTAATGCTTTGAGTGTTAAGTTAGTTGAATTAAAAAAGCATGGTAATAAAGTGGCTTTATCAACCTATGGCTTTAGTGAGCATTTTAGTGAAAGTGCGCCTAGGGAAAATGCTCCTTTAGATATTCGTAAATCATCTGATTTAATAAAGTCTATTTGTCAAAAATCTCATGTTACTTCAAATATGGCCTTAGCGTCTTTACCGACTTTTTCGGTTTTTTCTTCGATTATTAATATTAATAATAGTATTAATAAAAAAGATTTAGATGCCGCTATAAATTGGGAGGCTAAAAAAGTTATTCCTTTGCCTTTGCAGGATATTGTAATTGATTGGCAAATTATTGATGAGCCAACTAGCACTAGCGGAGGCCATAAAATTCTTTTAACTGGTGCACCAAAAAATTTAATTCAAAATTATATTGGCATTTTTAAAGCTTCACAACTAAACCTTTTAAGTTTAGAAACCGAGATTTTTGCTTTAATTAGATCACTTTTAGGTAACGACCGATCTTCAGTTATGATTGTGCAATTAGGGTCAACTACGACTAATGTTTTTGTGGTTGATAAAAGTGTGCCGGTTATTAATCGTAGTATTGCTGTGGGTGGTATTAATATTACTCAAGCTATTGCTTCGCACCTTAATATGACCATGGCTCAAGCAGAACAATTTAAATATGATTTGATGTATCATAATAACCAAGGCGAAGAAGCTGGTAAATTACCAGCCATGGTGGCTGAATCTTTTGCCCCCATTATCAATGAAATAAAGTATATTATTGAAGTTTTTGGTAGCAAGGATAATCGACGGATTGAAAAGATAATTTTAACCGGTGGCGGAGCTCTTTTGCCAGGTTTAACTAATTATTTAGCTGATAAATTTAACCTTAATACAATCGTTGGTGATCCTTGGTTTAGAGTAGCCTATCCCTTTGAGCTAAAACCCATTTTAGATAAAATTGGTCCGCGTTTAGCAGTAGCGGTTGGTTTGGCTATGCGTGAATTTGATCGTAGATAATTTATCAATAGTTGTTTTTTAAATTATTATGGCGGCGGCAAGCAATGGTAGAATAAATTTCTTAAAAGATAAACAGGAGGCGAAGAAAGCTTCGTCTGATTTAAAATTGTGGTTTAAAAAAATAGGCCGCTTGTTTAGACGAGCTGACAAAAAAGTTTCTGACCTACAGCTTAAACATGATATTTCTCATTTAGAAAAGCAGAGAACCAAAGAACATACTGAGCTTTTACGCCAAAGAAAATTTTATGAGAATTTATTAAAACAAAAAAAAGAAAATTTGGCGCCGCCAGTTAAAAATAAAATTAATGAATTAGGTATTCATAAATCAAATTTGTTAAACAAGGAATTGTCTATATCTCCAAAAACAGAAGACCCTAAGCCTATTGTTGAACAAGTCACGCCTGAAATTAAAGAGGTGCCTTTGCCAACCCAAAAACCATCTCATGAGTCAACTGAAATTAAAGCTTCGTCGCAAGACATTATTTTACCATCAACCTCATCTCAGATAGTTGAGCCAGAGATAACTTCAACCAAGGCTTCTTTTAAACTAGATCAAACTAAAATAAGCAATGGAAAGAAACTAATTCGTTCTAAAAATAATGGGTTTAAAAAATTTAACATTTTTAAAACTATTAATCAGACTGTTAAGCATAGTTCATTAGCTAAAAAATTAGCCCAAGAAAGAGAAGCTGAGGAAGCAGTACGCCATAAAAAAGACGTTGAAGAGCGTTTTTGGCAACCGTATAATAGCGTTAAGGCTAATTTAATTAAAGATCAAGGTTTGGTTTTCTTTAATTGGCAACAAAAACTTTTAACTTTATTTTTATCTTTATTATTATGTTCCTTAGCGATTAGTTTAGTTTATGTTGGTTTATTGATTTGGCAAAGAGAGCGTCTTAATGATAACAAAACCGTTTTAGCTAATTATGAAGCGATTAATGCCGAGGTCTTGAAAAGTGAAGGTGATATTAAAGAGATTGTAGATTTTAATAAAAAATTAGAAATTGTTAGCTTAATTCTTAATAATCATGTTTATTGGACTAATTTTTTGGCTTTTTTAGAGGATAATACATTAAAAGATGTATATTATTCTAGTTTTAGTGGCGACTTGTCTGGTAGTTATAGCCTACCTTCTTTTGCTCGTAACCTTGATACAATTTCTTTACAACTAGAAGTCATGAAATCATATAAGATGATGAAGACTGTACAATATAATTCTTCTCAATCGATTCCTGCGGTTCAGGATCGCCCAGCTATGATTAAATTTAATTTAGATATCAGCTTGGACCCAAGGGTTTTTATTAAGTAGTTTTTATGGATAAAATTAAACTTAAAACTAGTAAACCAGTTAACCCAGCTTTAAAAAATCTCGGGATTTTAATGTTTAATTATTTTGCTAAATTTTTTAATTTATTTATTATTTTAGTTTGTGTAATTGTTTTAGTAGCTGGTTATTGGTGGTTGATCAAGCCTAAATATGATTTTATTGCCACTAACCAAGAGTTAACTTTTCGTGAGCGTGAATATGAAAATAAAGTTGAGTATTTAAAGCAGTTAGGTGAAATTAAAAATTTGTATAAATCCATTAGCCAAGCTGATAAAGATAAAATTGATATTATTTTAGCTTGGCGCCAAGACGTTGATCGTTTAAAAATTGCCTTATTAAGACAGGTTGATAAAGTAGGCAAAGAAAAAGGCGTCACTGTAGATAATATAGTTATTACTCCATTAGATAATTCATTTGAAAAATTGATTAAAATTAACGAGCCTTTTAAACAGAATGGTTTATCTGATAAATTAAAATTAATGCAAATTACTTTTGATGTTAATAATTTAAGCTACGCGCAACTTAAACAGTTTCTTAATCGTCTGGAGATTAGTTTAACTATTATGGATGTTACTAAATTAATTTTTGATCCAGGTACTAAGCAAGCTAAAATTGAGTTAGTGACTTATTATCTTGAGTCATAATATGATTACGACAGAAAATAAAAATTTAATTATTACTTATTTAATTGCTTTGTTGGTTGGTGGAGTTTTAGTATTTATAATTATTAATTTTAATAATTGGTTTTTCCCTAATGCTGATTTGACAATTAATAAATTCACCCCAACGTCTCGTGGCACGCTTAGTCAGGAATCTTTGCGTTTTGGTATTTTGAGTGATAAAAAATTTACCTCCTTAGAGCCGATTGTATTACCTAGTCAGATCGTTGAAGAATTAATAACTGATAGTGCATCTCCTAGCGTCACTATCAAGCCAACAACTAATAAAATGGAATTAAGACATGGCAATCCTTTTGAGCCATTTTAGACTATATGCCACGTAATCAAAATTTTTTAGAAAAACAAAAAAAATTACTTGACTTTATTGTTAGGCAAAATGTTCTTAGCCTGCAAACTGCTTCGGAAATTATGGCAGAAATAGGTAGTAGCAATAAAACAGCAGATGAGATTATTTTGGAGCGTAATTTAATTAACGTTGAAGAATTTGTTAAACTTAAAGCCGCTTTTTTAAATTTTCCTTATATTGATTTAGCTGATCGAGAAGTGCCAGAACAGATTCTTAATATTATTCCTACGAGCGTGGCTGAACATTATAAAATGGTAGCCTTTGATCGCGATCAAAATAGACTAAAAATTGGTTTAGTTGACGGTGATAATTTTAAAGCCATTGAGGCCATGGATTTTTTGGCGCAAAAAAATAAGCTTAAGGTTGATTATTATTTAATTTCCGGTTTTAGTTTTAATAGTGTCTTTAGTCGTTATAAAGATTTTAGCAAAGAAATTTCCACGGCTTTAGAAGTTAAAGCTAAAGAGGATTCGGCTAAAAAACAAGCTGAAGCTACTAAAAAAGAAGAGCAGCCAACTGAAGATGTGGTTAAAGATGCGCCAGTGGCCAAAATCGTTTCAGTAATTATTAGGCATGCTTTAGAAGGTGGTGCTAGTGATATTCATATTGAACCTTTAATTAAAGAAACTAGAGTGCGTTATCGTATTGATGGTATTTTACACAATTCTTTAACTTTACCCAAAGACGTTCATTCATCTATTGTGGCGCGCATTAAAGTATTAGCCAATCTTAAATTAGATGAAACTCGTACGCCTCAAGATGGACGTATTCGTTTATCGATTAATAATCGAGATATTGATTTTCGTATTTCTATCATGCCTTTATTGGATCAAGAAAAGGTAGTGATGCGTATTTTAGATACTTCGCGTGGGACATTGACACTTGATAGCCTCGGTTTTGTGGGCCATAATTTTGATATTATTGATCAAAATAGTAAAAAAACCGGCGGTATTATGTTGGTGACTGGTCCAACTGGTTCTGGTAAAACTACCACGCTTTATGCCTTATTAAATATTCTTAATCGTGAATCATCTAATATTGTGACTTTGGAAGACCCGGTTGAATATTTTATGAAAGGTATTAACCAATCACAGATTAAACCTGAGCTAGGTTTTACTTTTTCTAGTGGTTTACGTTCTATTTTGCGTCAAGATCCTGATATCATCATGGTGGGAGAAATTCGCGACGAAGAAACAGCAGAGTTAGCTATTCATTCGGCCTTAACAGGTCATTTAGTAGTATCTACTTTACACACTAAAGATGCCTTAGGTACAATTACTCGTTTATTAGATATGAAAGTTGAGCCATTTTTATTAAGTTCAGTGCTTAATCTATCATTGGCCCAACGTTTAGCCCGTCGTATTTGTAGTTATTGTAAAAAAGAAGTTGAACTTAATAAAATCCTTATTAATGAAATAACTGATAAAATTAAAGTTATTTCTCCTGAAATTATTAAAAAAATCATTCCTGATTTTGATATTAATAATATTAAGTTTTATCATGGTGAAGGCTGTTCACACTGTGGTAAGAGTGGTTATCGAGATCGTATCTGTATTGCTGAGGTGATTGATATTAATCATGAAATGAGAAATTTAATTATGGAGAAAAACGCTAATATTACTTTAGAGGATGTTAAATCTAATCAGTTATTTTTATCTATGGAAGAGGATGGTTTAATTAAAGCCATGCAAGGCTTGACTACGATTGAAGAAATTATGCGTGTTATTAAAAATTAATTTTATGAAAGCTAAGCCTATAAAAATTCTATTAGTGGAAGATGATAATTTTTTGTTGTCAATGTATAGCTTAAAATTTATGGCTGATGGTTTTGCTATTCGAGTCGCTACTACGGCCCAGGAAGGCTTAGCTGAGGCGCTTAATTTTAAACCCGATTTTATTATGTTGGATATTATGTTACCTGATGAAGATGGTATTACTTTGTTAAAAAAATTAAAAAGAAATAAGGCTACTTCAACTATCCCGATTGTTATTTTAAGTAATTTAAGTGAGCCAGCTTATCGTGAACAAAGTTTGATTTACGGCGCCTTAGATTATTGGATTAAGTCTTATTTTGATCCTTCGGAGATTGTAGCTAAAGTTAAAAACTTTTTAAATATTAAATAATTATGGCGACTTTTAATTTTAAGGCCCTTAATCAAGTAAGCGGCCGGCAAGAAGCCGGTGTGATTGAAAGCTATAATGAGGCTCAGGCGGCCGAAGCTTTGGCTAGTCGCGGTTATCAGGTAGTGTCTTTAAAAGAGGTTTCTGCTCGTTCGAGAATTGATGTGTTAGATTATTTTTCTCGTATCACAGTCAAAGACTTAGTGGCTTTTTCAAGACAATTTTCTGTTATGGTCGGAGCGAGCGTACCGATTGTCGAGGCTTTAAAAATTATGTCTAGGCAAATACCTAAACCGAAATTTAGAAAGATTGTCGCTGAAGTGGCTGATGAGGTTGATGGTGGTGGTACGTTGTCATCTTCTTTAGCTAAAAGATCTAAGTTATTTTCTAATTTTTTTATTAGCGTTGTTAAATCTGGTGAGCAATCTGGTAAACTTGATGAATCAATTAATTATGTAGCTGATGAAATGGAAAAAGAATACGAAATGAATTCTAAAATTAGAGGAGCAATGATTTATCCGATTTTTGTTATTTTAATGATGGTTGGTATAGGTATTTTAATGATGATGTTTATTATACCAAAGATGACGGCTATTGTAGTGGAGACCGGCGCTGAATTACCTTTAGCTACTAAAGTTTTAATTACTATTTCTAATTTTTTAATTGCTTATTGGTGGTTAGTATTAATCTTTTTGATTATTTTTTTGTTAGCTTTTAGATCTTATCTAAAAACTCCTTTTGGTCGTGGCCAGTTTGATTATTTAATTTTAAAATTGCCAATTTTTGGTACATTATTACAGATGATTTATCTAGTTCGTTTTACAAGATCAATGAATACCTTGGTTCTAGGGGGTGTGAATATCTCCACTAGTTTAGAGGTAGCTGGTGAAGTAGTGGGTAATAGGTATTATCAAAAAATTATAAAACAGACGATTGAAGAGGTGCAATCAGGTAACTCAATTTGTACGGTTTTTCTTAAAACTAAAGAGGTGCCAAGTATGGTTTCTCAAATGATGCTAGTAGGCGAAAAAACTGGTAAATTAGACGTTTCCTTAGATAAAATCACTAGTTTTTATAGTCGAGAGGTGTCAACTTCTTTGTCTAATTTAATGTCTTTAATTGAACCAATTTTAATGGTCATTATGGGTCTTGGCGTTGGTGTTATGGTGGCGGCTATTTTAATGCCAATGTATAATGTAGCTAATCAGATTTAAGACCTATTG
Source organism: uncultured Gammaproteobacteria bacterium (assembly GCA_964593745.1). Taxonomy (GTDB): domain Bacteria; phylum Patescibacteriota; class Patescibacteriia; order Patescibacteriales; family Patescibacteriaceae; genus Patescibacterium. The sequence goes on from CAZQHN010000002.1 coordinate 194,472, forward strand.
TGGCTTTTTAGGATTTGGTGTATAATATAAATATATAAGACCACTTAAAGGTCTAAGCTAATTTTGAGCTTTTTATAAAACATATGTCAAAAAACAATCAAAAAGGTTTTACCTTGATTGAGCTATTGGTCGTTATCGCGATCATTGGTGTGCTGTCTACTATGGCAGTAGTCGCCTTGGGTAGTGCTAGAATGAAGTCTCGAGACGCTAAACGTGTGTCTGATATGAGACAAATTATGTCAGCTTTAGAGCTGTATTATAATGATGCTGGCGGTTATCCAACAACGCTTACAACTACTGGTTCAATCGCTGTTCCAGGTGGTACTACTTATATGTCAATTGTTCCGGCTAATCCCACACCAAGAAACGATGCTAATTGTCCCAATACTGATTATCTATTTACTATTTCCACAACGACTTATGCGGCTAGATATTGTTTAGGTGGTGCAGTTGGAGATGTGACAGCTGGTACTCATTACGCCACGCCAGCTGGTTTAGTTAATCCTTAATTAATTTTTAGATAATTTTTAGTTTTAAAAAAATTTCAAATTGCGTTATTTTTTTAAGTTAGGAAAGATCAGAACACTAATGTTTTGATCTTTTCTCTTATTAAGTAATATGTTGCAGATTAAGTTAACCTCCAAAAATGTCTCCTTAGTGGTTAATTGGTTATTACTTGTAGTAATTTTTTTAGTGCCTATATATTTTGCGTGGTTTAACGAAAATTATACGGTTTTTGACTTAAATAAATCAGTTCTTTTTAGGGCGGGTTTATTTATTTGCTTAACAATTATAATTTTATTTTTTGTTCAGTCAGGACAATTTATATATTTAAAAGCTAAAACTTTATTTTTAGGTTGGATTATTTTTTTAAGTAGCCTTATTTTAAGTACGGTTTTTTCCTCACAGCCTTTAGTTAGTTTATGGGGGAGTTATGAAAGGCAACAAGGGTTGTATAATTTAGGTTTTTATTTAATATTTTTTTTATTGATAGTTTTATTTTTTAATACTATTAAAAAATTAAAAGCTATTATTATGGCTTTAAATTTTTCCGCCGCTTTAGTTTGTTTATATGGTTTAATGCAGTTATTTGGTTTTGATTTTTTAAAATGGTCTGATAATCATAGCTCTAGAATTTTTTCTTCTTTAGGGCAAGCTAATTTTTTAGGGCACTTTATTATTACTCTAATTCCATTAACACTTTATAATTTATTTAGTAAAAAGATTAATTTATGGTGGCGTTTAGTTTTGGGTTGGCTTTTAATTAGCGAATTAGTTTGTTTGTTTTTTACTTATAGTCGAGCGTCTATCATTGCTTTAGTCGTTATGTTGTTAGCGGCGGTGGTTTTATTAATTTTTAAATTACCTAATAAAAAAGTATATTTATCTAGTTTACTTTTAGTTATAATTTTTTTAGGTACAGTCATTTTTTCACCTTGGCGTCAAAAAATTTTAGAGAATTATTATGATAGATCAAGTAATCTTAATTTTTATTCTCGAGCTTTAAGTATTTTGGATTTTGATAATGGTTCCATTGCTTTGCGTCTTAAATATTGGCAAGCCGCTATTAAAATTTGGCAAGAAGCCAGTGTTGGTAGAAAATTATTTGGTTATGGGGCAGACACTCAAGCCAGTGTTTTTATTGGTAAATATCAACCTGATTGGGCTTACTACGAACATATCAATTCTTTTCCTGATCGAGTGCATAATAATTTATTGGATTTATTACTGCAATTTGGTTTAGTTGGTGTAGTATCATTTGGTTTTTTATCTTTTGTAGTTTTTAAGCAAATGATAATTATTTTATGGCAAGGCAAGGGAGAAAAATATTGGATTAATTTTTTTATTAGTTTAGCTTTGGTTGGTTATGCCGCGGCTGGATTTTTTAGTTTTGCATTAACGACCATGAGTTTAATTTTTTATGCTTTATTGGCTTTAGCTTGGCGTATTAATCATTTATCAGATTTTGATTTTAAAACCGTAAAACTATTTAGGCCGTTTTCTCGGTGGTTGATTGGTTTGTCAATTATGGCTTTTTTGCTAATTTTATTTTTTGTGCGCGATGTTCGACCCTTAATAGCTGATCATCATTATTATAATGCTAAGCGAGCCGAGGCTCGTAATGATTGTTATAGTTTATTAGATAATATGGAGACGGTTTTAGAGTTGAATCCTTTAAGCGAACATTATAATCGCATGTATTTATTTTTTAATGTTAATTGTTTGTCCGCCGCGACCACTAAAGAAACTGAAACTAGAATACTCAATAATATTTTAGATCAGGCTAATTATTTATCATCTTATAATAATTTATTACCCAATGCTTTAACTAATTTAGGTCAAGCTTATGCTATTTTGGGTTACTATCTTGATACTAAATATTATCTTCAGGCAGAAAAGTATTATCAAAGATTACTTATATTAGGCCCTAATATTACGGTAACCTATCATGATTATGGGCGTATGAAATTATGGCAGGCTGACTATGAAGCAGCCAGAAAAATTTTTTATCAGGGAATTAACATTATTCCCCCCTTGGGACCAACAGTACCTGATTCTGGTCATAATGATGCAATAGCTAATCAATTGTCTGATTTTTATAGTTTAGTTGGTTTATCATATAAATATGAAAATAAATTTGATCAAGCTATTGTAAATTATAATAAAGCCCTGGAGATTTATCCCAAATCAACTTTTGCTTTACGAGATTTGTCAGAAATTTATTATTTACAAAATGAAATTGATCAGGCAATTTTTTATAGTCAATTAGGTTTAGCTCAAGAGGAAAGCAATCCTTTATGGCTTTTTAATTTAGCTAATTTTTATAATAAAAAAGAAGATTTTAAGCAAGCCTTATATTACGCAAAGTTAGTTTATTCCTTAGATCCTAATGAGAAAAATCAACTTTTAGTTGATGAGCTTAGTGCCAAATTAAAATAAAATTTTATGGCTAGTCAAGATATAAAAATTTCTGCTTGCGTAGTGGTGTATCATGAAGAAAAATTTTTATCTCGTTGTTTAGATAGTCTTAGAGAGGTGGTTGATGAAATAATTTTAATTCATGATGGACCTTGTCATGATAATACTTTATTAATTGGCGCTAAATATGATGCTAAAATTATTGTTACAGCAGCGCGGGTTGGCAACGCAGAAATTATTAGACCCCTAAGCTATGACTTAGCTAAGGGTGAGTGGATTTTGCAAATTGATGCTGATGAATTTCTTTCTCTTGACTTAGCTCAAAATTTAAAGAATTTAATTAATAATTCCATGGTTGATGGGTATGAATTTGTTTGGCCGATTTTTAATGGAGAAAAATATATTACTAAAAATTGGCCTCATAAATTAGCTTTATTTAGAAAAAATAAACTATCCTTTTTAGGGATTCCACAGTTTCAGCCTGAAGTTAAGGGTAAAATTGTTCGTTCTAATTTAGTTTTGGAACATAAATCAATTTATAAAAATAAAATGTGTCAGGCATTTATTACCAAATCAGTGCCCTGGGCAAAAATACAGGCACAAACTTATTTTCAAGATTTTTCTACTATAAATAAATTTAATAACTTCATCAATGATTGGCCAGGTAAAATTAAATTTAGAAAAAATAATCCTTTATTAATTATTGTGCCTGATTTTTTCTTAGTTTTTATAAGAGTTTTTTGGTCGGGACTTAAGGTTAATGTAATAAATTTTTTGCCAGCCTTACAATCAGCTTTTTTTTCAGCTTGCTATAGAGCGACTTTAAATTGGTATATTTTTTTGATTAAATATCATTTTTTAAAAAATAAAGCTGAGCCATGCTTGGCTTGTGGCCATAGTTTTTATAAAAAATTTATTTTTCCTGTTATGGGCGGTGATTATCAAGTTTTGACATGCTGTCAGTGTGGCTTGGGTCGAGCTAAACCAGTTAATTGCCCAACGGTTTATCAGTCAAAGCAAGTCGAAGATCCATCTAATATAAAGTTATGGCAGAAATTTGCAAATGAGTCTTTATTTTATTTAAAAAAATTCGTTCAACAAGGTAAAATTTTAGATGTTGGTTGTGGTAAGGGTGTGTTTGTAAAACAAGCTTTACATCAAGACTTTGTGGCTTATGGTATAGATATTTCTCAAGAAGATATTGCCATGGGTCATAATACACTAGATTTACAGCAACATATTTTTTTAGGCGATTTGTCGACTTATCATTTTTCTAATGAGTCTTTTGAGGCAATAACTTATATCCATTGTTTAGAACATATTAAGGATATATCATCAGAACTAAATTTAGCCTATAAACTTTTAAAGCCCGGGGGTTATTTATATATTGAATTGCCTAATTTTTATAGTTTATGGAGGCTTTTATTGACTAATCGATGGTATGGGCTAGCGCCCTATGGTCATGTTTGGCAATTTTCTAAGCAAGCCTTAGTTAGTTTTTTAAAAAAATCTAATTTTTCTGTAGTTAAGATTATTACTAGACGTAATTTACATCATGATGTTAAGCTAACAATTAGGGGGCTAATGGTTTTAATTATTAGGCTATTAGCTACATTATTAAATCGTGGTGACAGATTAATTATTGTTGCTAGAAAATAATTTGATTAATAAGTTTGTTTATGTTTTTTCATTATCAACCAGAATTATTTCATACCATTAATATAGTACAAAGTTACCTACTTTAGTCTATGCCAATTACTTTAGTTATTGGTATAGCGTTTATTATTGCCCTACTAATAAGTTGGCTCTTATCTAAATTTTTTAAATTTTCTAAAATAAGAATTTTTATTTTAATTACTGGTTTGGCTTGGCTACCTTTAGCTTTAAATTTTTTTTATAATTCATTGGTTGATTTTAATTTGATTAAGAATTTTATTGGCGCATCAGAAGAGATGCAAATTATTTGGCGAAGTTGTAATTTTGATAAAAATTATCAAACTAAAAAAGGTCTTTGTAATTTATATAGTTTTACTAAAACCATTAAAGAAAAAGTTCCGCCCCATGCCAAGTTAAGAATTTTCAGTACTAATCTTGATATTTATTTAAAGTATTATTTAGTTGATGACTACCAAATTACCGAAACCAATGACTATGATTATTTAATTACCTATCGAACTCCAGCTACTTTTTTTTATGATAATGGCAAGTTATATAATATAACTGATAATCATGAAGAATTGCTAGGTAGTTTTATTAATATTTATGTTTTAGATAATAGTTCAATGATTTTTAAACGTAACTAATATGTTGTCTGCTATATTATTTTTTACCTCAATTTTAATTTTAGGTTCAGCACTAGTTAAATATTTTAAATTAGGTCAAGAGTCTAGCTTTTGGGGCTTAGCCTATGGATTAGGTTCATTAGTTATTAGTTTACAATTATTTTTATATTTTATTATTTTTCGTTTGTCTTTTTCTCCTTGGCTGTTTTGGTTTTTTGGTTTAGAAATTATTATAGCTTTAATTTATTGTTTTAAGAAAATTAATTGGCAGAATAATTTTTTAATACCTCGTTGGGAATTGTGGCCAACTATATTAGTAATTTTAGTTACAGTTATTTGGCTATTGAGTTTTTTTGAGGCGATTGCTCGGCCAGGCCTAGCTTATGATACGATATCTTTTTGGTCATTAAGGGCTAAACTTTTAATTGTTCAGGGCCAAGTTGATTTTAACCCTTTAAGTGAAACTTACTTAAATACTTTTAGCTATAAAAATTATCCTTGGCATTTTTCTTTATTAGAGTATTGGTTTCGTCTTTTAGGCGGCAAAGCAGGTTGGTTAAATTTAATTTCTTGGGGCTATTTTGTTAGTTTAACTTTAATAATTATTAAAACCGGTAAACGCTTAATTAATAAGTCAATTGGTTGGTTAATGGGCTTAGCTTTTGTTAGTTTGCCGTTAATTTTTTATCATTCATTTAATAATTATTCTGATTTAATTTTAGCTTATTATATAGTAGTTAGTTTTTCTTTTTTGCTTAACTGGTTATTAAACCATCAGGCGTATTGGTTAATTTGGTCAGCCCTGATTGGCGGTTATACTATGATGATTAAAAATGATGGAGTATTTTATGTTATAGCTTTTATAGTTACTTATTTATTAATAAGATTTTTGAAAATTATTAACTTAACGTCTAAATTATTTTGGAGTACCTTGTTAACTTTATTTATGTTACCAGCGCCTTGGTTAATTTTTAAGGCAATTTACCAGCTTGGCCTAGCTAATGTTGAGGGTAATTTTAGTTGGCATCCTAATGTTTTTTATCCTTTATATGAGGCTTTATTTGTTAGTTATAATTGGAATATTTGGTGGTTTATTTTTGTTGTCTTTACTTTAATTTTGTCAAAAAAAATTATTAAACAGTCAAAGCTATGGCCAGCCTGGTTAATTTTTGTTTTAATGACCCTAGGTATAGTAGCAATGTATGTTTTTACTGAACATTATCGTTGGGCACTAGATCATACAGCAATTTCTCGAACTTTAATTCCTCTAACCTCAATGTCTATTTTATTATTGATTTATTCTAGTCATTTAATTTTTAAACCCCATGATTAAGCTAAGTATTATCATTCCAGTCTATAATGAAAAACAAACAGTACTTGATTTAATAAATCGTGTTAAGCAAGTTACTTTAGTTAAAGCTGAAATTTTAGAAATAATTATTATTGATGATTGTTCGACTGATGGTACACGAGATATTTTGGTCACTATAACCGATCCATTAATTAAAGTGATTTTAAAAACTAAAAATCAAGGCAAAGGTTCTTGTTTAAAAATTGGTTTTGTTAAAGCTAAGGGTGACATTGTTATTATTCAAGACGCTGATTTAGAATATGACCCTAATGATTTTCAAAAATTAATCGATCCAATTATCACTGGTCAAGCTGATGTGGTTTATGGTTCAAGATTTATTGGTGGTCGTCCTAAGAATGCTTTATTTTTTTGGCATGCGGCGGCTAATCGTTGGCTAACTACTTTATCTAATATTTTTACTAATCTTAATTTAACTGATATGGCAACTTGTTATAAAGTTTTTAGTCGTCAGCAAGTTGATCGTTTTCGTTATAAATTAATTTGTAATCGTTTTGCTATTGATGAAGAATTAACTGCTTGGATAGGTCATGGTAAGGCTAGAGTCTATGAAGTTGGTATTTCTTATAATGGTAGGAGCTACAAAGAAGGTAAAAAAATTAATTGGTTAGATGGCTTGGAGGCTCTTTGGGTAATTATTTGGCTTAATTTAATAAGACCACGCTCCAAAGCTGAAAAAAAAGTAACAAGAGGTTGGGGGGGTATCAGATAATTTATTAACAGCTTGACGTTCTAATAAAGTTTTTAATTTATTACCAGATAATTTAGATAATATTTTAGATATTGGTTGTGGTGCTTATCCTTATTTTTTATCTAAAGTTAGTTCACGAGATAAGTATGGCATTGATCAAGCTATTGCCAAACCAGTAGATGGTGTAAAGTTAGTATCTTTTAATTTTACCAAGTCGCCTCTACCTTGGTCTGATAATTATTTTTCGGCTATTACTATGTTAGCTGTTATCGAACATGTGAAAACTAATGAAGCTATTAGCGTTTTAAAAGATGTTTATCGTTTATTAAAACCATTGGGTATTTTAATAATTACTACCCCCATCAGTTCAAGCTAATTGGTTATTAAAATTTTTGGCTCATATAAGTCTAGTTTCCAAAGTTGAGATTAATGATCATAAGCAATTTTATACTAAAAATCTTTTATGTGAGCAACTAGCTCAGGCTGGTTGGTCAATCAATAATTTACAAATAACTAATTTTCAATTAGGCTATAATATATTAGCGATTGCTAAAAAATAATTTTATGTTAATTTGGTTTTTAATTTTTAGTTTTATTTTAGGTCTAATTATTGGCAGTTTTCTTAGTTGTTTTATATGGCGACTTTATAATAAAAAATCTTTATCAGGGCGTTCTTATTGCGATTTTTGTCATAAAACTATTGCTTGGTACGATAATATTCCAGTTTTAAGTTTTATTTTATTAAAGGGTCGTTGTCGTTATTGTCATAAAAGAATTCCCTGGCATTATGCGCTAGTAGAATTTGTGACTGGCCTATTATTTGTTTTAGCTTTTTATTTAGCTGATTATCATTGGTTATTATTAGCTAAATATTGGTTTTTAATTTCAGTCTTTATCTTGATTTTTATCATGGATGCTCGTTGGTACGTAATTTTAGACCAGATTAGTTTGCCAGCGATTGTTATTATTTTGGGTCTTAATTTAGCCCTAGGTTTTGATTGGCGCGGCTTATTAATTTCTGCTACAATAGGAACTGGTTTTTTTCTTATCCAATTTTTGATTTCGCGTGGTCGCTGGCTTGGTGGCGGAGATCTTCGGCTGGGCTTACTTTTAGGTGTAGCCTTTGGTTGGCCCAATGTTTTAGCAGTAATTTTTTTAGGTTATGGTTTAGGCGCGCTAGTAGGAATTGGTCTTTTAATTTTTAAAAAGAAACATTGGGGCTCTATGGTGCCACTAGGCACTTTTTTATCAGTAGCCGCTGTGGTTATTATGTTTTACGGTGATCAGCTAGTTCAATGGTACTTAAATTTTATTAATTGATTATTAATATGGCAGTTAAAAAGAAAAAGAAAAACAAATTTACTACTAAATTCATTTTTATTGTTGGTGGAGTAATGTCTGGTGTTGGTAAGGGCGTTGCTGCGGCGTCGATCGGACGTATTTTAACTAGCAAGGGCTTTAATGTGAGCGCCATCAAAATTGACCCTTACATTAACGTTGATGCTGGCACAATGAATCCCATTGAACATGGCGAAGTTTTTGTGACTGAAGATGGTGATGAAACTGACCAAGATATTGGAAACTATGAAAGATTTTTAAACAAAAATATTTACCGTGATAGTTATATGACAACGGGCCGAGTTTATCAGGCCGTGATTGAACGAGAAAGAAATTTAGGTTATGGCGGTAAATGTGTTGAAGTCGTGCCACATATTCCCATGGAAATAAGATCAAGAATTGAAGCGGCCGTTAAAAAAACTAAGGCCGAAGTTATGATTATTGAAATTGGTGGGACAGTGGGCGAATATCAAAATTTACTATTCTTAGAAGCGGCACGTATGATGAAATTGTCTTTAGGACGAGATGTGGCTTTTGTTATGGTAAGTTATTTGCCAATTCCTTCCTTGTCTTCAGAAATGAAAACTAAGCCCACGCAGTATGCTATTCGAACTTTAAATACGGCTGGCATTCAGCCAGATTTTATTATTGCCCGTAGTGCTAAACCTCTAGATCAGCCACGACGAGAAAAAATTGCTTTAAATTGTAATATTCAGGCTCATGATGTGATTTCAGCGCCTGACATTGAATCAATTTATGATGTACCAATTAATTTTGAAAAAGATAAGTTGGGTGATCGTTTATTAGAGCATTTTGGTTTACACTCTCGTCGTAAAGATTTAGTTGAGTGGCGAGCTATGATTCGTCGTATTAAAAGCGCTACTAAAGAAGTTAATATAGGAATAGTTGGTAAATATTTTGTGTCTGGTAGCTTTACTTTAACTGATTCTTATATTTCAGTTTTAGAAGCCATTAAGCATGCTGGGGCAGCTAATCATTGTAAGGTTAATATTCATTGGTTGTCTTCAGAAGAAGTTGAGCAAGAGGGGATAAGATTGTTGAAAAAATTTGATGGTATTATTGTGCCTCAGGGTTGGGGCAGTCGTGGTAGTGAAGGCAAAATAAAAACCATTAAGTATTGTCGGGAAAATAAAGTACCTTATTTTGGTTTGTGTTATGGTATGCAAATGGCAGTAATTGAATTTGCGCGCCATGTGGCTGGCTTAAAAGGTGCTAATAGTCGAGAAATTAATCCTAGAACACCTTATCCGGTAATTGATGTTATGGAAGAACAAGTTGAGAATTTAAAGCAAGGTAAATACGGTGGCACTATTCGTTTAGGTGGTTGGCCTTGTCGACTGGTTACGGGGACTAACTTAGCTAAAATTTATTTTAAAAAATTTAGTACCAAGAGAATTGTTTCTGAGCGTCATCGCCATCGTTATGAATTTAATCCTAAGTATCGTGAGCTTTTAGAACTTAAGGGTTTAACAGTTTGTGGCACATCACCAGATAATAAAATTGTTGAAGCCATTGAAATAAAGGATCATCCGTTTTTTATTGGTACACAATTTCATCCCGAATATATTTCTCGTCCGCTTGATCCGCATCCCTTGTTTGTAGAGTTTATTAGAATTTGCCTTAATTTAAAAAATAAAAAAATTCGCCCCAGTAATTAATGGGACGAATTTTTTTATTATTCTCTATTTAATAACGTTGACGACTTTAGTTTGTTTTAAGTGTCCAGTAAAGCTAGCTAATTTTTTAGTGGTAAATTTTACTGTGCCAGTAATAGCCGCATAAAGCGTATCATCTTTACCTTGTTTGACGTTTTTGCCAGCATGGTATTTGGTGCCGCGTTGGCGAACTAAAATAGCGCCAGCGTGAGCAATTTGTCCATCATGTAACTTAACGCCTAGGCGCTTACTTTGACTATCTCGACCCAGCGAGGTAGAGCCGCCGGCTTTTTTGTGTGCCATATTTTTAGTTAAAAGTTAAAAGCTTGTCCTGGCGTATGCCAAGATCAAAGGTTATAAAGTCGGCTCCATTTAGTGGAGCAAAAGTACTTAAAAGTATAAATAAAAATAGATTTATTGTCAATTATTTAGTTTTAAGATTATTTTTTTTTAGCTACAACGATAATATGAGAACCAATTGTAGGGAAGATATCGCCTAGACAGAGGGCGATTTTTTTGATAAAACGTGGAAAATTTTTAGTCATGGGAAAAATAATATTTGGCGAGGTTAGTTTAATAATTTCAAAATCATGTTCTTTTAATTGTAAGATGATTGTTTTGGGTGTGTAATTTCTTATATGACCAGCGGTATTTTTACCTATATTATATTCTGAATATTGTGGGTATCCGCCAAAGATTAAACGTATTCTATTTTTCAAGCTAGCTAAATTAGGTGTAGAAATAAATAAATAACCGCCCTTTTTTATAACGCGTTTCATTTCTTGGATAAAAAAATCAGTGTCAAATAAGTGTTCTATTACTTCGCAAGCAATAACAGCGTCAAATGTTTCATTAGGAAAATTAAGGCCTTCTTCAACATCGCCTACTATAGCGTTTATTCCATTTTCTAAAGCTTTTTTGATTGATTCTTCGGAGATATCAACACCGGTTACATAATAGCCATTGTTTAGTAAAAGTTTAGAAAATGAACCATCAGAGCAGGCAATTTCTAAAATATTAATTTTATTATTATTAAATATTCTTTTAACTTCTTTGAAAATTTTTAATAAATAAACTTTATCTGTCATTAAATTTTCTTTAGATATAAGAGCGCTATGATCTGCATATCTATTTTTATTAAATTTTTTAATTGAAGTGTTTATATTGTTCATATTAATATTTTTATTCTAATGATTTTAATATTTGATACGGTTTTAACCCAGCCGTTTTAGGAATAATTTTATATTTTTTATTATACTCAGCTTGGATTTTACGACGGCGATTAGTGGTCTCAATCGCAATTTTCATGGCCGGCGTTATTTTATCAGCATACATTATAACTTTGCCTTCAACGTGTCGCGCGGCGCGGCCAATGGTTTGAATTAACGAAGTTTCATTACGTAAAAAGCCAGACATATCAGCATCTAAAATCGCCACCAATGACACTTCTGGTAAATCTAAACCCTCGCGTAATAAATTAACGCCTACTAAAACATCATATTTGCCTGTTCGTAAATCTTTTAAAATTTCTACTCGTTCTAAAGTATCAACTTCGCTATGAATATAACTAACTTTAATCTTTTCACCCATTAAATAATCAGTTAATTCTTCGGCCATGCGTTTGGTTAAAGTTGTGACTAAAACGCGCTGTTGTTTTATAACCCTAATTTCAATTTCTTTAATTAAATCTTTAATTTGTCCGTCGGTTGATCTAACTTCAATAGCTGGGTCTAATAAGCCCGTTGGCCTAATAACTTGTTCAACAACTTGTTGTGAATTATTTAATTCATAAGTCGAGGGTGTAGCGCTGACATAAATTACTTGTTTAACGCGAGTTTTAAATTCTTCATAAGTTAAAGGTCGGTTGTCACGCGCTGAAGGTAGTCTAAAACCAAACTCAATTAACGTATCTTTTCTAGAGCGGTCGCCAGCGTGCATGCCGCGAATTTGCGGTAAACTAACATGCGATTCATCAATAAATAACAAATAATCAGACGGGAAAAAATCCATTAAAGTTTCTGGTGGAGTACCAGGCGCGCGACCAGATAAATGCCGTGAATAATTTTCAATCCCAGTACAATATCCCACCTGTCTAATCATTTCTAAATCATAAGTGGTTTTTCGCTCCAAACGATCAGCTTCGCCAATTTTACCTTCATCGCGTAAGTCTTTTAATCTAATTTCTAATTCTTTTTCAATATTAACTAAAGCATCTTGCAACTTTGGTTCAGTGGTCATGTAATGTTTGGCTGGTAAGATTGAAATAGTTTCTAAGTTTTCAGCCTTACTATCATCTAATTCCATAATCCAGGCAGCTGATTTTGATGGCGTGATATTAAAAATTTGAATTTTTTCAATCGTATTACCAAAGAGGCTTAGGCGAACAATGGCTTCGCCAGTGGCTAAATGGATATCAAGACGGTCGCCTCTAACTCTAAATTGGCCACGCGCTAATTCTTTGTCATTTCGTTCGTATTGAATTTTAACTAATTTTTTAAGTATGTCATGGCGTTTAATGTTTTCACCAACTTTAAAGGTTTGGCTTAAGGCTAAGTAGTCAACTTTTTCACCCAAGCCATAAATACAGCTGACACTGGCGATAATAATAACATCGCTTCTATTAATTAAGGACTGAGTCGCCGCATGGCGTAAACGATCTATTTCTTCATTAATTGTGGCTTCTTTTTCAATATAAGTATCAGTTTGTGGGATGTAAGCTTCTGGCTGGTAATAATCATAATAAGACACAAAGTAGTGCACAGCTGAATTAGGGAAGAATTGTTTAAACTCACTATAAAGTTGGGCCGCCAAGGTTTTATTATGGGAAATAATAAGCGTTGGCCGTTTAGTAGTAGCTATGATATTGGCCATGGTGAAGGTTTTACCAGAACCAGTGACACCCAAGAGGGTTTGGCGCTCAAAGCCTTGTTTTAGGCCGTTTATTAGCTTATCTATGGCCTCTGGTTGGTCGCCAGTGGGCTTAAAAGTGGAGGAGAGGGTAAACATATAATTCATCTTAATATATCAGAAAATTGGCTAAATTTCAAGGAAAAATATCTTTGACAAGGCTTATTTTTTAACGTAAAATTGAGAATAATACTATGTCTAATAAACCAAAACACCTTTTATTAGAGGCTGAAGTAACTGCTTTTTGGAAAGAAGCAGATATTTTTAATCGTTCAGTGCAAAAAGACGCCCCTAAGGGTGAATATATTTTTTATGATGGCCCGCCTTTTGCGACTGGCACGCCGCATTATGGCCATATTGTAGCTTCAGTTATGAAAGATGTAGTACCGCGCTATTTTACTATGCATGGCTTTAAAGTAGAAAGAAAATGGGGCTGGGATTGTCATGGTTTACCAATTGAGAACATTGTTGAAAAAGAATTGAACATTACCAATAAACAACAAATTTTAGAATTAGGTGTTGGTAAGTTTAATGAAACTTGTCGTTCTAAGGTTTTAAGTTATATTGATGCTTGGCGCGAGATGGTAGGCAAACTCGGTCGCTGGGTTGATATGGACAATGATTATAAAACTTTAGATTTAGGTTTTATGGAATCAGTTTGGTGGGTGTTTAAGCAGTTGTATGACAAAGGTTTAGTTTATGAAGGTTATCGCTCTATGTATGTTTGTCCTCGCTGTGAAACGACTTTATCGCAATCAGAAGTTTCCGAGGGCTATAAAGATGTTAAAGATTTATCAGTCGTTGCTAAATTTGAATTAAGCGATGAGCCTGGAACATTTTTATTAGCTTGGACAACAACACCTTGGACTTTACCAGGTAATGTTGCCTTAGCTGTTAACCCAGAACTTGATTATATAAAAGTAGAAGTTAATGGCGAAAAATTAATTATTTCTCAATCAGAGCACGAAAGGAAAAATAAGGATTCAGACATTAAGGTCTTAGAAACTATTAAAGGTAAAAAGTTAGTTGGTCAAAGCTATAAACCATTATTTGATTATTACGCTAATGATGAGACTTTAGCTAACAAAGCTAAGGGCTGGAAGGTTTACGCCGGTGATTTTGTTTTAAGTGAAGAAGGCACAGGCATTGTTCATATTGCGCCAGCCTTTGGTGAAGATGATATGAATTTAGGCAAAGCTGAGAATTTGCCTTTTATACAGCACGTGGGTATTAATGGTATTTTAAAACCAGAAGTTAAAGATTTTGCTGGCTTACATGTTAAACCAATTGATGATGTGACTAAAACCGATGTAGAAATTATTAAATATTTAGCTAGCAAAAATTTATTATTTGCCAAAGAAAAATATGAACACTCTTATCCGCATTGCTGGCGTTGTGATACACCGTTAATAAATTATGCCACTAGCTCATGGTTTGTCTCTGTCACTAAAATTAAAGAGAAATTATTAGCCACCGCCCAGCAAATTAATTGGTCGCCAGATTATATTAAAGACGGCCGCTTTGGCAATTGGCTAGAAGGCGCTCGTGATTGGTCAATTAGTCGTCAACGTTTTTGGGCCAGTGTTATGCCAATTTGGAAATGCGAAGAATGCAATAAAATCAAAGTTTTTGGCTCAGTTAAGGAATTAGAAGAGGCCAGTGGCCAGGTAGTTACTGATTTACATAAACACATAGTTGATGAAATAACTGTGCCATGTGATTGTGGAAAAATTATGTACCGCATTCCTGATGTGTTAGATACTTGGTTTGATTCTGGCTCTATGCCTTATGCGCAAATGCATTATCCGTTTGCCAATAAAGAAATTTTTGAAAGAAATTTCCCAGCTAAATTTATTGCTGAAGGCATTGATCAAACGCGTTGTTGGTTTTATTACTTACATGTGATTGCCACAGCGATTTACAATAAGCCAGCTTATCAAAACGTCATTGTTAATGGTACAGTTTTAGCTGAAGACGGTAAAAAAATGAGTAAGCGTTTAAACAATTATCCTGATCCTAATGTGATGTTTGAAAAATACGGCGGCGATGCTTTACGAGCCTTTTTGCTATCTTCGCCAGTCGTGCAAGCTGAGAATTTAAATTTCTCTGAGAAAGGTGTGGAGGAGGCCATGAGAAAAAATATTATGCTCTTGTGGAATGTTTATTCATTTTATGAAATGTACGCCACAGATTTTGCAGATTACACAAATAAAAAAATCAATTCAGGCAATGTTTTAGATAAATGGATTTTGGCAAAGTTAAATGAATTAATTGGTTTAGTTACTAAGCAAATGAATGTTTATAATTTACAAAAACCAATGCGAGCCATTACTGAATTTATTGATGAATTTTCAACCTGGTATTTGCGTCGTTCTAGGGATCGTTTTAAAACCGAAGGTAATGATAAACAAAATGCCTTAGCTACTATGAAGCATGTTTTAATTGAACTAGCAAAAGTCATGGCACCGTTTACCCCGTTTATTGCTGAAGCTATTTGGCAAAAAACTACTGGTTATGAATTTTCTAATGAACAAAAAAGTGTTCATTTAGAAACATGGCCTACTGTCAGCACCACAGATGACGCAGATGAGAAGATATTAACACAGATGGAAACAGTGAGAAAAATTGTTGAAAATGGGTTAGCGGCTAGAGATAAAGAGAAAATTAAAATAAGACAACCGTTAGGAAAGTTGAAAGTTAAAAGTGGAAAGTTATCCTCCTTCGCTAAAGCTTCGGAGGACAAGAAAGTTATTGATCTAATTAATTTGATTAAGGATGAATTGAATATTAAAGAAATTATTTTTGAAGATGGTAATGAAGAAACTGTGGAACTAGATACAAATTTAACTCCAGACTTAGAACGTGAAGGCTTAAAACGTGAATTAGTTAGATTGGTTAATAATTTAAGAAAAGAAGCTGGCTTAACAATTAATGATAGGATTTCTCTTTTTTGGGAGGCCGAAGATGAAGCTTTACAAAAGACCATAGAAGACTATAATGAAGCCATTAAGATAGATGTTTTAGCTACGGAAATTATTAAGAAAAATGATGAAAAGGCTAAGGAATATAAAATTAACAATAAAATAATTTATTTAATAATTAATAAACTTTAATTTCCAGTGTCATTGCCCGGCTTGACCGGGCAATCTAAAGATTTTCCGCATTCGTGTAAACGGGCGCGGGGGATGACACAGGACAAAAATATATGTATACAACATGGATTATTATAGGTGTCATAGTTCTTTTAGTGCTTTTTGTGGTTGGTTTGTATAATGGTTTGATTCGCCTTAAGAATCGAGTTGACGAAGCTTGGGCTGATATTGATGTTCAGCTTAAACGTCGCCACGATTTAATTCCTAACTTAGTAGAAACAGTTAAGGGTTATGCAACGCATGAAAAAGAAACTTTGGATAAAGTAATCACGGCGCGCAACGCCGCCATGAGTGCGCAAAATTCAGGCGATAAAGCTCAATTAGAAAAAGCTGAGAATGCTTTGTCTTCAACTTTAAAATCTATTTTTGCTTTAAGTGAAGCTTACCCAGATTTAAAAGCTAATACTAACTTTTTAGAATTACAACGCGAATTATCAGATACTGAAAATAAAATTCAAGCTTCACGTCGCTTCTACAATACTAATGTTCGTGACTTTAATACCAAGCTAGAGGTTTTCCCAACTAATATGATTGGTAATATGCTAGGCTTTAAATCACGTGATTTTTTTGAGGCGGCAGCCGAGGAAAAGGAAAATGTTAAGGTTGGTTTCTAGGTTTTTTCTTTTATTATTTATGTATGCTAGAAAATTTTGAAAATGAATATTTAAATAGAAAATTAGAGCCAAGAAATGATCTTTTTGAAGGTCAAGAAATAGCTGATTATGAAGAATTTGGGGAGCATTCTTATGAACAAGAAAAAGGATACTGGGAGTTCCAGATCGGAAATACTAAAATTTCGTTAAAATATTCAAAGCCAAAGCTTGATGATTTATTAGAAGGAAAATATTCCAAATTCTGGTTTCTGTCTATTCTAGACAAAAAACAATTTAAAGAGAACGAAGCTTTTAAAGAATTAAGAGAGAAATTAAATAAAATAAGATTGATAGATGAAATGCTCGTTGAGAATAAAAGTGAGTTATATAACACTAACCAAATTTTTCAAGACGGGAAAATTTTATTCAATCTAGAGAGTGAAGAAAGCTCTGCGATTAATTTAAATTATAATGAGATTTTTCTTACAGAAGATCCCCTAACTCCAAAAGGATTTGTGACAATTTTGCACGAAATAGGTCATTATCAAGATCTAAATACAGGAGATGAACAAACCAGGGCCGTAATACAAGAAGAATATGATAAGAAAAATAAATATAAGACCGCATCGGATAGTATATGGGAATCAAAAAAGAGTATTAATCTAAATGAAGATGATGCAGCAAGTGTTTTGATGAGAGAACGATCAGCTTGGGCGTTTGCTCTTAAGGATTTAAAGCCTTATATCAAAGATCTAAAAATAAATACAGAGAATCTTAAAAATTTTATCCATGGTGGATGTTTAGAATCATATTCAACCAATATTCGGAACACCATAGAATATAATTCTTTATTAAAAGAAGGTGAGTATATTACAAAAATTTTAGAAGAAGAGTTAGCTAAAAGAAATTTAAAGCAACAAGAATAATATATGTCTTCGCTTTACACTCACATTGATTCAAATAAAAGAAAAACCTGGTTTTTGATGACAATCTTTTTTATAGTGGTGATTTTAATTGGTTGGGTTTTTTCTTACTCTATGAATGAACCAGGTATTTTATATATTGCGGTAATTTTTAGCATTGTTTCTAGTTTTGTAAGTTATTGGTGGAGCGATAAAATTGTTTTGGCTATGAGTAGTGCTAAAGAATTAACCCATGATAGTAATAAAGAAATCTATCACTTAGTGGAAAATCTTTGTATTACCGCTGGTTTACCAGTGCCGAGGATTTATATAATTGATGATACGGCGCCGAACGCCTTTGCTACGGGGCGAGACCCTGAGCACGCGGTGATTTGTCTTACCTCAGGTATTGTACAAAAATTAGAAAAATCAGAATTAGAGGGTGTGATTGCGCATGAACTTTCTCATATTGGCAATCGCGATATTTTAATTTCTACCGTTGCGACAGTCATGGTTGGTATTATTGTTTTGTTAGCTGATTGGTTTATGCGTTGGAGTATTTTTGGTCATCGTCGCTCTAGTAGCCGTGAAAATGGGCAAGTAGCTTTAGTTATTACTGTGGTTGCTATTGTTTTAGCTATTTTAGCGCCGCTGTTTGCGCAATTATTACAAATGGCGGTTTCTAGAAGAAGAGAGTTTTTAGCTGATGCCGATGGTGCGATGTTAACCCGTTACCCCGAAGGTTTAGCGAGTGCTTTAGAAAAAATTTCTCAAGATCAAGAACCGTTAGAAGCTGCGAACCGTGCTACCGCGCATTTATACATTGTGACGCCGTTTAAAGAAACCGAAGGAAAAAAGATTGGTTTTTGGACCAAAGCTTTTATGACGCATCCGCCGATTAATGAGAGAATTGCTGCTTTAAGAGGATTGGATATAAACTAAACACTTTATGTCATTGCCCAGCCTGTTTATCGGCAGGCAGGCTTGACCGGGCAATCTAAAGATTAAGCGCTTAAAGCGGGGAATGATACAGAAAAACTTTATGCTTTCATACATCAAAGGAACAATCATTGGCAAAATTAAAGACGATTTAATTATTAAAGTCGGTGATTTAGGCTACCGTGTGACAGTGACGCCAGTAATTTTAACAGAAGCAAAAAACGATACTGATATTGAATTATTTTTATATGAAGCAGCTCGTGAAAATTCAATTGAACATTATGGCATGAAAACTTTAGAAGACCTAGATTTATTTGCCGCTTTATTATCAGTGTCTGGCGTGGGTCCAAAATCAGCTTTGGCAATTTTAGGCTTAGCTCCAGCCACGACTTTACGCTCGGCAATTGCCAAAGGTGAAGTTGATTCTTTAACCAAAGTCTCTGGTATTGGTCGTAAAACCGCGGAAAGAATTATTCTTGAATTACGCTCTAAGGTTAGTGATTTAGGTTTAGATTATTCAGCTACAGGTGGGTCAGATGAAGTTGAGGCTTTAATGGCCTTAGGTTATTCGGCGCCGCAAGCGCGCGATGCTTTAGCTAAAGTTGATTCCACTATAACTGATAGCGGGGAAAGAATCAAACAAGCTTTAAAAAATATTTAGGACCTCACCACGTCCCTCTCTCCAGTCAAATGACCGGGGAGAGGGTGCCCCGAGTTTGTCGAGGGGCAGGTGAGGAGAATAAAACATATGACTATTGAAAAAAAAATTTGGCCAGAATATTTTCAAGCCATTATTGATGGTAAGAAAAAATATGAATTGAGATTGAATGATTTTGAAGTAAATGAGGGGGATGTCTTATGTCTAAGAGAGTGGAATCCAATAACTAAAGAATATACTGGCAGACAAATAAATAAAAATGTCACCTATGTTGGTAAATTTTATATTGATAAATTATTTTGGCCAGAAGAAGACATAAAAAATAAGGGTTTACAAATAATGTCTTTAGAATAAAATGATTATCAAAGAAGAAGCCATTAATCAAATATCACTTAATTTACTTGACGCTCACCAAGCGTCTTGTTCGCCTTGCCAATTATTACAATCTAGTACTTGGCTTAAATTTCAAGAAGCTGTCGGCTATAAAGCACATTTATTTTTTTGGGAAAAGGAAAATGAAACTGGTTATTTTGTGGCCTTTGAACATCGTTTACCTTTTGGTAAAAAATATTATTATATTTCGCGTGGTCCAGTTTTAAATAACAAAGAATTATGGCCAGAATTTATTACGGAAATAAAAAAATATTTTAAAGCCATGTCAGCTTTAATATTTGTACGTTTTGAACCAGATAGTTCATTTAGTTTTCAGGATGATCAACTGTCTAATTTGTGTCACCAAGTGGCTGATGTTCAGCCGAGTCATACTTTTTTAACTGATTTAAACAACAACGAAGAACAATTATTAGGTTTGATGCACCCTAAAACGCGTTATAATATTCGCTTAGGTTTAAAGAAAAAACTTAAATTTATTAGTCATGACACGGCGCTAGAAAAATTTTTAGATTTATTGGACGAGACTAGTCGCCGCGATAAATTTGTTGCGCATAATAAAAATTATTATCGTCAGATGATTGCTTCAGGTGCGGCCAGTTTAAATAGTGTTTATTGTAATAATATTTTGTTAGCTTCGGGCATTTTCGCGATTTTTGGTGATACTATGACTTATTTACATGGTGCTTCAGCTTCAGACAAGAGAGAGTTGATGGCACCCTATGTTCTTCATTGGGAAATGATTAAGCAGGCGCGAGCCAAAAATTTAAAACATTATGACTGGCATGGCATTAATGAAAAAAAATGGCCGGGCTTTACTCGCTTTAAGCGCGGTTTTGGCGGACATGATATTCATTACCCCGGTACGTTTGATTTAGTACTTGCCCCCGCGATTTATCTTGGTTATAATAGTTTACGCGGCATCCGTCGTCTACTCCTAAGCTTCCGCCTTCGCTAAAGCTATGGTTGATAAAAAAGCTTTGGAGTATAAATTTTTTTTCAATACGACTACGGTCGTTTTTAATATATAGATTATGTTAGACAGAATTTTACAGTTTATTAAGAAATTTATTCCTAAAAAAATATTCTCCCTAGCTTGGCCGATTTATCATTTTCTTTTAGGTGTCATGGGTAATTTAATTTATCGTTGGCCTAGCCAAAAATTAATTGTTATTGGTGTCACTGGTACGACTGGTAAAACTACCACAACTTATTTAATTGCTTCAATGTTAAGAGGCGCAGGTTATAAAGTCGGTTATACTTCCACCGCTATGTTTTCTAATGGTAATCGAGATTGGATCAATAATAAAAAAATGACCATGGTGGGACGATTGTTTACGCATAAAATTTTACGTCAAATGGTAAAAAATGGTTGTCAGTACGCCGTGATCGAAACTTCATCTGAGGGGATTGTGCAATATCGCCATCGTTTTATTGACTATGATGTAGTTTTAATTACTGGGCTTTACCCAGAGCACATTGAAGCCCATGGTAATTTTGATAATTATCGCGAAGCTAAGGGTATGTTGTTTTCGCGCTTAAAAGATTGCCGCACTAAATATGTTGATGATCATAAATTTGTGCGGCGCGCTGAAGGCATTAAAAAATTAAGCTTGAACCGTGTTAAAAAAACTATTATTGTTAATGCTAATGATCAGTACTCAAGTTATTTTGCTAGTTTTTGGGCTGAAGAAAAATACGCGTTTGCTTTACGCACCGAAAAAATTCTTGGTACTTTTGAAAATGATGTTAAAAAAATTGTGGCTGACATTTCTCAAACCGTTGACGAGCGTCGCTTGGTAATTGATAAAACCCAAATTAAGATTAATATGCTTGGTCGTTTTAATTTGGTTAATATTTTAGCAGCCGCTACAGTGGGCTTAAGTCAGGGGGTTAGTTTAGATGATTTAAAAATTGGTTTAGAAAAAATTACTGGCGTACCTGGTAGATTGGAAAAAATTAATGAAGGCCAGTCTTTTGATATTATTGTTGATTATGCTTTTGAGCCTAATGCTGTTAGAAGATTGTATGAAACCGTTAACGAACAGCCTCATCAAAAAATTATTCATGTTTTAGGTTCAACGGGTGGTGGTCGTGATAAATCTCGTCGTCCAATTTTAGGCGCCCTAGCTGGAGAGTTAGCTGATTATGTAATTATCACCGATGAGGATCCTTATGATGAAAATCCATTGTTAATTATGGAAGCTGTAGCGCAAGGAGCTGAAAGCGTAGGTAAAAAAAGAGGGGTTAATTTATTTATTGAGCCATCTCGTCGCCAGGCAATTGATCGCGCTTTAGGTTTAGCTAAAGATGACGATGTTGTTCTGATTACAGGCAAAGGATCAGAGCAGGCGATTTGTCGTGCTAAGGGTAAAAAAGAAAAATGGGATGATCGCGAAGTATGTCGTGAAGAAATCGCGAAGTATGTCGCGAAGAAATCGCGAAGTATGTCGTGAAGAAATCGTGAAATATATCACAAAGAAATTATAAATTTTTCCGTGAATATTTATTCTTTATTTTTAAAGCTGTGGATAACTTTAGATAATATTTTATATTTTTTGCTTTTTTAGTTGATATTTGGCTTATTTTAAATAAAATTTTATCATATTGACAATTTAAAATCTTAGAGAGTAAAAAGTGTTGACAGGAGAAACATTTGTTGTTAGTATAAAATAGCTTTTTTAAGCGTATTTTATTTATAATATAGAAAAACGGTCCAAGAGTGTATTCCCACATCTTAAATACACAGATTTTTGTAGCTATAGGCCGTTTTTTTTGTTTTTTATACGGGTTTTTTTAAACATATACGCCTTTTTAACCCCTCCAACAACTAAAATAAATTTATTATTAACATCTCAATATAAGTGTTGAGATGTTTGCCGTCTTAACTAATAAAATTTTATCTATGAATAAAAAATCACCTGCGCCGGCTAAGTTAGAAACTAGTCGTCAGTATTTTACCGCCCAAAGCTCAGTTATTCCCATGCCAGATTTAATTGAAGTGCAGAAAGATTCTTATGCTTGGTTTTTACGTGAAGGTTTAGCTGATTTATTTGATGAAATTTCTCCGATTACTGATTTTATTGGCCGTGATTTAGAGTTACAGTTTGGTAAATATTATTTTGATGAACCAAAATTTAATGAAGTAGAAAGTAAGGCTAAAAATGTAACTTACGAAGCTTCTCTAAGAGTTGAAACAACTTTATTTAATAAAAAAAATGGTCAGAAAACTACTCAAGAAGTTTTCTTAGGTGATTTTCCTATCATGACCAAAAACGGCACTTTTATTATCAATGGTATTGAGCGGGCGATTGTCTCTCAATTAATTAGAAGCGCTGGTGTTATTTTTACGACAGAATTAATTCGTGGGCGAAAATATTATGGTGCTAAGATTATTCCTAATCGCGGAGCTTGGATTGAAATTGAAACTGATTCCGCTGGCGTCATGTGGGCGCGGATTGATCGCAAACGTAAAGTCGCAGTTACTTCTTTATTAAGAGCGTTTGGCTATAGTACCGATGAAGAAATTAAAGCGTTATTTAAAGAGGTTAATCAAGGTGAAGTTGATTATATTGAAGCAACTCTTGGTAAAGATACAGCTAAAGATGAGGCCGAGGGTTTAATTGAAGTTTATAAGCGCATTCGTCCGGGTGATTTAGCCACGGCTGATAATGCTAAGTCATTAATCCATTCCATGTTTTTTAGATTTGATCGTTATGATTTTGACCGCGTGGGTCGTTATAAATTAAATAAACGTTTTGGGTTTGATATTCCTAATAATAAACAAACTAGAATTTTACGACGCGAGGATTTGGTTGCTATTATTACAGAAATTATTCGTCTTAATATTACTCAAGATAAAGAAGATGATATTGATCACTTAGGTAATCGTCGTGTTAGAGCGATTGGTGAGTTAATTCAAAATAAAACCCGTATTGGTTTGGCTCGTATGGAGCGTATTATTAAAGATAAGATGAGTATTTTAGAAATTGAATCTTTGACCCCCAATAAATTAATTAATGCTCGTCCGGTCATGAGTGTGGTTAAAGAATTTTTTATGTCCAGCCAATTGTCTCAGTTTATGGATCAAACTAATCCTTTGGCTGAGTTAGAGCATAAGCGACGTTTATCAGCTATGGGGCCAGGCGGTTTAACTCGTGAGCGCGCTGGCTTTGAAGTACGTGACGTGCATACTACGCACTACAGTCGTATTTGTCCAATTGCTACACCAGAAGGTCCAAATATTGGTTTAGTTGGTCACTTTGCTAGTTTTGCCCGTTTAAATAGTTATGGTTTTATTGAAGCACCTTATCGCAAAGTATTACATGATATTGAAAATAAACCAGAGTTAACAATCAATAAAATTACGCGTGAAGATATTTTAAATAGTAAGGGTAAGATAGTTTTAAAAGCTGGTGAATTAATTACGGAAAAAATTGCTAAAGAGTTACATGAAGAATTGGGTGCCGGAGTAACAATTGCTATTAAACCATTAGTGACTAATGAAATTCTTTATCTTGATGCTTTTGAAGAAGAAAAATATATTTCAACTGCTTTTACTACACCACTAGATGAAAATGGTTATTTTTTGGTAGCTAAAGCAGAGGTCAGAAAATATGGCGAACCAGCCCTTGAAGATGTAGCTAAAATTGATTTAATTGGTGTAGCAGCTAATCAAATTGTGTCCGTGGCGACTTCTTTAATTCCATTCTTAGAACATGATGATGGTATTCGAGCTTTAATGGGTACGAACATGCAACGTCAGGCCGTACCTTTAATTAATGCTAAGCGACCGATTGTTGGCACGGGTGTAGAAGCACGCGCTGCCTCTGATTCTGGTCATGCGATTTTAGCCACCGAGGATGGTGAAGTTATAAAAGTTGATGGCACGCAAATTGTGGTGCGCGATAAATCAGGCCATGATCATGTTTATTTATTAAGTAAATTTTTGCGTTCTAACGCTTCAACTTGTATTAATCAACGACCAATTATTAATCGTGGAGATAAAGTTAAGAAAGGACAATTTATGACCGATGCTTCAGCGATTGATAAAGGCGAACTAGCTTTGGGCAATAATGTTTTAGTGGCTTTTATGACCTGGGAAGGGTTTAACTACGAAGACGCGGTCATTATTTCCGAAAGATTAGTTAAAGAAGATTTGTATTCTTCGGTTCATATTGAAAATTATACTATTGATGTTCGTGATACTAAACTTGGTCCGGAAATTGTCACTAATGATATTCCTAATATCTCCGAAGAAAAGTTAAAAAATTTAGATGAGCAAGGTATTATCAGAATCGGCGCTGAAGTCTCAAGCGGTGATATTTTGGTTGGTAAAATTACCCCAAAAGGCGAAACCGAGTTGTCAGCCGAAGAAAAATTATTGCGCGCCATTTTTGGTGACAAAGTTAAAGATGTTAGAGATTCATCTTTATATTTAGAGCATGGTGAACATGGTAAAGTAATTGATGTTAAAATTTTTAGTCGCGAAAAAGGAGACAAATTGTCAGCTGGTGTTATTCAGTCTATTCAAGTGACAGTAGCTAATTTAAGAAAAATTAGGGCGGGTGATAAAATGGCTGGTCGTCACGGTAACAAAGGTGTAATTTCTAAAATTGTGCCAGCTGAAGATATGCCTTATTTAGAAGATGGTACGCCGATTGATATTATTTTGTCGCCCTTAGGAGTTGTTTCTCGTATGAACTTGGGGCAACTTTTAGAAACTCATTTAGGTTTTGCAGCTCATAAATTAAATTATATTGTAGCTACTCCAGCCTTAAATGGTATGAACGAAGATCATATTAAACAAGAATTAATTAGAGCTGGCTTACCAGAGGACGGCAAGGTGACTTTAACTAATGGTAAAACCGGTAGTCAGTTTGATAATAAAATTACGGTTGGTCATAAATACATGTTGAAATTAAATCACATGGTAGAAGATAAAATTCACCAACGTTCCATTGGTCCTTATTCTTTGATTACCCAGCAGCCATTGGGTGGTAAAGCTCAATTTGGTGGTCAACGTTTTGGAGAAATGGAAGTTTGGGCCCTAGAAGC
This sequence comes from uncultured Gammaproteobacteria bacterium, assembly GCA_964593745.1. Taxonomy (GTDB): domain Bacteria; phylum Patescibacteriota; class Patescibacteriia; order Patescibacteriales; family Patescibacteriaceae; genus Patescibacterium. The sequence goes on from CAZQHN010000002.1 coordinate 220,345, forward strand.
TTATGGCGCCGCTCATACTTTGCAGGAAATTTTAACTATTAAATCAGATGACGTTGCTGGTCGCTCTAAAGCTTATGAGTCAATTATTAAAGGCGAAACCATTAAAAAATTAAATGTGCCAGAATCTTTTAACGTCTTGGTCCGCGAATTAAAAGGTTTAGCACTTGATGTTGAGTTACTTGATAAGGAAAATCGTCCAATTGATTTAGAGAAAGCTGGTGAAGAAATAGAGGCGCCAAGATCATTTGTGCCGGAAGTAGCGATTGAACCACAGGAGGAAAATAATGAATCAGGTACTTAGGTTGAGGTTTGTCAGCTCATCCATTAACTAAAACTTAATTTTATGATTAATCCAATTAAAACTAATGACTTTGAAGCGATTAAGCTTAAACTAGCTTCACCGGAAAATATTCTTCAATGGTCTTATGGTGAAGTAACTCGACCAGAAACTATTAATTATCGTACGCAAAAACCAGAAAAGGACGGTTTGTTTTGTGAGCGTATTTTTGGTCCTTCTAAAGATTGGGAATGTTATTGCGGTAAATATAAAAAGATTCGTTATCGTGGGATTGTGTGTGATAAATGTGGTGTTGAAGTGACGCGCAGTTTAGTGCGTCGCGAGCGTTTTGGTCATATTAAATTAGAAACACCCGTCACTCATATTTGGTTTTTAAGAGGCCTGTCTTCTAAGATTGGTTTAGCTTTAGACCTTTCCATGCAATCTTTAGAAAAAGTAGTTTACTTTGCTAGTTTTATTATTACGGAAGTTAATGAAGAGTTAAAACAAGCCACCCTAGATCAGATTAAGCAAGAATATAAAGCCAAGAAAAAATCAATTGAAACTGATTTTAATGAGCAGGTTAGTAAAATTAAGAGTCAAAAAGTTAAATTAGCTAAAGATGGTAAAAGTCAGCTAGAAATTACTGATAAAATTGAGTTTGAGGTGACCGCTTTAGAAAAAAGTCGGGAGGAAAAAATTGCTGCTTTAGATAATGCTTTTACTCAAGCACAAAAAGAATTAAAAGAATTAAAACCCTTAGCTATTATTTCGGAAAATACTTATCAGAATTTAAGTTTGAAATACGGTCATATTTTTACGGCCGGGATCGGCGCCGAAGCCGTTAGGAAATTATTAGAAAAAATTGATCTAGAAAAAGAAGTTAAAGAATTAGATAAGACCTTAGAAACGGCCATTGATTCTAAAAAAGATAAATTAATTAAACGTTTAAAGTTTTTCAAAAATTTAAAGGCTAATGGTATTAATCCGGCTTGGATGGTGTTAAATATTGTACCAGTAATTCCACCAGATTTACGCCCAATGGTAGCCTTAGACGGCGGTAGATTCGCAACTAGTGACTTAAATGATCTTTATCGCCGTATTATTAATCGTAATAATCGCTTAAAACAATTATTAGAATTAAACGCTCCGGAAGTTATTTGTCGTAATGAAAAGAGAATGTTGCAAGAAGCCGTAGATGCTTTAATTGATAATTCAATTCGTCATGGCAAAACCGTGGTAGCTTCAACTGGTCAAAAACGTATGCTTAAATCATTAGCTGACTCTTTAAAAGGTAAGCAGGGTCGTTTTCGTCAGAATTTACTTGGTAAGCGTATTGACTATTCGGGTCGCAGCGTAATTGTAGTTAATCCTAATTTAAAATTAGATCAATGTGGTTTACCTAAGCGTATGGCCATTGAATTATTTAAACCGTTTATTATTTCTAAATTAATTGCTCGGGAAATTGTTCATAACGTTAGAAGCGCTTCGCGCTATATTGAAGCTGGCCATGATGAAGTGTGGGATATTTTAGGTGAAATTATTCAAGGGGCTTATGTTTTACTTAACCGTGCACCAACTTTGCACCGTCTTGGTATTCAAGCTTTTAAGCCAGTTTTAATTGAAGGTTTAGCTATCCAAATTCATCCTTTGGTTTGTACAGCCTTTAACGCTGACTTTGACGGTGACCAGATGGCTGTACATGTACCTTTAACTGAAGAAGCAGTGTCTGAAGCGCGCGATATGATGTTATCAGCACACAATCTATTAAAACCAGCCACCGGTGACCCAGTTGTTTCACCAGATAAAGATATTGTTTGGGGATCATTTTATATGACAACAGTGGCTAAAGATAGCCAGATTAAAAAATATTTTTATTCAACCTTAGAAGCTAAGGCGGCGTATCAATTAGAAAAAATTGCTTTGCGTGAAAAAATTGGTGTTAAAATTGATAAGGGGATTGTTGAAACCACGATTGGTCGTGTGATTTTTAATGATTTATTACCTGAAAAATTAAAATTTGTTAATGAAGTAGTGGGCAAAAGTAAAGTTAGAGCTTTAGTTAAGGAATGTTTTAGATTGTATGGTGAAGAAAGAACAGTTAAATTATTGGATGATATGAAAAATTTAGCCTTTGATTATATTACCCGCAGTGGTTTATCTTGGGGTATGGGCGATTTGCCTAAGTTTGAAAAAATTGAAGTTATGATTAAGGCGGCGACTAAGCAAGTTGAAGAAATTCAAAATTATTATGAAGAGGGTTTATTAACTGAAAGTGAACGTTATAGTAAAATTATTGAAATTTGGACCAAAGCCAAAGAAGATGTTACTAAGATCTGTTCCAATGAATTAGATAAAAATGGTCCGGTTTATTCTATGATTGAATCAGGTGCGCGTGGTACTTGGGCGCAGTTAACACAGATTTTAGGCATGAAAGGCTTAGTGACTTCGCCTTCAGGCAAGATTATTGAATTGCCAGTTAAAGGTAATTTTAAGCGCGGTTTTGATGTTTTGGAATATTTTATTGCTACTCATGGTGTGCGTAAAGGTTTGTCTGATACGGCTTTACGTACATCTAACGCTGGTTATTTAACTCGTCGTTTAGTTGACGTTGCTCAGGATGTAGTAGTGACTGATGAAGATTGTGGTGCTAAGGAAGGTGTAGTGTTTACTAAACAGGAAAGCGAAGATATGGGTCGCCCGCTTATTCGTCGTATTGTTGGTCGCTTTTTAGTTGATGATTTGAAAAATGCTGCTGGCAAAGTTCTAGTTAAGAAAGGGGAGTTGGTCACTGAAGATATGTTTGATAAATTAGTTAAAGAAGATATTTTAGACGCTCAGGTCCGTTCAGTCAGTCGTTGTCAGTTACATCATGGTATTTGTCAAAAATGTTATGGTAATGATTTAGCCTACAATCGTTTAGTTAAAATTGGTACAGCCGTTGGTATTATTGCTGCTCAATCAATCGGTGAACCAGGTACGCAGTTGACGATGCGTACTTTCCATACTGGTGGTGTAGCTGATCAGGATGATATTACGCAAGGTTTGCCAAGAGTTGAAGAAATTTTTGAAGCTCGTTCACCAAAACGTAAAGCTTATATTGCTGATGTCGCTGGTAAGATAAAAATTACCGAACTAAAAACCGAGGGCGGAACTTCTCAGGGCAGGTTAGTGACGATTGCTTATGATGGCGAGGAAACTGATAAGTATTATTTTGCCGAAGCTACTCTAGCTAATAAAGTAGCTAAAGAAACCAAAGAGACAAAAGAAGACAAAAAGCCGGTTAAGCGTAAAGCTAAAGCCAAGGTTGAGGTGTTAGTAGTTGAAGGCGATAAAGTTAAAAAAGATACACCTTTATTTAAAGCTGGTGAGGTTACTATTAAAGCGCGTCGCGCTGGTAAGGTTAAGTTAGAAGAAAAATATATTAAAGTGATTGCGCCAGTAGAAAAAGTTAGAGAATATACTGTGCCGCGCACCTTTAATATTTGGGTTAAGGATGGTCAAGAAGTTCAAGTCGGAGATCAGTTGACTGATGGTAGTTTAGATTTACAGCAATTATATGAATTAAGAGGTATGACAGCGACGCAAAAATATATTGTTAAAGAAATTCAATATGTTTATTCTTCTCAGGGTCAACCATTAAATGATAAACACATTGAAATTATTGCCCGCCAGATGTTTTCTCGCGTTTATATTGTTAATCCAGGTGAGACTGATTTCTTAGTGGGTGAAGTTGTAGAAAAATCTGTGTTTGACCGTGAAAACAGTAAAGCCAAAGAAGCCAGTAAAAAAATTGCGGTCGGTAAACAATTACTCATGGGTATGACTAAGGCGTCTTTATCAACTAATAGTTTCTTATCAGCTGCTTCCTTCCAGGAAACCGCTAAAGTTTTAATCGACGCTGCTATTACTGGTAAAGTTGATTATCTTGAAGGCTTAAAAGAAAACGTTATTATTGGTCGCCCAATTCCAGCTGGGACTGGGTTTAAGGGGAAAGAAGAGATAAGTGAAGAATAAAAATAAAAGGTGAAGGACGCCGCTTTTAAGCGGCGTCCTTTTAGTATTGACAATTTAGATTTTATTTATTATAATTAAATTAATTAATAATATTTTTATTTAATTTAAAAAATAAAAATTATGAAAGAGAAATTTGTTAGTTCTTTAGAAGGGGATCATAACTTAAAAAGAAAAAATATTTTACAGCGTTTAAAATCATCGCCCTGGCTACAAAGAATTTTATTAGCCTCTCTTTTAATAATTTTTACTCCGGCTGATATAAAAAAAGATGAGATGAATAATGAGAAGATTAAAGATAAAACAGAAGTTTTAGATGAAAATATAAATAAAATTTTTGAAGATAGCTTGGATAATGATTCTATTATAAATGATAATAATTCTCTTAGCCCAGAAGAGTATAAAAAGAATATTGATGCTGATCCACCTGTTTGGGGACCAGCCCCTAAGCCAAAAAAATTTTAGACACTATAAAAAACTACCAAAAAGCAGTTTTTTAATTTTATGTTATTTTTTATATTTATATTATGTTTAGTCGCATTGATATTTATTAGGTGCTTTTGTGTGGCAACTTCCACTACAACAATCAGAGTTATTTCTACATCCCCAGTGGCCAGCTTTAATACATGAACCACATTGATAACAATTTGTGTTATCTATTTTAAGAGGACTACAACTAGGGTTTTCATCATTATAAATACATCGGCCACTACAACAATTTTGTTTTTTATAAGAACATTTCCAGTCCCATAAATCTACGCAACTTTTTACGGGGTCATCTATATTATTAGGATATAACACTGTTAATGTATTCCAAGGAAGACTTGATCTTTCTGATTTAGTTACATACTCCCTTTTAGGATCATAATCCTCGGGTGGGTTAGCTGAATCTAAAACATACATTGTGTCACCTTTAGTAAAAGCTAGAACTATAAAATGTCCACCTGTAGTAAATTTAGATGCTCCAACACTTGCTATAACTGGCCAACCCTTTTCTACGTATTGGAAAGCTGCTTCAATCCCTCCACCTGAAGTATTTCCACCAAGTGACTGCAGAACCTTGGCAGTTAGGTTTTTCTTTTTTGCATAGGCGATAATTGCTTCTTGTTTTGTTCCTTGTCCGTTTTTTCTCCAACCTTTTTCTTCGGCAAGTTGGACCATAGCTCTTAATTCAGTTGTTACTTCACCAGCTTTGCCATAAGCGTAAAGCGTATTGTATAGAGCGAGAAACCCACATCCCGAGGTACATATATTAGATGCGTTATTAATACCATATTTTCCATTATTTTCATTAGTTGTTTTGTGGTTTTCGGTGCATGTTCCGCCAGCAGAATAATCTATATCTCTTATATTGATTCCATTCTTGTTACTACATTGATAAAATACTTTAAAGTCACTTTGATTAGGTGGCATACTTGCTAATACGGGGTAAACACTAAATAAATTTTTTACATATTTTTTGTATTGATAAGTAATGGTATTATTTTTATAATTATTTAAAGATTGTGATGGTGCAGGCGGTGGCCCATAAACAGGTGGATCAGCATCAATATTCTTTTTATACTCTTCTGGGCTAAGAGAATCAAGGGGAGCATAGTCAATATATTTTATCTCTGGAACTTTTAAATTAATTAAATTAAAATTTATAGTAGATAAAATTAAAAAAGAGCTTAGAGTTAAAACTAAACCGCTTAAACTAGATATAACATAAGTTTTAGCTTCAGCAATCGTTGCTTGATTACCTCCAGCGGTCAGCCAACGCACACCACCATACATTAAGATTATAGCGGCTATTATGCCAATAACACCCATGGAATATTTAAAAATCGCCACAATATAATTAACTAAAATATCAGCGTTTTGAGAAAAAGTTAATTGTTTGCCAGCGGTAAAATCTGAATCGGGGATTGAAACATTTATTTCGGTTTTAATGGGGTCAGCTTTTTCAACCTCTTTTTTAGTTGTAGGAACTATACATTTATCATCTGACACCTCTTCTTTTGATAAAATACAAGCACTCGGGGGCACCTCATCACAGGGAGTATTAAAATATTCAAGCCCATTACAAAGATCATTTGTTTTCTGGTTTACTTTGCAACAAGCCGCTTCAGCTTTAATTGGTAAATAGGAAAAAAATACAAAAATTACAAGTAAAATTAATTTAATTAAATTTTTTTTATGCATATTTATCTATGGTATTTTAATTTAAGTTTAGTATTTTTTTATTATTTTTTTAAATTTTACTCTTGGCATGGCCCCAGCCATTCAAAATGCATTGAATCACAAACCTTTCTAAAATCTCCACCCCAGCGAAAGCCATTGTTTTTGAAGGCATTGATTAAAACATCAGGTATATCTTTTTTGCAAGGATTTGTTTTTGGTTTATAGTTAGGGTTATTGCGAGGATTTATGTCAACAGCAATACCAAAAGAATGAAGACTTAGTTCGCTTTTGTTATTTACATTTGGTCTCCAAGCCCATGTTCCGCTATCATTTACGCCCCAAATAATTTTATAGTTTCCTAGTTTACCTTCAACCTCTTTACTTACTTTTTCAAAAGCTTCTTTAGCTAATTTATGTACATAAGTTTTGTGGCCAATGAAATTTATATAAACCATATGTTTACCAACTTCTTTTTCGCTAGAACCAAAGGTATTTAAAAAACAATCCATACCTTTAGATTTTATTGTTCCTGGAGTAACATCATCAGTTAGTGGTTCTTGCATAGGAAGTAGATCTTCATTTTCTATATAATTAATATTAATTGATTTAAGAATGACTAAATTAGGGTTAAGTATAAATAATAAAGCCCAAGAACATAAAGCAATTACTATTCCTAAAATTCCTCCTTTGATAAAATTCATGGCTTGACCTAATCTTTCTTTGCTGCCAGCGGCGGTTAGCCAAATTATGCCGCCTAGCATAATAACAATTATTGCTAAAATTCCAATTATTTTAATACTATATTCAAAAATTGCACTTAGATATTCTGCCATCCAGGGGATAGCGCAATCAGGATTTTTATCATCACATTTAACTTCACTAAATTTACCAAAACCAGGAATAGAAACACTTAAAACCGGTGGTACTATTTTAATTGGCTCTTTAATTTTATTAGTTGTTTTATTGACGCAAGATTTTCCATCATCTGAAACTTTTTGGTCGACGTGAAAAACAGCCGTAGAGTTAAAATCAGGGCCTGAAATATTATTTAATTTACAATTATCTTCTGTTAAATTTTTAACATAAGGCACTAATCCTGCGGGTGAGATTTCACAACAACCAGTTTCTTCAGCTCGCGCAATATTTTGATTCACCAAACTAAATATTAATACTAGGCAAATAATTATTAAATATTTAATTGTTGCAATTTTTTTTAGCATCATTTTTAATTATAGCCAATAATTTTAGTTTGGGCTAATTTAACTAAGTTTTGTTTAGTTTTAAATTTAGAAGCTTCTAAAACCTCAATTAAAATTGGCTTGCCAGTTTTAGAAATATGAACAAGAAAGTTGCCCAATTCAATTACTTTATAAATTTGCCCCTGGCTTATTTCCCAGCTTAATAAATCAGCTTCTAGATCATATTTCATAGGGATAAAAAGTAATAATTTTTTTTAGATTATTCTCTATTTTATAAATAACTTTTATATTTCCTTTTTGGGCTGTTAAAAGTTTACCTATTTTACTTTTAGTTTCGGGGTTGTTAACAACTTCTTCTATGGCTTCTTTTCTAAAATATATTTTATGGTTATTAAGGATTTCAAATTTTTTTTCAGCATAGTTAGTAAAATAAATCATAGAGATTAAATATAAAGATCAAAAATTAAAAAATAAAAAGTAAAGTTCATAATTTTTTTATTTTTTATTTTTATTTTTTATTTTAATATCCCGGTATTTTTACTTTATAAATTCCTGTAGCTTTTAAGGCTTCAGTACAATCATTAAACCAAATATCAATGCGCCGGCCTTTAATTATCCCACCTTTATCAGTGACATAATATGTCTTATTGTCAATTTCTAAGACAGTATGAAGCGGAAAGCAAGACCAATCAGCCGCTATGTGCCCATCTTCTGGCTCTAAACTTGAGGCTGTTTTATCGCAATAAGCAATTTTAGTATTATCAAAGTCATTGCAAGCTGACCAAGTCAAAGAATTAGAGGAGCACTTAGCTAGTTGGCTAATTCCATTAGGGCAAGAACAATTTAAAGCTAAAGCGCAAAGAAAATCTTGCCTAGTTTTATAATTTTTAATATCTGGTTTGCAATAGCCGGTGACAAAGGCCTCGAAATATCCACTATGCCTTTCTTCTTCTGAAAAATCCTGACAACTTTTTAAAGCATAGTCTTCACGTATGTCTTCAATAGATTTAGTTAAAAGTAAGCGGTAGAATTTAAATTTAGTCCAATAAGCACTATCTTCAGTAGCAATTAAAAAAACGCCATAACCAATTATAAGGATTAAGAAAATTTTTGTAATTTTAATAAACATATTTACCAGACAACGGTTACACTAGTAACTAAGCAGTCTCGTTCAATTTGTTTTATTTCAGCGTTTTTTTTACTGTCATAGCCAGCTCTGTTATTAGGGTCATTTATACAAATTGAAGTTCCTTCTATTTTTACACCAAATATAAAATGGCCGTTTCTGGTAAATTGACAATTAGCTGTTCCTCCTTTGTTTACTCCTCTTACTCCAATAACCATCATTGGATTTTTATCTTTTATTTCAGATATTTTTTTTGCAGCCTCAGTTAATGCCTTACTACCTTCAAAGGTTATTGCTTGTAAGCCAGCATCTTTAAAGGCTTTATACATTGAGCCACCATATGATCCACCTTCGCCAGCAGTTATTCCATTTTTTTGCATAACACTAATCCATGATTCTAGTGTGTAATTTTTATTTTTACATTTTACTAAATCCCAAGATGATACTGCGCCACAACCATGGTTTGCTACGTTTCCATTTGGAGGGAATTTAACATGCTTATAATCTCCTTGTATATCCCAAGGGCATCCACAATGAGTCTCGCCGCGGCCACTAGTTGTTCCTCCGTTTGGTGGTGGAGCGTCTATTTCTTCTGGGCTCAGGGTTAATGGCTCCATATCGATTCTCGATATAGTTTTTATTTTTATCGGCGATAGCTCAACTAAAGCAGGGTTAACTATTATTAGAATCATATAAGAGCTTAGAGCAATTAAAACTCCAAACAAACTACCATTAATCCAATTTTTAGCATCACTAATTCTTTTTTCATTACCAGCGGCTGTTAACCAAACTATGCCACCAACCATCATGGTGACAACTGCTAAAATTACTAGGGCACCAATACCATAACGATACAGGCCATCAATATAATCAGCTAGCCAAGGTATATAACAAGTTTCTCCCTCAGCTGTAGTTTCGCATTTTACACTTCTTAGCCCTGCTAAAGAAGGGATTTTAACTGACAGTTTAGGATTGTTTAAGGGGTTAGTAATTTTAGGTAAAGAAGCACCTAAGTCTGTTGGCTCGTCTTGGGCTAGGGCAATAACAGGCGATAAGGTGATTATTAAACTAATTATGAGAATAAATTTTTTCATATTAGCTGCTAGAGTTTTCTTCATTTTTTTTAACAATAAAAGATAAAATTGTTATAATTCCAAACACAATAACTATTGAACCAATAACTATATATTTTTTGTTTATTTTTATTTCAGAACTATCTTCACAACAACACAAGCCTATAGCCTGTTTATTTAAACATTTATTAACATCGCTTAGTATAGGTTTTTCCTGGGGGCACATATTACTATTAACCCAAGTGCATTGCGGAGCAGCTATAGCCGGTGTTCTAATTAAAAAACTTATGATAATAGCTAATAGTGAAAGACGATAAAGCATATATTTTATTTATCACAGTAAACGCCGCCTCTGTCTTTGCAGTGTTTTGGTAAATCATAGCAATTGCAATTACTACCATTTGGTTTATCAAAATCGTAATTTTTAGTGTTGTATTTTTGAATATATGATACCACGTCGTCAATATATTTACCTGTATAGCAACAGCCATCCTTTTGTACGCAGGGTGGGCAATACCTTGTTATTAGCTCACGCATGCTTGGCGCATTGCCTGTTTTGCTATTTTTCATAAAACAAAAATAATCTTCAATACCTTCTGCCCAAGAAGAATAGGAACGATATGAGATATCTTTTGAATTAGTAAAACAAGGATATGTTTTGCAACCTGAAGTACCTGAGCATTTAATACTACCAATGTTATAATGTTTAACGCAGGAAGAGTTAGCTGTTCCTAGAGAGTTTTCATTTTTTGCTTTAACAACTATTAACACTGGATCAATACCATATTTTTTGGCGCCGTCTATCATATTTTGCGCGTAATTAATAAGAGGTGATTTTGAATTTATGGAACGTATCAACTCTTTAACCTGCTCGGCCGTTTTTAGGGTGCTGGTGCTATAGGTTTCATGTGGACTAAAACAACCACAGTAGTTAGAGATATTAATTTTTGACTCGCTAAGGTTTTCATTAATTGTTTCTATACTTTCAACTTGAATTTCATCTAAATCAATTTTATCTATTCTTTGTAGTTTTATATTTTTTAGAATCGTTAAATTTGGGTTTATAGTATAAAGCAGTAAATAAGAACCAAAAGTTAAAATTAAACCAGATATACCACTAATAATCCAGGTTTTTGCTTCGGATATTTTTTGTTGATTGCCACTAGCGGTTAACCAAACTATACCGCCGATCATTATAGTAATGACTGCTATTATACCCACGATTTTAATGGCATAATTTTGAAAACCAGCAATATATTGACCTATCCAGGGGATAGAACATTCACCCTCGACACAGGTGACAGGTTGTAGTTTAGCTAAATCAGGAATTGATACTTTTATATCCGGTGGGTCGAGTTTTATGTTTGGTAAGCTAGAATCAGCTTTGGTTACTGTAGTAAAACCAAAAATTAGTAAAGATATAAAAATAAGAAGGAATATTTTTATTATTTGTTTTTTATTTTTAATTTTTAAATAATTTATCATTTTTTTTAAAAATTATTCTTCAGGCATGACACATTCGCAAAAATCTCCTTTGCTTTGGCTTTTCCTTTCTAGTTCAACTTTATATTCACCTTTGGCAACTTCATCACGATAGATGTACTCTTTTTCACTTAATTCTTTGCAGCGATTAGTAAAATCAGTGATGTATTCATCAAAAATCATTTGTTCTGACATGCAGCCAAGATAAAGATCGGTTAATTTGTCTTCTTTGCCTTTTAGCCTTCCATAAAGGCAACAAGCATATTTTGTCTTATCTAGGACGCATTTATTCGCTTCGGCCCTAAGACCATAAAAAAATTCTACCAAAGGAAAGTCTTTTTCCCTGGCCCTACAGGTTTCAAAATCAGTTTGCTCAGTGGTAAGAATTGCCTTGTCTTTATTTTTATCAGTGTATTTAGCACAACAACCATCTAAGGTTAAATCTATTTCCTTAATTGGTGTAATGTTTTTAATTTTAAAATTAACTAAATTAGTATTAATAGTAGAGAGAAGTAAAAATGAGCCTAAGGATAAAATTAAACCACTTAGACTGCCAATAATATAGTTTCTAGCTTCAGTAATTATTCCATTATTGCCCCCGGCTGTTAGCCAGCGTATGCCACCAAACATTAGAACAATAGTGGAAATAATGCCAACTATGCCAATAGAGTATTTAAAAATAGCAACAATGTATTCGCTAAATAAAGCTGTATTTTCTGGTACATCATATGTTTCGCCACTAGTAAAATCACTGTCTGGCACACTGACTTGAGGGGCAAATTGCAAGGGTCTTTGTGCCTGATTGGCTTCATCTGTATTTTGGTTTTCTGATTTAAGATTATATGGGCGGCAATAACAATCCCAACCAGCCGCCGGCTCTTTTATAGTACATGTTGTATAGTTGGCTTGCTTTACCCATTTTCCTTCGCTTGGTTCTCCCATATATAGACAACATTTATTTAGGATTGGTTTTTTATTATTTAAATAATAGCCCTTCCAATCAGTACATTTATCTATATTAAAACGCGATGTCCAAATTATAGTGTCAGCCCCTATTACTAAATATGGTATAGAAAAAAATAAAATACTAACAAGCACTAAAAATATTTTTTTACTATTTAACATATTGTTGAATAATTTTAGCTAAGTCAGCTTTAGATAATTCGCCACCAAACTTTTCGCCGTTAAAAAACCAAGTCGGGGTACCTTTTACGCCCAGCTCCTCACCGTCAATAATATTTTTTTGAATCCGGAATAAATATTTTTGATTATCAAAACAAGTTTGAAATTGTTCATTATAAATACCTAATTCATTAGCCAAGACTGCTAAATCATTTTTATTAGCCCCAAAATCAACGGCTTGATTAAGATACAGCTTATCATGCATTTCCCAAAATTTATTTTGTTCACCAGCGCAATGAGCGGCTAAAGCTAAGTTAAGAGAATGTTCATGACCAGGCCAATCTCTAAAAATAATTTTTACCCTATCTTGATATAAACTAACTAATTCTCTTAAATTAGTAAAAGAAGATTTACAATAAGGGCAAGCAAAATCAGCAAATTGGACAATGGTTAATTGCGGATTATCTACGCCAAAAGATGGATTGCCTAGGCCTTCGATTAGTTTTTTTTGTTCGTCGTTGTATAGATTAGCATTTGTTTTATTGTCTAATATTTGATTTATTTTAGAATAGTCACCTTGAGAAATTAGACGGCTTCGTTCTCTGACATTCATAATAAAACCGATAATTAACAACAGTAAAAAAAGTGTTATTGGTACAATTAAGAAGCCAACAATTATTTTTTTTAACCTATGGCGCTGTTTTGGTTCTAAATTAGCCATTTTATTGCCGATAATAGGCTTAATAAGATATACTTTATTATACAATGTTTATAAGTTGTTTGCTAGTTTAATTTTATGAAGTTATTGTCTTGGAATATTAATGGTATTAGAGCTTGTGTTAAAAAAGGTTTTGTTAGTTTTTTAACTGATTATCAGCCTGATATTATTGGTTTACAAGAAATAAAAATTGATGATGCGCGGCGGGCGGCGCATGATTTTGATTTTAAAGCGTATCAAGAGTTTTGGTTTCCGGCCCAAAAACCAGGTTATAGCGGTACAGCTATTTTAACTAAAATTAAGCCTTTGTCTTATCAGACTGGTTTAGGCATTAAAAAATTTGATCAAGAGGGTAGAATACAAACCTTAGAATTTGCTAAAATTTATTTTATTAATGTTTATTTTCCTAATGCTCAACCTGAATTAGCTCGCTTAAAATATAAAATTGAATTTAATTCGGCTTTATTAAAATATATAAAAAAGCTAGATAAGAAAAAACCAGTAATTATTACCGGAGATTTTAATGTGGCGCGAGAAGAGATTGATTTAGCTCGGCCTAAAGATAATATTGGTAATCCAGGTTTTTCTAAAGAGGAGCGAGCTTGGGCTAATAAATTTTTACAATCAGGTTTAGTTGATACTTTTCGTCAGCTTCACCCTACTAAGATTCAGTATTCTTGGTGGACTTTTAGGTCTTTGGCTAGGCAGAGAAATATTGGTTGGCGGATTGACTATTTTATGGTTTCGGCTAAGATAATGAAGCATGTGAAAAAAGCTTTTATTTTAGATCAAGTTCAGGGCTCTGATCATGCGCCGGTAGGGATAGAAATTGATCTATAGTGTCATTGCCCGACTTGATCGGGCAATCTAATGTTTAATGATAAAAGATAAGATGCCCCGCCTTCGCGGAGTATGACAAAGTGTATGATTTATAATCACCAGAAAATTGAATCAAAATGGCAACAGATTTGGCAAGAAAAAAATCTTTATAAAACAGAAGATGATTTTAAGCGTGAAAAATATTATGTTCTAGATATGTTTCCCTATCCATCAGGTGAAGGTCTGCACGTCGGTCATCCCAAAGGCTATATTGCCACTGATATTATTGCTCGCCAAAAAATGATGGAAAATAAAAATATTTTACATCCTATGGGGTGGGATGCTTTTGGCTTGCCAGCGGAAAATTATGCTTTAGCTAATAAAGTTCATCCAGCTGAAGCAGTTGAAAAAAACATTATTCGTTTTAAAGAACAATTAGCTAAGCTTGGTTTGACTTATGATTGGAGTCGGGAAATAAAAACCACTGACCCAGCTTATTATAAATGGACTCAGTGGATTTTTATTCAATTATTTAAAAAGGGTTTGGCTTATGAATCATTTGAACCAATTAATTGGTGTCCGTCTTGTAAAACAGGATTAGCTAATGAAGATCTAGAAGATGGAAAATGTGAGCGCTGTGGAACAGTCGTTGAAAAAAAACCACTGCGGCAATGGGTTTTAAAAATTACCAACTATGCCGAACGATTACTTAAAGATTTAGCCAAACTTGATTGGCCAGAGTCAATTAAAGAATCACAAAGAAATTGGATTGGTAAATCAGAAGGCGCAGAAATTAGCTTTAGCTTAACTGACGCGGCTGAAAAAATTACTGTTTTTACCACGCGAGTTGATACTTTATTTGGTGTAACTTATATTGTTTTATCACCAGAGCATGAATTAATTAAAAGATTAAAAAATAAAATAACTAATTTTTCCGAGGTTAATAAATATATTGAATCTGCGGTTAAAAAAACAGACATTGATCGCGCAGCTTTAGATAAAGAAAAAACTGGTGTAGAAATAAAAGGCCTTAAAGCCATTAATCCAGCAACTAAAGAAGAAATTCCTCTTTGGGTAGCTGATTATGTTTTAGCTGATTATGGTACAGGCGCTGTCATGGCGGTGCCGGCGCATGATGAACGAGATTTTTTATTTGCTAAAAAATTTAATTTGCCAATTAAGCAGGTAATTGCCCCTTATTTTTCAGAAAAAAATTATGGAGCAAAAGATGCTGTACGTTCTGATAAAACCACTAGTAAAAGAAAAACTGTCTACGCTTTAGTTTACAATCAGGCAACTGATAGTTATTTAGGTCTTGATTGGACAAAGTATAATTGGCATTCAGGTGTGATTGGGGGAGTAGAAGAAGGCGAAACTTATGAACAAGCGGCGCGTAGAGAAATTTTAGAAGAAACTGGTTATAAAAATTTAAAATTTATTAAAGAGTTGGGCGGAGAACAGCATAATTATTTTTTTGCAGCCCATAAAGATATTAATCGTTATGGCTTTGGTCAGGGTTTATTATTTGAATTAGTTAATGAAACTAAAATTAAAGTAGAAGCTGAACATATAAAAAATCATCAAGCTGTGTGGATAAAAAGCTCTGAGATGGATAATTGGTTAAATCTACCGTCTTTTATTTATATGTGGCAAGCTTTAAAAAATAATTTAGAGTGTTTAACTGATGATGGAGTTGTAATTCAGTCTGGTAAATTTTCTGGTTTAGAATCAAGCATAGCTCGTACTAAAATGACCAAGGCTTTTGGTAAAAAAGTGGTGCGTTATAAATTACGCGATTGGGTTTTTTCTCGACAACGTTATTGGGGCGAACCAATTCCGATTATTCATTGTAGCCAATGCGGCGTCGTTTTAGTTAAAGAAAAAGACTTGCCAGTCACTTTGCCCGACGTAAAACACTATGAACCGACCGGGACAGGCGAATCGCCTCTGGCTAATATAACTAATTGGGTTAATACTAAATGTCCAAACTGCGGCGGTGAAGCTAAACGAGAAACCAATACTATGCCGCAATGGGCTGGGTCTTCTTGGTATTATTTACGTTATCTTGATCCAAAAAATAGTAAAGAATTAGTTAATAAAAAAATTGAAAAATATTGGTCACCAGTTGATATGTATGTGGGTGGGGCTGAACATGCCACGAGGCATTTAATTTATGCTCGTTTTTGGCATAAGTTTTTGTATGATATTAAGGTAGTTAATTATGATGAGCCATTTAAGCGCTATTCTAATTTAGGTTTAATTTTAGGCGCTGATGGCAGAAAAATGAGCAAGCGCTGGAAAAACGTAATTAACCCTGATGATATGGTGGCCAAATACGGCGCTGATGCTTTTCGGATTTATGAAATGTTTTTGAGCCCGTTTACCCAGTCGGCTAGCTTTTTAGAGTCGGGCGTCGCCGCGGCTAAATCATTTATTAAGCGAGTGATAGCTTTGCAGGCTAAAATTAATAAACAGGCGGTTTTAGATAATAAAACTAAGACTTTGTTACATCAGACTATTAAAAAAGTAGGGGAGGATGTTAATGATTTTAAGTTTAATACCGCCGTGTCTAGTTTGATGATTTTAACTAAGGCTTTTAATGATTTAAGCGCCATAGATCATAAAAGCTATGAAATTTTATTACAACTTCTCGCGCCCATAGCGCCGCATATTAGTGAAGAGCTATGGCAAGCCCTGGATCATAAAGAATCTATTTTTAAATCTTCTTGGCCAAAATATAATGAAAAGTTTTTAGTTGGCGAAACAGTAGTGATGGCGATTCAAGTTAATGGCAAACTACGCGACACTTGTGAAATTACTACTGATATTAGCGATGAAGAAATTAAGAAACAAGTTTTAGCTAGGCCAACTATTCAGAAATGGATTGACGGCAAAACAATCAAGAAAGTAATTGTGGTTAAGGGGAGAGTAGTTAATATAGTAATTTAACAGTGTCATTACCCGCTTTAGGCGGGTAATCTAAATTTATTTTAATTAACCTAAGATCCCCCGCCTAAAGCGGGGGATGACACAAAAGAAAAAAGCGAGGGATGATACAAAAGAAAAAAGCAAGGGATGATACAAAAGAAAAAAGCGGGGGGGTGACACAAAAGAAAAAAACAGGGGATGACACAAAAGAAAAAAACAGGGGATGACACAAAAGAAAACTAGAGAATGGGACCAAAAAAGCCAGAGGTAACACTAAAAAATGAGTTTATTAAAAGAGACAATTGAATTATCTAAACTTTATGGTGTCCGGCCGAGTAAACAGCGCGGACAAAATTTTTTAATTGAAGAAATAATTTATGACAAAATTATTTCCACGGCTAAATTAAAATCAGATGAAGTAGTTTTAGAAGTTGGGCCGGGGCTAGGTTTTTTAACTAAACGTTTAGCTAGTCAAGTTAAAAAAGTTATAGCTGTTGAACTTGATAAAAAATTAGCTGACGCTTTAGAAAATAGATTAGCTTTAGATAATATAACTAACGTACAAATTTTTAAGGAAGACATTTTAAATTTTTCTGGCCAGTGGGCCAAAGAAGTAAAAAAAATTTCTAATGATAAATTAGTTGTGGTAGCTAATTTACCTTATTCTATCACCTCTAATTTTTTAAGATATTTTGTGGGCGGAAATCAGGTTAATGTTTTACCGCAACGCTTGGTTTTAATGTTACAAAAAGAAGTGGCCCAAAGAATAACTGCTCATCAAGGTGAAATGAGTTTATTAGCTTTATCAATCCAACTTTATACTCAAGCTAAGATAGAGTTTTTAGTTGCTAAGAAAAATTTTTGGCCCGTGCCAGAGGTTGATAGCGCCGTAATTAGTTTAGAACGATTTGATAAGTGGACTAAGCAACTAAATAATGAAGAGGAAAAAGCTTTATGGCGCTTAATGCGTATCGGTTTTAGTGCTAAACGTAAGATGCTTAAAGCTAACTTAGCTAACGGCTATAAAATGCCAGTTGACAAAATTTTTAAGTATTTTAATAACTTAGGGATTAAGCCAACAGCTCGAGCTCAGGAGTTGAGCCTAAATGACTGGTTAAAATTATTGCTGTTTTTTAGCTAGAGTGTTATAATAAAACTATAATTTATTAATTTTTCATTAAGTTAGCCACCATGTCTTTTTTTGAAAAGCTGGCTGAAAGGCTAGAGCTTGATACTTTTGATAGGCGTCATAAAAAAGCGTTTGTCTTTTTGGCGTGCGCCATGATCGGCGTGATTGTTTTATGGGTTTGGCAATTACAAAATAATATAATTAATCCTTTATACGGAGGCTTAAATCCAAAAGATTTACCAAACACCACGGCGAACCAATCAGTTGCCGAAGATGCTCAATTAAAAAATCAAGATACTGATAAAGATGGTTTAAGTGATTGGGATGAATTAAATATTTATAAAACTTCGCCCTACTTAGATGATTCGGACAGTGATGGCCTTAAAGATTATGATGAAATTTCCAAAGGCAGTGATCCTAATTGTCCGGTTGGGCAACAATGTAATGAAATTAATAATCAAATTACTAATTCAGCCGATCAGGCTTTATCCGATTTTATTAATCAGCCAGTCACCGAAACTAATACTCCTTCAACTTCATCTAACGACGATGATTCGTTAACTGATGAAGAAAAAAATGCTTTAAAAAAAGTATTAGGTTCGTCCAATGATCCTCAATTGCTAAGAGATTTTTTATTAGAGAGCGGTGCTGACAAAGAATATGTTAATTCTTTAAGTGATGAAGATTTACAAAAAGTCATTAACGAAATATTGAAATAAAATTTTATATGAAGATACCCCATCTATCTTTTTCTTTTAATTATTTTTTGGCAGTTATTTTAGTGGGCGGTTTTATTTTTTCATTTTCAGCCCAACCAGCCTATGCCATTCCCGTAACAGATATTTCCGCTTCTATTTGGCGTACAGTAGAAAAAGCATTTAAAAATGCTGGCTCTAAAATTTTAAATAATGTTTTAAGAACAACCTTAAATCAAATCGCCTATGATTATGCAACTTATTTAGGCTCTGGTGGGGCTGGACAAAAACCCTTGTTTGCGACTAAACCATTAAGCTTTTTAATTCAAGGAGCTGGCCAAAGTGCTGTTGGGCAATTTTTAGAAGAAATAACTAATACGCCATTAACTAGTGAAGAAATAACTAATACGCCATTAACTAGTAAAGATGGGAAAACGACTTATGGTGATTTAAATCTTTGTCAGCCAGATTTTTTTACTTTGCAAGCTATTACCCTAGGTATAGCCAATGAAGCTCGACCAGAATATGATACTGGTTTATGTACTTTTAAGGAATTGGAAAATAATTGGAAAAATGATATTGAAGCCAAAAGGCAGTATTTAACAAATGTTAAAGCTTGGGATCTTACTCGTGACCTAAGTGGTTATTTTAGTTCAGGAGGGAGTGATGTTTCAATTGCCTTTGGATTATTTAATAAAGCTTATGAGGAAAAAATAACCGCTGAAAAAGAAGAGCAAGATAATTTTTTGGAAAATCAAGGTTGGTTAAGAATCACTAGTCCAATAAGTGGTAAATACTTAGATGCGCCTAATCAAAGAGAAAGAGAGGCTGTTCAGATAAATGAATTAACAGAGGGTTCTTTTTGGGCTTATACTGGCGATGTTTTAGTTGATGCGGCTAATATTTTTATGAATCAGTTGGCCTTAACCGCCTTTAATAAATTAATGAATAAAATTGGCTCTTTAAGCGATAATAATGATAGTGGTAGTTTAGCTAATCCTAATTTTCAAGCTAATCAAGGCGGTGTAGCTCAGGTTAACCGCGGTGTTAGTCAAATTTTAAAAGTTCAGGTTGGAGAAAGATCTGATTATAATATTTTAAGCCAATTAATTAGTTGTACTGATGAGGCTAATCCGGGGCCGACTAATTGTGTGTTAGATAATGATTTTGCTAAAGCGATTGAAAGTCAGATGACAATCAGTCAAGCAGTAAGCGATAACTTATTAGACCCTAATAAAAGAATTGGTTTTAATGAACGAGGTGATGAGATGAGTTATCTAGATGGCTATCCTTACCGTTCATTAATTATTTTAAGAAAATATCGCGTTTTGCCAGTTGGTTGGGAAGTAGCGGCGCAATATATTAAAACTCATCCTCAAGACACTAAAGATGTCACTTTAAAAAAACTTTTAGAATGTTTTGATGATCAAGACATTGTTTATAATGGTTATAAAGAGGATTGGTGTAGAGGCTTAATAGATCCTAATTGGGTATTAAAGATTCCTAAAATGTATTGCGGCATGGAAGGTTATGGCCCGGAAATAACCTATGCCTCAATTAATCCTTCTAATATTGGTTATTGTGCAAAAACCGATACTAATTGTTCTAGTGGAGGGGACACTGAAAAATGTGCTAGTAATTTTGAAAAATGTACTAGTTCTACTAGTTGCGGTGATCCAAATTATCCAGTTTGTAATTTTACAGTTGGTCGAGATGTGACTATTGTGCGCAATAGTGCTTATTGTGCTGATGAGCAATCTTGTCTAAAAGAAAATGTTAATGGTTCGTGCGCTGGTTATGGTTATTGTACTGAAGAAGAACGACGCTGGGTTTTTTATCAACAAAAAGATAATTCTTGTGAAGCGGTTAATAATACTTGTCAAACCTTTAAAAACGACAGTGGAACAACAGCTTCTTATTTAGAAAATACTTTAGATTATGCTAATTGTGGTGCTAATCAAGTTGGTTGTAAGCAGTATGTTACTAATGGTACTTATACGTCAGCTACTGAAACTAGTTCTAGTAAGATGGTTTGGAATAATACAAGCAGTCTTTATTTTAATAAAAATATAGCTGATTGTGATTATAATAATGAAGGCTGTCATCAATTTATTAGAACTAAAGATGATTTAGATACTAATTTAATGGCTGATGGTGGTTTTGAATTATCAAGTTGTCTTACTGACATTAATATACAAAACGAAACTTTACTACCCACTAAAAATAAATTAGTTAAACAGGCTTTGGCCCAAGCTTCTCAGGGCGGTTGTCAAATTGAAACCTTAAATTCTTCAGGTTATTTACGTTCGCCTAATAATCGTTGGTATATTAGGGTTAATTCTGGTTCAGTTAAAGCCGGAATAGTTAATGAAAACTATAATAGCGATAGTCAAAGTTTGTATATTGAAGGAGCGGGTGGGATTTATTCATTAGATAATGGCACACCTTCGCTTTTGCCAGCTGGCTTTATTTTTGAAACTGAGCGTTTTTACACTTTAAGTGTTCAGGTTTATGTTGAAGCAGGCAAAGTCAAGGCTGGATTTGGTTCTAGTACAACCGGTCAATCAGCTGAAACCACGGAAACTGGTAAATGGCAAAATTTAATTATTACTTATTATCGTCCAGCTAACGGAGCTAATGATTTTTATATTGAAGGGGTTGATAATACGGCTAAATTTTACGTTGATGATATTAAATTAGCGGTGGGTGATTCGTCTTTTTATTACAATGATTATTTTACTAATAATGTAGTTTATCAAAAATTACTACCAACTTATTTAGAAAGTTTGTGTTATAAAAAATCTACTACAGGTACTTCTGGCGGTGGAGAGCCTGATGGTCCAATTGGCAGTGAGGAGGCTAATTATGAAATAAAAGACGATGCCCCTCAAGAATGTTATAATTATGCTCGAAAATGTAATGCTAGTGAAGTGGGTTGTGAAACCTATACTTCATTAGATACTGGGATGTCTATTACAGCTAAAATTAAACCAAAAGATGTTTGTCCGGAAACTTGTTTGGGTTATGATGTGTTTGTTGAACAGCCAACTTATTTTTCAGTTAGTAATTCAAATTATTTTATTCCTAGTTCAGCTAAAGCCTGTAGCGCGCAAAGCGTGGGTTGTACAGCGTTTACCAACTTAGATAAATTAGAGCAGGGCGGAGAAGCCATTGAATATTATAGTTATTTACGCAGTTGCATTAAACCAGATACTTTAAGCTGCGGTGAATTTTATACTTGGGAAGGCTCAGATGAAGCTGGCTATCAGTTAAGAGTTTTCTCTTTGAAAAAATATGGCAATGAACCAGCCAGCACAATGAGCCCTGAACAAGAGGCCTTAGTTTGTAATGAAACAATTTTCAAAAAATCACCTTATGAACCAGGTTATAATTATGATTGCCGAGAATTTTATAATCGAACCGGTGAAGTATCTTATCATCTTTATACGCGCACTATAACTTGTTCTGATGATTGTCATCCTTATCGTAGAGAAGTGGCTAATAGTCAAGAATGTACTACTGGTGGGGGTACTTGGGACACTACTCAGGGCGGTCGTTGTCTTTATTATGCGATTGCTAGCGAGGGTACAACTTGCTCAGCCTCGGAAGTTAATTGCCGTGAGTATACCGGTAATGTAGCCGGCAATGTTAATATTATTTTAAATAATACTTTTGAAAATACTGATAATCCAACTGATGATTGGTCGGGCGGAAGTCAAAGTAATACTTCACTTAATTTAGGTGGTCATTCTTTATTGGGGATTAATTTATCTAAAGTTGTTGGGGATAGTGTTAAACAAAACGAATCTTATACAATAAGCTTTTTAGCTAAAGCCCAGATTAATAGTGTCTCAATTAGTAATATAGCTTTAGTCAATAAAGATGAGGCGGCTACTAATTTTTCTATCACTAATACCATAGTTGGCTCAGAGTGGAAATTATATACCTTTAATTTAAGTAGATTAGATCATGAAGTATCACCGTTAGATGAGTCAGTCAGACCGCCCACGGGAGAAAGTTTAGTTATTAATTTTTCTGGCCCAGCTTATATTGATAATCTTCGTTTAGTTGAAGTACCGAATCGACATTTCTTAATTAAAAATTCCTGGACTACACCAGAGGAATGTGATCAAACTATTATTGGCCAGTATGCGCCAAGATATATGTTGGGCTGTTCTAAATATAAAGATCGTTCCAATACTGAAATTAATCTCCATAGCTTTAGTCAATTATGTCAGGATTCGGCCGCTGGTTGTGAGCAAATGATTGATACTTATAATTCAGCTAATTATAAAAAAGCTTTATATAACGATACTAATGCTAATGGTAGTTGTGATAGTAATGAACCAAGTTGCGTTATGGTGCCAGCCGATAGAATGATTAATGTGGTTTATGACAAAGCTAAGCAATGTGGTCAGGAAAATAAAGGCTGTCAGCGCTTAGGTTTAGCTTCAACTTATGATAACGCCACGATTTATTCTGATGTTTATAAGAAAAATAATCCTGATCAATATAACACTGTGTTATGCAATAAAGAGGCAGTTGGTTGTAGTCAATGGACTAATACTACTGGCGGCATAGCTTACTTTAAGGATCCTGGTGAAATGGTTTGTGAATGGCGCGAGCATAAGACAACTAGAAAATACGAATGGCTTAAGAAAAAAGTTAAACGTTGTAATGGCACTGGAACATTATGTAATCAAGATGGTGATTGTTCTTCCGGACAGGTTTGTAAATTAGATGATGAAGATCGTGCTTGTGATATAACTTATGACAAAACAGTTGGTCGAGGCGGTTCAGGTAATAAAACTAAACAGCCGGCTAATTGGGTAGGAGTTTGCAGTGCTCAACAAGCTGGTTGTACTGAATATATTGATCCGATTTCTAAGTTTAATGAAAACTTAATTTTAAACCCCGATTATAAGAATCTTGATACTGACCTAGATATTGAATACTGGCAAACTTCTGGTACCCAGGCAATTCAATCAATCACTTTACAACCACAAACAATTTATATTCTTAAAGGAGCAGGTGATGATAATCAAACTAAAGTAAAGCTTAGTTGCTCGCCTAATAGTTCGGATGATCGTTTGCGCGTTTTAGATAGTAGTAATAATTTTTCTCCCTTAATGAATAATAATAATCCGGTTTATACAACTCCTGAAGTAGCTGGTGGAATAGATGATAATGCTAAGAGCTTAGAATTTTACTTCCAAAGTTCGGCCGAAATAGTAAATTGTATTGTAACGCGCACTAAAATTGATCCGAATGAAACAATTTTCTTAAGAAAGGCAATTGTTGAATATCAGTTGGCGCAAAATCTTGATCGTACTTCGCCTAATGGAATCGTTAGTCTTGATTCTGGATTTGTGCTCTTTAACGAACGCGCTCAAACCGGCGCTAGTAAAAAGAGTTTAGTTTATAATGCTGACGAGACTTATGATACTCCGCCTGATGGTTTAAATCCTAAATCAAATGCGCCATTAAATGCTAATGTTATTTTAAAAGTTAAGCCTGATAGATCATGTGCTAAATGGTTAGCTTGTTTAACTTATATTCCTGATCCAAGTAATGCCAGTAAAAAGATTTGTTTAGATGTTGGCTTATGCGATAAATTAGGACCAGACGGTAGTTGTGCTCATTTTGTTAATCAGGTTGATAAACAAAATCAGTCACAAAATATGCGAATTAGCAATTTGAGCGGTTATAGTAAAGTTGGTTATGTAGAAGGTAGTAACTCTACGATGTTAGCTGATTATTATAATCTTTCCACCATGAGTCAAGTTGGAGAAAAAATTAATATCGAAAATGGTAATTTTGAAAGTAATAGTAGTTGGGATTTAACTACTGGTAGTGGCGCTAAGATTGTTAATCAACCGAATTTGCTTCAAGATTTTAATTTTAATCCTTTTCATGTTTTAAAAGATAATAATTCTCGATTGAGTAATTCAAGTTACTTACCACCTGAAGGACGAGGCGTGCTAGTGCTACCAACTGGCTCTAAGGCTACGCAAGTCAGTCCTATTAATCTTGTGTCTGGACAAAGATATGTTATTACTTTTTATGCTTATAATAAAGGTGATGGGCTAGTCGTTAAAATGGAAACGAATGGTCAAGGTAGCTTTGTTTTAAATGGTAAATGCAGTAATTCAGGTAATTATTGTTATAATGGTTCTGGCTGTGGTCAGGGCGAAGCTTGTATTACAATTAAAGGTGATGTTAAAAATCAGTGGGTTAAACATACAATTGGTTTTAAAGCTTCAGCCCCTTCTTATTATCTTGTATTTGATAAGTCAATTTTTGGTAGTGGTGATGCTTATATTGATGATGTTAGAATTGAACCGGCTTTAAATTATCGCTGTTCAGATCCAACTAATTTAGCTCCGCCTTTAGGCAATGGTACAGCTTGCAGTGATCCAATAGCAACTACTGGAGGTAAACCTCAATTTATCGGTTCATCTTGCCGTCTTTATGCACGAGAAAATTCTTTGGCTTGTGCTTACTTTGATACAGAAAATATTTATCATAAAGGTATGTATGGTTATTGTTTAGAGCCAGATCCAAGGGATCAATCAAGCTGTTTACTTTGGTATCCAGTAAGTCGTATTGCTGGCGATCAAGACGAAGAAGGTTCTAATGTTAATTTTGGAAATGATAATGTTTATTATTGTGTTGAGGCTAAAGATGATTGTAACGTTAGCGTTCCTTATTTATATTGCAATAAATTTATTAAAGTAGATAAAGAAAAATATTGGAACAAGAGAGTAAGTAGTGGCTCAACTTTTAAGATGCCGGACCCGCCTAATTTCCCCGTTGATCCTATTTTCACTACAACTACTATGAAGATGGACCTAGGTATAAATTCTCAATCTGGTCAGACTATTAATATTCCGGGTCTTAATATTAATTCAGGTGCCTATCAATATTATGGTTCCTATAGAACTACTCAGGATTTAAATGGATACAACTCTAGAAAGATCATGGAAATAGATAATAATCAACATAATTCTTTTATTCCTTACTATGGATCAATTAGCCGTAAACTTTGTAGCGATAATAATGGACCATGGGAAGCGCAAACTCCAGAGAATTCAGATGATGCTGATGTTTATATAGGTGCTAGAGATAATTGTTATGTTTATAGTGCATGGGAATGGAATAGAAATGGATATAGAGAAGATATAAGTCCTTGTCCAGCTTGTGGTAATTCCTGTAATTCAAATTATTATTGGGATTATGAAGCGAATTGTGATGAGCCAGATGCACAGTGTAGCTTTAACCAAGGTTATCCAAATTGGCAGGGTCATGTTCACGACAGCGGGGCTGATAGTAATGACTCAGGTTGTTCTTTTTTGTGTTATTATCATGCTCAATCGATGTCTGTTGCTAAAGGTATTAACGAAGCAGAAGATGCAATTAGAAGAATATTTATTGGTAATTCGAACTGGAAATATTTAACATGGAATACTATTAGTTCAAAATATGAACAGCAAAATGTTTCTCATCCTTATTCTTTAACACCTTGTAATGGTACGGGTAATGGGCCTAGACCAGGTAAAAGCTCGATTGTTGGCAATAATCAAGATTATTGTTACATCAATCCCCAGCTTAGTAATCTAAAAGTTAATGGTGTAAGTAATAGCTATACTGTTAATGGTTCAGAAACTGTTACTATGTCTTTTGAAACTAAAACCGATCCTGAACAATTACCAATTAGATCTATTGTCATAGATTGGGATTATGAGATAGACAGCACCCCAGTAAAGACAGTGTTAAGTGATAATTTATCAGATGTAAATCCTCGTTATGTATCTCATCTACTGGATTATTTCCGTATAGAGAATGGCGGTAATGGTTGTCAAAATAATGAATGTGTCTTAAGTCCAACTATAGAAATTACAGATAATTGGGGCTATACTTCTACTTTAGTGGGTTATACAATTAAGGTAAAAGCCCCAGCTAATTAAAGTCTTGACAAAAAAGAAAAAAAGTATAAGACTACTATATTAATTAAACACTAAGGTTTGTAGATTAAAAATAAAATATAAATATAAATTAAAGGAGATTAAATTGAAAAAGTTAATTTCATTAATCAGCTTATTATTAGTTTTAGTCACCCAGGTTTTTGGGGTTGGTTTTCAGACCCTAAATTCTGGGACAACTAATAATTTATCAGGCGTCTGGTTTACCGACGCTAATACCGGCTATGTCTGTGGTATTTATGGCACTTTATTAAAGACCACTAATGCTGGCCAAACTTGGTTTAACCTAAATTCAGGCACTACTGAGAGTTTATTAAATATTTATTTTATAAACTCTTTAACTGGTTATATTGTCGGTGGCAATGGTATTTTTTTAAAAACTACTAATGCTGGAGATAATTGGCTTAGTAATTATCCGGCTTATAATTCTTTAAATGGTGTTTATTTTATAAATAACCAAACCGGCTGGATAACTGGCATTGCTTCAACTTGTAAAAAAACTACTGATGGTGGCGCAACCTGGCAGAATCAGATTTTACCCATTGGTTCCGCTTCTTTGAATTCAGTGGTTTTCAATAATGGCAAAGGTTTTATTGGTGTAAGAAATAGTGTCACTAATTTATTAACCACGACTAATGAAGGAGCTAATTGGGTAGATAGTAAAATCAGAACGGGCTTGTTAAGTACTTATGATTTTTGTTTTAGTAATAACTTTGGTCTTGCTGTCGGTTTCGAAAGTATAAATAATTATGCTCATCCAAGCATTTTTATAACTACTAATAATGGTCAAACCTGGTTTGAACCCACATTACCCAATAGAAAAGGTAATATAAATTCAGTAAGTCATTGTGGTAATTATTGTTATGCAGTTGGTGTATATTGGAATGATTCGATTTATAATGATAGAGGATTAATTTTAGTTTCTAGTAATAGCGGCGCTAATTGGGTTGAAGAGCCATGGTTAGACGGCATTGATTTAAAGAGTGTTTTTACGACTGTGACTGATGCTTATATTGTTGGATATCAAGGTTTGATTTTAAAATCACCTCATTCAGTTGGTATAACACCGATTGGGTCCGTTGTACCTAAAGATTATAGTTTAAGCCAAAACTATCCTAATCCGTTTAATCCAGTGACTAATATAAAATTTTCTTTACCTAAGTCAGGCGCTGTTAAGCTGGCAGTTTATGATTTAATCGGTAAAGAAGTTGAAGTATTAGTTAACCAAAGTCTCTCAGCCGGAGATTATAAAGTTGATTTTACGGCTAATAAACTTGCTAGCGGTATCTATTTTTATAGGTTACAAGCCGGCAACTTTATTGAAACAAAGAAAATGATCTTAGTTCGTTAATCAAAAAGGAGGGAATAAAAAGTTTGAGTCAGTTCTTTCATGTCTTTTCATGTTCTCCTTTTTTAAAAGATACCACGATGATAGCCCCAAATTAGTAATAGTTTGGGGCTTAATTATTTTTGTGCTATTTGTCAAAAAGTATTATAATAAGGGTATAATTTGAGAAAATTTTTTTGGCTTTTCAAGCTTAATTATGGTATACTATAGCTATACTGTTTAAAATATTTATGGCCCTTGATCAACTAAGACTTAATTCAAATGAGCAGATTTTGGCAGCCACTAAGTTAAGGCAAGATAGATTAGCTAATAGTAATTTAAATCAAGCGCCAGTAAGTCAAACGAGTGATTTATCTAATATTACTGAAGCTGAACCAGCTGAAGCTTTGGTTCAGGGGCAAAATAATAGTTTAAGCGGAGCTTTTAAACAATTAAAGCAATTAAAAAGGTCAAAAGACGCAGAGAGCGGACGACTTAATTTTAAACAAGATGGTTTAAGTACTGGACTAAATGGTGGTAAAGCAGAAAAGTTTGGTAGTAATCGTCAAAGCATGACTGGAGTAATGGGAGATTTGTGGCAGAAAGCTAAGGCAGCTAAAAAAGATGAAAAAGCAGGGGTTGTTTCTGGTTTAAAAAATCAAGTCAAAGCTCAAGCTGTTTCAGCTATTAATACGTCCACAAGTAATCTTTTACAAAAAGCTTGGCTTAACGTGATTGATAGTTATGGTTTAACTTTATTGTATGTTAATTTTCATGTTCTTTGTCGTTTTATTTTTGGTAAACAATATTTTTGTAAATTAGGTCATGAATGGTTAGCTGGTAAAGGAGTTGGGAGCGTTGCTAGTAGTACTGGCAAAGCCGCCGGAACTGCTAAAGCCGCTAGCGCAAGTTCGGGTAAGCAAGCAACCAGCGGAGTAGCTGATACTTTATTTGGTGTACCTTTTACTGTTATGGGCATGTTAGAAGCCGGATTATTAGCTTTAGTTGATGCCTTAATAGCTATGTCTTTATTGATTTCTTTTACGCCTTTAATTCTTATGGCTTATATTTTAAATGAACCGCTTAAGGCGCTTTGGGAAGGCTTTGGTGTTTTTGCTACTATGATTGCTGATTTAGTTGGTGGATTAATATAAGATAAATTATGAAGATTAGTTTTTCAAAAAATTTATCTAATCAAAAATTTATATTTTCTTTTTTGCCAATTTTATTAGTTGGTGCGGTTTTTTTATTGTGGCCAGAAATTGCTCGGGCAGGTTTTATTGATGTGGTGACAAAGATTGTTGCCTCGGTTATTAGTGGCTTAGTTGATGTTTTAGGTAAGATTTTAATTCAAGTAATTAATGGAGTGATTTGGGTAGCGCAATATAATGATTTTATTAATTCACCGGCCGTAACACATGGTTGGAGCATTTTACGAGATGTTTGCAACATGTTTTTTATTTTAATTTTATTAGTGATTGCTTTTGCTACAACTTTAAATCGAGAAAGCTATGGCATGAAAAAGTTATTGCCTAAATTCATTATTGCCGCTGTGTTAATAAATTTTTCTAAATTAATTTGTGGAATAATTATTGATTTTGCGCAAGTTATAATGTTGACGTTTGTTAATGGTTTTCGTGATGTTGGTGGTGGTAACTTTGCTAACATGCTTGGTTTAACTGATATGTTGAGTAAAAGCCAGACTAGTTGTGGCGAGGATGAACTTAAGCTTATGACAATTTTGGGCACATATCTTCTAGCTTTAATTTACGTTATTATAGCCACGGTAGTAATGGTTATTATTCTTATGGTTTTGGTTATGAGAATGATAACTATTTGGATTTATGTTGTTTTATCACCTATGGCTTGGCTATTATCAGTTTTACCAGCGACTCAAAATTTAGCTAGTAAATGGTGGAAACAATTTTCTGAAGCTGTGGCGTCTGGTCCGGTTTTAGCTTTTTTTATTTGGCTTTCTTTTGTCACTGTGACTACGACCACTACAGCTCAAACTCTTCTTAAAACTGATAAACCGACTGTTCCTCCTAAAGAATCTGAATATCTTACTAAAACTCAGGAAAGTTGTGTTGGTTTTTCTAATGCTGGCTCACTTGATGGTATGTTAAAATTTGTTATTTCTATTGGTCTTTTAATGGGCGGTTTAATCATTTCTAAGGAAATTGGCGGTGCGGCTGGTGGTATTGCTGGAGCAGGTTTAGCAAAAATACAAAGTGCGGCTAGAAAAACTCGTGACTTTGCTATTAAAAATACAGCTGGTAGAGCAGTCTCTGCTGGTAAAAGTTTAGCAGTTAATACTGGAAAATTTACTGCTCGTACTGGCGTAGGAGTTGCAGGTTGGGGTACTGGTTTAGCTGGCAAGGGTTTAAGTAAGGTTAGCGGTGGAAGAATGGGAGAATCTTTACAAAAAGGTGGTCAATTTATGAAAGATTGGAGACAAGATATGAGAGAAACTAGAGAAAAAGCTAAAGTAACCAAGCGAAGAAATACTTTGGAAAAATTAGGCATGAGAGAAAAGGGTATGTCGTCTTATGAAGAATTTTTGAAAACCCCTTTGGCCAAAGGTGCCAAAGGAGTAGCTTTGGCTGGCGCAGGTGTATTAACTGGCAATCCTTTGCTTATGGCTAGTGGTGTAGCGGCGGGAGCTGGTTTAACAGCTTATTCTTTAGGGAGTAAAAAAATTGCTGGTTCAATAAAAAATTGGGCGGCTAATAGACAGAAAGATAGAAATTTGGAAAAGCTAGAAAAAATTTCTAATGGAGCTGATAAAAGAATGACTAAAGAAAAACAAGCTGGCCTAGATAGTTTAGCTTCAACTTATGGACAAAAAATTAGAAATTACAATAAGTCAGAAAAAAGCGAATTAGACGCTGAAAAGATTAAAAATGAGCAAGAGTTATCCGTAGCTAAGGCAAGAGGTGATAAACCGGAAGATATTAAGAAACTTCAAGAAAAACATCAAAAATCTTTGCAGGCTATTTCTGAAAAATATGGTGATTCTAAGGCGATAGCTAAAAACCAATATGAAGAGAGCGCTAAGGCATTGGACACTAGATTAAGAAGTAAATATGCAGGTAGATTAAGTAATAAGCAACAATATTATGAAGCAGCTAAAGAGGTAATTGATCGAGACCAAAAAATTAAAGACACTAAGAAAAATAAAGAAGCTGACTTAAAGAAAAATAGCGAGTTAATGGATAATGAGATAAAAAGTGTTAAACAGAATTTTTCAGGGTCTGGTTTGGCGCGCGATATGGAAATTAATAAAGTTAAGAAAAAATATGCTGACTTTGAAAAGAGTATAAATGATAGTTATATAAAGAAAATGGATGATATAAATGCTCGCTATCAAAATGTCCCAGCTGAAGCTTCTCAATTAAGGAGCTGGGATACTAAGAAATTAGATGCTTCTGGTAATTATATTGAAAAATACACACCTAACAAATTATCTATTAAAGCAGCTCAGGCAGGATCTAAGGAATTAGCTAATGCTAAGAATATGGTTTATCAATTAGGCATTACTGGTACGGACCAGTTTAAAGGTTCTGATTTTTCTACTGGCAAGGGTATTACTACTGAGCAAATGAAAATGTTTAGAGAGTTGTCTGGAGCTGGTGAAGAGGCTAAGAAAGCTATTAATAATATGGTTAGTGGTCTTAAGCAAATGAAACTTAATATTAATACTTTAACGCCGGCTACTAGAAAAATGGTTGAAGATATGAAAAAAGGTTTGGCTTATTTTAAGACAGAGAAGCCAGATGAAGCGGCTGCTTTACAAGCTATTGTATCTGAATTAAATGATTTTAATACTGGCCATGATAAAGGTTGGATTAGGGTTGAAGATTTTGGTCCAAAAAATAAAAAATAGAAATAAATTATGATAACAATCGAAGAAGCCATTGAAATATTTCATTATGATTTACCTGAAGAAATTCAGTTAACTTGTGAAACCGACATGGTGCTTAAACCATTGGTTGAGTTAGAAGAGAGGTATAAAGTTATCTTATCTCCTTTGGTTATTTTTATGGTGATAGGTGAAGTTACATCAGATGATTTATTAGATTATATTGAAAATGAATTTAAATTTGATGAAGCTAAAGCTAAACAGCTAGCTGTAGAATTTACTGATAAAGTTTTTAAGCCCTTGGTTGATAGGATAAATTTTATAAATGATAGTCCTGATAAAAATATGACCTTAGAACAGGAAAAAATTTATCTAGAAAATATTTTTAAAAAGGGAGTTTTAGATGAATTGAGTTATGACGCAATTATTAAAGAAGCAGTTAATCGTAGGGTTTTCTTTATTTTAGCTAGAGATTTTGATTTTAAAAAGAAGTTAGAGCAGGCCTTGTATGATAATGAAGAAATTTTAACTTCTCAGCCAATTTTATTAAATGGCCAAGAGGTTAAACCAACTATTTCTAATTGGTTAAAGGATTTTATAGGACGTTATGGCAGTCAAACATATGATAGCGTTAGTGCATCTACTTTTTTAGTTAATTCAGATAATGGTAAAAATTTAATCGTCTCAGATAGAGAAAAATTATCCGAATTATTAAAGCTTTATGTAAATATAAAGTTTTTTCCTGATAGCATGCCATCTGATGAGGGTGAAGATTGGCAGATTATTCCTTATGAGGAAATAAAAGAATCAGATGATAATAAAATAGAAGAGATAGATAATAAAAAAGAGCCTAAAGATAAGACAGTTAAAACCCAATCAGGTCTAACAGAGAAAACAATAAAATTAAATGAAGATAAAGTTAGCACCCCGCCAATAGTAATTAATGATAATAATGTTTTATCTACTGAAACTGACGAACTTTTAGAGTTAAAAAACATGCTTTTGCAGTATCCAGAAGGTAGTTTGGAGCGAGCGGCGATTGAAGAAGAAATCAAAAAATTACAAACATAGTTAAGTATAGTTTTGCCATGCTATCATATTTACAAAAATTTAATGATTTACCAAAAGATATAAAATCCGCTGTCTCTTCGCCTGAAATAGCGGCGAAGATTATTGAACTTGGGCATGAATATAAAGTTGATTTAGCGGCGACGGTCATGAAAGTTATAGTTAAAGAGATTAAGCTCGAAGGTTTGGCGGCGTATTTGGTTAATCAATTTTCTTTATCATTAGAACAAGCTAGATTAATAGATAAGGAACTAAGAAAAAGTGTTTTTAGTTCAGTGCTTGATTATTTATTAGGAGCTAGCGCAGGGCCTAAATTAGTTTTTTCGGAAACTGATGAAAAAGAAGTTAAGCAAATAGCTCAACCAGTTTCAACTAGCGAATTTGATAGTAAAATTGAAGCCGCTGTGCAAAAAATAGTTGAAAAATCAAGAATCAGCTTAACCGATCCTTTGGTTAGTAGTAAATTTCGACAGGTAATTAAGACTTATTTACGTTTAACGCGCGATAGATCATCTACACTTGAGGCTTTAATTAAATCCAGTGAGCTTGGTGGCGTAGCTTTGAGTCGTGAGGCCGCGGACAGGGCTTTAGCTAGCGCTGACTTTGAACTTAATAATTTTAAAAAAATTGCTAGTCCGGCGCCTACCAAAATTACTGTGCCCGAAGACAAAACGCCTATTAAATCACCTTTAACTAAAGTGACTCAGGTGGCTGATTATGATTTGGCAACTAGTTTAAAGGCGGCTGGCAAATTAAAAGAAACTGAGCCAGTAATGATGCCGGAACATGAGCTAGCTCCGCCTGTGCCAGTGATTAGTCAAGAAGTAAAAGCTAAGCCAGCGTCTCAAGTTTCGCCCACGACTAAAAAAATAATTAAAGAAGCTTTAGTGAATAATAAACCAATTGATAAAGGCGGTTTACGTAAAATAGTTGATCAAGTAGCTAAGCCTGAACCGGTTGTTAATTTAAAAGTAGCAACTAGTGGCAAAATTAAAATGGATGATATTCATTTTACACCGCGCGTTTTAAACCCAGTGGATGAATTGCGTTATATGACAGTTAAGAATTTTCGTCGACTTGATCCTGATCCAATTAAAGCCACGGAAAAAATTAAGGCTAAGTTAGAATTGTTAGGTGAAGAAGATTATAGTAAAAAAATTGACGGCATCGTAGCTTGGAAAGAAAGTGCTTTAAATAAACTTTATTTATCTTTATGTCGTCGCGCGCTTGATTTGGGTCAGCCGATTATTGATGTCTTAAAACAAGAATTAAAAAACGAACCAGATTCATTAAAACCCGAAGAATTATCAGCGATTATTGCTCTTAATCATTTGCTAAAGTTTTAAAGTATGATGCAGTTTACTGTGCCACAATTTATTGATGTGGAAGATAAGATTTTTGGTCCGATTACCGTACGGCAGTTTATTATTATGCTGGTGACAGCTTTATTAATTGCCTTGTCTTATCGTTTGTTTGATTTTGCTTTGTTTATCGTGGCTGGTCTTTTCTTATTTACGATCGGTACTACTTTTGCCTTTGTTAAAATTAATGGCGCGGCTTTTCATTTTTTCTTATTGAATTTAATTGAAACTTTAAAAAAACCGCGGTTACGAATTTGGCGAAAAGATGATACACTAAAAGCAGGCTTGGAATTTGATAATTTGCCTGAAAAGAAACCAGTGGTAATTTCTGCTAGGCAATATTCACAAAGTCGTTTAAATGAATTGTCTTTAATTGTTGATACTCAAGGCTCGTATCAAGGTGAGTCATCAGATGAAGTAGTGGTTCAATTGCACAAAGACATTCCGTCTGATTTTTCTTAAATTTTTATGGCTAAAACACCAACTAAACCATCAACTTTACGTTATCTTGATATTGCCGGTATCAGACAAGATACGATTATTATGAAGGACGGAAACCTACGTTCGGTTATTATGGTTTCGAGTATTAATTTTGCTTTAAAAAATGAAGATGAACAAAATGCCATTATTTCTGCTTACGTTAGTTTTTTAAATAACATTAATTTTCCTTTACAGATTGTTATTCAATCAAGAGAATTAAATATTGAGGGTTATTTAGATAATTTGAAACAAAAAGAAAAAGAACAAACTAACGAGCTTTTGAAAATGCAAATTACAGAATATGTTAGCTATATTAAGGAATTAATTTCTTTGAGTAAAATCATGAATAAGCGTTTTTATGTGATAGTACCTTATAACCCTTTATCAGATAAGAAAAAAAGTTTTATTTCACGCTTGTCAGAAACTTTTAGTCCTTCTTCTTTGATTAAGATGCGCGAAGAAAAATTTATGAATTTGCGCAAAGAATTAAGTCGCCGGGTCGATACTGTGATTGGCGGTTTAAGCTCGATTGGACTAAATACTATTGAATTAGATACACAAAGTTTAGTGGAATTATTTTATAATACTTATAATCCGGTTACCGGAGAAAATGAACATTTAGTCGAAGTGGAAAAACTTCGTTTAGAGGAAAATAATTAATATGTTAAAATTGTTTGATATTTTTGCCAAAAAGAATAAACCAGAAGATGGAATTGATAATGAGGAAGATGTTTTAGTTGAGCCAGGTAGTAAAACTAGCCCATCAGGCATAGGTTTGACGGTTGATTTAGAGCAAATTAAAAAATTTGAAGAAGAGGCTAAGACAACTGAAGAATTAGTGACTGAAGAAAAAACTTTTCGTCGTGGTTTATTTTCTATTAATGAATTGATTGCGCCGGAAAGCATGGAAATAACGCCGCATTATTTAAAATTAGGCGGTAAACTTTTGCGTACGATTTTTGTTGTTTCTTATCCTCGCTATATTAGCGTTGGCTGGTTTGCTCCCGTAATTAATTTAAACGCCACTTTTGATATTGCCATGTATTTTTATCCGGTAAAAAGCGGTATTATTCTCAAACAATTAAAGAAAAAAGTTGGTGCCCTAGAGGCGCAAATTATCTCTGATGCGGAAAAAGGTTCGCCACGCGATCCGATCAGGGAGACTGCTTTACGCGATATTGAAAATTTACGTGATTCTTTAACTCAGGGTACGGAAAAATTTTTCCAATTTGCCCTTTATATTACCTTGTACGCCGATACAGTGGAAGAATTAGATCATTTATCTGACACAGTAGAAGATATGTTTGGGGCTCGTTTGGTTTATTCTAAAAGGGTTTATTATCAGGCTGAGCAAGGCTTTAATTCTACTTTGCCTTTAAATAATGATGAATTATATATTGCTTTTAACATGAATTCATCACCTGTGGCATCGTCTTTCCCGTTTGTTTCTAGTGAATTAACATCTGATAATGGTATTTTATATGGTATTAACCGTCATAATAATAGCTTAATTTTATTTGATCGTTTTAGTTTACAAAATGCCAATACCGTAGCTTTTGCTACTTCAGGTGCTGGGAAAAGCTATGCGATTAAATTAGAAATTTTGCGCAGTTTAATGATGGGGACAGAAGTAATTGTCATTGACCCAGAATATGAATATAAACATTTAGCTGAAGCAGTCGGTGGAACATATATTAGCATTTCTTTGGCTAGTCAAAGTAAAATCAATCCTTTTGATTTACCTAAAGCAGTGGGTGATCAAACTAAGATTGAAGATATTATTCGTAGTGCGGTTATTACTTTAAAAGGTCTAGTTAGATTAATGATTGGTCAATTAACCTATGAAGAGGATTCAGTGGTGGACCGTGCTTTATTAGAAACTTATGCTCGTAAAGACATTACGCCTGATTCTGACTTAGCCGCTGTAGAGCCACCGATTATGCAGGATTTTGAGGAAATTTTAGGTGGCATGGAAGGCGGATCTGAGTTAGCTACTCGTTTAAAAAAATATACCGAAGGTACGTTTGCTGGTTTATTTAATAGTCCGACTAACGTAGAAATGGATAATCAGTTAGTTTGTTTTTCAGTGCGCGACCTAGAAGATGAGTTAAGGCCCATGGCCATTTATACAATTGTTAATTATATCTGGAATGAAGTTCGCTCTTTAGTTAAAAAACGTATTTTAGTAATTGATGAAGCTTGGTGGATGATGCAACAAGAGGATAGTGCTAAGTTTATTTACGCCTTAGTTAAACGTTGCCGCAAATATTATCTTGGCGTGACAACAATTACTCAGGATGTTAATGACTTTTTGCGCTCGCCTTATGGGCAAGCCATCGTCACTAACTCTTCTTTACAAATTTTATTGAAGCAGTCTCCGGCCGCGATTGATTTAATTCAAAAAACTTTTATTTTAACAGAAAGTGAAAAGTATTTATTATTAGAATGTGGTGTTGGTGAAGGCATTTTCTTTGCTGGAAATAAGCACGCCGCTATTAAAGTAGTAGCCTCGTATATTGAAGATCAACTCATTACTTCTGACCCTCGTCAATTGATAGAAATTGAAGAGGCTAAAAAACAGTTAGCCGAAAAAATGGCGACAGAAGAAGCTTAGAAATTAAATAATAAAATTATATGAATAAAAAAGCCCTTATTTTAATTATCGTTGGTTTAATAATTTTAGTCGGGATTATTTATTTTATTTTTATCTACGATTTTTCTCCGGAAGATAGTACAACAACTGAAACTACTTCTACTACTGAGCAAAATCAAATTGCCCCACCGATTATCTCTAAGACTTCGCCAACGATTACTCAAACTGCGGAGCCCTTAAGTTTAGCAGAACAAAGTCGAGAAGAAGCTAATAAGTTAGCGCTTTATTTTGCTGAGCGTTATGGCACTTCGTCTAGTCAATCTAATTTTCAAAATCTAGTTGATTTAAAAGTATTTATGACAGAAAGTTATAAAGCAACTACCAGTCAATATGTCGCCACTGAGCAAGCCAAAGCTACAGCCGCTGATTATGAATCAATTGTTACCACAGCTGTGATAGTTGAATTTACTTCTTTTAGCGAAACTGCCGGTACGGCTCAGGGTTTAGTTAAGACTAAACGTCGTCAAACTAGTACTGATGGTCAGGTTAAAGATTTTGAGCAAGATTTAGCGATTAGTTTAGAAAAAATTGGTTCAGAATGGAAAGTTGCCAGGGCTAGCTGGAAATAATAATTTTAAATAAAAATATGTTAGGAGGGTTAAAAAATATTGTTTTATTTTGTCAACAATATTTTTTTGATATTATTTTTCCTAAATATTGCCTAGGTTGTGGCCAAGAAGGAGATTATTTATGTGTTAAATGTTTAGCTCAGGATAGATTATTATGGTCGGGTAAGTGTTTTTGTTGTCATAAAGCGACTGAAGAGCTAAACTTATGTCTTAATTGTCAGCCACTTTATTATTTTAAAGGAGTATTATGTGCCTTTGATTATGAAGATAAATTAATTAGTGAAGCGATTAGAGCTTGTAAGTATCGCTTGGCTAAAGATTTAGCTTTTGTTTTAGGTGATATTTTAGCGCGTTATTTAGAGCAAGTTTTATCTACCTCAACTCATGATTTTTTTCAAGATTTTTTTACTGCGCACATCATTCCCTTGCCTTTAAGTCGTCGGCGTTATAATTGGCGTGGTTTTAATCAAGCAGAGCTGATCGCTCAAGTAGTGGCTAATTATTTTGATTTAGCTTTATTTGATGGTTTAATTAGAGTTAAACATACTTCAGCGCAGGCTAAGCTAAAAGAACAGCAACGCTTAATTAATTTAGCTGGTAGTTTTAAAGTTATAAAACCAGTGCCAGCTAAAATTATTTTAATTGATGATATTATTACGACTGGGGCAACAGCTAATGAGGCCGCTAAAGTTTTATATCAGGCCGGCGCTGAAGAAATCTTAGTTTTAACTCTTGCCAAGGGTTAAAATTAAAAACCCGCCCCAGTTTTTACCAGGGCGGGGGAGAGCTTAACTTCTACAGCTTCAGCATCTTGGAAATCGCTTCTGAGGTTGTTTGGTCAGTTCGTTCTATGTCTTCGGTTAAGTATTTTATAAGATTTTCTCTAACAAATAAAGGATTAATATCAGCTAATGGTAGGGAAAGATGATGTTTAGTACGGCTCTTAAAATCAAAATAAAGTTGTTTAATACCTAAAGCTGGTTTATAAACAATTGAAAAACTATCTATTTCATCATAATCGTAAAATTTGCGGCCGACAATAATACCTTCGTTAGCAATTGTGACATTGACTCCTTGAGGATTTCTGGCATCATTGATAATTAAAATAAAGCTACCAACAATAATGATAATAGCAAATAAGAAGTTGGCGGTAAAAATAGCATAAATTAGCATGACTAAGCCAGCTAAACCAAATAAAATATACCACCATTTACCGCGGAGATGCTTTTCATATTCTGGTATTTCCCAACTAATAATTTCTATAATTTGTGGTTGTTCTTGTTCATTTTTCTCGTTTTCCATAATTGACAATTAGTCGATTTTCTTATATATTTATTTTATCATAAAATAGAGGAGCAGTAAAAGCATGCTTGGGTTATGTATTAAATAACCTTTATTTTTTAACATTTGGAAGGGTGCCGTCCGGTCATTCGACCGGACGCCCAGTCGTATGACTGGGCGAAGCTAATTTATAAACATAACATATAGGAGGGTATATGTATTATGTATATATTTTACAATTAAATAATGGTAATTTATATAAAGGTTTTACTAGTGATATTAGAATTAGATTGCTACAACACAAAAAAGGCAAAGTAAAGTCTACTCAATATAAATTTCCTAAATTAATTCATTATGAGTGTTATTTATTAGAGTCTGACGCTAGAAGAAGAGAGAGATATTTGAAGACAACAGAGGGTAGAAGATTTCTTAGACAACAACTTCGTGATTTAATTAAGTTAATGGAGGAGTGCTAGAGCGGTTGAATAGGACAGTCTTGAAAACTGTTAGACATGAAAGTGTCTCGTGGGTTCAAATCCCACCTCCTCCGCCAAAGTGAGGTTGTGTTTGTCAGGTCATTCGATCTGACGCTCAGTCGCATGACGGGGCGAATCTCGCCTCTTCCGCATAGGCAGTTTTAAATTATGTTATTATTTTGAAATTTATCATTTGAAATTTGAAATTATTACTGGAGAGATGCCTGCCAGATCATACGATCTGGTTCAGTGGTTGCCGAGTCATACGACTCGGTCCGGTCGAATGACCGGAAAAGGGTAAGTAGTAAATAGAATTAAAATATTAAAAAATAAATATATACTGGAGAGATGCCTGAGTGGTTGAAAGGGGCACCCTGCTAAGGTGTTAGACTTTAACGAGTCTCGAGGGTTCGAATCCCTCTCTCTCCGCAACATCGTGCTAGCACGAAGTAGTTTA